>JANQLS010000189.1 GCA_028280485.1 Planctomycetota bacterium
CGTCGTTAAAATCTACGATGAAAAGTCGGATCAGCTCGTCTACGGTTTGAGAGTGAAGTCTGAAAAATTCCGCCCCAAGGTGTTTGAGGATTCGACCTATCGTATCGTTGTGGGAGATCCTGATCGAAATGTTTGGAAGATCTCAAAGGGTGAGAGCATCCAAGAAAGTGAAGATTCCGTTCTTAAGGTTCAATTTCCATGAGTGAAGTTCGGCAAGATAGCGGGGAGAATGTTTTTCCCACTCCATTAAAATCTAAACTCGAACAAAGTGGCTTTGTCGCCGTTTTAGTCATCGATGATCTCTCAGCGGTCGAACCTCTCACCGAGGCACTATTGGCGGGGGGGATTTCGGCGATTGAATTAACTCTAAGAACACCCGTCGCTCTCGATGCCTTAAGAATCATAAAAGCTAACTACTCTGAGATGACCTGCGGTGTGGGGACTCTCTTGCGGCCCGAACAAGTTGGATCCGTATTAGCTGCGGGAGCTGATTTTGCGGTCGCTCCAGGCTTAAATCCTCACGTGGTTCAAGAAGCGATTCAGCAAGGTTTACCCTTTTCACCGGGAATTATGACTCCTACAGAAATTGAACAAGCCTTAGAGCTCGGTTGCCGATTCTTAAAGTTCTTCCCCGCTGATTCTGCCGGAGGGCTTAAACATTTAAAGACGATGGGTGCTCCCTTCGCTCATTTAAATGTTCAGTACTTACCCTTGGGGGGGATTAGTCCTAAAAACTTAGAAGAGTATCTTCTTCATCCCTGGGTGGATTGCGCAGGAGGATCTTGGATCGCTCCCCAAAAATCGATTCAAACTCAAGATTGGCAGGGGATTCAGGAGAGAGCGCGTGCTATCCGTGGAGTTATCGATCGAGTGCGGGGAAGCGAATAGGCTTTAGAATCGAGGAAAATCTAAGATCAGATCTTCAGTCTTAAGGTCGGTTCGTGGCAAAATAATAGATCACGACCATTAAAGATTTTATCCAACTTTGAAATGAATACTTCTTCCTAGGAGAGTCAGCAAAATGAAAAATTTATTCCAGTTTTCCCGCCTGATCATGGGGATCGTCTTTGCGGCCCTTCTCTTTTCTGGTTTCTCGGCGATTGCCACAGAAAAGAAAGGATCTAAGGAGAGTAAGAAGATTAAAGTCCTCCTCGTCGATGGACAGAACAATCATAACTGGGCCAAAACTTCGCCCATTATGAAAGCTACACTAGAAAAGTCGGGCCGTTTCACCGTCGATGTTGCCACGGCGCCTCCTCGCGGTAAAGATATGTCGAAGTTTCGGCCCAAGTTTAAAAACTACGATGTCGTTCTCTCCAATTACAATGGGCAAGATTGGCCAGAAGCCACTCAAAAAGATTTTGAAGAGTATGTTAAAGCAGGCGGTGGGGTTTCCATCATTCACGCTGCGAATAATTCCTTTCCGAAATGGAAAGCTTTTAATGAAATGATCGGCCTCGGCGGTTGGGGTGGTCGTAACGAGAAATCAGGTCCTTACATTCGACTTCGTGATGGAAAATTCGTTGAAGATCACAGCAAAGGTCGGGGAGGAAGCCACGGTCGTCAACATCCATTCTCAGTCACGCACCATGTCCCTGATCATCCCATTTTGAAGGGGCTTCCCAAAAAATGGCTCCACGCCAGAGATGAGCTCTACGACCGCTTGCGGGGTCCAGCAAAGAACATGAAAGTCCTCGCGACTTCCTTTGCTGCTAAGAGTCACGGAGGAACCGATGAACACGAACCGATCATCATGACCATCAGTTACGGAAAAGGTCGGATCTTCCACACCCCCATGGGGCACAGTCCTCACTCCATGCTCTGTACGGGGTTCCAATTCATCCTTCTGAGAGGAACAGAATGGGCCGCTAAGGGGAAAGTTACCTTCAAAAAGATTCCTAAGAATTTCCCTACTGAGGATAAAGTTTCTCTCTTCGATCCCATCAAGGGCGAAGTTCCCGCTGAAAAGAAAAAGAAGAAGTGAGATCCGGTGATGGGAAGTGCGAGAATTCTTCACAATCCCCGCTGCAGTAAGAGTCGTCAAACCTTGGCACTCTTAGAAGAAGCAGGGGTAGAGGTCGAAGTTGTAAAGTATTTAGAGGCTCCTCCAACGAAAGCGGAGCTCGAAAAACTTTTAAAGCAACTGGGGTTAAAAGCCACTCAGATCATTCGAACGAAAGAGAAACTCTTTAAAGTGCTTCAATTGAAAGTTGACGATGATCGAAGCGAGGCAGAGTGGATATCCCTTTTAGTTGAGAATCCAGTTCTGATCGAACGTCCGATCGTCAGTATCGATGGTCGGGCTGTGATTGGGAGGCCTCCCGAAAACGTGAAAGAACTCTTATAAAATCCTCTTTATCTTCCATCGAATAAAAGCACGTTCAGGAATATTTTTTACAGTATTTCTGAACGTGTTTTTTTATCTCCTGAAGTCCATCCGTTAAGGCTGCGGGTCCCGGTTGGAGGATGATGGAAGGGTCGATTTCGATGATGTCTCGAGTCTTGATCGCCGAAATCTGTTCCCAGCCGGGGCGAGATCGAATGGCATCGATATCGACTTTTTTTCCGCACCAAGAAGCGAAGATGATCTGAGGATCCGTTGGGGGAATTTCATTTGGTTTTAATATGCGTTCAGTCGCTGAAGATCCTTGGCCGAGTCCAGGGAAGCAGAGTTGGGCTCCGGCGATCTCAAGGAGTTCTTCCACCCATTGAATCCCGCCGATGAGAGGATCATCCCATTCTTCAAACCAAACTCGGGGTCGGAAGGGTAGCTTTGTCGATTGTTCTCGAACTTGATTCAATTGTTCTTGAAGTTCCTCTACCAAAGAAAAAGCCGTACTTTCAGCTCCGACAATTCGTCCCAAGGTGATGATCATCTCCAAGATTTCTTGGATACTTCTTTGGTTAAAAGTGAAGACCGTAATTCCTCGTTTCACTAATTCCATCGAGATCTCGGCTTGTAGATCGCTGAACGCTAAGACGAGATCCGGCTCGCATTCGAGTATCTTTTTGTAATTCGCTTTAACGAAGGCTGAAACTTTCTTCTTCTCTTTCGCTTCAGTGGGTCGAACCGTATAGGCCGAAACACCGACGATGCGGTCTTGCTCTCCTAAGAGATATAAAGTCTCTGTGGTCTCTTCCGTCAAGCAAACGATGCGTTGGGGGTATGATTTGAGGTTCAATTTAGACTTACCAGAGCTAAACTTTGCAGCCATTTTCGTCTGTAGCGCCTGGGCTTGTCCCAGGCCATTTCCTTGTATGGATGATGAATTTTAAGTTCTAAGCGAGGTTTCAGAAATGGCCACCCACAAGGGGTGGCGCTACAGGGCTTATCCGATATAGTGGTAGCGTACTTGTTAGCCTCTGATTAAAAGAAAGTGCTCTTAAAAATCAAATGATGAAATTAAGGCTGGTTAAAAATATTTGGCAACTCCTTGCCGTTTTAGCTTTTACTCATCCCTTGTCTGCCGCTGATCCTCAACCCAATATCCTCTTTATTGCCGTCGATGACCTCAACGATTGGATCGGTTGTATGGGAGGTCATCCCCAAGCTAAAACTCCGAATATCGACCGTTTGGCGAATCGAGGGACATTGTTTTTAAACGCGCATTGTAATGCCCCGCTTTGTAATCCTTCGCGGGCGAGCGTGATGACCGGTATGCATCCCGCCACTTCTGGAGTCCATGGTAATCAACAAGATTGGAGGAAATCTCCTTATCTTCAAGGGCGTCCAACGATCGGGCAGTACTTTAAAGAGAATGGCTATTACACCGCGGCTGCCGGAAAGATCTTTCATGCGAATCACGGTTGTGAGGTGGGAGCCCTCAATGGCGGGCACGGAGGATTGAGGGGATTTAATCATCCACAATCCTGGACGGAGCGCTTCCCTTCCCACGATCGTCAAATCGCCGAGCCCAGCGTGATGACGGGGCGCAACATGAATGGATTAGATATTTGGCATTGGGACTGGGGGTCGATCGATGTGCCCTGGGAGGAGACCAGCGATGGTAGAAGTGTAAAATGGGCTGAAGGTCAATTAGCGAAGAAGCACGACAAGCCTTTCTTCCTTGCGGTCGGAATCTACCGACCCCATGGACCTTGGTACGTTCCTCAAGAATTTTTCGATGCCGTTCCAACTGTCGAAGAGATAAAACTTCCCACCGTACTCAAAGACGATGTCTCCGATATCCCTCAGGCAGCTTTACGTTATCTTCGAAAGAAAAAACATATGCATCAACGCATCCTCGACAAGGGACTTTGGAAAGAAGCCGTGAGAGCTTATCTCGCCAATATCGCCTTTGCGGATACGATGGTGGGGAAGATTTTAGATGCCTTAGATCAGAGTCCCTATGCCAAAAACACGATCGTTTGTTTATGGTCGGATCACGGTTGGCATCTCGGGGAGAAAAAACGGTGGCACAAGAGCACGAATTGGGAAGAAGCAACTCGCGTCCCGTTGATCATTTCACTTCCCGGGGCCCAGGCCCAAAAATGTAATCGAGTGGTGAGTTTGATCGACCTCTTCCCCACCTTAATTGAAGGGGCCCAACTCAAGGAATTAAAAGGGCTCGACGGCAAGAGTTTGATGCCTTTGGTTAAAGATCCTAAAGCACCGTGGAATTCCGTTGCTGTGACGACTCGCGGAGGAGTCCATCATTCCGTCCGAAGTGACCATTGGCGTTATATTCGGTACTCGGATGGGAGTGAGGAACTTTACGATCATCGCAACGATCCGGTTGAATGGGATAATTTAGCGATGCTCCCCCAGTTTGAATCCATCAAAAAACAACTGGCAGAATCGATTCCTCAGGAGGTTCGTATTGTCAAGGAGCCTTCAGCGAATCATCGGGAACCTGGTTTTCGTCCGATCTTTAACGGTCGTGATCTAACGGGTTGGGACGGAGACCTCGAGCTTTGGCGTGTCGAGGATCAACAGATCATCGGGCAGACCGTGGCTGAAAATCCCTTGAAGCACAACAGCTTCCTCATCTGGCGCGGAGGATGGGGCGGGGATTTTGAATTGCGCTTAGAGTTTAAAATTTCATCGAAAAATCCGAGAGCGAACTCGGGGATTCAATACCGAAGCCAGGAGAGACCTGAGTTCGGGAAATGGGTTCTCAGCGGGTATCAAGCCGACATCGATGCTCGACAAAAGTTCACAGGAATCCTGTACGAAGAGAAAGGACGGGGCATTCTTCAGCGGCGAGGAAAAAGTTCGGTTAAGGAATTGAAGAGTGACGAAGAGTTATTAAAGGCGATCAAAATCGATGATTGGAACGAATACCGCATCGTCGCTAATGAAAATCGGCTATTCCATCGCATCAACGGTGAGACCTTCATGGAGTTCGTCGACAACGATGCCGAAAAGTTTAAGCGATCGGGTTTACTTGGCCTTCAACTTCACAAGGGCCCGCCGATGGAAATTCGCTTCAAAAACCTAAGATTCAAAGAATTTCGCGCTGTCGAAGATCGCCCCATTCCTGAGCAACCGTATCGTAGTCGAAAGTAGTCGGCAAAAGTAGTCCGCACTTTCCGAGTGCGGTCCTTCTTAAAAACGCTGTTTAATCCAAGGGCTGAAAGCCCGCCACTTCATAGCCCAGGGCAGAGCGAAGCGTCGCCCTGGGTTACGAGAAAAATTGATCTTAGCCCTGTAAGGGCGGCACTAATAAATAATGTTTCGATTACGTCGACTCTTCTTTCTTTAAATGGACCACTCTGGGTTCATCTTCCATTGCTTTTTGTAATCGATGAATTGAAGCGAGCCAACATAAGATAGATATGGAAGCGATAATTCCCCCCAATATCATTAAAGCCTGGGCTGCATCAGCGTTTCTGAGAGCGCCGGGAACCATTAAGAAACATGAACCGATGAAGACTAATCCCGATGCAATAGAAATATAACCATGATTCGACATAAGCTGCCCTCAATTTTGATATAAAGTTAACCGGATGAGGAATAATGAATTCCTTAGTCACTGCTACGTACCATTCGTCCTAATATTAATATTACGTTTTTCAATGCAGTTACAAACTTCCCCATCAAGCCCTTCTTTTTAATCCTATCAATCAATACTGCAATCAATATGACCAAGCCCAGCACGACTTTTTGAGTATAGGATTCAACGTTTGTTAAGTTCATCCCATTTCTAATGACCGCAATTATAAACGCTCCTACTAACGTCCCCGTAATTTTTCCCTCACCGCCAAAAAGAGAAGTTCCTCCGACAACGACAGCAGCAATTACGAAGAGTTCATACATTAAGCCGTAAGTTGGGAGTCCTGAATTCAGTTGAGAAGCTAAAACGACGCCACCTAAGCCAGCTAAAGCTCCACAAATTGTATAGACAAATAAAAGGATGAATATAACGGGTACACCGGAAAGACGGGCCGCTTCTCTATTTCCTCCAACAGCGTAGATATATCGTCCTAATGTCGTTCGCGTCATTACGATATGGGTGATTACGTAGAGGACTAACATCAAGACAACGGAGTTGGGAACTGATAGATCTTTGGGGCCCATCCCGAATCTGACTGTATCCCATACACTTTCAACAATGTCTTTTTGGTGGCTTAACCATTTAAAAGACTCGGGAATTTTATATATCGATTGCCCCTCTGCGATGATGAATGCTAAACCGCTAGCTATCATCATCATGCCTAAGGTCGCGATAAAGGGAGGGCAGTCAAAAGTGGTGATAAGAGCCCCGGAGAATAAGCCAATTAAACCACAGGCCGCTATAGCAATGAGGCAAGCGATGATCATGCTCATAGTAGAGGCTTCTTGGGCACCAAATTTTTCTTGGATGAACCAACAAGAAACGACAGCTGAAAAGGCAATTAATGAACCCACCGATAGATCGATGCCACCGGTAATGATAACTAAAGTCATGCCGATAGCCAAAATCGCGATCACCGCGATCTGCCCGGCGATGTTTACGAGATTGGCCCTCATTAGAAATGTCGGCCAATTGTAACTCTCGGCTCGAACGATATTTTTCCGATCAAAGCCCTCCATGAAATCGAAGACGGTCCACTGAGAGACGTCCTGGGTGGCGGCGATGGCTTGAACTGTTTTTCCTTCCGCTTTTAATCGGTCCCAAGCTTGGCGAGCATCTGGAGGTGCTCCGACGACAATTTCAACTACAGTGTGCCCGTATTCTTGAAGAGCCTGGGAAGCTGCTTGAGCGAACTCATTTTGTTCAGGAGGTTCCGGCTTGATGATGATCAATACATTCGAGCCTGGAGAGTATCTGTCTTGGATGAGATCCGCTACTTGAATCCCAGCCGACGCACCGGTAGGTTGCTGCTCCTCATACGTCAAATAACTAAACAGCGCACACAGCAACAACAACCCGATCAGAATTCCATTCTCTGATAAGAGCTTCCACGGGCTGAAGGATTTGGAACTACCTTTGGAACTCATGCGCTTCGACGATCTCCACCAACACTGGAACCTACGGCTAAATTGAGAATATCTTCTTGAGTTAAACCGGGGTGGTTTTCGACTTCACCGGCAACTCTTCCTTCGTGGAGAACCAAGATGCGATCCGCCATTCCCAAGACTTCGGGGAGTTCAGAGCTGATCATCAAGATGATCTTACCCTGGTTCGCCAAGTCATGCATCAATTGGTAGATTTCATATTTAGCTCCCACATCGATCCCTCGAGTGGGCTCGTCAAAGATGAGAACTTTAGACTCGGACTGAAGCCACTTCGAAAGTACGACCTTTTGTTGGTTCCCACCGGAGAGGTTCTTCGCGAGTTGTTCTGAATGGGGGACTTTGATCTTCATCCTGTCGATGAAATCACTAAAAAGTCGACGTTCGATCCGCTGCTGAATAAAACTGAATTTTGAAAGTTGGGGAAGATTCGGTAACCCAAAGTTTTCTCTTACCGAACGTCCTAAGACCAAACCCTGAGCTTTCCGATCTTCGGTGAGAAGACAAACTCCCTCCCGGATAGCCTGACGAGGGCTTTTCATTTTTAAGGGCTTTCCGTTGAGAGTCGCTGTTCCCCTTTCGGGTCGATCCGCCCCGAATAACAATCGGGCAGTTTCGGTTCGACCGGCTCCAACTAAACCAGCTAAGGCTAAGATCTCTCCCCCCTTGGCTGTGAATGAAATGTTTTTAACTCGCCGCCCTCGACCGAGTTGATTCACTTCGAGCTTCAGGTCGGACTCTGTTTGGTGGGTACGATCCCGTTGAGGGAATTCTTGATCGAGTTTTCGTCCCACCATATGTTCGATCATCTCTTCCCTACTCAAATCGTCTAGAGGACATTGAATGACGGTAGAACCATCCCGAAGAATTAAGACGCGATCAGCGATACGATAAATTTCTTCAAGGCGATGGCTCACATAGATGATTCCTAGTCCTCGGTCTCTTAACTCAGAAACAATCTTTAAAAGGGAATCCACTTCGTGTGGAGGCAAGGCTGCGGTGGGTTCATCTAAAATCAAGATCTTAGCATCGAGGAGAAGAGCTTTGGCGATTTCCACCAATTGCTGTTCCGCAACAGATAGATTTCGACACAAGGTTTCGGGGTCGATATCCAAGCCCAGTTGGTGGAGGAGGTCTCTGACTTTCTGGGATTCTTGTTTCGCTTGAATGAAGCCGTTTCGAGTGAGATCTTGCCCCAAAAAGATATTATCGCGGACGGATTGGGCGGGAACGAGATTGAACTCTTGGTAGATGATGCCGATGCCCTGGTCGCGAGAAGCGTGAGGGTCATTGAAAGGAAGGGCTTCACCTTCAACTTCGATGCTCCCCCCGTCGGGGCTGATCGCCCCTCCAATCGATTTGATCAGAGTGCTTTTCCCCGCACCATTCTCTCCTAATAGTGCCAGGACCTCGCCGGGGGCGAGGTCCAGATCCACTCCACTGAGTGCGCGAACTCCGGGGTAAGTTTTGATGATTCCCCGGAGTTTTAGTAGTGGGGAATTCGAATGATGGTTCATCGGGAAAGGATCGATTCAGGTGCGATTATTTCTTGCCTTTTCCGTAGTAAAGTTCAGTCGGAATGAGCTGTTCTTTTTCTACCTTTGCACCTGAGAAGTACTTAATAATAGTTTGTACGGTTTGCCTACCTATGCGGTCGGGTAGTTGAATAGGATCGGCAAAGATCTTCCCCTCGTCGATGGCTTTTAAACCATCGGGTTGACCATCGAAACCGACGATTTTCACTTGATCTTGTTTCCCGGCTTTTTCTAAGGCAGCATAAGCTCCAAGAGCAGCGGGGTCGTTGATTGCAAAAATACCTCTCAAATCAGGATGAGCTTGAAGCGAATCCTCTGTGGCTTTAAAGCCAAGTTCTTTATCCCCTTCGCCCGGAAGTTCACTTACTATGTCAATTTTTCCAGTTTCTCTACCCTCGTTGTGCTTGTTGATGACTTCTTTAAATCCTTGAACTCGTAATAGGCAAGATTCAGCTGATTTATAGTCAAGGATGACGACTTTCCCACCTTCATCACCTAATGCTTTGATCATCGCTTCTCCACCCAATCGGCCCCCTCCTAAATTATCTGAACCGATATGTGAAACGATTTCTACCCCTTCAGCCAAACAAGCATTGTCGGCTGTGAAAACTGGAATACCCGCATCATTAGCTTCTTTAACTACCGGACCAATCGACTTTGAATCACAAGGGCATAAGATGATCGCAGAGACTTTCTTGACGATGAAATCTTTCACTTGATTCTGTTGTATAGCAACGTCTTTCTCACCACTGGTTACAATAACATCGTATCCGTGTTTTTTAGCTTCTGCCTCAACGTTTTCAGCTAAGACCTTGAAGAACGGATTCGTCATCGTCAAGACGGAGATGGCGATCGTCCCTTTCGACTTCGTATTTTCAGTCGTCTTGTTTTCATCATTGGGATTGGTCT
This sequence comes from Planctomycetota bacterium, assembly GCA_028280485.1. Taxonomy (GTDB): domain Bacteria; phylum Planctomycetota; class UBA8108; order UBA8108; family JACQVS01; genus JANQLS01. The sequence continues at coordinate 9,883 of JANQLS010000189.1, forward strand.
GAGGTTTAGAATTATCTCCTGGTTTTGAACTGCAACCGGCGAGCATTCCGAATGAGAGTAAGGTGAATAAAAAGAGATGTGAAATTTTCATCGCTTTGGGGGTATCCGTTAACAGTTTTAAGAATAGAGGAGAGAGCCAAAACTCAGTGTCTTCTCCGGCGTTGACCAGCCTGATACCATAACGTTTTTAGGGGATTTCTTCAATCTCAAGGTTGGTATCTTTCTTGAGATTTAGCTTTGCAAGTCTTGATAATGAATCGCCTTACGGGTATCGTTGGGCTTTGCTCTCCGAAGGGGAGCCCCATTCACAAGGCAAACAAATTAAGTGTATTCATCTATCTAAAGGGATACTGAGAGGGACACCTCATGGCTAAAGAATTAAATTTCAAACAAGAACTCACGGCATGCTTCGGTCAACCCGTTTCTGAGAACCCTACCCAGGCGATGGTGGAAGCTGCCTACCGTCATCACGGTTTGGATTGGCGTTATCTTACGATCGAAGTCGCTCCCGATGGCTTAGCCGATGCTGTCAAGGGAGCCCGGGCGATGGGATTTCAGGGATTCAACTGTACGATCCCTCATAAGGTCGCCGTCATCGAGCACCTCGATGGATTAGGGGAATCTGCTTCCGTGATGGGGGCTGTCAACTGCGTCGTTCGCCGTGGAGATCAATTGATCGGTGAGAATACTGACGGAAAAGGTTTTGTCACGGGTCTGAAAGAACTGACCGATCCGACTGGTAAAGAGGTTGTCATGTTCGGCGCCGGGGGAGCCGCCCGAGCTATCGGAGTTGAAGTGGCTCTCGCCGGAGCGACTAAAATTACAGTTGTCAATCGAAGTGTTGAACGCGGTGAAGAACTGACTCAGCTTCTCAATGACAAAGTTCCTGCCGATGCCGAATTTGTTCCTTGGGATAAAACTTTTGCCATTCCTGAATCTGCCGAGGTCGTGATCAATGCCACATCGATCGGCTTGTTTCCCGATGTCGATGCTCAGCTCGATTTCGACTTCAACACTCTTCGAGAAGGTCAAGTCGTCGCGGATGTGATTCCCAATCCTCCCCGTACGCATCTTGTACGCGAAGCCGAAGCCAAAGGATGTAAAGTCATCGACGGCTTAGGAATGCTCGTCAACCAAGGAGTCATCGGAATCGAGTATTGGACGGGAGTTGATGCGGATCCAAGCGTGATGCGTAAGGCTTTGGAAGAGGTGTTTGGTTAAATTTTACAGTACCTTCAATTGCCTAAATAATTTTCAAACGAAGGTTAACTAGCCCGAAGCGCTAGTTAATAGAAAAGAGTTCCAATCTAAAAACACCGGTGATCCCTGTAGCGCCTGGGCTTGACCCAGGCCATTCCCTGAATCACGCCTCTATCTATAAAAGTTCTTATGATCTTTTAAGGAAAGCCACCCGCAAGGGGTGGCGCTACAGGATCAATTTCAGGTTAACGAGTCAATCCTATTTTTTTAATACAATAAACGACAGGGGCGTCTTCAGTCGGTTAAATAAAACCAAGACGGATAAACCGATTAAAATCGCACCAATCACCGTTACCCCTGTAGGACCAAAGAAGTCGAGGACCGCCACAAAGATTCTTTTAATCATCTTACGGCGACCCGTAATCTCGGGATCTGGGTTATCAACCAGATCCTGAGCGGCCAATCTCAATACGTAAGTAATGACTCCGAAGATGATCATCGCGATCACCGGTCCACGAACGGAGCGCAGGCGAGACCAATCTTCGCGAGAGCGTTTTAATCCTAGTGAGTTTTCAATCGCATCGAGGGCTTGATCTCGCTCTTCTTCTTCCTCGAAGCCCATCGTAGCTTTTTTAGTGGATCCTTCACTTTTATATTTAAAATCGATATCGGTCCCATCCACATTCGAGTGAATTTGGATGATGTTCATCTTTTTAAACTGAATCGCTTCATCGCCGAGTAAGAGCATCGGCTTCGTCCCGGAGGAGAGAAGAGAGTCTAAAGAACCAGCTCGTTCTTCACTTGCGGAACCTAAGTATACGTTGCCGTCTTGGACGATGAGGGTTTTATGAAATAACGAATCCGAATTGTGCCAAACCTGGGACATGATAGTCGACTGCTCCATTCTGAATATGAATACTGAAAATTTATAAGGTATTTAAAGGATTGAAAATGGAGGAGTATTCTAAGTAAGGGGTGGGGGAGATGGCAAGTTGGGGAAGAATAAAATTATAGATTCAATGATCTAATCAACGATTTCAATCGGAGCATCACTTGAATTCGGAGTGACCACTCGACCGATAACTTGGCTCCGGTGGTAACCGGCAGAATTCAGTTCTTCGAGGCAAGCTAAGACGTTTTCTGAGTGCAAGCCGGCCAACAAGCCCCCTGAAGTTTGTGGATCGAAGAGCAAGGCGAAGCGCGGATCTTGGCGGTTTTTTTCTGAAGCTTCAACCCCTCTTCTCAAGCGAACATTTGATTCTTGGAGAGTGCTGAAAATCCCCTGTTGAACGAGTTCCGTCGCTCCCTCCAAGTAGGGTATATCTTTCAAAGACAACTTGATTCCAATAGCTGGGTTTTGAAGCATCTCTAGAGCATGACCCAGTAAACCGAATCCTGTGATGTCAGTTGCGGCCTGAGATCCATGCTTTTTAAGAATTTCGGAGGCTTTGAGATTCGATTGGAGCATCGTATCGATGGCATGACTGATCCAACGCCCCTTTGCCTTGAGCCTCATGTCTCCTGCGAGAAGAGTTCCCGTTCCGATGGGTTTGGTGAGAACTAGAACGTCATCTAATTCTAAGCCCCGTTTTTTTAGAAGCTCTGAGGAGTCAGCCTCACCGGTGATGGAAAATCCCAAAGCCAATTCTTTTCCTTCTCCACTGTGTCCGCCGACTAGAGCGACTCCCGCTTCGTCGAGGACTTCAACCGCACCTTGAAGCATCGCGTAGAGTGTCGCTTCAACCTTCTCTTCCAAGCCGAAGGGAACGGTAGCGACGGCTAAAGCGGCTTTACCCTTGGCGCCCATAGCAAAAATGTCACTCAAGGCGTGATTCGCCGCGATCTTTCCGAAGAGATAAGGGTCGTCGATGGGAGAGCGGAAAAAATCGATCGTCTGGACGCAGGAGAGGCCGGGGGTGAGATCGAAAACGGCTGCGTCATCCCCTTGATCAAAACTCAAATGGACTCCCTCTTGGCGGTCCGACATTTTGAGTTTCGAAAGAACTTTGGAAAGAACGCTCGAACCCACTTTGGCTCCGCAGCCGCCACAGCGCATCGCGGTTTTTGAAAGGAGCTTCAAAGTTTCTTCATTAGTGATTCCATCGGCAGGAGCTAAAGAGCTGGCTGAATGTTCTTCCATCTCCGGGAGAACATTGAATTTTTCCATAAACTTTTGGTCGATCCAATCCTTCCATTTCCAAACCCACTTCCCCTCGACTGCGAATTGATTGCGAGAGGCGATCGCGTATTTTTCTCCGGTTGAGATGATCGTTAAAAATTTCTTTTGGGGAGTGAAGGGCTCCAGTGATTCCGACTTTAAGGCGTGAACTAAATTAGCGAAGAGAGGTGGCCCCTGACGAACGGCAAAGACTCCCGCTTTTTCTCGGGGATGCTCGATGACATGAGCCACATCTCCACACGCAAAGACACCGGGATGGGAAATCGACTCTAATGTGCTTTTGACTTTGATGAAGCCCTGGGAATCGGTTTCTAAGTCGCTTTCTTTGATCCATGGGGCGGCGGTTGCTTGAGTCACCCATAAGACTTCATCGGCGAGGTGTTGAGTTCCTTGATCATCGATGACGAAGTCTTTACCCACTTCGGAGATCCCTCGACTCAATTGGCACTCGATCCCTTTTTCACTCAGGTGACGAGCTACTTTTTTCTGAGTGAGCTTGTTGTGATGAGGAAGGACGGTGGGAGACTTCGAAAAGATTTGAATGGAGACCTTTGGATCTCCCGATGAATCTTTCTCTTCCTTGACACGATGATGGATGGCGAATGCCAACTCGATTCCTCCCGCCCCGGCACCAACGATGGCTAAATGCTTTTTCGTTTGGCTTTCAGTGATGCGCTCGAGTAGTTCTTCCCATCGTTTGAGAAACGTATTGATCGGTTTGACTTTGACGGCGAATTTTTCGGCCCCCGGAACTTCTTCCGCTCGGGGAGTTGAACCCGTGTTGATCGAAAGGATATCGAAGGGAAGAGGAGGTCGGTCGGCGAACAGGACCTCGCGTTGATTTAAATTTAATCCATTCGCACTCGCTCGAATCAAACGAGCGCCAGCGAATTGACAAAGGGGGCCTAAATCGATGTGAGTTTCATCGAAGGTGTAATGTCCGGCGATCAAGCCGGGTAGCATGCCGGAATAGGGGGTATGAACATCCCGGGCAATCAGAGTGATTCTCACGCCGGGCATGGGATCCATCGCCAACATCTTCAACACACTGACGTGGCTGTGACCGCCACCAATCAGGACGAGATCTTTAACGATGGGAGTGTCGAGAGGCTGCATCATTCTCTTAGTTTAAAACTTCTTTTCTACTTGAGCCAGCGATCGATGAAATCGAGCCAAGCGGTTCTCGCTTCTGATGTTTCCTGATGTTCAACGTCGTATCTTAAAAGTTGGAACTTATCTTCTGATCCTAATTTTTTATAAGTTTCCTTCAATTCCGATTCTATACGGTCGAGGCCTCGAGTTGGAGTCAAAGGGTCCCGAATTCCCGCGATCGCCAAATGAGGGCGAGGGGCGATCAGTTGATTGATCTTGGTTGTTGTGAACTCCTCAAGTAATCGAGGGACGTAATAGTAGACTCCGTGGAGATCTAAGTTTTGTTCTTCGATGAGAGTGTGAAAATCGGTGAGGCAACAGATGTCGACCACGACGCTGATCTTTGGCTCTAAAGCTCCTAGCCACCACGCCATGGTGCTTCCCATCGACATCCCCACTGTACCGATGCGATCGGGGTCGACATCACTTCGAGTGCTAAGGTAATCCAAGGCCTTCAAACTATCGTAGACCATCGCTCCCCAGAGCACTTCTCCCTTCCACAGCATCTCTTTAAACAATGCTGATTCCGTCGTCTGCGAGCGTTCTCCGAAGCAATGATGATCGATGGCTAAGGTCACATAACCCCGTCGGGCTAAGTCGATGGCAGGAGGGATCGTGAACAGGTATTCGCGTCCCTGTAGAAGTTCTTCTTTACCCAAGCTGTAATCCCCCCCGTGAGAATGGTTGTAGAGAAGAGCCGGGCTTCTCACCTCCGTTGGTTGATGGGGAAGGGTGAGGACGCCGGGGATGGGAGGTCGGTTGGGAATCGTTAGTTCGATGCGTTCGGTCCGGTAGTGAGGGCCGTCTTCTTCTCGACGAGTACGGATGGAAAACGCCTGATCCCGAGGTGGAAGCTTTCCCAAGAGGGAATAAAGTTGAAGTCGTTCTTTGCTGATGGAATTCATAACTAGTTTCTGTTGAATAAAGATCGTTCCGATCTTGATTCAAACGCTCCAAGCAGTTCTGCCTATACCTCTGGCATAGCCCTAAAGGGCTGCGGCGTCGCTCCACTAATAGCCTATTTTTGTGATTTGCGTGATCCCACGCAAATTGACTTAGTTCCTGTTGATTAAACAGGAACTAAGTCGAGTTGGGATCAACTCGGCCGCGGACATTGGCTCGCAGAGCCTATGTTCAGCGGAGTGAAAGCAAATCTGTGATTTGCT
>JANQLS010000024.1 GCA_028280485.1 Planctomycetota bacterium
TTGGCGATAGCCTTTTTTCATGCTTTCACGATTGGCTTTAAAAATTGCATGCCGTTCAAGAAACAACGCTTTCAACTTTCATCATCAGGCAGGATGGGATCGCCAAGGAGGTGCGGGAGGAAACTGCGGCGAGTCGCTGGTTCCTCGCACTCGGGCGTCAAGCCCGTAGGGTGGTTTTAAAATTCAGTTACACGTCCCTCTTTCGGTCAATTAATCCGTATTTAAACAAATCCAGTCATCTAAAGTTTTATTGTCGCCCTTACAGGGCTCGTTCTCAATCTATCTCTTACCCAGGGCGACGCTTCGCTCTGCCCTGGGCTATGCTATTACGGGCATTCAGCCCTTGGTGGGCTCGTCATCATCAACTTGAACTCAATGCTAAAACGACCTATAGACAATTACTTCTGCGAAAACTGTTGAACTAGATTTTATCATTCTAAATCGAAGCATCCCTCATACCTTGCCCAGGCAAGGAGAGTTTTAAAACTCCAAATTTCTTTAGGATCATAAAAAATTCCTCCTTCGACATTACGACTTTCCTTGGCGAGGAAAGTTTGTGCCGAGCAACTAGCTCTCCCTCTATTTAGGCAAGATGGGATCTCTAAGGAGGTGCGGGAGGAAACTGCGGCGAGTCGCTGGTTCCTCGCACTCGGGCGTCAAGCCCGTAGGGTGGAATTAAAATTCAGTTGCCCGCCTCTTCTTTCAATTCCTTAAGACCCCATTAAAAGTACTGGTAACCTACAACCCTCAATCCGATAACCCTCCCACTTCACTATCCGCTTATTACCGGTCACCCCATAGACCGAAAACAATCCTCTTTTTGCTGAATTGAAATATTTCATCGTAGGCTACTTAAGCTCAAATCATTCTACAACCCAAGTAGCCCCATCATGAATCCAAATTATCAAAATGACTTTTCAGTCTCTCTCAATGACGAATCTCCCGGAAAAATTCTCATCGTTGATGACAACGAGGAGATCATCATTCTCACGAGCAAATTCTTAAAGCATCACGGATTTGAAATTATTTGCTGTGGCGATGGAGAAACGGCGCTCACGATGTGTGAAGAGTTAAAACCGGATGTGGTTTTACTCGATGTCATGCTTCCGAAGATCGATGGCTTAGAGGTATGTAAGAGACTCAAAGCGGGAGAGCTCACCCGAAAAATTATGGTCTTACTTTTGACCGGGTGCGGAACGCTCAATAGCCGAGTGAAAGGCTTGGAAGCCGGTGCTGATGATTACATTACTAAACCCTTTCATGTCTCTGAACTCTTAGCCAGGGTTCGGAGTGCACTGCGCATTAAAAAGCTTACTGAAGAAATCGAGCAGAGTCATCTTCAGTTGTTAGAGTCTCATAAAGATCGACTTCGATCTGAAAAGATGGCGACAATTGGCTTGTTAGCAACGGGAATCGCCCATGAATTTAACAATATCATGAGCGGTATTTCAGGCTTCGCCCAACTCGCTAAAAAGAATCCTGAGTACCAAGAAAAACTCGTCGACGTGACGATGACCCAAGCTAAACGAGCGATGGAAATAGCTAATAGCCTATCGACTTTTTATCGCCCCAGCGCGGGTAAGAGTGAGGTTTCGCTGAAAGAGATTATCGATAACGCTCTTCTTCTCATCACCAAAGAGGTGAAAGAACGTGAGATCGATGTAGAAACCCAAATCGATCCTGATATCAAGATTTGGGCTCACGCCGGACAAATCCAAGAAGTGATTTTAAACTTCTTTCTCAATGCCATTCACGCGATGGGGAAAACGGGCAAGTTGAGTATTCGACTCTTTGAAATCGAAGGCGAAGCTCAATTGGAAATTGAGGACACTGGTGGAGGAATTCCTGAAGAGGTCTTAGAAAAGATCTTTGATCCCTTCTTTACAACCAAAGGGGCATTAGGTGGCGGCGGGGGCTGCGGCAGTGGATTAGGCCTAAGCGTTTCCTACAACATTCTCACATCACACCGGGGAACCGTAAAAATCGACAACAATCCCCCAAAAGGCGTTTGCTTTATCATCAAACTACCTCTGTCTAAAACCATCGCTGAAGGTTTGGAAAAAGCAGAGTCGAGCGCGAAGAAAAATGGAAACTTATTAATTGGAGATTCAGACCATTCGATCCACGAAATTGCCGACAAGTACCTCAAAGGAACGGCAGGAGAATGTTATTGTTCAAACTGGGATCAGTTGTGGGAAGAATTGGAAGGGAATTCGATCGACACCGTCTTAATAGATCTCAATCTCGAAGGTGATATTCCTTTTGAAGAATCGTTCACAAAGCTGGTGACGAAGCGCCCCGAACTTTCGATCATCCTGACCTCTGACAATCTCTCTCATCCCAACCTCTCCGAATACCTCAGCCACTGCTGCGGCCATCTCCTAAAACCTTATACCGTGGAAAATTTAACCAACCTGGTCGAGTTATAGAGGTCGGATAGTCATATTGCTGTTACCACACTGAGGGCATTTAAAGAGCCCCTTCTTTAGCTCACCTTCTTTTTGAACGATGACTTCAGTGGGTTCGGCGAGGTAGTCTTCAGGTTCTAATGCTACGAGGACGTGAACTTCTTCGAATTGTCGCTCTAATCCACACCCGATACAACGAACGTAAGTTCCTCCGGGATCCTCGAGATCTTCAGAATCCGCTTGCGCGTCCCCTCCTTCTTGCAAACTTTTCAGTAAGCTTTCAAGACTTTGAACATAGTCTTCCATCTTCTTATTGAACTCGGCTTGCTTCCGTCGGAGGACTTGAATGTTTTCTTCGATGCGAGTGATTTGGTGTTGTCTTAGCTGAGAGGCAACTGGAAATGGTACTTTCCTATTCTTTCGCGCTTCGGGCGATGCTAATTCTTGCATCAATTTCCCCGTGGCGATGGTGATCTCTTCGAAGACAATTTGAGGCGTTTCGGATTCCAAGGGATTTAACTCTTAAGGATTCTAGGGTGAATTTAGATCGTTAAAATTTTATTGGGGAACATCAGGTAGAAACTCATACCGAGCTCCACAAGATCAGATAAGGCAATATTTATTCCGACTCAACTGCTTCCACGTATTCTATTTGCCCTCTATTTGCTTTAATTTTTGGTCTCTTTTTCCTTTTTATTGCACTTTGCCCACCCTCCGAAGGACCTCAACCCACAGCATAAGATCATAACTCCCCCTCTATTGAACTCAATACTGAGCCCACGAAAAGAGAAAAACGACGGTCACTTCGACTTCAAAACTGGCCCCCGCTGTAAGGCTTCAGTTTTTATGCGAATTTATTGATCTGCTTTTACCGATTTTAAAATCTACTCGCCGAAATCATTTGATCCCTACAACTGACACGAGATTAATTCTGTCAAAACTTGATACAAGAAATAAAAATTCCGGCGTTAGATCAGAAGATTTAAAAACACCTCGGTCTTAAAGGTCCTATAACCTTTTTAAGAGTCTCTCTAAAATGACGAAACTCTAAGAGCGTAGTAAACTTCCATGAACAAACCTCGTTCTGTTTATTTTATTAGCACGTCGACGAATAGGAAATTGAGCAAGGAAAGACGGTGGAGAAAGAAGTCGTCAACTCTCGAGACCAAAAGGCTCTCCGTACGGAGTTGGAAAAAATTCAAGACTGTTTTCAGGTTGCTACAGAGAAATGGCAAGCCCTACTAAAGGATTTCGAATCCTTTAAAGATGAAGCTAGTGGTTTGGGCTTTGAGGAGTTATTCGGCGATATCTTAAAAAACGCCGAACAAGCTCACGAAAAGATCAAAGGACTCAGCTCTCATCTTCACGGAGATTCAACTCAGAAGCCTGAAGCTTCATCAGAATGTTCAACCTCCTCCCCCAACGATGATACGATCTGCGATGATGCGATCTGCCCTTCAGAACCGATAACAGAATCCATCCAGGAAGATCCCATCAGTTCCTCGGAAGTTTCTCCTGATTCTTCGCCTCCCCCAGTTGAGCCTAAAAAATCATCGAATCTGCAAATTTCAATTGCCGATGAGGTATTCAAGCGACTCAACAGCAAGAAATGACCTCTGAGAATCACCCTCGCCCTCTAAACAACATGAAAAATAAAGCCAAAGTACAAGGAGAATTGCTCATCGTCGATGATGAAGCCTTCATCCAGAATGCTTTCAAGCTCTATTTTGAAACCTTAGGCTACAAGGTTTGGACGGCCGAGGGGAAAGAGAGCGCCTTAGAGCGCTTTCAAAGCGAAGATACGGATATCGATCTCATCCTTTTAGATTTGGTCATGCCAAAATGTAATGGAATCGATCTCCTTAAAAGATTCAAACAAGAAGATCCTAATATCGAGGTCATCATCGCTACGGGCTGTGGAAGTATCAGTTCAGCGATCGAAGCCATGCGTTATGGCGCCTTTGACTACGTCACGAAGCCCATAGTCGACTTTGAAAAAGATCTCTTAAAGATTGTCGAAGACGCTTTACTCAGAAGGCGCCATCGCTCTTTGGGGAGCATTCCATCATCTTTCTCACCATCACCAGAGGATGACGGTGCTACGCACCAAGCCTTAAATCTCTTTCAAAACTTAACGGCTTGGAGCCAATTGGTGACCCAGCCGGATATTCTTCCCGACTTCAATGCTTTAACCTCGGTTTTGTCGGAAACCCTCTACGTTAAAACGGGGCTCTTCTATCGATACTCGGATGAAGAACTCACTCCAGTTTCAGCCTGGGGCGGAGCTCAATTAGTCGAAATCGAGCCACGACTCTTCGCGAACAGTGAAATTTACAACGCGGTGATTCAAAACAAATTTCATACTTTCAGCTGCGAAGAAATCAATTTAGACGCATTCAATATCAAACAGCGCCAAGACGAACTCCACCCATTGATCTGCCATGCGCCCATGATCGGGGAGAAGGGCACTCGAGGATCGATCATCCTCTTCTTCGATGCGAAAATTCCTGCTTTTAATTTCGAGGGAATCCTCCACAATGGGGCCCCCTTTCAATTGGCAGCGGCCCTTTTATCGCCTTTTTTATTCTCATTACCGGTCCCGGTAAAAATCGCGGACTCCACCCCAGCCTGAACCCTTTGTAGAGCGGTTAGAGTTCTATGAGTTTCCCCTTATATTCCCCCAGGCTCCTCCTGAATTTGCCGATAACTAAGGAATATTGTTAGTCTCTTCAGTAATTAATCTGAAAATGGCTTAAATGATTCATTGTGATGAGCTGTAACTCCGTAGAAAATATGGGCGTTAACAGTACCAGCAAAATGGCCTCACACTCGGATCTTCCCGGAATCATTTCGGCATTTAATTGAGGCATATCGTCAACATCAAGCGGACATCAAATCGGTAATAGATCGGTATCAGATCAGCATCGAGATGACCTCGAGCCCGACTCGTTCTAATTCAGTTTATCTATGACTCCATTCTTCAGAACCAGCATGAGTACAGTCAAGCGTTACCTCAAGAGTGGTTTGATTCTTTCATTCACTCTTATCTCGCTCCCGGAGCTTTCCTCTAACGAAATCCCCGGTTCCGGATTGCGATACCCAACTCAAACGAGCTGGAACTCGCTCTATCTTCAGCTCGAAGAGAAATTAGATAACCTGCCCCCCAGCCAGGCTGCTGAAGAATTGACCGTTCTCATCAAAGAATTAGAAAAAATACAAAAAGCGGATGGTGAAGCTCACACCGTTCCCTTAACCCTCCCTGCCGGCCGAGGCTATGCTCTCGGTGCCACCGCTCTGGTAAAAAGATTAAAAAAATTAGCCTCTTCCGAGACTCTAGAAAAATACGTCGAATACCTGAGCCCCTATCTCGATGACAAGATGGAAACCCTTCCCGAACGGGCTTGGGATAACGAGCGTGTTCAATTTCGCCACCAACTTCTCCGAGATCACGAAGAGACGGACCTCGCCTACTCCCTAGCTCAAGAACATATCATCGAACGCTTAGAGGCCGGTGATTTAGAGGCCGCAGGCTTGGCTTGCCGAGTCTTAGAACAGCATTCTAAAGCCACATCTCAAGACCAACTGAGAGCTCGATGGATCCAATTTCGTATTCAGAAAATACTCTTGGGAGCAGCTAAACGTACCCACGGAGCATCGAAATACGAGACTCTTAAGAAACAGCTTCAGAGCTCGATCGAGAATCCAGCGGATGGCATAGACCCTCAATTAAAGGAGCTAATCCAAAAGGAGATCGACCGACCGATCCATTCCAATAATCCACTGAATCTTCAAGTTCAACGATGGCGACATCCCTTATGGCTGAGAACTCAAGTTGAACCTCAACTTAAAGGAGGCTACGCCCTGGGCAGTGTCCAACATCGGCAACCCTTTGAGTTTTCAGAATTGAGATCGCATCTCGATCGCTTCGTTCCACGCGTCAATCCTCACGTAGCTCCTCTCAGAGATGAACAAGCTACAGAAGCTCCAAAAGCGATCGCCAACCAACGGGCTTCTAATGTCTCACTGATCGACATCGCGCTACCGTTCTTCCCCGTAAGTGATGGGAAGCGGATCTATCTGCAAACTTATAAAGATCTGATCGCCTTAGACAGTTCCTCCTTTGAACAGGCCTGGAAAACGAGCTTGAAGGAAGAAACCTTTGAAGCCTTAGGCACCTTGAAGAGCCCCGCTCCCATCGGGAATACGGTCGTTTGCACCACCTCAGAGATCGCCATGGGTCTCTTGAGTGAAACGGGCGAGATTGTCTGGAAACAACGAGTTGCTTACTCGCGGAAAAAACAAGGACTCCTACTCACTCCAGAGGAATTCTCGAATGTGAAGGGAGTCATAGCCGTCAAAGACATCCTGCGACAACTCGATGCCAAGGATGATCCCGACTTACTATCGGTCAGTCTCACTCCCGCTTATCCTTCACCCAATTCAGCTCTGATCGGAGCGCGAGCTCGGGTCGACGGACAAACCTTCGTTTATTGCATCAGTTATGGAGTAGACGGCACACCTCTTTGGTCGACCTATTTGGGATCCTCCGAAGGTTCCGACCACTTAGGTATGAGCGCAACGATCTCTCCCCCCATCGCCCGGGAGGGAAAAGTTTTCCTTTCAACCAACTCAGGCTTCATCGCTTGTTTAGATGCTTACGATGGTCAAATCCTTTGGCTCCAGGCTTACCCTCGACTCAACGAAGCCGGAAAAGTTCGAGCCATCGATAAAAAGGACCGCTGGCAGGCGAACCCGATCTACTACCACAAAGGTGATTTGTACCTGACCCCATCGGATAGCGATGAACTCTTTCGAATCGATGCTCAGACAGGTCGAATTGTCGGACGACTCCCTCGTTTAGAACAAACGACACTCTTAGGTTCCTACGAAGACCGACTGATCTTAGGGGGAGCCTTCCTCCGAGCGATTCATATCGATGAAGAAAAATGGGGTCAACTCGCTTGGACTTGGAAGCCGCCATCGGGTTATGCGATTCCTCAAGGGCGTTCCTACATCGAGAATGGAGAAGTTCTCGTCTCGGACCTCAATGCGCTTTACTCGATCGATGCCCAAACGGGAACTGAACTCTCAACTGCGCTTTGGGACTTCCGTGGAGGTGGAGGAAACCTCTTACCACTCCCTTCAGGGCATCTCGTCGTCGCTTCTAATGGGGGTTACCTCATCTACAATCACCGCGAGCGAGAACGGGATCGCATCCGATTACTTCCGCCAAATTCTGAACTTCGAATTCTGGCCACGGCTCGCCTTCAACTCAAAAGTGGAGATTTAAAGACTGGCCTCATCACCCTAAACGAATGGGCAAAGAAGAGATTTCCACCACCACCCAACAATTCCCCCACTGATAGAATTCTCTTCGAGCTTTCGGAACTCCTGAGGTACTCCATCGAAATCCATGGAAGTGAGAATCCCTTAACCCCCGACATTTTGATTCTCCTCACCCGCACCGAGCGTCAAATTCCCAACCGGGCTGTCGCGGCCTTTCAAGCGGCGAAGTGGTACCACCAACACCAATCCCCAACTCAATCGATAGCTGTAATCAGGCAAGCCTTAGCATCTCGCCTTGGTAACATCGATTGTCGAGTGAATGAGTTTTTGGAAATCCCCGGGCAAGTTTTAGCGACGAATATCCTAAAGTCGATTCAAACGGGAACCGTCGCCGATCAAGCAGCTTACCAAAAGTTTGAATACGCCGCGGAGGAAGCCTTCGTTCGAGCCAAGCGCATCGGTTCCCAGGATGCCTTTGAGAGAATCGTTCGTCTTTTTCCCACCACTCTAACAGCGGGGAAAGCCCAGTTAGAGCTGGCTCAATATTTCAAAGCAAAACAAAATCAAACTGCGGCCTTGGGTTGGCTCATCGACCACTTAAGGGACTATCCCAATTCCGATCGCTATTCCGAAGTCGCTTTAGATGCCGTCAATCTTCAAACCTCCCTCAATCGGTACCAAGATGCTCGCGACCTCTTACTGGAGTTGGCGAAAAAATATCCCAATAAAAAGATGCCCAAAATCGGCCCTCGAAGAACAACCGAGACGATCGAGCAATTCGTCAAACGACGACTGAAGGACCCCGGCTTTCAAGATTTAACCAGCTTGACTGAAGGACGCTGGCTCCGGTTTCCAGTTCGTCCCTTATGGCGGTCTCCCGCCAACTTACTCACCACTCAACGAAATTTCTTCAACCCTAAAGGAGAGTGGCCCACCTGGTTAAAGGATGCTTTTTTCACTCACAGTAAAGATCTCATCGAATGCCGAAATTTAGATACCGGCCTCCCCATTTGGACCTTCCATTGGAGCCTTCATTCCAAACTCGATGTCCCTAAAACGATTTTCTCTCGGCGCTCTGACGATGTAGGAGCCACTTTCTTTGGCGATCTCTTGATTTTCAACGACACTTTCAACGTCTTGGCTATCGACAGTCAAAAAGGAAATTTACGTTGGAGTATTACTTTAAAGCCTGAAGAAAATATAGAAGACAAAGACTCTCCCCTCGGACGAGGCTTGCGCTTGAGAGAACGTATCCGAGAGGTCGTTACTCACACTGCCGGAACGTTTATACGAACGAGTGAAGACCGAATCTATTGCCATTCGGGAGATGGGAGTTTTCGTTGGAAAATCGATGTCGACACTTCGGCAGGAGGCTTAAAGAAACTTAAATTGAGACAAAACCAACCTGGAGTTTTAAGAACCGGTGATCTGAGAAATCTCTACGGCCCTTACGTTGTTAATGCGGATGAGATTGCGATCTATTTAGATCCTAGCCCGGGAGAGATTGTCTACCTGTCGACTCGAGACGGAAAAGAATTGAGACGAGTAACCGTAGGTGAAAAAGTGCATCCCGCCCTCGTCACGCAACCGAAATTCGAAGAGGGCCGATTGCTTCTCCTCTACCCTAAGAAGCTTCAGGTTTTGGATGTCGTCAACGGAGAAACGATCACTCAAGCAACTGCCGACCGTCACCTCTTTCGTGACTTGTGGACGTTCCCCTCCCTACCCGGTCACGCCGTGGTTTCTACCTTGAAAACCCGTGGAAAGTTAAATTTAAAATCCTTCTCCGTCTCGACGGGAGAAACTCTTTGGGAGTACGACAATCTCGAAACGAGGAGAAACGGAACCATCGCCCTTTACGTAGAAGATCGAAACTTCTATATCCTTCACGGCGATGATAAGGCTAAGCTCGCAGCATTAAAAATCACCTCAGGACCAGAGCTGGGTAAATTTACAGCCCTAAGTCAGTGGCCGAATGAAATCACGTTGAGCCACTTTTTACTCTTCGACGACAAACCGAAGCTCAGCCTCACTTACGATTCCATCATCTTCCACGATCTCAATCACCAAAGCTTATCGGTCTACGATAAAAAAACGGGTCGCCATCGGGGTGCGATGTTAGAACCCTTGAATAAGTTTTTAGCTGACAAACCAAGGTTTCAATTCTTAACTCGTAATGACTTACTCGTGATCGCCACGGATCGCGGTGATGCCGCCTTCGAAGCCAATTTGGGTCGTTTGGATCTGGAAGCAAAAAGGGAACGCTTAGATCGCTTACGAACCTATTTAGAAAATCCTCGTGATTGGAAAAACGTGATCTGGTTGGCCCTTCACTTCTTTAAAGAAGAGAACAGCTCTGCCTCGTTGAAAATGTTAAATGATGCTCTGCTTTCTGAACATTTACCCTCTCTGGAAAGCCCTGGCATGTACACGAAGCTCAAGTACTTGCTCGATGGCATCAAAGAAGAACAAATCAAATACTCCAAGCCCGAGATCATCTCTCGTAAACTCCGTCGACCTCCCACCATCGATGGGCGCTTAGATGAGAATTGGAATTTCAGCCACCGAGTCCGCTTGAACAACCCTCAGACAGTCAATTTGATCCCTTCACCGGGTCAAGCTCCCGATTTGTGGAAAGGCGAGGAAGACCTCAGTGGCACCCTTTACACCGGGTGGAACGATGAGTACTTCTTCTTTGCCTTCGATGTCGATGACCACCAAATCTTCCCCTACGATAAAAGGGAAAGTTTTTGGAAGGGAGACTGCTTAGTCATCGGCCTGGATCCCACGGGCGACGGAGGTCTTTACCATCGAACAGACGACCAACTGTTAACCTTGGCATTGACCGTTCCCAATCGGAAAAAAGAAGACAAAGACCAAAACCAAGGCAACCAAGGGGATGATCCCGAGGAAGATCCTGATGAAGAAGAGCAAAAGAACAAACCGAAGGGGCAATACGCCGTGAAGAAAAAGGATGACAATTCGGGCGTCATCTACGAAGTCGCGATCCCTTGGAGCACGTTTGAGGCTCGCTTCGAACAAGGCGAAAAACCCCAACGAGGGAAACGCTTCGGGCTCAGCCTCATCGTCACTGACGATGACTCCGGCCAGGGAGCCACGAAAATGCTCAGCATCAACCCTTGCCATCTCCTCCCCCGAGATCAAACTTCTCGATCGATCTGGAAGCACCTCAAACCTGAGTTCTTCCCGAAGGTGATCCTCGAGTAATTCACCTTATTCAAGGTAATCCGCCCAGGAATCCCGAATCTTTAGGAAGTGCGTAAGCCAAAGGCTTACTTGCACGATGGAGCGAAGCGACCATCGTTACTGAGCGAGGGAACGGGATCGATTACGCTCCAAAGGCATCCCATCATCCAGGGCCTGATTTAGCCCAACTCTTCCGAGTTCGGATCGAAACTTAAGCAACAATTAACTAGCCCGAAGCGCTAGCGAGGGAAAAAGACCTCTCGCTAGCGCTTCGGGCTAGTTAATTTGTTAATTCAAACGATCCCAGCTACGGAAAGCAAAATTCCTACAAATTCAGCAACGAGAAATCTCCCACAACATTATCGAATCTTGACCTAGATTCAGATTCCGGTTTACACCGATTCTCAGGTTGGTAAATTAAAGAGCGCGAAAACGCCAGAAGTGAACCGGGCTCTATTTTTCGAGCCGCCTTCCTGAAACCACCAACTGGAACGAGCCCTCTGTGTTGCGAGTTCTCCTGTGGGCCTTACTAGCCCTCCCCATCACTGGCTGCCTGACCATCGAAGGTCGACGAGCGATCGTCCCCTTCTTTGAGATCTACGAAGAGGAAGCATCCTATTCGGGAGTAGGTAAAGCCAATCCAGAAGAACTTAAGCAAAAGAAAGTAACCTCCGTCGAATACGTCTTTCGCCCCTTCGGGAGTTTTGAATCGATCGGAGAAGATCGCCAACGTATCAAACTGATCTGGCCGCTCATGGATGCTTCGTGGGGTGGAGATTACGCACAATCTTGGATCTTCCCCGTTTTCTTCTACCGCGAACGCTACAAAGAGGAAGTGGGTGGTACGGATACCGACTTCATGCTCTTTCCCTTCATCTACGCGGGGCACGAACCTGAGGAGGGAAACTATTTTGCCTTCTTCCCCTTCTTCGGAAAAATCCGGGGGATCTTAGCCAAAGATGAAATCAACCTTTTCATGTTTCCTCTCTACTGGCATTCTTACGATGACGGCATGGATTCGATGCACCTCGTTTGGCCCTTCTTCAACCGAGTTCACGGTGGAGGGTACAAGGGTTGGAGGATCTTTCCGTTCTACGGAAATTACGAAGCTTTCGACAACGACGGCGACCCCCGCTACCGTAAGTCGTTCATCTTCTGGCCGTTTTATGTTCGGCAATCCAATCTCCTCAATAGCGTCAATCCCCAAGAGCTGTTCTTCACTTTCCCTCTTTACGGCTACTCCGAAGGTCCCAATAGCTTGACGGAAACTTTTCTGTGGCCCTTCTGGATCACTTACTTAGACAAGCGAACGGGAGCTCATATGGAGGGAGGCTGGCTCTTTCCTTACCGCTTCAGTGAAGGACAACAAGACTATTGGCCTTTCTTTGGAATCAAAGAGACTAAAAAGGTGGGGCTTTCGATCAGTGGAGGCTCCTTAAATCCCTTCGATATCGGCGAGGAAGAAGCCGTTCTCACTTCTGATGAGACAGAAGTACCCCGGGAGCGCTTTCGTCAGTTCGCTCTGTGGCCCATCCAGCGATACGACTCCACCACCAATGCCTACGGGAAAAAACACCGCTTTTGGTTATTGCCACTGCTTTGGCGTTTTTATGAAGAAGATCAAAACGAGAAGGTGAATTTAAGCGAATGGAAGCTCTGGCCGTTTTACCGCTACCGCTATGAAGATGAAGTCACCAGCTTCAATTTCCCCTCTCCTCATTGGTTTCGACAGGAAAACCCGTTCGAGCGCCAATACGCTCGTCTGTGGCGATTATTCCTCTATCGCGATAATCCCGAGTACACCGGCTGGGAATTTCTCTACGGATTCTTAAGCCACCGAAGCGAAAAAAATGCCGAAGCGGACCGATTCTCGATTTTCTATGGATTGCTCGAATGGAGCACCGACGAAGAGGGGCACGGATTTAGGTTTCTTTATCTTCCTTGGAGATAGTCCCCCTCAGGGAGGCTGTGTTTTTATATTGAATCAAGAGTTTAAGAAATTGCAAAGCAGAGGCTAAACGGTAAAAATAGGGCGCGAAATGATTTATATCAATCATGCTCAAGAGGCGTGCTGAGAGGACGGCCCAAAGGACGACTCAGCAGGCACGCCAAAAGCGCCCACCAGAGGCAGAGAAGACTAAGTGAAGAGTATCAGGGGAAACCACTTCAATAGAAGAGTGCGAAGGGGCACGCCAAAATGGCTGGCTTGTGACCAAGCTTTGATGCAGAGAAACACCTCCCATGGCTAATCCTTTGACCGCACCCATCGCCAGTATGGGCAATTTTCTTTCTTCGACCGCCGACCAAACGGGTTTTGCTTTGAGCCTGTTAGGCCGAACTCTTCTGTACGCCCCCACCATCTTCAGTCGAAGACCTCTCCGAGCTCTCTTCCGCCAAATGTGGGTTTGCGGTATCGCCAGCATCCCTGTCACTTGCATCGTCAGTGTTTTCACCGGAGCAATCCTGGCTCTCAACGGCGGTATCTCACTCTCAAAAATCGGGCAAGAAGCGCTCATGGGTGGAATCGTCGCCGTGGGTATGGCCCGAGAAATGGGGCCTTTTATGACCGCATTGATCTTAGCTGCGAGTGTCGGCTCCGCGATGGCGGCTGAGTTAGGAACGATGAAAGTCTCCGAAGAGATCGATGCCTTAGAAGTGATGGCGATCGAGCCCGCTAAGCTCTTAGTTCTCCCCCGACTCTTAGCCATGTGCATCATGGGACCCGTACTGACGATTTACGCTAGTCTTTTAGGGACCGTCGGTGGAGCTATCACCAGTTACTACCAGTACGGAGTAAGCTACCAACTTTTTAAATCGAACGCTCTTCAAGAGCTCGCTTTTAAAGATGTTTATTCCGGTTGCTTAAAGGCCTTTATCTTCGCCATCGTCATTGCCATCGTCGGTTGCTCTCAGGGCTTGAAAGCGAACGGAGGAGCCATAGGAGTCGGTAAAGCCACTCGGAGTGCAGTGGTCACCAGTTATCTGCTGATCATCATCTTAGGTTACTACATCACGTTCCTTCTCTATCGTCTTCAATGGTAAGCACAGAAACGAACCCTTCACCCCCACCCGCTGATAACGCTCCGAAGTTCGATATCGAACTCGAGGATGTCTACAAGACCTTAGGTCAGCTCAAAGTCTTACAAGGAGTGAGCTTTCAAGTTCGCCACGGAGAAACCTTCGTCATGATGGGCTTGAGTGGAACGGGGAAGAGCGTGACGTTGCGGCACATCGTGGGATTGATGCAACCCGATCAAGGTTGTGTCAAAGTCTTTGGAGAAGATCTCTCTCAGCTCGATGAGAAAACACTGAAACAAATCCGCCTGAAGATCGGCTACCTCTTTCAGTCGGGCGCCCTCATCAACTGGATGACGATCCGAGAAAACATCGCCTTACCTCTCTACGAGCATCGTCCTCAATTGAAGGAAAAAGAAGTTCAAGAGAGGGTCATGGAGAAGCTTCGCTTAGTGAATATGACGCAAGCGGCTGAAAAATATCCTTCCGAAATTTCGGGCGGAATGAAAAAAAGGGCGGCCTTGGCTCGATCGATTATTCTCGATCCGGAAATCATACTTTATGATGAACCCACTTCCGGCTTGGATCCGATTATGGGAGCAACGATCGACGATCTCGTCAATGATACCCGGGACGCTCTAGGCGTCAGCCAGATCGTCGTCACTCACGATATCGGAAGTGCCTACCGCATCGCAGATCGAATCGGTTTATTATTCGAAGGCGAAATTATTGCTTTAGGAACTCCCGACGACATCCGAAATCATTCGGACCCCATCGTGAAACAATTTGTAAACGGTGAATCGGAAGGTCCGATCACCGAGATCTTAGAAGAGAAAAAACGGGCGGCTCAAAACGGAGCTCCCAAGGCTTAAGTCTGTATTGTTTATGTTGAAACATGCTCCTCTGGAGCCCGTTTCAACCGTTCCAGCAAAGCGTAGACTTAGAGAGTTCAGTCAGACAGAAAGGAATCGCCATGCGCGATCTCATCATCGGATTCGTATTCTTAGGAGCGATGGCTTTGATGGGCATGATCACTTTGAAGGTCACCGATGTCCCCTTCCTCGGTGCTGAACCTACCGAGTTGACGATTCCCTTCAATCGCGTCGACGGAATTCGGGAAGGCGATGAGATTCGCCTCTACGGTTTCCAAGTCGGTCGCGTGATTCAAATTTCTCAAACTCCTAACGACAAAGGCATCGGCTTGGTCGTTCGTTGTTCGATCAAAGAAAACTTTCAATTGCCAGCTGACAGTGTGTTTGAAGTTCGAAGTGCGAGTGCACTCGGGGGACGCTACATCGAAATCGTTCCTGGAAAGGCTGCTCTCACCAACCTGGATCAAGGTAAGTTTACAGGAACCGCGAAGGGAGATATCTTCCAACAACTCGGCTCCTTGATGGATGAAGTGAGATTCGGGAATGGCTTGATCGCCCAGTTGATCGAAAACGATAATTTGGCGACTAATTTTTCTGAGATCATTCGCGAAGCCCGAGAAGTCGTTCATTCGATCAATGAAGGGGATGGCATCTTAGGGGCCTTGATCAAAGACAAAGAATTGAGAGTTCGCGCCGAGAGTATCATCAATGAACTCGACACCACCGCGAAAAGCATCAATGAGGGCAAGGGGGTTATCGGCATGCTGATTCACGACCCTATGGCCCGCGATCAAGTCAAACAGGTCGTCGACGATGCAGCGGATATATCTAAAGCCATCCGAGAAAGTCGAGGAACGTTAGGGAAGCTCATCAATGACACGGCTCTCTACGAAGAATTTCAAGCTTCAGTCGAGAGCCTGAGGCATATCGCCGAAGATATGGAGAAGGGCAAAGGAACTCTCGGTATGCTCCTCAGGGACGAGAAGCTTCAGAATCAAATCAAAAGCATCTCAGAGAATCTCGAAGATATATCCGAAAAGATCGCAAAGGGAGAAGGAACTCTCGGCGCCTTAATCAACGAGAGAGACATGTACGACCGTCTCAACCGTATCTTTATCGAAGCCGAAGATGCCATCGAAGATTTCCGCGAGCAAGCCCCGATCAGTACCTTCGTAAACGCTTTGTTTTCCGCATTCTAAGTCGCGGTTGAAACGAAATCCCACTCCTGAGGCCGAATTCGATTGATTTTCCCACTCTCGACGGTACTCTTGGCTAGCTTATGCAACAAGAGAACATACGTAACTTCAGCATCATCGCCCACATCGATCACGGAAAGTCCACGCTAGCGGACCGCTTGATCCAATTCACCAACACGGTGACAGATCGGGAATTTAAAGATCAACTCCTCGATAATATGGATATCGAGCGAGAGCGAGGCATCACGATTAAAAGTCAGGCCATCTGCTTGAATTACACAGCAAAAGATGGGCAGACCTACAGCCTCAATTTGATCGACACACCCGGTCACGTCGACTTCAGCTACGAAGTCTCACGATCACTCAAATCCTGTGAGGGCGTACTCCTTCTCGTCGATGCCGCCCAGGGAGTTGAAGCCCAAACGGTTTCCAATCTCTACCTAGCTCTCGAGCACGATCTAGAGATCATCCCGGTGATCAACAAGATCGATATGCCGACCGCTGACATCGATCGAGCCAGGGAAGCCATCGATAGCGAACTCGGACTCGATCCTGATGACGCAGTCCTGACTTCCGCCAAAAAAGGGATTGGGATCGAAGATCTTCTCGAAACGATCATCGCTCGCATTCCTCCTCCCAAAGGTGACCCTGAAGCCCCTTTGAAATCTTTGATCTTCGATTCGAAGTACAATGCCTTCAGAGGAGCGATCATCCACACTCGAGTTTTCGACGGCACCATCAAAGCGGGGCAATGGATCAAGTTCTTTACGAGCGAAGCTGAGTACAAAGTGGAAGAAGTTGGGGTCTTCAAGCTCACGATGGAAAAGACCAAAGAGCTCAAGGCTGGACAGGTCGGATATATCGTTGCCGGAATCAAATCGGTTTCCGAAACCAAGGTAGGAGACACGATTACCCTCGTTGAAAATCCCGCTGAGGAACCCCTCGCCGGTTATAAAGATGTTCAACCGGTCGTCTTCTCTTCGATCTACCCCGCTTCGAGCGATAACTACCAAGACCTCACCGATGCCTTAGCCAAGCTCAAGCTCAACGATGCCTCTTTGGTTTATCAAAAGGATTCGTCGGTATCCTTGGGATTCGGTTTCCGTTGTGGATTCCTGGGCCTCCTTCATATGGAGATCATTCAGGAACGCCTCGACCGCGAATTTGATATCGCGATGGTCACCACCGCCCCCACCGTGAAGTATAAGCTCACTCTAAAGGGCGGTGAGGAAATCGAAATCGACAACCCCCTCAATTTCCCTGATCCTTCTCAAATTGAAATCGCAGAAGAACCTTTTATCCACGCCGAGATTATGGTGCCCGATACTTACCTCGGCGCCATCATCAATCTTTGCTTAGAACGCCGGGGAAAAAATCAGAAGATGAACTACATCAGCCCCAAGAGGGTTGAGTTGAGTTACGATATTCCCCTAGCCGAAATCCTCTTTGAGT
Organism: Planctomycetota bacterium; assembly: GCA_028280485.1. Lineage (GTDB taxonomy): Bacteria > Planctomycetota > UBA8108 > UBA8108 > JACQVS01 > JANQLS01. The sequence goes on from JANQLS010000024.1 coordinate 17,437, forward strand.
TCTATGACCAACTCAAATCTCGGTCCTCCGGCTACGCTTCATTCTCTTACGAACCCACCGACTACGAAGCGAGTAATTTGGTCAAAGTCGATATCTTAGTGAACGGCGAGGCCGTCGACGCACTCAGCTTTATCGTTCACAAGGATGAAGCCGATGCTCGAGCAAGAAGCATCTGTAAAAAGCTCAAGAAAACGATTCCAAAGAAGCAATTTAAGATTCCTCTCCAGGGTGCGATCGGCTCGAAGATTATCGCTCGCGAGACCATTTCGGCCTTCCGAAAAGACGTGACGGCGAAATGTTACGGTGGTGATATCACTCGAAAGAGAAAACTGCTCGAGAAGCAAAAAGAAGGTAAGAAAAAGATGCGAATGGTGGGATCGGTCGAGATCCCCCAAGATGCCTTCCTCTCGGTTCTACGTACGGACTCAGACGAATAATAAATTCGCTTCCGATCTTCGATCTCTTTGCCCGCTTCGAGCGATTTTCCTTCTTTTCCCCATATGTTGAGATCCAAGTTTAAACTCGATGCACGCGGGTATTTACCTCCACGTTCCATTTTGCAGTCGCCACTGCCCCTTCTGTGACTTTGCCATCACAACGGATTATCGCTTGAAGGAAGCTTGGAAACGCTCGATTTTGGAGGAGATTAAAATTCGAGCGGAAGCTTGGAGCTCCTTTTCTTACGATACGATCTATCTTGGCGGAGGTACTCCCTCGACCCTACCCGCCCCTTGGATCGAGGAACTGATCGAGGTTTTAAAGAATCAGTTTTCTATCGAGGCTCAACCTGAAATCACCATCGAAGTTAATCCTGCTGATTTCGATACGAATTTCTTCCCCGATTTAGCCTCCATTGGCGTCAATCGAATCAGCTTGGGAATTCAATCTTTTGACAGTGAAGACCTCGAGCTCTTAGGCCGTGATCATTCTCTAGCTCAAGTCTTTTCTACTTACGAATTAGCTCAGCAAGCCGGAATCAATAATATTTCGATCGATTTGATCCATGGCCTTCCCGCTAGAGACCTCTTCCACTGGGAAAAGCAGTTAGAGCGAGCTGCTCAACTTTCCCCAACGCATATTTCTTCTTACGCGCTGACTTATGAACCGGGAACTCCGTTTACTAAAAAGAGAGATAAAGGCGAGCTTCAAGAGATCTCAGAAGAACTCCAAAGTGAGATTTTTCTTTTTACCCATCGTTATTTAAACAAGGTCGGAATTCAGGGATACGAAGTTTCCAATTTTGCGAGTTCAACTGAGACTCGCTCAAGACACAATCAAAAGTACTGGTACGGCGCTCCCTATCTCGGCCTCGGCCCCGGTGCTCACAGTTTCACCCAAGGAATGAGAAGTTGGAACTTAAGAAGTACTCCGGCTTATATCCACTCTCTTGAAAACGGCATTCTTCCCCAAGAATCGAACGAAGAGCTCAACCTGGAGCAACAGAGTTTAGAGCTTTTGTTTCTGAGTTTGAGAACTTATCGCGGGCTCGACCTCAATCAGTTCCAAATAATAAGTGGGCGAGATCTACTCGTAGAAAAACGCATAATGATCGATGAACTCTTAGAAAAACGATGGGCTGAGATTCGAGAGAATCACCTCCTATTGACATTAGAAGGCCTGGCGGTAGCGGACAGCATCGCCGTAAATTTGTCTGAAATTGAGCCAAACTGATTCAAACTCATTCCCCGAAAAGTGTCTAAAGGCGAGACAAAACACCGGTTTTACTAAAAAACCTTCTATATCCTTACCTAGTCCCCGACCATTTCTTGTGGGGAACCGTTTTATCTGCTAAGTTTGACAGATCCTAATCTCCCGAAACTTTGTTCTCTCTCCAGCTTCTAGCGCGCTTAACACCAACGATTCAACTGGTAGAAAACAGCTATAAAGCACTGAGAACAAGGATCCTTCCCAGCGCCTCATCGATCGGAGCTTTTCAAAAACCTTTGCGTTTTTGTAGAGGTAATGAAGTGCCTCCAGATCTCCATCGAGGCTGTATCGTTGATTCGCTGAAGATCCATTTGACCCATCCATCCTATGCACAGCATATTTTGGATGCTCTTCAGTTTCACTGGTTCCTGCATCTGTTCGAGTTCGAAAGGATTCTTAAAATGCGAAGCATTTTAATCGCTTCATTACTATTCAATTTTGTGTTCATCGCTTACTTGATGAATGAAAATTCTACCCTGACTCCATCGGTCAATGCTGGCCCGGTTCCCGCCGCAGGAGAAAACGGAGACGTCGACGGAGATTCGAATCGAAACTTGGGCGATGTATTGTATCTGTTAAATTACCTCTTCCGAGGTGGTCCGGCTCCCGTTGAAATTTCTTGTCCCGATGCGACTCCCATCGCTCTTCCCCAAACAGGTCAAAACGCTTGCTTCAATGACCTTGGCGAAGAAGTTCTCTGTAACAATTCTGAGTTCCCCGGCCAAGACGCATTCTACCGTGCGGGTTGTGGTGGTTCTGATCGCTTCGTCGACAACGAAGATGGAACGATCACCGATACTTGCACGGGCTTGATGTGGACGGCGACAACTCAGGATGCCAACGGTGACCTCATGTTCACGTTTGAAGACATGGTCACCTGGAAAGAGGCTTTAAAGTTCTGTGAAGATCGTGATTTGGCTGGCCATACGGATTGGCGCCTGCCCAATCGACGAGAATTAGAAAGCTTGGCTGAATTTACCGATAACAATAATGGGGTCAATAATAGGTTTTCCCTCGTTGCTCCCCATCTCTATTGGAGTTCTACGACGGATATCACGTCCCCTGGTAGCGCCTGGTTCGTCGAATTTGGCCAGGGAGGCTCGTTTGTCGACAGCACGACGAAGTTCGCCACTTTCCACGTTCTCTGTGTTAGAACGGCGAACTGATCAGTTCCCGTTTGTTAGATCCTTCAATCGGAGTTCATATTCTAGGAACTTCCGATTTTAAACGAAAACAAAAGGCCCGTTCACACTGTGAACGGGCCTTTTGTTTGTTCAGGGTGACACCATTTTTCAAACTGTTTCTAAGGTCTCCATTCGTCCTGCCCGATAACTGTAGGCAGAGAGAGAGGGGTGACCCCAACATGGAGCTCACCATGCCCTTAAAATTCGAATGTGATCCTGAAGCGGTTCTCAATATGCAAGAAAACCAAGTCGGTGTTGAAGAGATCCTTCAATACTGCCACGCTCTTCTTACGAATCAAGAGATCTCTCAAGTGATTCGAGGCTTAGAAAATCTGAACCAACAACTCAGTCATTTGGATGAAGATGATCATCCCACCAAAGCCTACGGCGCAAGTTTAGAGGATCTCGAAGAAGACTACGAAGAGGTCGCCGTTTAATCGACTTCATTCGGAAACAAAAAAAAGCGTGCTTGAACTGAGTTCAAGCACGCTTTTTTTATTGTTGAGTCAACGAGTTGAAATTAACCGTTCACTTCCTCAACTTCTTTTTCCTGAGTAGTCTCTTCTTGATCACTGTTTTCTTCAGTGAATTCATGCCAGTATTCTTCGGGCATGTCGAGAGCAATTTTCAAGGCTCCGTTTGAACCACAGTATTGAGGTTCTTCAACGGTAGTGACTTTTCCACCACCGTATTCTTTGAGAGCATCCTGGATAGCTTTACCCAAACCTTTGATCTGGCTTCCACCACCACCCAAGAGGATGTTATTTCGCATCTTTTCTTGGAATTCAGGATCGTAAGTAGCAATCAAATCGTAAAGAGCTTCAACGGTTGGAGGCACGATCGTGTAACAAGCTTCATAAACTTGTTCGGTGATATCAAACTCTTGAGGCTTACCGGCAACGGGAAGAACCACTTGAGCTTCATCCATGTTGCGGCTCACTGAAGAATATTCTTCTTTAAAATTTCTGATCATGTTGATCGAGAACTGCGCATCGGAGTAAGCCGATTTGATGTTTTCAGCGAGGGCTTGATCTAAGGCATCTCCAGCGACTTCATGAGTACGTTGGTCTTCAGCCTTAGGCATCGTTCCGTGAACGCGACAGAGGTCTGTCGTACCCGCACCGATATCGATAACCAAAGTGTCGTCCAAGAAATCCAAACCGTAAGCAACGGCGAAAGGCTCTGAACAAACGATCACACTGTCGAGACAAGCCGAAGCGGCTTCGAGGATCTCCGCCTTACCTTCGACACTCGCTTCCGCGGGAGCACCGATGACGGCGTAGATGGTGGCTCCGGTAGGAGCTTGAGCTAAAGAGACAACGTGTTCTAAAAGGTCTTTGACGGCTCTCCGAGCATCGTCAGAACCTGAACCGTGCATCTTCAATGCTCCACCCGCCAAGGGGCGAACCAAGTTGACCGACATACGATTATCGACGGCTTCTTTGCCATAGATTTTATCTCGCCCACCCAATTTTTTCTGAGCGACGTGATCTTGGGGATATCCAACATAAGACCATACAGTCTCACGAACACCTGTCGAAGAGGTGATGGAAGTACGACTACTTCCGAGGTCGATTCCGAGATAGACGATTTCGTCTGACATTAAACTCTCCTTTTCCCTTTCCTCCTTTTCGGAGGACTCGATTTTTTCCCATCGAGTGTTCAACTGACTCAGTGACCCTCAGCTGAACATGACGAGTAAAACTCTAACCAAAGTAAGTGACCCAATTGAAGTTAAACTTCACAACAGACCTGGGGGGACCTTGGGCCCTCACTGGTAAATTGCCTTTTTGAATCAAAATCATGATCCCGGCTCCCAAACGAGGTCATCAGGATCGACTTCGACCGAATCCTCACCTTGAGATCCATCTAAGGACTTCATGAATTCCAAGGTGGCATCGTCGAGTTCTGAACTATCTTTTTTCTTAGACGACTTCTTCTTTTTCATCGGTGGAGGCTTGATGCGGTTAACCGAAATGGATTTAACCCCATCGACTTCACTGACTTGAATTTGCTCTTGAACGCCCTCGACATCTCCCTCCGCTTCGACATCACCAACTTCATCGATACGGACCGTGTCACTTCCATCAGAGCTTTCGTTTGAAGTGAGTTCTTCGGAACATTGTGCTTCAACCGAATCTTCTGAGGAGCATTGAGCCTCTAATTGATTCGCCTCCATCTGAAGTTCTTCAGTAGGGGGATCGGTGGGTGAATCTTCTGCTGAATGTGAAGAGTCTTGTGGTTGGGAAGAAGTTTTCTTAACCTTGCTCTTCTTACCCTTCCCGGTTTTCTTCATGAAGGAGCGAACGTCTTTATTACCTTCGATGATCTCTTTAAGAAGTTCTAGCTTCTTCTCCTTATCGGGATCGTCGTGGTTCATGCCCGCTTCAACGATATTTTTAAGCCCCAATCCACCCTGTGCGTTTTCGAGGGCATGCGCTCGGTGCTCAGCGTGCTTACGAGCTTGCTCGGTATCATCCAAAGATTGCGAGAGACGGTTGACCTTGCGCTCGAGAAGCTTGATTTTGTCGTTTTGTGCATCTTCAGCATGCTGACGAATCTTCTCACGTTCATCGTCGAGGAGCTTCGAAACGACTTCCCGCATGTCTCTTTCAATTTCTTGACCGACTGAAGATTTTTGAACAGCCTTATCGATCAATCTTGATAAGCGACGCTCGAGTTCAAGAATTCCTTGGTCCGAAACGGTGAACTGATCAGCACTCACCACTTTGTGCTTCTCGTCTTCTAAGACAGACTGGGCTCGATCGAGCTGGTCTTGAAGCATTTGAGTTTGAGCTTCGAGCCCCTTCTTTTCTGCTTTGAAAGAATCTAAGCGCTCTTTGAAGGTCTCTTCAGCTTCTTCTAAGAGTTTTTGACGTTGCTCTTCGTCCCAAGAATGTTCTGCTGATTGAAGGGCTTCCTTCACCGCTTCATCTACAAGCGTTCTCACCGTAGATAAATTCAACACCCGAACTTCAGAGTGATTCTTCGCAAGATCAGTCGATTTCATGGTTCGCGAACGATCACGAATGGTTTGACCTAAATCGGAAGAGCCACGACTTCCCTTAGGCGCAGCCTCAGCCTGTTGGGGAGGTAGATCAGGAAACTCTCCAGGCTCAGCAGAGTCAACAGGAACGGGAGCGGGTGCCTTCGGTTTGGGTTGAGCTTCCACCTCAGCCTTGACTCGTTTTTTCTTTTTATGCTTACCCAGCATCAAATCTTTTCGACTGACGGCATCCTGCCCCAAAGCCAAAGGAGGTGGAGCTTTCTTACCACCCTTCTTAGGGTTTTGAGATTTTTGACTCGGGTTTTGATTTGAGGGATCTTTGGAATTCACTGGGTTGAGCTTAGTAATTTGAAATCCTCATTCACGCCACAACCTCAGGAGGAACGACTCAAAGCCATAAAGGCGTTCCGAGTAGCCCGGTCCTGTAGCATGGCCAACTTATTACGATCAAAGAAGAATAGGACGCTACTTACTGAGGGTCAAACCGGTGAAAAAAACGTCATTTTTTTGACTTTTAAGGTTTGGTCTAAACAAATGAGAACAATCGACTTAGCACTATTTCATAATCTTTGGATCCCACTCTTGTCCCAAAGCTAGGCAATAGATTATCGTAACTACTAAGAAAACTCGCTGGCGGTTAGGAAACTTTTAAGTCTTATTCAACCTTGGTTTTAAATCATTTGAACTCAAACCCAAGTCAAGGATCTAAAAGGAGTGTCCCCCACAAGAACCGACCAATTTTCTTGAAAATTCACATTATCAGTAACGACATCAAGGTCACTTAAAGAGAAATAAGATTTGGGAATCGAACATGAGCTAAGATTCATGGCTCAACGAGAATACGATTCCATTAGATGTAACCCGTACTGGAGGTTCAACCGGTGATTGAGTTCTTTAACGATCTCAGTGCTTTAGAAAAGACCTATTTTATCTGCGCAGTGGGTGGAGGTATTTTATTTGTCGTTCGCATGATCCTATTTCTTGTCGGAGGCGATGCGGACATCGATGGTGACCTAGACCTCGATGGAGGATTAGATTCCGACGGAGCATTCCAATTTCTCTCGATTCAAACGATGACGAGTTTCTTCATGATGTTTGGGCTCATCGGTTTGACTTGTACCAGCGCTTACGGTTTACCTGCTATCATGTCCATCGGTTTTGCCACGGCTGCTGGTGTCGCGATGGTTTGGATCACCGAACGGATATTTAATTTTATCAAACAATTTCAATCTGCTGGAAACATTGAAACCGAAAACGCCCTGGGTAAAGAAGGGAATGTTTATCTCACCATTCCCAGTAACGGCATTGGAAAGATTCAACTCTCAGTTCAGGGACGCCTTCGAGAATTTGATGCGATCAGTGAACTTAAAGAAGACATTCCAACCGGGGAGCGAGTCATCGTCATGCGAGTAGTGAATGACTCTCAACTCTCCGTTTCTAAAATTCCAACGAATCAAGAATCATAAATTTTTTGGCGACGTGGGTAACGACGCAATGAACGAGGGGTGAGGTCATCCTTTCAATCAAAAGCTAAGACTAATGAAAAACAGATAGAGAGTTTTCACTCATAAAAGCCTAGATGCTTTTTCTTAGGTTGGTACGTTTGCGTCCGCGCTCTTCTCTGGCTTTCTATTTACTCATGAATTACAAAGCCAACAACAGTTTCAACAAGAGCTTGTCGAAAGATCTAAATTCTATTTGAAGACGTATTTTCGACAGCGGAGAAAGGAGTGTTAATGGATTCATTATTCTCTCTGGGGACCAGCCTTCCCCACCATTCGATGACTCCAATCCTTGCCGATTGGACAGATATGTTACTACCAGGGGCCATCATTGCGGGGATTCTGTTATTAGTGACAACAGTCATCTTCGTAGCTTCACGCTACCGAAGGTGCCCTTCAGACCGTATCCTCGTCGTCTACGGTAAAGTGGGCAAAGGACAATCCGCTCGCTGTATTCACGGTGGTGGTGTTTTAGTTTGGCCTTTGATCCAAGATAGTGAGTATTTGAGCCTCACTCCGATGACGATCAATATCCCATTGGAAAATGCTCTTTCCCTCCAAAACATCCGTATCAACGTACCGAGTACGTTTACTGTGGGTGTGAGTACCTCAGCCGATATCATGAACAATGCGGCTGAAAGACTCTTAGGTATCGGACAACGCGATATCGAAGACATGGCGAGGGAAATTATCTTTGGTCAACTACGTTTGACGGTCGCTTCACTGACGATCGAACAGATCAACCAAGACCGTGAAAGCTTCTTGACCTCGATTCGTAGAAATGTCGAACCCGAGCTTAATAAAATCGGTCTTTACCTGATCAACGTTAATATTACCGATATCACGGACGAGTCGATGTATATCGATAATATCGGTAAGAAGGCCGCTTCAGAAGCGATCAACCAAGCGAAGATCGATGTGGCTCAACAAGAGAAATTGGGTGCCATCGGAGCTTCAGAAGCTGAACGTGATCGTGAAATCCGCGTGGCGGAAAACTTAGCTTCTTCCCAAAAGGGTAAGAAGAAAGCCGAAGCCGATCGCCGGGTCTTCGTCCAAGGCCAAGAAGCGGAAGCCATCGCGGGTGAAAACCACGCTAAGGCTTCGATTGCCAGCTCTGAAGCAGAACTCGCCATTCGGGAAGCGGAAGCTTTTCAACAGGGTGAGGTCGCGAAACGTCAAGCTGCGGTCGAGATTCAAAAAGCTCAGTACTTAGCCGAGCAAGAACGTTTGACAGCTGAAGAAGTCGTCAAGCAAGAGATCGCTAAACGTAAAGTGGAGATCGCGGCTGAAGCCCAGGCTGAAAAAGAACGTAAGATCGCACAGGGTGAAGCCGACGCGATTCTCCTCAAGTACGAAGCCGAGGCGAAGGGTATCCGTCAAGTCCTCGAAAGTAAGGGACAAGGTTACGAACAGTTGATTCAAAGCTGTAACGGAGATGCCCGTTCCGCTGCAACCTTGCTGCTCGTCGAAAAAATCGAAGAAGTCGTCGGCAAGCAAGTCGAAGCCATCCAAAATCTCAAGATCGATAAGATCACCGTTTGGGACTCTGGTAATGGCGGCGGCGAAGGCAACGGTAACGCCACTTCCAACTTTCTCTCTGGAATGGTAAAGAGCCTACCTCCCCTTCATGAACTCGCCAACATGGCGGGAGTCGAATTACCTAATTACTTAGGTACGACCGTCGACGGCGACGGGAAGGACTCTTCGAGTTCTTCAGGAAAGAGTTAATGCAATTAGGTTGACAACTTAATCTAAGTTGTGGCTCTAGGCAGCAGGCCCGCGAGGTCCTGCTGCCTTTTTTTAGTATTAGGCTCGCTCCGCGAGTCGTAGTGGTAGGCTCGGCCTCCGAGCCGTATTTGGAGGAGCTTCAAATTCAAGGAGAACTCCGGGCTTATCACAAGCTTAGTTTTCGACCTCTCAGACGACTTCACTTTCCAGCCCTCGCCACCGCTTCGATTGAGACCTAGACTCTAATAAAGTGGATAGGTACTTCCTTATCCCTCGCTAAAGCTTCGGGCTTGGAAGGTTGGTTGTTTCAATTTTAGTTTATTAATGAATAGGGAGATGACCCTTGCCATTTTAATTACTTTAAAAGCGACTCACACCCTCCAAGCCCGAAGCTTTAGCGAGGGATAAGGGAACGTTGAAGAAACCTTTGAAGCAAGATACTCTTGGCCCTGGGCTCGATCGAGGTAGAGTACAAAAAAAACGACTCGCGGAGCGAGCCTACTACTAAGATGGCGTGATAATCCTAAAATCCGATAATTTACTATTCACCCTGCGAGCTTTCCCCGATATTAACTAAGATGCTTTGTCCCCCATTTACACTTCATTGTTTATTGAACCATGAATAAAACCGAAACCGGAAACCAACTCCCCGCTGCCTCCGCTACGCGCATCGTGCTCGTCGTCGCCGCGATCGTTATCATCATCGCTGGCTTAAAGGGCGCGCGTGAAATTTTGGTTCCATCGATTTTATCCGTGTTCATCGCCATCTTATGCTCGGGGCCTCTCTCGTGGATGCGGAGAAAAGGAATTCCAACTTTTTTAGCGGTAGGAATCACAATTGTTTCAATCTTAGGAGTGGGAGCAATTACTGGTGCCTTGATTGGGAACGCGATTAAAGATTTTAGAAGCAGCCCTTCTGAAGAAAAAGACAACGGGAACCCAACCTCACTCAAGAAGAAAGAATCGAAAGAAGAATCGGAGGTAACCAGCCAGGCCCTCAACGAATCGAGCCTGGTCGAATCTGCAAATAATCTGTCAGACGAAATCTATGAAAACATCAAGACTCGCTTCCCTGACTTTGCCGCTGAATTCGAGAAACCCATTCTTGCGATACTGAAAAAAGGACCCGAAACCTTGATGGGACTCTCTGCAAACTTACTCACCGAATTAGGAGGCCTACTAACTAATGCACTCCTTATCTTATTAACAATTCTCTTTATATTCGCTGAAGCATCGAGCTTCCCCGCAAAACTTAGACTCACCCGAAGAGATCCAGATAAAGCGATCGGCCAACTCAATGAGTTTATAAATAAAGTCAATAGTTACATGGCGATTAAAGGCTTGCTGAGCTTGGCCACAGGAGTGACGATTGGTTTATCCTTGTGGTTGCTCAAGATCGAGCAAGCTATGCTATTGGGCTTATTAGCCTTTCTCTTAAATTTCATACCTAGCTTGGGATCGATTATCGCCGCTCTCCCCGCATTTATCTTTGCTCTACTTCCACTGTTTGCCCCAGTTCCAGACATGACCGAATGGTCAAAAACACAAATAGATGCATATGAAATTGCTCGAGCATCTGAAGTAACCTGGATCTGGATTCGCCTCGCCATTGTCGCTGGAGTTTATTTAGGAGTAAACTTCTTCATCGGCAACATCATCGAACCTAGATACTTAGGTCAAGGCATGGATCTTTCGACTTTAGTCGTCTTCTTATCAATGATCTTTTGGGGTTGGGTCTTAGGCCCGGTCGGTATGTTGCTTTCAGTTCCGTTGACCGTACTTGCGAAGATCGCCTTCGAAGGTAAAGAAAGCACGCGGTGGCTGGCAGTATGGCTGGGGCCAACGCCGGAAACGAAATAGTAGTCGTCTCGCTCCGCGAGGCGGCTCCTGACGACGATAATAATTATTGCTGGTTCAAACTAAATTGAATCGAGTATTCCCACAGACGCGTCGCTTAGATTATCCCCCCTGACTCATTCAAGGAAACCCCTCAGAAAGCGTCTTGAAAACCCACCATTTACTAAGAATGCTATAAATCGCCTCGCGGAGCGAGACGACTACTGCAAAAATGATAGGTTAAGATAAATTAGATTCGAATATTTAACGGGTGAGGTTAGGAAGACCGCACACGGGGAGGCTGTGTATTTTTAGGGCTAATCGACTTTTAAGTCAGTTGGTACTTCACTATCCCTCGCTAAAGCTTCGGGCTTGAGGGGCGAGAATCACTTTCAATGTTGAAGCTGTTGCAAGGGAATTCACACTATTTATCTATGAATGGTAAGGGAAATTGCCAACCTCCCAAGCCCGAAGCTTTAGCGAGGGATAAAAGAAGCTAAATCGGTTTTCCTTAAAATTCACAACCTCAGGGTGTGCGGACCACATTGAGCTGGACGACTACTAATGTTACGCCAAAAAAACAGCCTCTTTCGGGTATTCAGTGAATCCACGAAAGAGGCTGATTGAATTTTATATCTGAAATAATGCGCGAACTCTAATGAGCCGCTTGCGCTTTGGGGCTCCCCATCAAAGACTTCAAGGCCATAACACCACAGAGGAGGATATAAAAACCGCATATCACTAATTGAATATTCCCACGGGAAGCCAACGCTTCGTCGATAATCGCATCTTCGGGAAGACCGATTTGAGCACGTTGATAGCCGATATAAGCTGACAGTACGGCGAGGAGTAAGATAAAACCCCAACCGACCACATCGCGTACTTTCTCACTCACCCCTAAGCAACCCGAGATGGAGAAAGTAAGAATGGCTAGAATGGTGGGTACCAAGATGTTCATGTAACCTTTGAAAAATGCACCATAGGTTTTGTCTTCAGGCTCCAGTTCATGGAAGGCTTTGGCATCGGCCGTACCCTGGGCGATGAAATCGGAGAAAAACATCGCCAATCCGATGAAAAACAGCATGATCAGACAGAAATTTTTGAATTTTTCCATTACCTTGCTCCCGGCGTTAATGCCCGCAAGTTATTTAAATTTAAAAGCTTAGGGAAATGCGCTCTCGATTCACGCTCCAGTAAAGAAACGACGAGTAGCGACTCACTCACTTCCTGGTTAAATATCTAAGCTCTTACAGAATAATCCCTTACAAGATGAACCCCCAAGAACTTAGACTTCTTCAAGGGGCAGATTCTAATCCATGAAGGCCTCGGCATCCACCGGTTTTGAAATCTTCGAGTGCGACTAAATGTCGTCCTTAGACACGACCTGGAATATTCCTGATTTAAGGCTAAAAGGATGATGAGTCTTAGAACGAAAATGGAATAATCGGCCATTCGTCTGATGTTCATCATCTACCCAAAACACGCCCCCTAATTCGAAACGTGAACCTCCTCCTTCTCGGTAGCTTAGTCATACTCATTATCGGTCCCCTACTTCATACATTGTTGAAGGGGCGTAAGGAATGGTTTCGTATTTTAGATGGGTTCAACTTTGTGGCGATTTCGGGCTTAATTTTCCTGAGTATCATCCCCGCGGCTCTCGAGCGGGGAGGCCCCACCATCTTTATCTTCGCGTTCTTGGGAATCTTGGGACCCACGTTCCTTGAGCGAAGGTCCCGCTCGATCGGACGAGAATCTCATTTCTGGGCTCTCATGTTGGGATTGTTCGGCTTAGCCTTTCATGCCATCTTCGATGGAGCAGCTCTCGCAGGGGTCGAATCCCACGACCACCCTCACCTTCCCGGACAAGAAGGCCATTCTCACGATCACGCACACCTTCCTATTGCCGTTCTCCTCCATCGTCTTCCTGTCGGCCTAACGATTTGGCTCCTCTTGAAACCCAAGTATGGCAATCTCAAGGCGAGCCTCGTTCTCGCAACAGTTGGAGTGACCACGATCATCGGCTTTTTTGCGGGCGATCATTTTTTGACACAACTTCCGGCGTGGGGGCTGTCTTGCTTCGAGGCTCTGGTCGGGGGAAGTTTGATCCACGTCGTTCTCCATCGAACCACCCACGACGAACCTTTAATGCTGGGAATGCCGGAGAAACCCTTCGTGAAGTACAGCGAGGGTATCGGAGGTTTAATTGGAGTCGCACTCTTAGGCTGGCTCTTCAGTGAAGGTGGGCTTCTCCTTGAGCTGGGCGAGATGGGAGACAAGATCGTTCATGAATTTATCCATCTAAGTTTGGCGAGTGCTCCTGCCTTATTACTTGGCTACCTCTTATCCGGAATCTTAGATGGCTTTCTGCCGGTAGCTTCAGTCAGGTGGATGGCAAAAGGAAAAAGCTTAGGACAGTCTGTTCGCGGTATGGTTTTAGGCCTACCCCTTCCAGTCTGTTCTTGTGGAGTGGTTCCGCTTTACAAAACCTTAGTTCAACGGGGAGCCCCCGCCACTGCCGCAATGGCTTTCATGATTGCAACCCCGGAGCTCGGTTTAGATGCATTGTTACTTTCATTTCCCCTTCTCGGCTTTGAAATGACGATGTGGAGATTAGGAGCCTCGGCATTCGTAGCCTTACTCATCGGATTTGTCGTTGGCGGCTACACAAAAAAGCTATTAGAAAAGTCTGACGAAAAACTTGAAAATACAGACGTAAACAAACCCTTAAATGATCCTAGTAAGGGCTCGATAAAAACTCGATTAAAGCGAATCTTCACTTTTGGTTTAGGAGAGCTGGTCGATCACACGGGCCCCTGGATCCTCTTAGGAATCGCAATCGCAGCAGTTGTGAGCCCATTGATAGATCAAGAAGCTATCGCGACTTGGCCTCCAGCATTTATGGTCATTCTCCTAGCGTTAGCGGGAATTCCCACTTATGTTTGTGCTTCAGGCGCCACTCCCTTCGTTGCCATGCTCGTCGTGCACGGCGTTTCACCAGGCGCAGGATTAGCTTTTCTCTTAACGGGGCCTGCTACAAATGCCACCACCTTTGGGGTCATCGGTAAACTCCACGGCAAGAAAGTAGCTATGTTGTTTAGCGGTTTAATCATTGTCGTATCGATAGCCATTGGAATCGGTGTCGATGTTTTTTTCCCGTTTACCGCTGGCGTCACTGAGGGCGAGGGGGGTCACGTTCACGGTGGAACTACGATCCAACTCTTTTGCTTAAGCATCCTCATCGTCGTCTATATCGCCGCCCTCCTCAGAAACGGCCCTCGCAAGTTCTTAGGCGAAGTCATTCAAACCGGCGCTGAACACGATGGGCATTCTCATAGCCACTCCCATCAGTCTCCTTCTGACAAGAAGAGTTGTTGCCATTGATTCTGGGATGACTTTAGCAATCCTATCCCATCTGTAGCGCCTGGGCTCGCCCCAGGCCTTTCCTAAAAGTGGGAACGAGCGTTAAAGGTTTTCAAAGAACGGCCACCCGCAAGATTGTCCGTTTAGAAACGTATCTGGGGTGGCGCTACCGGTGCTCTACGAGTTCAAATTCAATAATTCTCCCAAAGCATTTTTCGGAACATAGGGAACAGTTCCGAAAATCAAATCTCTCGCATTATCTCCCCACTGTATCACTCCTGGATACTGAATAGATGTTAGTCTTTAGTACAAACCTCTATCGTTCTCATCAATTCCCATATTCTCATCAAACAAAGCTGAATAAAGCCGTGAGCACCAGGAACAAAAGAATTCTGATCATCGACGACAACCACGAAATTCATAAGGATTTCAAAGGTGTTTTGTGCCCTGGAAAGAATGAAAAGCCCACCCAAGAAACCGATCACAAATTCATTGAGAATCGGGTAGAACACCAACACTTTTCTCAGCACTTTGAACTGTGCTCGGCTTATCAAGGAGAAGAGGGCGTTCAGCTTGCTAAAGAAGCCGGACTAAAGAACCGTCCCTTCGCCGTCGCGTTCGTCGATTCTCGTATGCCTCCAGGAATCGATGGAATCGAAACGATTAAACAACTGTGGGAAGTTGACCCGGAGCTTCAAACGGTACTCTGTACTGCATACACAGAGTTTTCGATTCAACAAATTTTAGATGAGCTCGGTCAGTGCGAGCGCCTCCTGATCCTCAAGAAGCCCTTTGATCTCGCTGAGATTTATCTCTTAGCTACTACCTTGACGGAAAAGTGGAATTCCAATCATGAGATGACTCAAACTCTAAATGAATTGGAACGAACTCACGAATCCTTAAACGAGTTCACTCACTTTATTTCAAGAGATCTAAAAACCCCGCTTCACAGCATTCAAAATCACGCGGATTACCTCTGTCAGGTGGGTCAGAAAACGATGAGCAAACCTCATCTTCATATGATCGGCAATGTCAGCTTGCTTTCCCAGAGAATGGAATCTCTTTTAGACTCTCTCATCGAGTACTCACGCTTGTGTCGCTATAACTTTGACGTCGAAGAATTTGATCTCGTGGAGCTCATCACGGAAGCCATCGATATTCTCGAATTATCCGGTCACTCAGCCGTGAACGGCATCGAACTCCCCCAGGAGCTTCCAAGAATTCGTTGTCACCGAGCCTTGGTAAGAGAAGCTCTCATGCATATCATCCGCAATGCATTTCAGTACAACGATTCCAAAACGAAAAAAGTACAGGTGGGTTGGAACATTATCGACTCTGAAGAGTCGGTCGATGCAAGCCAGCCCCATGAAATTGAAATTTTTATAAAAGATAACGGCCGCGGAATTCAAAAAGATAAACAAGGTAAAGTCTTCGAAGTCTTCCACCAATTTAAAGATGACCCTCACGGCGAGAACGAAGAAACAGGAGCAGGGATCGGACTATCGATGGTGAAAAAAATCGCTGATCTTCATAATGGAGAGGTACGATTAGAATCTGAAGAAAACGAAGGAACCACTGTATTTCTTTCCCTCGGACCGCACTCCTTTGTAAAGGATTCCGTCGAAGTTCCCGCCCCCCCTCCTTTCCCTTGTTGACTGAACCTACTCCGTCACATCCAAATCCTGCCCGGCATAGTATCCTAGGTCACAATCCTTCATAACCTTGACCCAATAACCAATCTGACCCACGTGATAGCTCACATGTTCGACGACATGAATAAGGATATTGGTACCTGTCGACTCAAAACCTTGAACGCGATGTATTTTCGATAAAACTTGAGCATCCAACTGAGTGATCACCTGACAAACTTCTTGGATCGTTTCTCGATAAGATTCAAGAAGAGCATCCTTGCCCAATCCCGGCTTGATCTTGAACTCTTGACTCCGTTGACGCTGATCTTTATTCCCCCCCAAGGTCGACAACACGTACTGAGTTAAGTTTCCTCTCAAATGAAGAATGAGATTTCCGGGAGAGACCACATTTAGATTCGGGTCTTTCCAGAGTTCTTCTTCAGACATCTGCTGGAAGCATCGTTCGACCCGGGGGACGGATTCTTCTAAATGAGAAATGCATGAGTCGATAATTTGTTGAGCGAGCACGGATTCTGGTTCGGTGTTCATGATTTATTCCCATAGGCACTGATCGAAGATTCACTCCGAATGTAAATGACCCCATCGACGATGGCCGGAGTGGCAAATATAGTTTCTCCGAGATCATTGGCCTTGATAATCTCGATCTTTTCATTGGGGCGAAGCCAAGTCGCAATTCCCTTTTGAGAGACAACTAAGATTTTATTCCCCGCAGAAATGGGCGAAGCGTAATAGTTCCCCCCGGCTCCAACGCGGCTTTCCTCCATCCTTGCTTCCCCAGTTTCTAAATCGTAGTAAGTTGCGATTCCTCCCCTTTTCACCAAAAAGATTCCACCTTCAAAAACGAGGGGGGAAGGAATATAGGGTAAGCCCCGGTCTTGAGTCCAGCGAACATGAGAACTTGTCACATCTCCTCGCCCACCAGTTTTTACTGCGATTAACGCGTTCTTTGAAGAATCTAAAATATGCGCTAAGCCTTCGTACTCTTCCTTGGTGGTAATCCCGTCTTTATTAGCGTCGAGGTACTTAAAGTGTCGCTTTAGGGGTCCCGGAGGAGCTTCATCTTGGGTTAATCCCCCATCAGCATCCTTGTCACCTTCAGCAACAAGCCCATCGAAATCGGGCATGCGCTCAACTCCTGAACCGTAGGTCCATCCCGCTGCGAAAATCACATCTTTGTAGGTGACCGGAGAACTCACCATCTCATTAGGGAGACCACGAGCTTCCCACAAAACTTCTCCATCAGCGATGTCGTAAGAAATTAGGCTCAAGCTACCGGCAACGATGACTTCTCGAGGTTGATCCAAAGGGTAAGCCAAAGGAGTAGAAAAACCTCGACGCGCATGAGGGCGAGGAGTCTTCCAAGCGAACTCTCCATTTTGGGAATTGACCGCGAGCAAATAAGAATCCACATCTTGATCGCAAACTAAAATCACTCGACCGTCCGCAACGATGGGCGAAGTGGAAGCTCCGTGTTGAGTAATCGGAGTCGGTAGTTCTTTCCTCCAGATCTCATTCCCTTGAAAGTCGTAAGCGAGAAGACCGAATGCTCCGAAGTAAACATAGACGGCCTTTCCATCCGTAGCCGGGGTGGAGGTCGCCGGATTACCCAGGCGACTTCCTCCTGTTTCCAATTTCGAAGGTTTTACTGATTTTTCCCAAAGGATAGCTCCACTCGAACGTTCAATCGCTAAGGTTTTTAACTGACCTTCACTGAAGGCGGTCAGGAATAGATGCTCGTTCCAAATACAAGGAGAACTATGACCGAGTGGAACTGGAGTTCCCCAAAGTAAATTCTTTTCGGGTCCGAATTCTAAAGGTGGCGCTTCACCCTCAACTTGACCCTGCCCAGAGGGACCTCGAAACTGAGGCCAATATTGAGGAGAACGAAAGTGTTCACAGCCGAATAAAATAGAGACGAGTAGCAAAAGTAAAATTCGAAGTTCCATCGATACTCAATCAATCTTGGGATAATAGTTTTTACTTAAAAAAAACACTTCACCAGGGAGATCAAAACTCCATTGATCCTATCAGGATACCAAAATCATGAAATGGATAAATCCTATCGGCCAAATTCTTACGAATTCGGCTACGGGTTTAAGTTTGAATCAATAACTCGATGGCTTGAAGGCCTCCCATTGCGAGACCTAAGGTTCCCGGTGGCCCCTCAGATTCGCGCGGATTAATCCGGATAAAAGGTGATCGAAACTGATGAGCCACGATCTCAGATTGATAGCGAACCGTCGGTACATGAGTCCCGGCTCCGATTTCAATAACAACAACTCTTAAACCCTCCACTTGATCGCGCCACTGGCTAAACTGATGCTCTTGAGCTTCAGTGCGATCCCCCAACCAACGCCCATCCCCAAACATTAAGATATTGGGGCGAGCCGTTCTTCCGCAGTGTCTACATTTAGGGATAGAGGAAGTTAAACGACAGGAACTTTTGTCGATCGATAGCCCTTGGTCATTCTCCCAAATGGAGACTCGGCAGGGCAAAGAACATTGGAGGTGATGGATGGATCCATGACACTCTAATACCTGATCCGAGGAAAAACCGGCCCTTTGAAAATGGCCATCGACGTTAGAGGTATAAATAAATGCCTTCAGATCTTTCTTTTGAATCCATTCTAAGAGGTACTGAAATCCGAGGTGCGGCTGAGTCTGGCGATAGAGCTCTAGGCGATGCCCGTAAAAGCCCCATGCTAATTCTGGATCTTGGTCGAACCATCGAGGGTTAGCCATCTCAACAAAGGAATATCCAAGATCTTTAAAGACGGGATAGGCTTTCCAAAATCCTTCATTACCTCGAAAGTCAGGCAATCCCGAATCCACCCCCATCCCCGCCCCGGTACCAATAAATACAGCTTCCGCTTCCTCGATTGCTCGTTGAGCTTGTAGAAGGATCTCTTCCATCTCTCCCTCAATCCAATTGTCTAGTTGAAAGACATAAAAAATTTACTGACAGTCTTGAGGCTCGGTTTCACAACCAAGAATTAAATCGGATTCAAAAACAGCTTCCCCACAATTTGGGTAAGGAGAAGGTGGAGGCGATTCGCCTAAAAAATTATGTGAAATAAGATAAATGGCATTCGTAATTCCATCCGAGTCTCCATCGGCATTCATATCACAAGCAGCTAAACACTCTGGAGTCACACTGCCTAAGAAGCTGTATTCCAAATGGAAGATGGCATCGGTAACCCCACCGGTATCACCATCAGAATTACAGTCCCCTCGAAGAAACCGTGGTTTAGTGATGTCAGTAGTAAATCTCCATTCCGGTCCTTCGGTAGTTCCACATTCAGAATTTGTGATCACCTTCCAACAGTATTCTCGACCGGGATCTAAGCCTTGAGGTTGCCATTCGGGGCTATCTAAAACTTCCCGAATGCGTTCTTCACTATCACAGGGTCCAAATTCAATCTCAAATGAAACGGACTCCGACAAAGGTGGAATTAAAGATTGAAGTCGAGTGATCGTAGAAACATCCTCCCCTCGACAGCCATCATCCTCACAGACGACACTAACGTGACAAATTCCTTCTTGTTTAAAATCTTGCTCTCCCCGAACGAGAATGCCTTCGACCTCCAAGGTTTCTTTATTGAAAACTGCTGATCCCGAGTTCCCGCCGTAAACATCGAGGTTCGTTACAAAATGAGTTTTAATATCTTCGATGGAACGAACATTCGCTCCATCCGCAATTTTGACGGGTAAACCAGAAGGATAGCCGATGACAAAGACTTCATCATTCACGGCAATCGATCCTTCGCGACGGATCTTTAAGGGAGTTCTGCCCTCGACTGCCCGATCGAGTTGAATGAGCGCCCAATCGGCCCCCGAATCGGTGAACTCAAAAGCGATCACCCCTTGGCAGTAATAAACCTGATTATCTTCAAAAGACATTCGCGCATTCTTTTCGTCCAACATTTCGAAGTCAAAGACAAACGCAGTCTCACTACACTCAGAGTTCGTACTTAGACAATGTCCCGCCGTCAGCACGAGGTCTGGTCCCACGAGGAATCCTGAGCACCAAGCAGGTACGGGTTGCCCCCCAAATGGCTCACCCTCACACAGGTTTTGATCTGCTCTAAAAATTGAAGGATTAAAAAAAGTATGTTTCCCATCTCCGATGTCACCCAAGGAATCGATATCCGTCAGGGCAACCGTAGATCGAGCTAACGCGATGAGAGCTGGGTCATCGATTTGGTAAAGATCCAGCCGATCGTCTTCACCATAAATCGTTTTATCGATTCTCTGGTTTAAAAATAATCCCGTCCCCCACTGGAGGCTCACATCGAGCCTCACCCTCATCTGCCCATCCGCGGGCACAGGTTGACTAGGCACAGGGGGTGAACCACAAGATTGTAAAACTCCCCAAGTTAACTGTAAAAGCCCTGCACCATCTCCACTGGTGATGGCGATCTGAAATCGTTCTCCTTGCTTCGCTTCAAAAAACACGCTACTGGAGGTATCCTCGAAGGAGATATCGTCATTCTCTTCAACGAGCTCTAAGTTCGCCAATTGTGAACCACGGTAAATGAGTATACGAGTATCGACGGTACTCCCCATGCTGTTGATAAAGCATAAGCCATCGAAGGGCGCTTGCCAGGACCACCACAATGAGTTTCCGTGATCCGGTTCTTGAGGCTCACTGGTGGCATCGACGAAACCCAACCTCAAACTTCCCCCATCAGGATTGAGGGGAATCCGGTCTTGGAACTTATCATTTTGCGTCGAAGAGTAAACTCCCCAGTTGAAGGTGATGTCTCCACTCGCCCCGGAGTAACCATCGACGACGACATGATAGAGCTGTCCCGGTTCAAAAAAGAAGGAGATTCGACTCGTCAACAAGAGCTCATCATCATCATTGCTCGCGACAACTTGAAGGTTTTCTAAAGTATTGCCAGTGTAGGCCGCCATCAAAGTGTCGAAGCTACTTCCTTGAGTCGAAAACTCAACAATCCCTCTTCCTACTTCAGGAGCTTGCCAACGGTACCACGTCGAGTAGGTTGCTGATTCCCCTACGTGATTGGGCTCACCGGGTTCTCTCGAAGCTCCGACATTACTCGTAGAATAAGATCCCGCCTCGCCCTCAAGGATATGTCCTTCGGAAAAATTGTCGTGAGCAACACTCTCAATGATCGACCACGAGAGTCGGGCATCTCCAGTTTCTCCTTCGTAGCCATCGATGACGATCTGGTAAGTTTTACTGGGTTCGAATCGGAAGGAAACCCGGCTGTAAACCCCTTCGGCATCATCGTTACTGGCGATCGTTACGAGTTGCTGAAGAGAAGATCCGGTATAAACCGCTAAGATCGTATCGAACGTCGATCCCTCGGTACTGAAAATGGCAACTTGATCTCCTTCAGCGGGTGCTTGCCAGGTCCACCAGACAGAAGCGGTAGAGTTTTCTCCGGCATGATTGGGTTCACCGACTTCTGCGGAGGCTCCAGTACTATTCATACGGACCGTTCCTTGATTCCCGTTCAAGGTAATACGATCCGAGAAATCGTCGTTGACCGGTCCGATTTGAGCCACAACCGAGTTGCCCCAGAGGAGAAACACCAGAAGCCCAATCCAGTTGGAGAAGAAGAGTTGAGGGAGAAAGCTCTTTTTAAGCATCCGTCAATCAATGCGTATCTAAAACCATTTCCAGAAACGAACTAAGGACAAGCTGGAGGAGCTTCACAACCGAGAGTCACATCGGTCTCCACATCACTCAATCCACAAGCGGGATAAGGTGCTGGAGGCGGGGCGTCCCCCAAGAAGTTATGGGAGAGCAAATAAATGGCATCCGTAACTCCTCCTGCATCACCGTCAGCATTGACATCGCAAGCAGCCGTACATTGCGGCTGAACCGAGCCTAAAAAGCTCCACTCGAGAAGGAAGACGACATCGGTAACCGATTGAGTGTTCCCATCGGCATTACAATCTCCCCGCAGGAACTTCGCCCCGGCGACTTCCTCTCCAGTTCTAAAGCCCCATTCGGGTCCTTCTGAAGTCCCGCATTCAGTATGAGTGATCACTCGCCAACAGTAAGCTGTCTCCGGCTCTAAATCGAGCTTGAGAAAGTTATCTTGGGTCTCATGGCGGGTTTCTTCATCCGTGATGCAATTCCTGACGACAATTTCATAACGTGAATCTTCAGGATGGGGAGCGAAGTACTCAGAGAACAGATCGACTTTGAGAATCTCGGACGGGAAACAATTTCGACTCAAACATTCGTTCACTCTAAAACAAGTCCCCTCCGTAACGAGGCTGCGTTCACCGCGGACAAGAATACCCTCGACTAAATGAGTTTCGGCATTGAAAATCGGAGAACCAGGATTACCGATGAGGGAATCTAAATTCGCGACAAAGGTTTTCTCTTCGGGAGTGAGTAAGACGCTCGCTCCGCCGACGACCTTCGTCGGGAGTCCAAGAGGGTTACCAATCATGAAAAGATCATCACCTCTTTCGATTTCACCATCACGACGAACTCTCAAGGGTTGGTGGTCTGGAACGGTTCGATCGAGCTTGACGACAGCCCAGTCTTCTCCACCCGGTTCAGCTTTTCGGTCGACGACACCCTGGCAAGAGTAAACTTGAGAAGCATCGATCTGAACAAGAGTATTTTTTGCATCGGTCATCGAAAAACCGAAGACGATGGCCAAGGATTCACAATCGGCATTGGGATCCACACAACCACCAGCAGTAGCGATAAGATCTGAAGCGATCAAGAAACCCGAGCAAATTCCAGGGCTGGGTTGATCCGCAAAGGCCTCACCATCACAGAGCTCATAAGTTTCAGCTAAGGAAGTGCTTTCGATTTGGTAAGTTCCATCTCCCTGATCGATCAGATTCGACCAAGGAATCAAGGCCACCGTCGAATCCGCGAGTTCTAAAACTTCAGGGTCTTCAACTTGATAAAGATCTAAACGATCGTCCTCATTGTAAATGGCCTTTTCAACAGCCTGAGCCGAACGATCTCCTGCATTCCAACTTAAAGTGGTACTTGGATTCACATCTAAAAGGGCCGGCTCGGGGGAAGGCCCGTAGGCTTCGATGGGAGGAGAACAAGTACTCAAAGCTCCCCAGGTAAATGAAAGCAAACCATCTTGAGCCTCTGCCGTAACGGCGATGTGATAGGTTTGCCCACCTGAGATGTCGAACAAGACGGAAGCTGCCTTCTCAGTCTCATCTGTATCGTCATTACTGGCTACGGGGGTTAAAGCATCAAGAGATTCACCGGTGTAGACACTGATCCCCGTATCAATATTACTTCCGAAAGTATTGAAGAAAGCTTGTCCATCAAAAGGAGCTTCATAGCGATACCAAATCGAGTCACCGTGATCTGGTTCATTGGGTTCAGAACTGGCTTGAAGAAAGCCTCGCTCAAAATGGCCGCAACTTTCCGTGAGCAATTCACCTTCAGAAAAATCATCGGAACTAGCCGAAGGAAGGAACCGCCAACTGAGATCGAATTCGCCGATGTCACCAAACTGGCCATCGACAGCAATATGAAAAGTCACCCCAGGAGCACTCAAAAAGGCGATTCGAGCATTCCCCACCCCGGCGCTGTCACTATCTCGATCTAGGCGAAGTAAATTCACCAAGTCATCTCCCACGTAAGCACTGAGGACCGGATTGATGTCTGTTCCTTCGGTGGTGAACTCAACGATACCCGCAACGTCTTCGGGAGCTGTCCACTTCCACCAGAGGGAAGCTTCGGCCGGGTTATTGAGTTCGTGATCCGGTTCGTCGTCTTCAGCAGTGGCAAACATATTAGAAGCGGTAACCTTTCCGCTTTCACCTTCGATGGCTTCTGCATCTACAAAGTGATCGTTCGCAGGAGCATCGCCGACTTCCCATTTGAGGTTGAGACGGCCTTGCTGCCCCATAAATCCAATGATTTGGATGAGGTAGGGATTATTTCGAGCCGTTGTAAACAGAACCCGACTGTCATCCCCAGGCCCATCATCATCCTGCCCCATCAAGTTATCGACACTGATGGTTCCATCGCTGATATCGTAGATCGCCATCACCGTATCGTAGCTACTCCCCTTTGTGGTGAACACTGCTCGATGGACTTCATCGTCAGGAGCATTCCAGGAGTACCAAGTACTGGTAAGCGGGGGAAGGTCCAAGGGAAACGGCTCGCCGACATGAAACTCCGTCGTTGATCGTTCGTTGGATCGTAGGATTTCACCTTCCCGACCCGTTAGTTCTTCAGAGCCATTAAAGCCATCGGCAGAAATAGGTTCATGAGCTTCGAAGTTGATCTTGATATCTCCGGTGGCGGGTCCGAGACCTCCAACAAAAATGAGATACAATCCCCCCGGTTCCGTCAACACACTCGAACTACTACTGGTTCGCCCCCCAAAATCATCGTTGAAGGATCTCAGCTGAACGAATCCATTCTGCAAATCCTGGATGACTCCGATCACAGTGTCGATTTCACTACCCTCAGTGGAGAAAGTAACAGCACCGGGAGCGTCGGCTGGAGCCGTCCACGACCACCAAACCACCGCATTGGAGACAAGCCCTCCAATTTGTAGAAATTGAGCATCAAGAGGACCCGCAGTAGCAGCCACATTCGTTCCTTCACCCGATCCTTGAAGACCTGCGAGAACGAAAGGACTCGTGCTGTCATTATTCGCGGGTTGAGCATCGAGCGTTCGCCCCCCCATTAAGAACAAACTAAATGCTAAAACGACAACACTGTAGGACAAGAGAGTTCGATCTCTATACATATGTTCTGACCCATTAAAAAGCAGCTCTTCTCCATTTGACGCTGTTCAACTTTAGGACCAACGATCAGTTCAAAAAGAGCTTAATAAAATGAATTTGACCCAAACCTAATCATCAGGCGGAAAATTCCAGTATACCCCCTCTAAGTACCGTTAAGAAAAGGATTACCGAAATAACTAATGGCTCCTAAAAGAGCTCCCTGAGCAAGTTAATAGTCCCCTACATTCGACATCTATATTAATAACAAAAACTTATAACAATCCGTTATGATGTTCATTTAATTGTTTAGGCAGATCTAAGCAAAAAATAACTGCCCCAAAACTCGGTGCAGATTGAGTCGAACGCTAAAATTCAAAATTGAGAGCCCTATGAAATCTTCGAACTCCCATCCTAAAAATCGATCCCATGTTGACCGACGAAGTTTCTTAAAATCGACGCTCGCCACTACGACTGCCCTCAGCATTCCGGGGATCTTACCGGGAGGTATCGTCGGTAAAAATGCTCCTTCAGAAAAAATTACGGCTGGGTTCATCGGAGTGGGTGGTCATGGCACTCACCGAAATTTAGCTCTCTTTTTAAGGCAACCCGATGCCAAAGCCGTGGCGGTCTGCGACGTTTTCAAAAGCCGAAGAGAAAACGCGAAAAAGATCGTCAATTCAAAGTACAAGAATAGCGACTGCTCTTCGTACGAAGATTTTAGAGAAATCATCAATCGAAAAGATATCGACGCCGTTCAAATCTCAACTCCCGATCACTGGCACGCCTTGATGTCTCTGATGGCTATCGAGCAAGGAAAAGATGTGATCTGTGAAAAACCAACTTTGACGATCGAAGAAGGCCGCTTAGTTGCGGATGCAGTTAAGAAAAAGAAAGCCGTCTTTCAAACCTCAACTGAAGATCGAAGTTACAAGTGCTACCACCATATGGCGGAAGCCGTTCGCAACGGCTTGATCGGGGAAGTTAAAGAAGTCGATGTGCGTCTTCCCAACGGAACCAACTACCCCCACGAGCAACCATCGAAGCCACCTAAAGACTTGAACTACGATCTCTGGCTCGGCCCAGCTCCAGACGCACCGTTCACCAAGAATCGAACGGAGAAGATGCACTGGAGACATATTTGGGATTACTCGGGTGGCATCCTCACCGACTGGGGCATGCATCAACTCGACACGGTTCAATGGGGTTTGGATACTGAGCGTACGGGCCCAGTTGAAGTTGAAGGATCGGGTACGATCAACGAAGGCAGTATGTATAACACCTTCATCAAGTATGACGTCACCTTGAAGTATGCGAATGGAATCAAAGTGCGGATTCGCTCAGGGGGCACGGCGATGCGCTTCATCGGAACGAAAGGTTGGGTCGGCAACGGGCGATTTGCGGGTCCTTTAGAAGCCAGTTCAGAAGAAATTAGAAAGTTTCGCCCTGGCAAAAACGATGTAAATCTCAGAACCAATTACGGAGGTGAACATCGTGACTTCTTAGATGCCGTTAAATCACGAAAAGAACCTTACTTCCCTGCCGAAGTCGGTCATCGTTGTTCGACCCTTTGTCACTTAGGTAATGTCGCCATGCTCCTCAAGCGAAAGATCAAATGGGATCCCGTTAAAGAGCGCGTCATCGATGATTCGGAAGCCAACAACCTCAACGTGGTTTCAAGAAAACTTCGCGCCCCGTGGAAGTACCCGAAGATCTAGGTTAGTAGGCACACGCCGTGTGCCGTTTTTTACAAAGTAAATAATCGATTTATAACTTCCCTTAACTTAAAGCCTACACTCAAACAAATTCATTAACTAGCCCGAAGCGCTAGCGAGGGTTCTTCCCCTCGCTAACGCTTTGGGCTAGTTAAGGGACTTCCCAAATAATTCTTCTACAACTCTTTCTCAGCATCCTCAGGATGATTAAACAACTGAGGCTCACTTGTATCCATCAACGCTTCCCGGTGTACCTCAGGAAACCGTGAGAGCCACTCTTCAGTAGGCTCCCCTTCAAATTGTCGGTGGGCATAGCCACTGAGGCGACAAAGTTCTTTTTCAACTCGGTCTCGAAATCTCTTTTCAGCACGAGGGCCTTCCTCAGGCTCCGGAGGCTCAAAGGGGCCTTGATAGAGGAATAATATCTTATTGAATGGCAGTGGGATCATAGTGCGGTCCCAAGTGGGGATCCGAAAGTACCGCTTCATCCACGAGCGACAAATCCCAACCGGAACTCTCGCTCCGATTGCCGTACGCACTGCCCCCCTTTTCATTCGAAACGCCGGGCCGGTAGATCCATCGCAAGCGATGGCGTAAGCGACCCCTTCATCACTTTTCATCGTTTCGACGAGTTCATCGACAAGCGTTTGGATCTGCCGAACGCCATCCGTTTGTGATCCCCCACCCATGATGGTTCCCGACCCGAGTGGCTTGACCACTCGGTCGACAAAATCGCCGAAGTCACTCTGGCTGACTAAGACATAACCTTTCCATTTCGCGAGTTGATAGAGGGTGAGGAAGGATTCTTCATGCCAAAGAGCGTAGACACATCCCCGTCCTTCCGATCGATGGTAGTGAGGAGTGTACCCTCTCACTTCAACCTTACTAGTTTTAATCACGAAGGCCATATACCAACGATAAAGCGTCGGTAAGAAGAACATCGCAAAAAGAAATAAGCCTCGACGTACCTTCTTCTTCACACGCCTTTTCAGAGAGCGTTTATGCCTTCCTTCTCTTCTAACTTTACGTTGAATCTTCGGGCGCGAGGCGATGGGTTTTTCGGAGTTCATATTAAATTCAGTTGTTCTTCACGGCTAAATTAGGCCCATAACGAGAAACGTGTTAAAAGAGGTGACACCATCAATTCGTTATAAAAGTCACTCCAGCTGAAAATTTTTCAAAAGAAACTTTAATCTGACTCATACCTTTTTGGTCGAAATGCGCAACCCCATTTTTATCAACGCGAACATTATCTGGGATGGACGATTCATACTGAACATCGTGAGGGTCTAGAATGACTCTCAAATCATCGAGCGCACCACCCTTGAGCTTTCCTATTGTGTAGATTGGGAATTGCGCCCCTTGGGGTAAAGCCATAATCGTAGGAGCAACTTTTAAGTCTGTTGCATTTTCGGTAACCAATGCTTCTTTGGTGATTTGAGGGTAAGCAAAAGCAATTCTATCGTGATTGGCGTTCGCCGCAGCCCCTCCCGCTAACGTGAGAAAAGTAGCCCCCTCTGGGATACGACGTTGAACAAATGCTCCCTCATTACTAGCTTTATAAAAAAAATGGGTCTCGATCACAGCATTTGAATTTGAAAAAATAATATATAGATTCGCCGCTCCATTTAATTTTCCATCTACAAACATCTCTCCCAAAATCGTGGAAAAGTAAACCACCTGATCCTTTCCGTAAGCTTTTCGAATAGCTTTTAAATCAAATGTAATTCCCTTGCTGACTTTCCCCCTAATACCTCGATAAAACTTTCCGTG
>JANQLS010000025.1 GCA_028280485.1 Planctomycetota bacterium
TTGGCGATAGCCTTTTTTCATGCTTTCACGATTGGCTTTAAAAATTGCATGCCGTTCAAGAAACAACGCTTTCAACTTTCATCATCAGGCAGGATGGGACCGCCGAGAAGGAATGTGAGGAAGAATCGGCGAGACGCGGATTCCTCACGCGAGCGTTCAGCGAGCTCCTAACGTGAGGATCATGTGGGTGGGACAACGCTAATTAGCTCTAGGCTCCAGTTCTTGCGGCCGATATAAAATTAAATACATCCAACAAACAATAGTTTTATTACCGCCCTTACAGGGCTCGTTAGCAATATATCCCATACCCAGGGCGACGCTTCGCTCTACCCTGGGCTATGAAGTAGCGGGCTTTCAGCCCTTAACGGGAGCGTAATCTTAAACGTCGATTAAATTCTAAACCGGTCCACATCGATATACTTCGGGTAATGTGTTGACCTAGATCTTTATCATTCTAAATCGAATCACCCCTCAATCCTTGCCTGGGCTAGGTGAAGTTTAAAACTATAACCTGCCTTGGTGTAATAAAAATACCTCCTTCGACAATCTGTCCTTTTGGTCGTGTTCTGCCTTATCGAATTAGGGTTGTCGAAAGTTGATTTTCTTTTGTTTAATATGTTGGTGATTGCTGGGCCGTTTTTTTAATCTTAAATATATTTTATGAGGAGTTTGTGGGCATGGAGCAGAAGCCGTTTCCCCCTCGATTGAAGCTTGTTTTGATTTTAATCCTAATCGGTGCACCTATAGCTGTCGTCTACCTTATTCACAAATCTCAAACTACCTTCAAAACCACCAAAGTAATATCATCCGATTGCTCAAAACCCTTCGTATGCTTCGCCACATCCTCTAAGATCTTACTTTTAAGCTCTTCCGCCGATAAATGGAGATTTTCTCTGACGATCTTCGAGAATCGCTTTTCGGTGTAATCGTTACCCGCAGAATCTTTGGCTTCGATGATGCCATCGGTATAGTTCACCAAGACATCTCCGGCCTGGAGCGTGATTCGTTGTGGCTTCAGTTTATTGTTAAAAATCATGCCCGAAGGATCTAGGCCCAAGGCGATCCCATCGGGACCTAAGAATACAGCTCTGTTTCTGGCCTTGCTGATGAGCAATGGAGCGTTGTGACCCGCTCGAACGAGAGTGAGTTTGTTGGTAGGTACATGAATAATAAAATAGAGCAAGGTGACGAACATGCCGGTCGGAATGTCTTGAGTTAAAGCTTTATTCAAAGATTGAATCACTTCAACCGGGTCCGTGTTGTTTTTGGCGGCCATTCGGAGCAAACCTCGGGTCATCGTCATCACCAATGAACCGGGGACTCCCTTTCCAGAAACGTCGGCGACAACAACGCCTAAATGTTCTTTGTCGATTCGAATGAAATCATAATAATCGCCACCGATTTGCTTCGCTGATTCGTAGTAGCTCGCCAAATCGAGGTGGGGGATCTTGGGAGTTTTCGAGGGCAACAACCGCTGTTGAATTTTGGTCGCTAAATTGAGTTCGTGCTCATTTGCCTTCTGAATAATCAGTAGCTCTTGCGCTGCCTTCAGGCCGCCGGCCATCTGATTAAAGTTTTTAGCTAACTCACCGATCTCATCGTTTGAACTCACTTTGGATTGGTGCTCGAGGTGCCCGAGGCTGATCTGCTTGAGATCCCTCGCTAATGTTCGGATGGGGCGGGCGAAGAAAGCAGCTAAGAAAAAGGAACTAAAGGCAGCGATAAGACAGATCGGGATCGCGAAGGAAAGCATGCGATTCCGCATCTCCGTTTTGGATTCTTCGATCCTGGTTGCCGACAACAAAATTTCAACTTCACCCACCTTCTCGGTTTTCTTTTTTACTCGACCTTCGATGGTGCGTCTGAAACTTCGAATAGGGTTTTCTTCGTAACGAAACTCACTGACGCTGACCCTCGATTTAGCCGCTTCGTGGGAATCGATCACTTTGAAATTTTTAGAGACACGAATTTGGCTTTCCCTTTTCCCAGTCGCGAGGAGATGGCCTTCAGCGTCGTAGACCAAAGCATTGATAAAGCCGAGAGGTTCAGTTTCCTTCTGAACCTTACCGAGGAGATTTTCCATCGCCTGGCGATTATCTTCGATGAACCACTGAGGATTTAAGGCCGCGGTGAGAGCTCCGACTAACTCGATACCCTTATCGTTCACTTCTCGTTGTTGGGCTTGTTCCGCCTGGCTCAATGCAGCGAGGGTGATGGCAATCATAAAGACGACCATCAATCCAGTGATGAAGACGGCGAATTTGATCGCAATCGAGATGCGAACACCATTCCCTTGCCGATCAGATCGTCGTGGGGGCTGTGGAGGGTTCCCAGTCGCTTGGGCCATGAATTAGAAAAAAGGTCGAAAGGGGATAGGTCAGACTCACCGGGCTTGACGGGCTTGTCGGATAATACGGGTGAATGAAACTAAAATTATCGTTTCAGGCTGCAGCTCTTTCGATCATAAACCTAAATGCCCGAATACCCAACTCTGCAAAATTTCAAGAAGGAGGATTTTGGCCTGAATCTTAAAAAATCTGCTCGAAAGCCGTTTTTAGGGCCCCAAAGGATTAATCGTCAGAAAGTTTTTTAGCCCCTGCTGGCTGGGCCTTCAGGAGTTTTATAGCTTTGAGAATATACGAAATACAACTCGAAACAGTCAGGATTGCCGTCGCTACCAAAAAGAAGATAGAGGCCCAATTAAAAAAGGCGATATCCCACAGATTGGCCTCGGTACAGAGCGCCGTGGGGGCAGCGATACTCTGAAAAATCATCTTGAGCTTGCCTCCGGAATCAGCCCCGAACTCGATTCCGGTCGACTCCATATACCCTCTCAGGCCTGAAACTATGAACTCTCGAGTGATGAGAAGTACCGCAAACCAAGCGTGTACGTAAGGACTAGTATGGATCAATAGAACAAAGGCCCCACAGATGAAGACCTTATCGGCGATGGGATCCGCGATACGCCCGAAGGTAGAAACCATGTTCCACTTTCGAGCCAGGTAGCCGTCGAAGAAATCGGATACGGCTGCGAGGATAAAAAGAACAAAGGCAATATTGAGACCCCAACGGCGTGCACTCGAGTGTCGGCCTTCGCCAAAGGCATCTCCGAAGGCATTATAATTATCCGCGATCAAGATCCCAAAAAAGATGAGAGCCAAGCCCAATCTGGCCATCGTGATTTGATTGGGAATCGTGAAGAGAGTATTTAATTGATCCCCAGGGGACTTGGGGTCTGGAGATTTGGGATCTGTGTCTTTTTGATTTGGGGATTCGGGGGCTTGAGAACTCATTGCGAAGACTATTTTACCACAGGACGAGCTATGAGGTCGTATCCCTTTGCAGCCGTGATCTCAACGGGAACAAAAGAGCCGATTTTAACCTTTTGGAACTGTTCCAATTCGCTCGAGGAGGAATTCCCCAAGCTGCTTAGATCGATAAAAGTCTCTTGGCTGGATTTTGAGGGTTCTTGACGAGCTTGATTGCGAGGATCAGGAATATAAATGATCGGGTCGATCTCCGGGGCTTCCCCGTAACTTCGAGCCAACCAATTTTCTCCGTCGTGTCCATCGATGACGGCCAGCGTTTTTTCTCCAACGCGTTTTTTATTCTGGGCAAAAGCGATGGGTTGCTGGGCCATCATCAGTTCGTGAAGTCGATTTTGCATCTCCGCTTCGTCGCAAGTTTCTTTCATTTTGAATGCGGGAGTATCTTCTTCATGAGAGTAAGGGAACACCCCCAAGCGTTCGAATTTGAATTCTTGGACGTAGTTGAGGAGGGCTTGAAAGTCTTCTTCCGTCTCGCCCGGGAAGCCCACGATGAAAGTCGTTCTGAGATAAAGATCTTTGATCCGCTCGCGCATTTTCCACAAAAGATCGCGGGTATCTTTTTCACCCAATCGACGTCCCATGCGACGGAGCATGTTTTCAGATATATGCTGAAGAGGAATATCGACGTAAGGGATCACTTGGGGAATATCAGCTATGGCTTGAATCATCGAGTCGTCGAAACAAGCCGGATAAACATATAAAATACGAACCCATCTCACTCCGGGGACGCTTGCGACGGTTTCTAAAAGTTGGGGGAGTTGATACTTCCCATTGAGATCGACGCCATAGGAGGTGGTGTCTTGCGAAATGATGACGATTTCCTCGACACCCCGATCGACGAGTTCAGTTACTTCCTGGCGAATATCGTGAAGTGGCTTTGAGCGGAATCCTCCACGAAATTTAGGTATGGCGCAGAAAGTACAGGGATTGTCGCAACCCTCTGAAATTCTTAAGTAAGCGAAGTGTTGTGGAGTGAGCTGAAGCCGTCCTACCTCGGCATTACAGGCGAAATCGGGATCTCCCACTCGGTAGTAGGCTTTTTCATCCCCCATCAAGTCGAAGAGATGGTTGCCGATATTGTCGTACTGCCCGAGTCCGATGATGGCGTCGACTTCAGGAATTTCGCGTTTGAGGTCGTCTCCATAACGCTGGGCCATGCAGCCCGTCACCACGACCTTCTTCGGGCCCTGAGGATCTTTTTTCATCTCACAGGCTTCGAGGATGGTCTGAACCGACTCTTCTTTAGCGCTATCAATAAAACTGCAGGTATTGACGATGACGATGTCAGCCGATTCAACTTCCTGAGTGATCTGACCTCCGGCTTGAGAAACATCACCCAAGATCATCTCGGAGTCGACGAGATTCTTCGGGCAGCCTAGGCTGATCATCCCCACTGAGAGTGGTTTGGGATCATCGGAGCTTTCTGAGCTTTGGTTATTTTGAGGACTTGGAGTTTCTTGCCGCTTCCCATTCATCGATCGTGTAGTAAACCTCGCGGGCCTTGCTTCCTTTAAAGGGACCGACAAGACCATTGTCGTGCATGAGCTCCATCAAACGGGAAGCTCGGGTATAGCCGATTTGGAGGGAGCGCTGAAGGAGGGTCACGGAACCGCGTTGCTGTCCCAAGATCACTCGTACTGCTTCATCGTACAGTTCGTCTTCGTCCGATCCGCCGCCACCGCCTTCGGCACCGAATTTCGCGAGCTCCTCATCGAACTGAGGCGCTGCTTCTTTGCGGACGAATTTTACCACGTCGTCGATTTCCTTGTCAGAGATAAATGCTCCCTGACTTCGCATGATGTTGGATGTTCCGGGTGGGAGGTACAGCATATCTCCCTTGCCGAGGAGTTTTTCGGCTCCATTTCGATCCATAATGGTTCGGGAGTCGACCTTGGAGGTCACCTTAAAGGAGATTCGACAGGGCATATTGGCCTTGATCAAGCCGGTGATGACGTCGACCGAAGGACGTTGCGTCGCGAGAATCACGTGGATACCGACGGCCCTTGATTTTTGAGCTAAGCGAGTGATCGAAGCTTCCACTTCCTTCGAAGCGGTCATCATCAAGTCGGCGAGTTCGTCGATAATAATGACGATGTAGGGGAGGAAATCGGGGATGTCGGCGATATCTTCCTCATCCATCCGCGTTCGTAAGCGTTCATTGAGCGCTTCTCGACCTAGCGAATTGTAGGCGGTGAGATGGCGGACTCCGGCCTTCGCTAAGAGTTCGTACCTCTCTTCCATTTTGTCGACCAACCAATTGAGAACGGCAGGCGCTCTCTTCATATCGGTGACCACCGGGGTGAGAAGGTGGGGGATCTCTTCGTAGAGGCTCAATTCCACCATTTTGGGGTCGACTAGGATGACTTTGACTTCTTCAGGGGTTTTCGTCAGCAGCAAATTGATGATGACGGTATTGATGGCGACTGACTTTCCCGAACCGGTCGAGCCGGCGATGAGGAGATGAGGCATCTCCGTCAAGTCGGCCACGATGGGCTTACCGGCGATGTCTTTTCCCAGTGCCATCGGGAGGCCGTAATTTTGCTCACGGAATTCGGAGGCTTGAATGAGTTCTTTCAGGCCGACCATGTTACGACTCG
>JANQLS010000051.1 GCA_028280485.1 Planctomycetota bacterium
ATTACTGCGTAGGCTCGTAGAGCCTATGTTTAGCGGAGTGCAGACAATTCGAAGAATTGTCGAAACGGTTGAAACGCACTCCGAAGGAGTTTGTTTCAACAGAAAATAATTAGCCCGAAGCGCTAGCGAGGGGAATTTTTTACTCAAGCATAATCCAACAACTGATGGTCTGGATTATTCTTAATGGCTAGCTTCTTCTCCCAGTCGTCGGTGAAGAGAACCATGGGGCGGTCTTGCTGGTCCCGGCATACACGAGCGTTGAATGGTTTTTCAAAGGTGTCGAGGTCTCCCTCTAACCAAGCGCTCGATTCGTAAGGCATGTTGTCGAGGTGGGTGAGCACTTTATATTCATCTTCCAAGCGGAATTGTAGAACTTCAAATTGAAGTCTCCCTACTGCAGCGACATAGGGATAGTTTCCTAAATCTTCCCAATCCCACAAAAGTTGAACCGCACCTTCAGCTACGAGTTGCTCTAAACCCTTATCGAGATTTTTACGCTTTCCCATATCTTTAGGGCGAATACGAGCAAAGAGTTCCGGCTGGAAAAACGGGAGCGGTTTGAATTTGAATCCTCCCTTCGCCGAGATCGTATCGCCGATAGCGAATTGTCCTGAATTGATGACCCCGATGATATCTCCTGGGAAGGCTTCGTCGATGGTGCTACGTTCACTGACCATCAAGCTGTGAGGGCGAGCCAGGCGAATCTTGCGTCCGAGTCGATCGTGTTTGACATTGATGTCTTTGTAGTACTTTCCCGAATTGATTCGCATGAACGCCACGCAATCTCGGTGACGAGGATTCATGTTGGCTTGCATTTTAAAAACATAAGCCGAAAATTTTTCATCTTCAGGAGCAATTTCAATTTCGCTCCCATCGGGAAGGTCTGCAGGGCGAGGGCTGGGGCAAGGAGCTAAATTCATCAGGGCGTCGAAGATGGGCTCGACGCCAAAGTTGGTCGCCGCAGAGCCGAAGAAGACGGGGGTGACTTTTCCTTTTAGGAATTCTTCTTCACTGAAGGGATTGCCGGCTTCCTCGAGAAGTTCGATTTCTTCTTTAAGTGCATTGAGGTCGCTCTCAGTAAATTCACCTTCAGCGGGAATTTGATCGAGGTCGACGATTTCAACGTCTGGACGCGTAGCTCCTCCGGCACTCGTTCGAGTGTAGAGGTGTGCTTTCCCGCTTGCCCGATCAACGATTCCTTTGAAGGATCTACCGTTGCCGATCGGCCAATTCATCGCACTGGAATGGATGCCGAGAATCTCCTCAACTTCTTCCATCAGTTCTAATGGATCTCGTCCTGGTAGGTCCCACTTATTGACGAAAGTCATCGCAGGGATTCCACGCAGTTTACAAGCTTCAAAGAGTTTTCGAGTTTGAAGTTCGATACCCTTTGCGCCGTCTAAAACCATGATCACACTATCGGCGGCGGTGAGGGTGCGGTAGGTGTCTTCACTGAAGTCCTGGTGACCAGGAGTGTCGAGGACATTGACGGTGATGTCTTTGTAGGTGAACTGCATGGCCGAGGCGGTGATCGAGATCCCGCGCTCTTGCTCCATGCTCATCCAGTCTGAAGCCGCCTTCTTATTTTTCCGTGAGCCCACCATCCCGGCAGTTCGGATCATGCCCGAATAGAGGAGGAGTTTTTCGGTGAGAGTCGTCTTTCCGGCATCGGGGTGACTGATGATCGCGAAGGTTCTTCGACTCTTAACTTCTTGAGCTAAATTGGCTGGGGATGTCGTTTCTGGGGAAGACACGGTTTTTCCTAGTCTATGTAAATCAGCTGGCGTTCAGCGCCCTAAATGGCTTTAGAGTCTACTTATAGGTATATCGGGATCGGGCCAATAGACCTGGAGGCGCTAAAAATTTAAGTGGTTCTTTATATAAAAAAAAGTCGCAGAATCCTAAAAGAAAGAGCGAAAGTCTTCGAGTAGGAGACTTAGCCCAACAAAACTACCCATCTTTCATGGCAAATCAAGTTCAATTTCAGTTTGCCCCTCGAATTTTCAAGAGCCCATTCACTTGCTCTGAGAGGATGGATTTTTGAATGAAATTCTTTCTTAGCGAGGGGGCGCTTGATTAATTCTTAGCTAAAGGTTCTGACTTGGGGAGAGTTAGAGGATTTATTTAGAGGGCTCACTTCCACGGCAATGGACTTGTCATCGGGGGGTAAGGATTGAGAAGCGCATCGAGAGCTACTTTTCGGAATTTAAATATGGACTGAACATCGCGACTCACTAAGAGCCAATTGATGAAGCTTCCTCCCCATACTGAATATTCAATGGTATCTATGACCTTGGTCTCGTTTTCACTCAATTTTACAAAGTGATGACGGTGGACCCAGCTGCGGTACGGTCCTTTCAATTGCTCATCGTTAAA
This sequence comes from Planctomycetota bacterium, assembly GCA_028280485.1. Classification (GTDB taxonomy): domain Bacteria; phylum Planctomycetota; class UBA8108; order UBA8108; family JACQVS01; genus JANQLS01. The sequence continues at coordinate 2,377 of JANQLS010000051.1, forward strand.
TTCATAAGGGGGATCCCAATTGGTGATGGCGGTCCTCCATTTTACTGGAAATCCCTTTATCTTAAGTTTGTAGTCGATCAAAGTTCCCACCTGCATCTTAATCGGAATTGGGGTAATGATTTTAAATTTAAGCCAATGAGGTGTGATCCGTTCTAAGTTTTCAGCTCGACTAAAAAAATCGAAAACCTTTTCAATCGGTTGTTCGATAATTTGTTCGTATTTGAGTTTATATTTTTTTGCCATGGTTTTGCTCTGTTGAACATTCTTGCTGATGTTCCTCTCTTCTTTTTCTAGTCAGTCGCTTTTCCGATTAATTTTGAATCCCCAAGATCGGGGGCTGATTCCTGCGACCATTTAAAAGCTATAAGCTGATTGAGGCTCCGAATGTAAACTTCGTCACCATGGATCGCTAGGTGCGCCCAGGTAGAGCTATCACTTACCTTGACCTTATCGATGATTTCAAATTTTTCAGGATTGGCTTTGATCAGCAGCAGTTCACCCTTTTCACTCAAGCCTAGAAGGCGGTCTTTTTGTCGGATAAAACTAACATACTTCCCGAAACGTTCTTTGCTCGTCCAGGTTTTCTTGCCATCCGAGATATTAAAGCAAGCCATTCGTTGGTTTTTGAGATGGATATAGGCATGTCCTTTATAAAGAATCGGAGAAGACATATAGCCTTGAGTGGGGTCTTTCCATTTCACTTGGGAAGTGAGATTTCCTCCGGCGAAGTCAATTTTGATATTAAAAGTACCGCCTCCATAGGAACTCGTAAAAACTTCGTTACCTTGGACAGAGGGCGTTAATATATTCATGCCTCGAAAAGCGGGGATATCTTGGCTCCATAAAATCTTGCCCTCGTCTGGGGTCAGCCCCGCGAGCTTGGTTCGAGATTGAACTAATATTTGTTCTTTGCCATGAATCGTGGCTTTGTAGGGAGAAGAGAATGCGCTTCCCCACATTCCGCCGCCATCCTTTAGGGTTCTCCAGAGAGTTTCTCCCGTTTTTCGATTAAGTTTGACGATCGACCCTCCAGCCTGAACATAAACTCCAGTTTTGTCGACTAATGGAGAACAGACAAATCCGAAGGAGGGGAGAGGGCTTTCGAACCTTTTGGTAAAGTCGACCCTCCACAACTCATCTCCAGATTTGGCATCGAGGCAGACCAAGACGTCTCGAATCCCGGCCACGTAAAGACGGCCATCGTAGAGCGCGGGTGTTGATCGAATCCAAGAGCCATTGGATCGAGCAAAGAAGGGAACGCTTAAGGATCCTTCCCACTCGGTTTCCCAGATAAGGGACCCGTCTTTTCTCGAGAATGCTTTGACCACTTCTTTCTTCTTATCGACTGTTTCGGTCGTGAAGACGTAACGATCAGATAGGATAGGGCCGCTATAACTGGGTGAAAGATCTTTTTGCCACTTCAGCTTCCAAGACTTTTTGAAGTTTTGGGGCCACTCTGTGCCTTGGACTTCTCCCGTCCTCATCGGGCCTCTCCAATTAGCCCAACTTTCCATGTCGACTTTATTTTCAGCTTGAGAACTAGAGCTGAGAAGAAGCAAGCCTAACACGAGGCTGATTTTCATTGATGGCATGTCGATTTTCTTTCTGATGAGCGACCACAATCTTCACTTGTGGTCTATTTTTGGAGGCACCAAGCTAAACCTTGATCTAAGGTTTCGTGGTCCCATTTAAATCCATGGTTTTCAAGTTTCTTAGGTAAGACCTTTTGACCATTGAGTAAAAGATCTTGAGCCATCTCCCCGAGCATGAGCTTGGCCATGAATCCGGGGAGTGGGAAAAGAGTGGGTCTGTTTAACGCTTTTCCGAGGTATTGAGTGAATTGACTATTGGTGAGCGGATTGGGAGCCACGCCATTGACTGGCCCACTCATTTCCTCATGGCTTAAGCAAAACTCGATGGCTCGGACTAAGTCATGAAGACTGATCCAGCTCATGTATTGCTGGCCTGATCCAATTTTGCCGCCGACAAACATTTTGAATGGGGGGAGCATCTTGGCGAGTGCGCCTCCATCGGGGCTCAATACGAGGCCAATTCGAATATGGACGACTCGAATACCAGCTTCTTTTGCGGCTGAACTTGATTGTTCCCATTCGTGACAGGTTTCGCTGAGGAATCCCGTTCCCATCGAGCTCTCTTCGGTGAGTTCTTCGTCTTCCCGGTTACCGTAAAATCCGATCGCTGAAGCAGAGATTAAGGTTTTGGGCGGATTTTTACACTTTGCCAATGCTTCACAGAGGCTCCTCGTTCCTAAGACTCGGCTATCCCTGATTTTCTTTTTTTGCTCGGAGGACCATCTTTTATTGGCGATTCCTTCGCCAGCTAAATGGATCACAGCATCGAGGTTTTCAAAAGGATCGCTCGGTGACTCGCCTCCCTCGGGATCGAAGGATGGTCCGCTTCCGGCTGAATTCTCAGGTGATCTTCTGCTGACACTCAAGACCTCATGGCCCTCTGCTCGGAGGGACTCGGCTAGTTTTGAGCCGACTAATCCGGTAGAGCCCGTAATCGCAATTTGCATCGTTTTTTCCTTTCCTGAATTGATCAGAGGGGAACGATCCAAGGTTTTAGTACTCATCCTCTCGATTCTCCTTTCAGTGAGAGTTGCTCAGTACGCTAACCGTTAAATCGTTCAAAACATAACTTCCATTACACGTAAAATTATAAATTTAGCTATATTTAGATTTTTACGATGAAAATATGTTAAATTTGTAATTTAAATACGGTCAAAACGTTCATATTAACGGTGGCTCTCTCGAAGGGAGCCCTCGCCATAGAAGTGCCCTTGGATTGAACGTCTTGATCGAGAATTTCAATATTTGAACTCTGCTGAAGAGACAGCATATCGGAATTTAATGTCAATAGCTCTTAGACTTCATCCAGGTAAATGAGCTTCAACCACAATAGGTTTTATTGAGAACGGATGATCGAAAATGGCCGGTTTATATACTCCAAGGCAAGTTGCGCAGGCTTTTAACGTCAGCGAGTCATCGGTTAAGCGTTGGTGCGATGACGGTCGCCTTCCAGTAGAGAAAACTCCCGGAGGGCATCGTCGAATTCAACTTCTGAGCATCCTCGAATTCAGTAAAGCTCACGATATGAACTTGATCGAACCTGAGGCATTAGGCATTCCTTATACTGGAGCCTCGGAAAATCAACGCCATCAAGCTTACAATTCGCTGGTTCAGGCTATCACTCTTGGAGATCGTGAAACCTACACCCAGTTAGGTTTGGGCTTGGTCTTGGAAGGCCGTCCCTTAGCCGAGGTCTTGGATCTGGGCTTGGGGGCAACGTTTGAAGCGATCGGAGAAAAGTGGAGCCACGGAGATTTAGAAGTTTACGAAGAGCGCCTCGCCGTTCAGATTGCAGCTGAATTTTTGCTTCGCGTTAAGATGCTCTATCCTTGTCCCGAAGAAGATCGACCTCTGGCTGTGGGAGGGACATTGTCGGGAGATTACTATCAATTGCCAACTCAGGCGGTAGAAGCTCTACTTTTGAGCATGGATTGGAACGCCTTTTCTTTTGGAACGAATCTGCCGGGATTAACTCTCGCCAAAGCGATCGAAAACCGTCGACCCCGCTTAGTATGGGTGAGCATCTCGTGGATCGATTCCTATTCCGGAATGAAGATGGATCTTGAACATGTTCGGGAAAGTGCCCGTCGAGTAGGGGCTCCCGTCGTAGTGGGCGGCCACGGATTGAGTACTCAGATTGAGAATGAATTTCCTGAATTTCAATTTCTCAATAACTTGAGAGAGCTTCAGGAATTTGCCGGAGCTCAGATTTAAACTTTGTTATTGACGAGAGTTTTAAAATGAATTCAGAAGGATTGAAGACTCGGGTGGCCTTGATCGCCCATGGAAGCCGCGATCCCAACTGGTGTCGACGGATAGAATCCTTCGCGCAGCGCATCGCCGGGGATCTGGGTGAGAATCAAATCGTTCTTTGTTTTATGGAGCTCAATGAACCTACCCTGATGCAGGTAGCGGAGGTGGCTTCACAACAAGGGGTCGAGCGATTGAAAGTCATTCCCATGTTTATGGCGAGTGGTGGGCATGTAGATAAAGATATACCCGTTCAGGCGAAGGCCGTACAGACAACCTTTCCCCAGTTGAAGGTTGAAGTTCTGCCACCCTTGGGGGAGCACCCTCAAGTACTTCAAGCGATGGCTGAGGCCATTACCGACGCCTTGTCTTCCACCTGATTATATTTATTGTTCACCTTCCCAATAAGTTGAAGGGGCCTGTAATCCAAAGCAAGAATGGATGGATTCGTCAAGAATCAAGCTCCTGTGGGTTCGAATTTGTTTTTGAAAAGCAATGTTCGTCCACTTTTCGGAGGATCACCCGAGGGACGCCGCCGCTCTCAGATGAAGATGATAGACTTCTAAGTCAGCCCTGCATTCTTTCAGTTAACTGAGTTTTTAGGGCTTCTTAATGATGTCATTCGCATTGTCTATTCATCAACTTATCAGGTTCCATCAATGACGAATAAAGTATTGGTTTTCGCCGGAGTGTTCTCAGCTCTTTTGGTCGTTGGATTAGTCTACGCCAGCATCGTGCTTCCTAGTTCTAATACAGAAGCCTTCAGTGGATATTCAGGATCGTTTCGAAAGTTAGAAAAACGAATCATCCAGTTGGAGACTCTCCTCGATGAAAGAGTGACTGGCTTGGAAAACAGACTCTTAGCTCTCTCTGAAATTCCCATCGAATTTAAGATTCAAAAATCTTCACCAACTTCAACTGGATCTCCCTCTACTTCTGATGAATCCTCTCAGAGGCCATCGATGTCCATCGGTGGGGGACATGACTTATTAGTTCGCTTGGAAAGTTTAGAAGACCGTTTACGTTCCATCGAAGAAGATCCTATTCAGCGGGCCTTTAACTATCTCGAATCCACGGATCCCAATTTGCGTCGTCAGGGAGTATTCAGTCTGGAGAAGCTCGCCAAGAACGATCCGGAAGCAAAGAAGGCTCTCAAGGAGATGCTTCAAGATAAGGATCCCCACGTACGTCAAGCCGCTCTCGATACTCTCTCAGATATCGATGCCAAGGACACCCTCCATTTGATTCCCGCGATGCTCGATGATCCTTCTAAGATTGTACGTTTGGAAGCTGTGACCGCTCTATCTCGGCTCGGAGGGCGCGAGTACGCTCAAGACCTCGTTCATCTCGCCTCCGATGCCGATGAAACCGTTCGTCTCGCGGCCGTGGATGCCTTGGGACATCTGAAATATGAGGGAGGCTCTAAAGTCTTGATCGAAGCTCTTCAAGATAAAAACGAGGATGTCCGAGGCAAAGCGATCACCTCACTCGGAAAAATTGGCGCTCGGGAAGCAGTGGGAGAATTGCGGAAATTGTTAGATGATGATTCCGGTCAAAATAGAACTCGATTGATTTTGAGTCTCAATCAGCTTGGGGACTCCCAGCCGTACAAAAATGAAGTCAAGCGACTCTCAGATCAAGTCCTGACTCACGAGAGTTCTTCCCAGAGAAGATCGGCATTAAGGGAGTTAGGAAAGTTCGATCGAAAGGATTACATCGAGATCCTCAAGGAGGCTCGTAAAGACTCTGATCGAGAAGTGCGAAGGACGGCAGAGTGGCTGTTAAGAAAAAGACGCTAAGCCTTTTTCTTTTGGGTTTTCTCTCCTGAATTCTTCATGAATTTCGTTAATATGTGAAAAGTCTCTGGGGCAGTTCACCTTCGTATCTCGCAATACTTTCTATTTCAGCCTCTCAATTTACCGCCGTAATCAAGTGAACATCTCAAGATTTCTCTCCTTCGCCATACTCTCTCTCTTCTCCTGGATCTCATTTGGTTGTCAATCGATCGAGCATTACTATCACTTTGAAGATTACGAATCTCAACCTTTAGGTTGGCTTGAAGTTCAAGGTCGAAGTTTCAGACCGGCAGCGGGATTGAATGTGGGGCACGGGAGACTTCTCATCGATGGATCTAAAATTTACACTCAAGATTTTTTGCTCAATAAGGGGTTTGTGGCTGCGACTGAGTTTTCGGTAACGCACGCAGAAATGTCGGGTTATGCCGGGCTCCTTATCGAAGAGATTCAGGATCTCAATCCTGAACGAGCGGGAGATGAAGTCACCTTTAGAACGATGATCGCTTTCGATGGAAAGGGGCGTTGGACGAGTTTTGATGGACATCCCCATCGTCTTCAACGAGATGCTCAATGGAAAAACATGCCGCGGGGGATCTTTCCTGGCCCACTCGGTATCGAGATTCGAAGTACCGAAACGGAAATTCTCGTTTACCACTCAGGGCAAGCCACCCCGTTTCATCGGTTTTGGTTAACTCAGAAAAAAGAAAATCAACCGACGATGAGGGTCGAGTATCGCTTAGGATTTTTCACTCAACTGTCCCAGCTAGAAGTCGAGCATTTTTTGGTCGGGGAGCACCATCCTCAAAGTCAACTCCCTATGGAAAGCATTTTGAGTGCGGGGGCGCCTCAAAGTGGCAACGTTTACCTCGACCTTGCAGCTACTCGGCTCCAATCAAATTCTTCCCTCCTTTCCATTCTCGATGCGCTAGCGAGTGCGCATCGCCTCGGTGCTGATATTCAGGGACACTACCGATCTCTAACTCAAGGGAGCGGCAGAAATTTAAATTCGATTTACCATAAAAATCTTATTCGTCAATTTAACCAGAGAGTCCAGCTCGTCGGAGCTTCTTCCGCTCAGCAAGAGGATTCGCTGACCCTCAAGCGAGCTCTAAAAGCCAAGCAAGAAGGGAAGCGCGGTGAGAGTTTAGTTTTTTATACTTTGGCACAGTTAGAGGGTTTGAACGTCAGTCAAGAAATTCGTTCTTTGAAATCGCAGATCCATGAGAAAGAGTCTTTAAAGTTAAAGATTGATTATCAGCATGTGGATAACGCTCTCGGCCGTAGCACAACTCTTTCTCAATCACTGACGGCTCCTGTTCGAGAACAATACGGTTCATTGAGAAGAGATAACAACGGTAATTTAGTCGTTCGCCTCAATGTCTCAGAAGCTAAATTGGATCAGGAAAGAATCGATGCTCGGCGCCGTGTTTACCTTCGGGGGGCGAGAAATGTCGAACTCGATAAACTCAAAAATCAACTCAAGCTGGGTCTGTCGGAATTTGAAGAGGAACTCATCGACGCGGAAACCAGCATCAAGGTGATTCTGTCAGGACCGGTCGACCCTGTGCTTAAAAAGAGCTTGAAGGATTACTCTTTTAGCCTGCCTAAAAAGAAAACAGTGACATTGGCCCCGGTGATCGGGAGGCGGTTGGTTCAGAAGGAAAAAGAGCTGATCGGACTGAAACAAAACATCGCGCAAATCGATGGTCAAAATTTAAAAAGTGAAAACTTTATGGCGACCTTAGCCGTCGATTACACCAAGCTTGAACTCAATTACAAAGTGAGTCTGAATGGAAAAGTGTATTTAGAAGACGAGCTTTCAGTATCGGAGGGTCTCGAGCAGTGGATTCATCCTCCGCAACCTAAATACAATTTACCTGAAGCGGACTACGACAAAGAATTGCGGAAGCAATTTCTCTACCGCCAAATTCAAAGGCTGGCAAAAAGATTTGGGTCAGCGATTGATCTTCAACAATTGTTAGCCAAGCTCTCCGCAGATGAAGGCACCAAGTTTCTTTACTCGATGGCGAAGTCATCCTCCAACATCGAATTTCGTCAGCGTCTTTCGGCTTGGCTGAGAATTCACTACAAGTTGGAGTCGAATGCTCTCTCGGGTGTGGTCGAAGAGATGCTGAGGTAAATTGGGAGACGATCAGGCCAAAATATCGGTAGCCACATTCCCAAAGACATCCGTAAGGCGGAAATCTCGCCCCTTATGTCGATAGGTGAGCTTCAAATGATCGATTCCTAAGATATGGAGCAAGGTCGCGTGGAGGTCGTGCATGTGAACCGGATTCTCCACAGGGAAGTACCCGAAGTCATCGGTGGTACCGTAGGTAAAGCCACCCTTAACTCCTCCCCCTGCCATCCAGACCGAGAAAACTTGAGGATGATGGTTTCGGCCATCGCCGTTTTCCGCGGTCGGTGTTCTTCCAAATTCGCCTCCCCAAAGAACCAGGGTATCTTCTAAGAGCCCCCGTTGTTGAAGATCCGTGAGAAGAGCCGAGATGGGTTGGTCGACCTTAGCCGACTCCGTGATGTGGCCGGCTTTATTTTTTTGATGGGTGTCCCAAGTGTAATCCGTCGAAACTTGAATGTAGCGAACACCTCGTTCAGCGAGCTTTCTCGCGAGTAAGCATTGGCGAGCAAAATTGTCGGTGGGTTTCTTCCCTACACCATAAAGGTCCAAGATGCTCTGAGACTCTTGGTTGATATCCATGATGTCGGGCATGGTCGATTGCATGTTGAAGGCTAACTCGTAGTTTTCGATCAGCCCTTCGACCTGTCGATCCTTTTGAAGTTTTTTGAGATGAGCCCGATTGAGGGACTGAATGAAATCTAACTGACTCTTTTGGAGGCTTTTATCCAGTCGGTTATTTTTCAAGTTGGGAATCTTGGCTTTCGCGATGGGTGTTTCTGCCGATCCGATCGCCATCCCTTGATGGATTGCGGGTAAAAATGCACTGCCATAATTTTGAACGCCACCGTGACCACGTGGTGGAGAGACGGTGATGAACGCGGGCAGGTTTTCACTTTCACTGCCTAGGCCGTAACTGATCCAAGAACCAACACTCGGTCGAACCAGGTTGGCATTTCCCGTATGCAGTCTCAATAGAGCTTCACCGTGAGCCGTTCCGTTCGTGTGGAGTGAATTGACGACACACATTTTGTCAGCGTGCTTGGAAAGGTGGGGGAACAACTCGCTGATCCAAACTCCTCCTTCGCCGTACTGGTTAAACTTAAAGGGTGAAGCCAGTACCTTGCCCAGTTGACTGCGAGGGCTGCCGACCGATTTACCTGAAAGGGGCTTTCCCGATTCTTTGTTGAGAGTGGGTTTGGGATCGAAGAGATCCACCTGACTTGGGCCACCCCACATAAACAGGAAGATGATTCGTTTCGCTCGCGGTTTGGGGTGGATTTGGCTTTCGACGATCGTGTTTCGTTTTTCAGCTTGAGCCTGTTGATGAAGTAAGGATGCCAACGCCACATTTCCAAATCCACAGGCGCTCGTCTGTAGAAGTTGTCGGCGGCTGAGAACGGGGATGAAATTTTGACACTTCATGACTTACTCCAATATTTGAAACCGGCTGGAAGCGATCAAGGCTTGGCAGGCGAGCGTCCAAGCTCCCAGCTGAGGATTCGAATGGCCCTGGCTCTCAAAGTGTTGAAGAGTTTTTTGAACAAAACTCGAAAGTTGGATTTTTTCTTCCTTCGAAGGCGCTTGATTGAAGATCTGTAGATAGAAAGATTCAACCAAGTCTGAGGAAGAAGATTCTTGAGGGGATTTGAGTTTATCCTTAGCAATCGTTTCAGAGATCTTGAAGACTTCATCGGCGTTCAAAAAGTAAAGCCCCTGAGAAGCGACGAGAGTGTGAGGACGTTGCCCGGTGGTGTTGTGAGGATCCGTGTAGTCAAAGATGTCGAAGATTTCGGGTAAGTCGTTTCGAATCACCGGGAGGTAAACGCTTCGGTTGGGAAAGTTGGTACGACGTCGATTTGTATTGGCACCCACGGCGGTGGCTTGGTCTCCCAAGTACCATACTGAAGAGTCTAATGGTTTCAGGTCCAGTTTCCCTGAGATCATGAGAAGAGTGTCTCGGATCGACTCAGGGTCTAAACGCCTTCGGTGGGCTCGCCAAAGATAAACATTGTCGGGATCATAGCCGTCGGCTTCTGAATGCTCCTCACTCGACAAGCGGAAAGTTCGACTGAGAACGATCTCTTTGACTAAAGATTTCATCGACCATCCCGACTTTATGAGTTGCTGAGCGAGGTAGTCGAGAAGCTCAGGGTGGCTGGGTGCTTCCCCGGTTCTTCCGAAATTGTCGACGGTTCTCACCAATCCTCTGCCGATCAAGTGATACCAGATTCGATTAGCTAAGACTCTCGCAGCGAGTTGTCCCGCTCCATTTTTTGAGTCGCAGAGCCAACGGGCCAATTCCACTCGACCACTTTCATCGTCGGGGATCTTGTAGTCCCCTTGACCGATGACCTGGAGGAAGCCGCGAGGGACTTTCTTTCCTAATTTGTTGAACTGACCGGCAAGCCGGATCGATTCATCTTGAGGCTTCGATCGATCTTGAGGGATCATCGCCCGCGGAGGGATCGGGGGAGGGTTTTTAACTCGGTGTTTAAGTTGATCTAAGAGTTTCTTTTGAGCTTGAAGTCGTTCTTCTTTTTTTAACTTGGAATCGAGAGAGAGCGGGGCGATCGACTTTGAACTGTGCTTTTTAGCGTGTTCTTGAAAGGCTTTCTCATCTTTTTTGAGAAGGTCGTATGCCGTTTGTGCTTGCTTCTGTTGAGAGATCAATTGAGGACGTTCACGGTAATATTTTTCGTATTCAGAATCGAGGGTGTCGCCATTTTTTCCGAGGCCCACCAAGCGTTCCATCACTCGTTGCTGACCGAGCATGAATCGCCGTTCCATGACTTCCGTGGAGGTGAGTATTCCGGCTAAGGCGTAGTAATCTTGAGTGGGGATGGGATCGAATTTATGATCGTGGCACCGGGCACAACCTAAGGACTGACCTAAGATCGCTTTGCCGATGGTTTCCAATTGCTCGTCGGCAATTTCCATCTTTTGGTTATTCGGATTGTTTCCGAGAAGAACTTTGGGCCCCATCACCATGAATCCACTGGCGATGCGTTGGCGATCGCGTTGCTCGACTTTTTCGAAGGGTAATAAGTCACCCGCGATCTGTTCGAGAATGAAGCGATCGAAAGGGAGGTCGTCGTTGATCGCTTGAATCACCCAGTTGCGATAACGCCAAGCTTCTCTAAAGAGGAAGTTTTCATCCAAGCCGTTGGAGTCGGCGTATCGAGCGAGATCGAGCCAATGGCGTCCCCAACGTTCTCCGAAATGCGGAGAAGCGAGAAGTTCATCGACGATAGCCTCGAAGGCTTCCGGTCGTTTATCCTTTTCAAAGCGCTCGATCAAGTATTCAGTGGGGGGAAGGCCCCAAAGTTGAAAAGTGGCGCGGCGGATCAGGGTTCTCTTATCAGTGTCCTTCAGGGTCGGGAGGTTGTGTTCTTCTCGTTTGGACTGAATAAAGTGATCCAGCGGTGATTGAGGCCAAGAAGAATCTTGAACGGGAGGAGGTGAAGAATAAAGAAGAGGTTTAAAAGCCCAGTGTTCTTTTCCTCTGATGGGATCGGCAGGATTTGGGGCGACCCCTTCTGATTGAGAAGATTTTTCTTCATTAGCCAAGTTCTCGCTAAGACTGAATAAGCCCATCCAGCTTAAGATTATAAAAAAGCAAAACTTGGTTTTGAGGGGGTGTGGGGCACGCGCAGACATAGAGGTCAGTCTAAACAAAAACGGACCTTAAGTCTTTTAAAATCTGTGCTTAGGTCTGAGATTACGTCAGCCAGAATACCGTTCTGACGGTCCTCTCAGGAATCGTCATCGTCGCTGTCAGTTTCATCATCACTGTCGTCGCCGTCGTTGTCGTTGTCATCCTCCTCCTCATCTTCATCGTCGTCGTCACGATCAAAATTGAAACGACGTCCACCGATGATGGGAGGCTCAGAGGGCGCGCGCGTCCAGTTCGGCATTCCGTCTTTGATTTCCTCTTCAATATCGCTCCGACGTTGCTTAATGAAATCCCGGATAGCATTCAAGCCGATATTGAAATGACGCTGACGGCTGACTTTTTCGGTGTAGGGTTTGAGAAGAGCTTCTAGGCGATCCGTTTCCGCTAGGAGTTTCTTTTCATTCCAATGATTCTTTAAAAATGAACGGAGTTCTTTGAGATAGCGTTTCTTTCCCTCCTCCGTTTGGTAGAGGCGGTAGGAGACCACCCCGAGAGTTTTGACAGAGACCGGTAAGTTGGGATTGCGGTCGACCATGCCGATTTTTTGGAATAAGGAATCCGCTCCCCAGGGCATAAAGTGTAATTTCTTTTCCTCAGGGTGAATATAAAAGAAATAATTGTTTCTGTTTCCACTGTAACCATCCCAAAAACCCAACACGCTTTCGATCACCCAAAATCGATAAAAGGCATCCAGATTGACGGTCTTGGCCAAGCCTTCTTTAAACGTATCCTTCATGGAGTTGAGTTGGGGCTCCATCAACATATCCGAACTTGAGGCATCGACGTTCAAGCCGTGGATGGCTAAAACGTTTCGACCCTTTCGGAGGTGCTCCTTGTGTTGCGAAATGAGAAACGATTGGAAGCGAGTGGCACCTCGGTCATCGTTAGAACCGATCGCCTTGGATTGCCATGAGAGATCCTTGGGAGCGTTTGCCGAAGCTATTCGATGGCCGTTGAGATAGGCTACAAAGCCATCGTCGAATTTCATCCCCAAGGATAGTCCCTGAATCTCTGAGAGATCTTCGACATCAAATTTATAGCGAAGGTAGATGGAAGTACCTTTTCGATAAAGGACATCTTTGACATCGAAATTCTTATGAATATGGGATTGATAACCCCGTTCGTTGTCGTAACCAGCGCCACCCTTGCCCTCGATCCACTCAGAGTCATCAAAATCGGGTTGGATCCATTTTGTTTGAAGGGATCCATCGATCGGTACGAACAAACGAGCTTCGTCTTTGTCACCGAGAAAAATTTTCCCTACTTCAGGATGAATAGCAGAAGTCAGCTCTTGAATCACTTTTGAACCTAACTCTTCGTCACCGAACTTGAGTTCAAAGCTTTTTTCCCATTCGGGGAAAAAATCCGTTACTGTTCCTTCATAGAGCACGCCCTTTTTATTTTTAAAGGCCCGTTGAAGTAGGGGTTTTTTGTAGCTCTCCACATGAGTGTAAATCCCGAGATCTTTACCGTTCACTTTGACGTGAGCAAAGGCGCTGCGAGGAGCCGGTGATCCCGCTTCATTGAAAATCTGGTAACTCATGTACTGACTGACGAGGCCGTAGTCTTGTTTGTTGTTGTTTAAGGTGAGAACCTTGAGGCCTTCAATGCCGCCTTCGGGGTCATAAAAATCGAGTTTAACTTTAAGGGAAGGATGGGTTGGGCTCTGAGATCCGATGAATCCCTTTTTCCTGATAGCGACCTTGGGGAACTCGACTCCGTCGATCTTGACACTCGCTTCGACGAAAGTATACGGCTTGTTAAACTTCCCTACTTTCCTCCCAGCCCCTAGAGCCGTAAAGAAATTTTGGGCTTGGTAGCGGATTTTATTCCAGTTTTCATCGGAGACCTTAATCTCTACACTCAAGACGCGATCCTGAGGGAACAGCTTGTCAAGATTGAGGCTCTCTTCGGCCTGAATGAGAGGAGATGAAAGAAGGGTGATTCCCAATAAAATGATAGAGGTCGTTACCTTCATCGGTGGATGTCTTTCTTAAGTATTCTTCACTAAGTGGTAAGCCCTCTTGGAAACCTTCCGAGGGAAGCTCAAAAGTGAAAATTGAAGTCAGTTTAAGTTTCAAATCAATTGTATATTAAGCCGGCTTTAAAAATCGACTGAATACCGGTGACATAGTGGCCTTCTAAGTACTTTTTGAATGTTTTAAAGATCCTACATTTTGATGAGTTTGAACCAGAGCTCACTGAGTCATTTTGATCCATTGAAATAGGTATGAGCACGAATTGATTAAAAATGAGATGCTCCCATGGGTAGAGATTAATAGATTCACGAGGCGCCAGGGCTGTAAGTCCGTCATAACTTTGCCCTGGGCTAGGGTATGACAGGCGTTCAGCCTTTGGTTTTGTTATAATCTTTAGAGGGGTAAGGATATTTATCGCCTATTCAAGAATTGAGAATTGGGGCTCACCGAACCTCTTCCAAACGTTGCAAGGCTTGATCAAGATCGAATTCCACTTTCGGATCCTTTGAATGATCTCGATGGAAAAGGCGTTCCCGAAGAGTGGAGTCCCGGGTTTGAGGTTCCATCAACAGTTTTAATACGATTCCCGTCTCTCTCCCTCGCCTAAAGGTGTCGGGGTGACTGGCGTAGAATTTATTCGCCCAGTTCATGATCGCGTTTTTTCCATCTTGCTCATTTTTGGCGTGGAGAGAGAGTTGGTAGTGTTTAGGGCCCAGCTTTACTAACTTGGCACAGTGACCTTCAGGCTTGAATTTGATGAGCCATTCGTGGAAATCTTCTCTTTTAGATTCCCAGCTCAATTCGAGAGTGACGACTTTATATGAGGATGGGAGATTGAGAGTCACTACGACATATGTGAGTAGTACACTGGCGAGAAGTAAAATGGCAAAGATCCAGCGTTTTACTTTTGACATCCCGTCCTGCCTTACACTCAAAGAGCTTAATACTCAACCACCTCTACCTTCCCACTTTTCCCCGAACGCACGCAGGCCTCGACGACACTACAAATATCGCGTCCACCTTGGGCATCTAAAATCGTATCCGAATTCTTTTCAATGGCCTCGATAAAGCTTTCTAAGAGCAGGAAATTATTCTCGTCAGCGATGCGAATGTTTTTAAATTCAAGGGGAGGTTGCTCTTTGTAGTAGAGAGAAACTTCAGGTCGGGCCTCGCTGATGACTAAGGCACCTTCCGAACCCAAGATGTGAAGTTTAATTTCGCCGATGTCAGGATGGCTCGCGGCTCCGATGCGGCCTATACAAAGTGAACCGACAACTCCATCTTCCATTTCCAATGTTACGGTGGCTAAGTCATCGACATCATTATCGACATTGGCTTGATGAAAGTGAGTGGCTGTGCGAGCGAAAACTTTTTGAATCTTGTTAGGGGCAAGGAGACGGATGTACCCTAAGGGGTAGATTCCTTCGATTTCCAATTCTCCCATCGCCTTTTCGCCAACACCGCCATCGGATCCATCGGCATGAGCTTCGATTTGGCGCTCTAACCAATTGATAGGAGGGTCGCCATCCTTACGGCTTCCCTTGGGTGGTCCTGCATCTTTTGAAAAATAAAAATCACAATGAATACTTTCCAATTTCCCGATCGCGCCACTCTCGATGGTTTGAGTGGCTTGAACTAAAGCAGGTAAGAAATTTCGATTCCAAACTAAGCACTTCACTCGATGCTTTTGAATGGTTTCAACGAGCCGGTCACATTCGGCGAGGGTCGTCGACAGGGGTTTATCGACAATAACGTGGAGCCCTTTTTCAGCCGCTTGAATCGACAACTCGCAATGTCGTTCTGCTTGCGGGCTGACGATGGCAACTTCAGGTTGAAGCTCCTGGATGGCTTGAGAGAGATCTCGTATGTAAGGAATATCAAATCGATCAGCGTACTCTTGATTGCGTTCATGTACCCAGTCGGGAGCCTGGGCTTCATCGCAAACGGCGACGATATCAAAACTCGGATGGGCTTCGGCGGCTAAGGCGATGTAGTCGTGCTTGACGACACTGAAGGCGATAGCTTTATAAATCTTTCGATTAGACATGTTCGCCTCCTAACTGAACGACATCAGCGTTTTCTGCGGAGTCGTTGATGTCATCGCAGATTCGCGCGGTAGTTAAAATATCACTCCAATCGACTTGTGAGTTTTCTTCGTTCGTCAGCATCGATTGAAGGTCGTTCAAAAAGTTTTTAATCGCCATCGAGCCTTGAGTGCAGCGAATGGCTTGCGTTCCAGAAGATTTTAAGACTAAGTTCATGTTACGGTGATCATCCGCGTAGATGGCACCCTTTGAGCCGATCAACGAGGCCGAGTAATAATCACTACCTTCAGGCACCGTCGTATCCACGGTGATGATCGACATTCCCCCTCCCGTAAATCCGAGGTGAACTTGGGAGTATCCTGTTTTTTTGATGGTGTAAATTTCGGTGGGTGTGGAATCGAAGAGCCAAACGGCTAAATCGACCTCTTCGGCTAAGGCTTCAGGATGCGATATTTTTTGAGATTCCCAGCGATGGATTCGGAGTAATCCAGTATCTCCTAATTTTCCTGATTCTACGGCTTGCTTGAGTTGAATGATTCTCGGTTGATTTCTTTTAAGAAAAGCCGGAAAGACTCGGTTGTAAGAAGCGAGATCGGTACGGGTTAATCCACTTACCTGAAAGGGATGGAGGAAGACCACGGTCTGATTCCTTTTAGCGTATTCGAGAGCGGCCTCACTCTGATCCGTCACTACGATCTGACTTTCAGTCCATTCTTCAATCGGGAAGAGGTTGGGGACGCGTGAAGCTTGAAGATGAATGTTGGACTTCAAATCTTCCGAAACGACGTTACAAGCGAGGGTGAACATGAGAATCAAGTCTCCATGTTTTTTTTACTGGTGTCTGGAGTGAATAGGATCGCGATCAAGCCAAAGAGAAAGATCCAACTGGTGATTTTACCGATGGTCGCGTAATCATTATTAAAATATTCTAATAGTGCACCGGTTGTAAAAATGGTGATTGCCGTGAGAATTCTCCCACTATTGAAGCTGATTCCGGATCCGGTCGATCGAACTCGAGCTTCGAAAAGTTCGGGGAGGAAGAACGGAAGCCAACCGAAGAAGACACCATTAAAGAAGCCTAAAATGGCGACCCAAACGATGAAGCTTGAATCGATTGGGGTTGAAAACCAAAACGCGTATTGCGCGATAACTAATGCCCCGATGCTCGTGATCGCATAAGTAAGTCGTCGGCCGATCGAGACTGCGATCATTCCGGCAAAAAGACTGCCGATGATGCTGGTCAATGATCGAGCTAAGCCGACATCGGCCTTAAGCGTTTCATCTCCGATTTGCGATCCCACTTCACCCGCCCAGGGAAGCATCCAATTGGCGCTTCCCCAGCCTCCGATTAAAGGAATGGTCGCGAGCGCGATTCCCACGAAAGTTATCAGGCGATACTTCGGGCCGAAAACTTCTCGGGTGGGATCCAGATTCGGAAGATCATCTTGAGAGGGATTCTTCGCAAGCGAAAGCCAGGTGGGGGATTCAGGAATGAGGAACCAAATGATGATTCCTAAGACGACCGGAACGGCACCGACCACCATCACCCATCGCCAGTCATCGGGAGTGACAGCACGAAACTTGCTCAGGGAAAACATCACAAAGATTCCTAAGTTCCCTGCCATACCAATCGCACTGGCTACGAAGGGGCGCGCGGTGTTCGACCAGGCTTCAGAGACTAAAGCAATTCCATTGGGCCAAGTTCCGCCGATCCCGATACAGGCTAAAAACCTAAGAATTAATAGTTGTGTCGGTGATGTCGAGAAGTAGGAGACTCCGGTAAATATCGCGAACCAAGAGATACTTATCGCAAGCGACCGTGTACGTCCGATACGGTCTCCTAACCTTCCGAGGAGAAACCCTCCCAAAGCAGCACCGAACAAGAATGCACACTGATACCAAGCAAACCATTGAGCGGCTTTTCCGTTCCAGCTCTGAATGAGGTTCGATTCTTCTTGGTTTAATACGATTTTATTTTTTTTAGCCGTTTGAAGCCTTTTATAAGTATCGAGGTCGAGTTCTTGGGTCTGGTGCATCAATTCGATGGGCGCGGCGCGCATCGCAACTCCCGTAATCCCGATTTGCATGCCACCAAAAAACCAACCTAAGAAGGCAACGATCAATATACCGATGCACTGATTTCGGCTGAGTGCAATAGGAGAGGATGATGAATCCGTCGATTCCATGTTCATTCGGAGTGATCTTTATATTGAGATTGAATTAATCCTAGGCTGTTATAAATTAGGACTTCTTGTGTTTTAAAGACCTTGAAGGGTATAACAAGACGAATAAAAGTTCCAGCCTTCAAGAGTTCATCTGGTTCAAAATTCCGTTAGAAAAAGTATATATATTTAAAGGTTTCAAAATCGATGAGTGACGTCGCCAGGATTAAAGTTGGAGTTTTAGGAGCCACTGGATTTATCGGAGCCCCTTATCGTGAAGAAATTCGGGCGGTCCAAGATGCTAAGATTTTAGGATTGAATGCTCGGCGACAAAACTTGCTCGAAGAAGCGGCTCAGTTAGATGGAGCCGAATTGATCAGCGTTAGTCAGGATGAAATCATTCAACATCCCGATATCAATTTTGTCATCATCGCAACTCCCGATGTGTATCACTACGATGCAGTTTTGGCATGTGCAAAAGCAGGAAAGCACATCCTCTGTGAAAAGCCAGTCGGTATGAACGTTCAAGAAGCCACTGAGATGTGGGAGGTCTATCGATCGCAGCCTCAATTGACTCACTTCGTTCCTTTCTGGACCCGATACTTCGGAATATTTAAAAAGCTCAAAGAGATCGTGGATCAAGGTATCCTGGGTGAAGTTCGGGGTTTTGTTTATCGATGGCACAATCCCCGTCCGGCCAATATGCCCTTAACTTGGCGAGATGACGCTAAATTATCGGCGGCTGGCAGTATCGCCGATGTGGGATCCCACGCTTATGACACTGTTTGTTGGTTACTTCGAGATGAAGCGGTCAGGGTGATGGCTCATGCAGATACGATCACGCCTTCCAAAGCGGATCTGGGAGCGATCAATTTGGGGCAAGCTATCGAGCTTGGAGCCCAAGAACACTCACAGGCCGATCGAAGAAAGGGCAGTACTCCCGATTACGCCAGCGTCAGTTGTCAATTCGCGAAGGGGACGGTAGGAACTTTTGTGCTCTCTCATGCGACCTACTTTCGAAAAGGCCTTTGTCCCGAACTCGAGCTTCACGGTACAGAGGCTTCGGTCGGCATCAACCGAGTCACTGGCGATGTTTTATTGGGGAGACCCGATGCACTGCCTGAACTCATCGATAACATTCCCGATGAAGGAGTAGGTAATCGATTTGAGCAGTACGTATTTCCTGTTTTACGAGCTGCGCTCGATGGTGATGAGTTACCCGAGTATCCTAATTTAGAAACCGGTTGGAAAGTACAGCAGTTTACAGACGCCGCGTTGAAATCGGCCCAAAAGGGTGTAGCGGTGGATTTAGGGTAGTAGGCACAAAGTAGCCCGCACGCTCCGCGTGCGGATGGTAGTAGGCACACGCTGTGTGCCGTC
>JANQLS010000070.1 GCA_028280485.1 Planctomycetota bacterium
GAAAATCGTTGATTTTCCTCCACTCCGCAAGCTTGCGCTCGCGGCCGAGTTGATCCCAACTCGGCGGAGATATCGTTGATATCTCTGTCTTTTATGTAGAACCAAGGCCCTTCGGGCGTTGTTTCAACCGCTTCGGCAAATCAAAGATTTGCCTCCACTCCGCAAGCTTGCGCTTGCGGCCGAGTTGATTCCAACTCGGCAGTGTGCCAGTTGAAACACTGGTATTCTGTAGTTTTGAGTTATCGGTGAGAACTCTTTCGTATTGGGATTCAGAAGTTCCAAGGGGAAGAGGCTCTGTTGTACGTCTCGGTTCAGTGTAGAACCAGGCACTTATTTTTCGGGTTCAATAAAACCCAACTACCCTTCAGGCGAATAGGAAGAGCCATGAGAAGGATTCAGATTTTCGATACGACGTTACGTGATGGTGAGCAAAGCCCAGGTGCCAGTTTGAATGTTGATGAGAAACTCGTCATCGCACGGCAGCTAGCTCATCTAGGTGTCGATATCATCGAAGCCGGCTTTCCTATCTCTTCACCCGGTGACTTTAAGAGTGTTCAATTGATTGCTGAAAAGGTGAAGGGTCCCACCATCTGCGGTTTGGCTCGAGCGGTCGTCGCCGATATCGAAAGTGCGGGAAAAGCATTGGAAGCCGCCGAAAACCGTAGGATTCATGTCTTCATTGCCACTTCGAAGATCCATATGGATAAGAAGCTCAAGAAGTCTCCTCAAGAAGTTCTCGACGATGCGGTAAAGTCCGTCGAGTTGGCGAAGACCTTTACCGACGATGTGGAGTTCTCTCCTGAAGATGCCTCTCGAACCGATTTGAAATTCTTGGCGGATGTATGTGAAGCCGCTATCTCAGCGGGAGCGACCACGGTCAATATTCCGGATACCGTTGGTTACGCGATACCCGAAGACTATGCTGAGAGGATTCGTTACTTGAGAGAGAACGTTCCGAATATCGATCAGGCTGTGATCAGTGTTCACTGTCACAATGATTTGGGAGTGGCTGTCGCCAATTCGCTGGCAGCAGTGAGGGAAGGCGCCGGGCAAGTGGAATGTACGATCAACGGTATCGGAGAACGTGCCGGGAACGCCTCGCTCGAAGAGATCGTCATGGCGATGAAGATGCACGGTGATAAGTACGGTGTAGAAACGGGAATCGTCACCCCCGAGCTTTACAAAACCAGTCAATTGGTCTCTAACTTGACGGGCTTAGATGTTCAAAGGAACAAAGCGATCGTCGGTGAAAACGCCTTTGCGCACGAAGCTGGGATCCATCAACACGGGGTTATCCAAGCTCGCGAGACTTACGAAATTATGAAAGCCGAAGATGTCGGTTGGCACGGTCGCCAATTGGTCATCGGAAAACACTCCGGGATTCACGCGGCCGAAAGAGTGCTAAAAGATCATGGCTACGAGTTAGAGAAAGACAAACTTCGGGTCGTGATTCAGAGAGTTAAAGAAGTCGCTGACCGAGAGAAGAAAATCGAAGAAGAAGATATCGTCGCCATCGCTCGCGATGTGATGAACGATTTGGGACCCGAAGAACAGATTCTTCAACTGAAAGAAGTTTCGGTGATGACGGGAAACTCGTTCACGGCGAGTGCTACGATTAAACTTCAATTCGACAATAAAGAAGTCATCGGAAGTGGCACTGGAGTCGGACCCGTCGATGCAGCTGCGAGTGCCCTCAAGCGCATTATCGACGAACATTTTGGCTCTGCATTAAATTTAAACGAATACGGATTGAAGGCGATCACTGGCGGTACGGACGCTCTCGCCCACGCCTCGATTAGCTTCGACGATCAACTCGATAACCGTTTCCGCGGCGAAGCCGTCGATGAGGATGTGATCCTGGCTTCAGTCCAAGCGATGGTCAAGGGCGTCAATCGCGCCATGATCTTTCGTAAGCATTTTCAACTACCCCAAAGCGAGAGCGAAAGTCGCCCGACCGGGACTTGAGATTTTAGAACGAGAAAACCCATGAGCGAGACTCAACAAGCAGACTCCCCCACCGTGAAAATCTTTGATACGACCTTACGAGATGGATCGCAAGGTGAAGGGATTTCATTTACAGTTCAAGACAAGTTAAAGATCTTAAAGGCTCTCGATGAGTTTAAGATCGATTACGTCGAAGGTGGGTGGCCCGGTTCGAATCCCAAAGATATCGGTTTTTTCGTCGAAGCGAAGAAACTCGATCTCAAGCATGCGAAGCTTTGTGCGTTTGGAAGCACCTGTCGAGCGGGCACAGAGCCGGCTGACGATGCGAATATTCAAGCTTTATTAGAAGTCGATACTCCTGCGGTTTCGATCTTCGGTAAATCTTGGGATTTGCACGTGACGGAAGTTTTCCGAACGACCTTAGAGGAAAATCTTCGCATGATCGAATCTTCGGTCGCGTATTTGAAGTCACAAGGTCGGGAAGTCATCTACGATGCCGAGCACTTCTTCGATGGTTACAAAGCTGACCCGGAATATGCGCTCACCACATTGGAGGCGGCCTATCGAGGTGGAGCTGCTTGTTTAGTCTTGTGTGATACCAACGGCGGAACTCTCACCCATGAAGTGGGCGAATTGGTCGACATCGTTCGTGAGCGCATCCCCGGAGCGGATATCGGAATCCACACCCACAATGATGGTGGTGTGGCCGTTTCCAATTCTTTGGAAGCGATTCGTCGAGGGGCAAATCACGTTCAGGGGACGATCAACGGTCTGGGTGAACGATGTGGAAATGCCGATCTCATCCCCGTCATCGCTTCTCTCAATTTGAAGATGGGAAGAACGACCTCTGTCGATGACGATGCTCTTAAGAATCTCACCCACATGGCGAGATTTGTCGGTGCGGTCGCCAATCAACACTTTAGTGAAAACCAAGCTTATGTCGGTCGAATGGCCTTCGCTCACAAGGGTGGAGTGCACGTGAACTCGGTGATGAAAGTCGCCCGGTCTTATGAACACATCAACCCCGAGCTCGTGGGGAACTCGCGTAGGATTCTCGTTTCTGAACTCTCGGGAAAATCCAATATGCAGTACCTAGCTACGACTGAAGGGATCGATCCCGGCGAGAATCAAGAAGCACTGAAAGACGCCGTTAAGGAGATCAAGTCACTCGAAAATTTGGGCTTTGTCTACGAGGGCTCTGAAGCATCATCGACTTTGATCGTCTTGCGCCATCTCGGAAAATTGCCCGAGTATTTTAAACTCGTCACTTACCGCTCAATCGTCGACCATCGTGCTTCAGGAGGAACCCTTTCTGAAGCTACCGTCAAAATTGCCGTTCAGGGCGAAGAGTACCTCTGTGTCGGTGAGGGAGTGGGACCGGTCGATGCTATGGACGAAGCTCTCAGAGGAGCCATCGATAAGTTTTATCCCGAAGTTCGAGGTATCCGACTCAGCGACTACAAGGTTCGGGTGATCGATACGGATCACGCCACCGATGCTAAAGTACGGGTGACCATCGAAACCATCGATACGGATACGGGTGATACCTGGGGAACTGTCGGTGCAAATGAAAACATCATCGAAGCGAGTTGGCTTGCGCTCCGAGATTCTATTACTTATGGGCTTCTCAAAAAGCGCGGGGAGCTGAGCTGAGGGATAGAGGAAAGCGCACAACGTTCAACATCGAATTAAGGGCTCACTGGACTCTAAATGAGATTACGCCAGGGAAGCCCGAAGCTTTAGCGAGGGATGGAATGAACGTCCAACGTTCATTCCTTTTAATTTGATGGTTTTGTAAGATTGTTACTGAAATTAGACAACCTCAAAACGTACCGCACTCGTTGAACATTTCAATCATCGTTCCCACGCTCAACGAAGAGGAAACCATCGAGGAATGCTTAACGCATCTCCAGAGCCTCAATCCCTTTGAAATTATCGTCGTCGATGCTCAGAGCCGGGACGCCACTCAAGAACTCGCGCATCCCTTGGCGGATCAAGTTTTAGAACAAACCGGTGGGTTGGCTTATCAGCTCAATTTAGGTGCGAAGCAGGCTCAGGGTGAAGTTCTCTTATTTAATTACTCCGATACTCGGCTCAACGCCGAAAGCCTTCGAGGGCTCACCCAAGCCTTGCTAACCGAGCCGGATCTGGTGGGTGGAGCCTTCGAGCTTGAACTCGATTCTCCCAGTCGAGGCTTTAAAGTCGTTTCAGTCGGAGGTAACTTTCGTAACCGATTCGGAATCGGCCCCTTTGGGGACCAATCTATTTTCGTGAAAAAAGAAATCTTCGATTCGATCGGGGGTTACGACCCGGACGCCTTTTTAGAAGACCAAGACCTCGTCCAACGAATTAAAAAAGCAGGTCGATTTACTATCCTTCCCCTACCCGCCCGAACTTCAGTTCGTCGCTGGCAGGAGAAAGGGTTTTACAAAACCCTCTTTGTTCATTGGTACATGACGGCGCTTTATATTTTAGGTAAGCGTAAAAAAGGTAAGAAGACTCAAAAAATTACCGAGCATTTGCGCAGTCGGCGAAATCGACCGGACTCTAAGCCTAAAGGCTGAAGTTCTCTCAAATTCTATTTTTACCCCTCAATTTCTTGGTGCAGGCCAACTATCCCATCGTTTATAACGAGGGGTTTGAAAAGGAGAGTCTCTCCTTGAGTTAGCTTGTACTTTTAACTCGTCGACTGTCTCGTCCGATCCTCCCGTAGACAGCACTTCACAGCCTCATCTTGGATGAAGATAAAAATGAAGTTCTCATTCGTAAAATTTTTCAACAAGCCCACCCATCAGTCTTTGTTTTTAGTTTTCCTCTTGGTGGGTTGTCAAGCGATCAGCGCTCAGACGAATACCGATGCCAAACGTCCGAACATCGTTTTGATTCTTAGTGATGACCATCGCTACGATTTTCTCGGTTTTCATCCCGAAGGCCCTAAATTCTTAGAGACTCCTAATCTCGATAAACTCGCTAAAAATGGGGTCCATGTAGAAAATGCCTTCGTCAGTACTTCACTGTGCTCCCCCAGTCGAGCCTCCATCCTTACAGGGCTTTATATGCACCACCACCGAGTGGTCGATAACCAAAGACCGGTTAAGGAAGGAACGATGTTCTTCCCTCAGTACCTTCAGAAGGCTGGTTACAAAACAGGCTTTATTGGTAAGTGGCACATGGGACACGATCACGATGATCCTCGTCCCGGCTTCGATCATTGGGAAAGTTTTAAAGGTCAAGGCACTTACTTTGATCCTATTTTCAATATCAATGGAACTCGAAAAGAATTCAAAGGCTACACCACCGACATCATCGCCAGCCGAGCCAAGAAGTTCATCGAAGAGCAAGGCGAAGGTCCCTTCTTCTTGATGGTTTCCTTTAAGGCGGTTCACTACCCCTTTACCCCTGCGCCGAGAAATAAAGGGCGATACAAAGATAAGAAGATCGATTACCCCGAAACGATGGCGAACTCTGAAGAAAACTATCTCACTCAATCTCGTTGGGTGCGAGAGCGTCGTTACAGTATTCATGGAATCGACCACATGGAAACGGGGGCTTACGATAAAGATCCAGTGCCCGACTTCGATGAGCTTTATAAACAATTTGCCGAAACGGTCTTTGGACTCGATGAAAATGTGGGGAGGGTTTTAGGCGCTCTTCAGGCGAAAAAGATCGATGGCAATACAGCAGTGTTGTATATGGGAGATAATGGCTTCGCTTTAGGGGAGCACGGTTTCTACGATAAAAGAGATGCCTTTGAAGAATCGATTCGGGTGCCGATGATCGTTTCGGTCCCCGGCGTTACCAAGGCCGGGACAAAGCTGACTCCGATGGTTCAAAATATCGATGTGGCTCCGACGATGTTAGACATTGCAGGTGTCACTCCTCCCAAATCAGCCAAGTTTGATGGGCAGTCGTTTTATCCTCTACTTCAAGGAAAAGAGGTTCCTTGGCGAAAGCATATTCTTTATGAGTATCACTGGGAATGGAACTTCCCCGCCACACCAACGAATCTCGCGATTCGCACGGATCGTTATAAGTACATTTACTATCACGGAGTTTGGGATCACGATGGGTTTTATGATTTAAAGACGGATCCCTATGAACGCCATAATTTAATCACCGTTCCGGCGTTCCAAGAAAAAATCGCTGATTTAAAGAAGCAGCTTTTCGATGAGATGGAGGCCAGTGGCGGTCTTCACCTGCCACTGAGGCGTCCAAAGGGTGAACGCCTCGACGATCGAAAATTAAAGCGATAAGCGATCGATTAAAGATATTTATCGAACCACGGAGGAAGTGAATCGGGAATGTCGCCCTTTGGGGGATCTTCGTGATTGGATTCACCTTCGGCGTCATCCGTTTTTTCGAACTGGACGATCGTGGTAGGTTCACCCAGGACCGTTCGAATGGAGGTCACGATGCCTTCGGCTAATCGATGCGCATCCACTTCTTCGTTTTGATAGTCGATAGCTTCTAATTTCGAGAGGAGAAGTTCGAGGGTTACTTTGTACTTTCGTTTCTCCGCTTCTGATTCAGAGAGTTTCTGACCAAGAACTTGGGTATTCGTTAAGAGTTCCTTGAGGCGTTCGACGAGGGTTTCTTTTGCATCCTGGAGTTCTTTTAATGCATCGTTGAGATCCATGTGGCTTCCTTTCACCCTTTGGCCAGATTGAAAAGTGTCTAAAAATGAATGATGGGTCCCAGATTGGGAAGCCGTTCGCCCGTCCATTTTATTCCTACTGAGGGCTTAACTCCCTGATTCTTGAATGACATTCGCTGAAGAATGGCGGAGTTAAACGAACAACAGGTTGACTATCTATAGAGGACAATAGGCTTTAGCTTTAGAAGGGCTCGACTCCGAGCGCACGGTTCCTTCCGAGCACCAAAAGCCGCGGGGTGAAAATTTCATTTCAACGGTTTCCCCTCTAATTTATGGATGCCGCAAGAGATATGCCGGGTAGGAGTCACCTCGCGCTTACTCAACATAAATGTTCCAGTAGCGCCACCCCTTGCGGGTGGCCTTCCCTAAAAATTATATCCTATAGGGTCTTATCTAAATTACAGGAATGGCCTGGGGCAAGCCCAGGCGCTACAGGCAGGATCCGAAAGCGGCCTTAACTAGCCCGAAGCGCTAGCGAGGGGCCCATTCTTAAATAAGCTGGCCCCTCGCTAGCGCTTCGGGCTAGTTAATGTGTTTACCACTCCAGAAAAAAGGGCTGGTACAAGACCAGCCCTTTCAAGATGTTTTAGTATTCAGATTTTAAATAAAGAAAAAGCTTACTCCGCCGACTTCTTCTCCGGCTTTTTCACTTCCTTGCTTTTCTTTTCATGTTCGATCTTTGCTGTTACTACTTTTTCGACTTCCAAATAAATGTTGGGTCCTCGCAGTCCCGTCTTGATGACTTTTCCTTCCGGTGAAAGTAACCAAATGGAAGGGATTCCATTGATGCCATACTTGTCGGTAACTTTATTTTGAGACCAGTCACCTAAGTATCCGTGGACCCACTTAAGAGAATGCTGTTCGATGTATTTCTTAGGAGCTTCTATGGTTCGGTCTAAACTCAGGCCGAGAATTTCAAAATGCTTGCCGGCGAAATCTTTGTGTGTCTTCATCAGGTTGGGAGTCTCGCCTAGACAAGGGGTGCACCAGGTCGCCCAAAAATCCAGGAGGATATACTTACCTCTATAATCCTTAAGACGCTTTTTCTTACCGTCGGTGGTTTTGAATTCGAAGTCAGGAGCTTGAACTCCTAAGGAAGGAATTCGATTCACGACGACGGGTCCGAGTTGAACATCCCCTTCTTTAACTTCGACCACTTGATTGTGGCTGGATATGACTTGAGTTTTGTTTCGAATCGCGGGGTTGGAGTTCAGCGCTCGAATCGTCGCTACGAGTCGGTACTTACCCGGGACCACATTTTCGATAGTAAATTCACCTTCCTTGTTAGGAAGGAATTTAAAGATCTTACGGCTTCGAATCGCTTGTAATCTTTTCTTTGAGTACTCTTTCCCCTCAGGAGTTGCCCGAAACTGAACGACCCATTTTCTTTTCTCGGCCTCAGTCCAAGTATCGTAGCCTTTGGGGTAGTTGAGTTTGGGGAGTTTGATTTCCTCCATCAGTGAGAACCGACTGATGTCGAAGCGAGGCTTGTCAGTATCGAGGATTCCCTTGATGATGATTTGGCCCTGAACCTGGTAGGTCTTAGGCTTTTCCTCTTCCGTTTTCTTCGTTTCTGAATCTTGCCCCTGAAGTCCAGCGGGAATAGCGAGCACACTCAGGGCTAAAAAACATAAAGAAAACTTAGAAGGAATGTTGAAGAGTAAAGCGTTCATAATAAGACCGAGCTTCGGATGAAAAAGAGTCAGGGGATTGAATCTGTAACGGATGCTAGTAGCTGAATTCGTCAGAATTTGGCCAGACTTTGGGGATTTCGACCGACCCATCCTACCGTTGAGGGGGTTTATACTAATCCTAACTGCGGCCGGTTGCAAAAGTCGTTAAGTCGAATTCACCCGTAGTCGAATTCGTAAGAATTTGGCCTCTTAACGCAATCGGCCAAACCTTTACAAGTTCGGCTACAAAAAGGGCTGCAAAATCTTCTCAGGACTGTTCTTAGGTCTCCAAATCGGATTTTAGCCCAAAAACTCTACGAACTGGCCTTAGGAGAGGGTACAGTGTTATGAGTGTATTGATATCATTCACTCTGAACGAATCACCCCACTCTTCCTCCGGTTGATCTTGAACTTTGTTCGACCAAGGGGAAGAGGATAGGGCTCGAACTACCTTAAAAATACGATTTCTTTGCCGACTCGGCATTCAGAATCGTCTTTTTAGTGATTTAGGGAATTTAGGAAGTTGATCCAACTTCACAAATGGCCCTCCTCTTGCCGAGATTTAGAATAAGCTCCTGATGAGTTCAAGCCGAGTAATCTCCTGGGAATCTCAGTAAATTTAAGTAAATCATACCTTTATGGACCCGCAGAACCCTCCAACTCCAGATCCAGACTTATCGGATTCTACTGTCGATGGAATCATCCTGGATGCTGAAACTCGAGAGATGACTCGAGCCCGGGAGACCTACATCGGTAACTACCGCATCGAGGTCAAGATCGGAGACGGAGGGATGGGGATCGTCTACAAGGCTGCTGACCCTCGGCTGAAGCGCTTTGTCGCTCTGAAAGTTCTCAAAGATCAGTTAGCAGTTAATAAGAGCTACCTCGATCGATTGGGAAGAGAAGCGCAGCTCTTGGCGAGCATCAGCCACCCGGCCATCGTTCAGGTTCACGCTTTTGAAGACGGTCAAGATGCTCCTAAGGACCAACGCCCCCTCCCCTTTTTGGTCATGGAGTATTTCGAGGGGGAATCCCTAGAAGTACGCTTGGAGCGAGAGAAGAAACTCGATCTCAACGAGGCTATCTCCCTGATCCAACAGGCCTGTGAGGGGCTTGAAGCCGCTCACGCTAATGGGGTGATCCACCGCGATATCAAACCTTCGAACCTTCTCGTCAATTCAGAGGGGCAACTCAAGATTGTCGACTTCGGATTAGCGAAAGAAGTCGATTCCAAGGGGACCCTCACTCAAGAGGGAGTGATCCTGGGGACTCCACAGTATATCAGCCCAGAGCAGGGCACCGGAGAAGGCTCAGATTACCGCTCCGACCTCTATTCTCTCGGGGCGACTTTCCACCACATGATCACCGGAAAGCCTTTATTTAAAGGAGATTCTCACGCCGCCGTGATCTACGCGCATGTTCATCACGCGCCTCAGCCCCCCCACCAAATCGATTCTGGGTTGCCACCAGCGGTTTCTTCGGTCATCGGTCGTATGGTCGCGAAATCTCCGAAGGATCGCTACCAATCTCACCAGGAATTGGTCGCTGATCTCGAGGCTCTCAGAGAAGGTCGAGCTTTGGTCAAGGCCACCGAATCAACCGCAAAGAAAACGTTTACACCGCCAGCTTTACCCAGCCCTTTACTCAACCGCCTGACCTGGATTTCAACGACGGTCGCTGTCGTTTCATTACTGATTTTGCTCTTCACGAGTATTTGGGGTGATTCGTCCCCGCCGAATGCTGAAGAAGAAGTTTTAGCTCCATTTGAACAAATCCATCCCAACAGCGGTCTCAAGTTGGTCGAGCTGAACTTTAGCCAGCTGGCGAGTTCCAACAGCAAAGAGACATGGCTCGAGCGTCTCTTCGATTGGCCGAGCGATGGTTTCCAGGGATCGAGAAAGCGCCCGAGTTTAGGGGCGAATGGAATTTTACTGAAAGATTTCAAAGCGCCGCTGACTCTGAAGAGCCGCTTGAAGGGCTTGAAGCAAATCCAGCTGCGAGGAGTTTTGCTGTATCAGCACTCCACCTTGGGAATCAGCCTGATTCACCCCTCCGGAGGGCAAGTCAGAACCTTGGACTTTGCGCTTCAAGCCGACAAGGAAACCAACAGACCGGTGGAAGCTCGACGTCATAATACTCCCCTGGAGCTCGGCACGGTGATTTCCCCGTTTCCGGCTTTAGTCAGCCGTAAGTGTAATATTATCCTCGACTTCGTCGTCAAAGATAAAGTGACTGAAGTGACGATGCGAATCGACCGTCAGAATTCGGCCGGTTTCTATAAGTCGACAACCTTCCAATTGCAGGGGGAAGATTGGGCTGATTCCCTCTTGGTTCTCCGCCCAACTTCCTATTTGGCGCGATTTACGACCAGCATTGAGATGCTCCGAATTATCGGGAGTGATTTTGACGGAATGGATTTTGCTACACCGTCTGGCGGTCAGGATCTGGGTCGGAGTTAGAGGCGGTAAAGTTCTTACCTCTCAGCCTCTTTTCGCTGGCTCGATTCACGCGCTCGATTCTCTT
The DNA here is from genome assembly GCA_028280485.1 of Planctomycetota bacterium. Lineage (GTDB taxonomy): Bacteria > Planctomycetota > UBA8108 > UBA8108 > JACQVS01 > JANQLS01. Next base: position 10,795 of record JANQLS010000070.1, read on the forward strand.
ATTTTACCTCAGTATTTAGATTCATGGCGAAGCTCACGGTTATCGAAGGTCCCGATCTCGGGAAAGAATACGATTTAGAAAGCTCCAGTTCCTCAGAGCTCTTGGCGGGGAGAGATCCTCGGCATCCGATTGCCCTAGGCGACCAGACGGTTTCCCGTTCTCATTTTAAAATTGAACGCAATGGAGCAGGATTTCGAGTTGTCGACCTCGGGAGTCGAAATCGGACCTTTTTAAACGGAGAGCCGATAAAGAGCGATGTTCTCTCTGACGGTGATGTGATCGCGATTGGAGACAGTGAACTTCGTTTTGAAGGCGAGGTCATTCCCCTCGCAGATCTCAACTCCACGATCATCAAAGAACTTCCCCAGGCTCAAGGGGATTCGATCGTCCGCATCATCGATTCGCTTAAAGATGACCCTGTGATCAAGGGAGAACGCATTCGGCGAGCCGTCGAAGGATTGAAGGAACTCTTCAAACTCTCTCGCGAAATTTTGAAGACCGATTCTTTGGATCGACTTTACAAACGACTTCTAGAAATTCTCATTCCAGCGCTTCAAGCCGATCGTGGCGTCATCCTCCACCCTTCTCAAGATGGCTGGGTCCCCCGTTCGGTGTGGTTAGCCTCCCAAGTGAGAGTCCAAGCTAAGGACGTGGGGTCCGATGATCCCACCACTGTCGAACCCGCTACGGACCCGACTCAGAATGGAAACTCAGATACCCTGATCTTGATGAGCGAAGGCGTCGTTCAGCGAGTGGCTCAAGATCGAAAAGCGATCTTGTCGACTCACGCTGCGAGCGATCAACGATTCAATCAAGGGGAGAGTATCGTCGAGGGAGGGATCACCTCGATCATCGCCAGTCCCATCTTGGTTCATTCATCGGGTTCGGAGCCTCAAGTCGCCGCCGTTCTCTACGCCGACAAAAGAGGCGGCACTCCCTTCGATGATACGGAGCTCCATCTCTTGAGTGCGTCCGCTGAACAAGCGGGAGAGATCCTCTCTCATTTAGAAATTCGCGATGAACTTGTCACCTCCAATCGTAACTTGATTCGTACGATCGTCGATACCAAGCGAATCGTCGGTAACTCTTCCAGTATCGATAAAGTTCACGCCTTTATTCGAAAGGCCGCACCCACTCCCTTGACGGTTTTGATTCACGGAGAAACGGGGACTGGAAAAGAGTTGGTCGCTCAAGCGATCCATTACCAAAGTTCACGGGCTCAAAAACCCTTTATCACGATCAACTGCGCTGCGATCCCCGAAAACTTGATCGAGAGCGAATTGTTTGGTTACGAGAAGGGAGCCTTCACGAGCGCCACCACACGCAAGAAGGGTAAATTTGAGTTAGCGGACGAAGGAACGATCTTCCTCGACGAATTGGGAGAGCTGAGTCTGTCCTGTCAGGCGAAGCTTTTACGTCTCTTGGAAGAACAGCGGTTTGAACGCGTCGGTGGAACAGAATCCGTCGAAGTCGATGTGAGGATTATCGCTGCTACTAACAAAGACCTTCCTCAGGCGATCGATGCCGGTGAATTTCGAGAAGATTTGTTCTACCGCTTAAATGTGTTAACCGTCGATTTACCACCCTTGAGAGAACGCCCTGAAGATATCCCAGTTTTAGCTGACCACTTTCTTAATTGTTTGGGATTATCCGACGATAAAAGAGTACTGAGCTCCGACGTGGAACATCGCTTGATCAGTTATTCTTGGCCCGGAAATGTTCGTCAATTGAGGAATGTTATCGAGTCGGCAGCCGTATTGAGCGACAACCCCCAAATTCAACCGGGTGACTTGATTCTCCCGGAGGATGCACCAGGGGCTCAGGCAGCCTCCGATGCCGTAGCTTGGCAACCGGTTTCATTAGAGGAACTTCAAAAAGTTCATATCGCTAAGGTGCTCGAATACACCGGGGGAAATAAGAAAAAAGCAGCGGAGATCTTGGGGATCGAGCGCTGTACCCTCTACAGTAAATTGAAGAATTTCGATATCAAAACTTAAGCTTTTTAAAATGCGTTTCTCCGATCGTTTCATCCGATTTCAAATTCAAACTAGGTCCCTACAAACCTTAGCGGTTTGTTTGGGATTGATCCTAGGGATGCACGGTTCTCTCAAAGCTGGAGACAAGCCTGAGAAAAAGAAACAAAACGTCGAAGTTCAAGTTGAAAAGAAGAGTTCATCTTCTCCGACAAAGAAATCTCAGCCCCAGAAAAAGGGGAAAGAGACTGCGGAGTTGAAGAAGCGCTCTCCTCAACCTGAGACTAAAAATTCTAAATCAAAGAAAACTCAAAAAGAAGATCAGAAGAAAACTCGAGTGATTCAATTGCCCAAAGCTGGGGTTTACAAAGTAAAAGATCTTCTTCCCATGATTCAAAAGCTCAGCTCGCGCCCGATCCTCGTTTCTCACTCTGATGCTTTAGAGTTGCCGATTCGGATCGATCTCGGGATCTCGAGAGACCTTTTCTCCCTCGAAGAAATCTTCATTCTCTTCGCTTCCCACCGGCTTTACTTTCATGACCACCAATTACCGCATCCGGTGACGGGCGAAAAGGCCAAGGGGCCCAAAGTGAAAGTCTTGAGCCGAGATTCGCACTGGGTGGAAGGGCGAGATACTCGATTCACCAAAATACTGAAAGTCTCACCACTCGCATTCAATCGCTGTGCGGATGCCATCGAGAAGCACATTCTTTCCCTTCCTCCAACTCCGGCAGATGATCCCACCCTCGAAACGATTTCTATTCCTGTTCGTCGATCTGGAACCATCATTTTAAGATCACCGACAAAGAGGAACATCGATATCATGGTGGCTCTGGTGAAGGGCATCGAGGTCAAGCACCAAAAGAAGCGCGAGAAGCGTAATCGCTTGTACTCCTACCGACCCAAACACTTTACGGCGAACGAAATTAAAGAGCGTCTCTTTTCATTTTTGACCACTCAGGAAATCAACCTCTTGGTGGTTCGCCCCTCGACTCTCACCAACCTCTTGATGATCAAAACCCAACCTCAACTCTGGGTTAAGGTCGATAAGCTGCTCACTTTCGTCGACAACCCCAAGATCAACATCAAAAAGGATAAGCCTCCTGAGGTGACGGGTAAGAAACGGGAGAAGAAGAAAACGCGCGAAGATGAGAAGGCGCCCAAGGCGTCGGAGTGAAGCCCCCCACTAGAAGCCTCTGGATACATAAGCAATAAAATTAACTAGCCCGAAGCGCTAGCGAGGGGAGCTCCCCTCGCTAGCG
>JANQLS010000092.1 GCA_028280485.1 Planctomycetota bacterium
CGAAGACCCTATGTTTAGCGGAGTGAAAGCAAATCGGAGATTTGCTGGAACGGTTGAATCTTCCTCCGAAGGAGCAAGATTCAACAAAAACTAATTAGATGATGCAGTCGCTGCCACGGCGGCACTCGTCGCTGCTGCTGCTGCGGCGGCCTGTTGGGCGTTGATAATAGCCTGCATATCCATCAAAGCTTTGGCATCCGTGATCGTTCTTAAGTTTGAATCGATTTGCACTAATTCTAAGAAAGCTAAGCCCGCAGCTAAATTAAAGGTCAGCAAACGACCAGGATCGGGACGAAGCTGTTCCATCCGCTCACGATTCTTCAATGTATATTCGACGACTCGAGTGGGTTGGTGATCGAGAAATGATAGGATAGCTAATTCGTCATAATCGGATTGCCAAATGGAAACCCCACTACTTTTAAATTCTCTCGCTAATTTTGCGTACCGATCAGCTAATGCTTCGGGTCTACCGTTAGCTAAATACATTAAATTGGCGGCCGTCTGCAAGGGGTCTCCCGTTGAGAATCCCTTCTTTGAGAGGGCCTGGTAGATATTTTCAATTCTAAGGCCGATAGATTTCACACTCTCATCTCGGCCCACAAGGATGGCGCAAGCCGGAAAATCATCGGGCCCTGTCAGCCACCAATGATAGTGCTTCATCTCTTCGTAGATATCTTGAAATCGTGACACCGAAGAATCGGGAATGGGTTTGAGTTCGTGCTGAAGTCTTAAGATGAGGATCGCCATGGTCTCGTAGATTCCTCCTCGCCTTAAATTATGCTTACGAAAGACGGTATTGACCCGATCGATTTCTTGAATAAAACCTTTTGCTGTATCACCATTCAAAAGAAGTAAGGCGCTGACAATAAAACGAAGTGGTGAGCTTAAAGAACCAAACCAACCCGATTCTTGCTTAATCTCGTCGGCAATTGAGCGACATCGCTGGGCGATATCCCGCGGGGCGCCCGGACAGGTCACCGCGGACATCGCCGTGAAACGTAGAGAATTGGCATCACCAAAGAAACCTCGTTTTTCATTTAAGGCTTCGTACAACTTTATAAAACGATCAACGGGATCAGGAGGTAAAAAAAATTCAGGCATGATTATATTTTTCACATTAAGGCTGAAAAAAACTTTCCTGCTTAATGTCTTTTTTAAAAGTCTTAAATTTCACTATTGATTGAAAAATGTAGAAATCAAATAATGATTGTATATTCTTTTAAATTTCAAATCTCGTTTTATCCATCCATCGATCTTCAGAAAAAATAATGATTTTTGTTCCTTACTCGTCCGATGCCCCGATCTATCACTTTCCTAAATGTACGATCAGTTTAATTGTAATTAACATTATTACGTTCATTGTTTTATTGAGCGATTCCGTCTCCATAGATTTTGTTCTTAGCTTAACTGTCAATCACGGAACGATCGCCCCCTGGCAGTGGGTGACCTCCAACTTTGTCCATGGAGGCCTGGGCCACTTAATAGGAAATATGATCATTCTCTGGGTTTTTGGTCTCGTGATTGAAGGGAAAGTGGGTTGGAAAAAATTTCTCGCCATTTATATGGGCATAGGAATTTCCCAAAGCGCTCTAGAGCAAATACTCTTTTTCTTTGGGGAAGAAGGTTACTCCTTTGGAGCCTCAAGTATCATCTTTGGATTGATTGGCATCGGAATGATATGGGCGCCTCAAAATGATGTTCGCTGGTTCTACTGGATATTTTTTAAATTCGGTACAATTCCAATTACTCTACGGACAACAGCCATCATTTACGGTGTCCTTGAAATCTTGAGCGTCGCTGTAGAGTTCTCAGTAGGAGCATTGGGAACTGCATTTTTTCACCTGATGGGAGCTGCCATCGGTGTGCCCATCGGTATCATCATGGTAAAAAGAAACTTAGTCGATTGTGAGGGCTGGGATATCTTTTCCCTTCGCTACGGCCGCCCAAAATCCATCAACATCATCCCTCAGTATGAAGCTGAAGAGGAAGAGGAGGTCGATCCCGAAGAGCAAGAAGCTGAGTTTGATCAACAACGTCAGGACGCCGAGCAATTCATTCGTGAAAGTTTATCTGAAAGAGACAGCCAGGCTGCTATTTCTATTTATAATGACACCAAGTTTGAAACGGGATCCTTTGAATTACCTGACGATCTTTTTATGGATTTGATCTACGCATTGAAGGAGGATCAAAATTGGAAAGAGTTGAAGCCTCTCATATTTTTAGGCTTAGAAACCCTTCCAGAGAAATCGATTCCTCTCACACTCTTACTCGCAGAGATCTACATCACTGCCGATCAACGACCCACTAAAGGCCTTGAAACCCTCGAGGGTCTCATATTTGATTTTCTATCCGATGGCGACAAGCGAACCTATCAACAGCTGAAATTGAAGGCAGAGAACCTTCAATCCTCAGGAGCCTTAGAATTGGATATCGATGATTGACGACCAATGAAAACGACTGGATGAATTCCCCTTCGAACTTTCTTTAAAGAAACCTAGACTCAAAGTTAAATGATCAGAAAAATACAAACCATCATTCCCAGCTTGATGATTGTAATTTTTCTCCCTAGCTGCTCGACTCTTCCTAAAATATTAACTCCGCCTGAGAGTAGCGCTGCTGAAAAAACAAAATCTATCTATATTACCAGTCACGGTTGGCATACCGGAATCGTGATCGAAGCTAATGTACTCGCTGAGCTCCTACCGAATGTTAATAATCGATTTTCAGCTAAGGGATTTCTTGAAGTGGGCTGGGGAGATTCCGGTTTTTATCAAGCCAAAGAAATCACCAGTTCCCTTACTGTTCAAGCGATCTTTTGGCCCACAAGTTCAGTCGTTCATATCGTAGGTTTCAACTTGCACCCCGAGTATAATTTTCCGGCGAGCAAAGTCGTTCAAATCAAGGTCAGTGAAGCCGAATTAAAGAATTTAGCTCAATTCCTTGCCTCAAGTTTTGCGCGTTCTGAAGAAGGTAAAACCATTCCAATGAGAAGGGGGCTTTACGGTGATAGCCAATTCTATCGAGGAGTTGGCAATTATCATCTTTTCAATACCTGCAATAAATGGACGGCAAAGGCGCTTTATAGTAGTGGCCAAAAAAACTGCCCGATGTTCATGTTCTCAGCTTCGAGCGTGATGAGTGCCCTGGAAGAATCAACTTAAAACCCCCTCAGATGAAAGTCAGATCGCTCAAACTTTCTGATGGAGATTACGCCCGAGCGCCCAATATCACTACCTCTTTCATAAAAACGACTTAAGGTCCAATCGGAGCCCAGATTCCTACAGATCACGCTAGCATTTTCAGTCGCTTCTTAAAAATAATCGTTTTTTTTGACCTCCCCTTTAATTCCCTTCCCTCTATTTGGATAACGGTCTTTATACCTGAACATAACACTCCCTAAAGATATACCGAGTTTTAAAAACCGGAGAGGCCCAAAAGGTGGAGTCCTTACCCTCAATTTGCAGGTATACGCGTTATACTAAGAGTCTCAATCCTGGAGTAATACTTTCGAACTCGATTCGAGATATAGCCTCGGGCAAGCCATCAGAAGGAGTCTGAAATGTCCCCTAAACTATTCACCCCCCTATTCGCAATCTTTGTACTGAGTCATTCGATAGTTCTGGCCCAAGAAACGAGTACCATCAGCGGTAAGGTATGGCAGGATACCGACGGTGATGGTGAACAAAGAAATGACGAACCGGGACTGCCCGGTGTAACGATCTACTTAGATATAAACCTGAATGGCACTTTCGACGCTGAAGAACCTCGCACACGGTCACTTGAGGACAATCCTCTCACTCGGGTGGACGAATCAGGCCTTTACCGAATCGAAACTCGACATGAAGGCCGCGCTGCTGTTCGCCAAATCGTTCCTCGAGGTTTTCAACAAACCTTTCCCCGGACTCCTCACATTATTGTCATCGACTTAGAACGCCCCATCGTTGGCCTCGATTTTGGAAATCGCAATAGCTCAAGCATCCACGGAAGAAAGTGGGAAGATCGAAACGGAGATGGGGAACAAGATTCCAATGAACCCGGTTTGGCTGGAGTAACGATCTATTCCGATCTAAATCGAAATGGAAAACTCGATGAGGGAGAACCTCATACGATTTCAATGGAAGATGATCCCGACACAAAGGCCAATGAAACAGGACATTACTGGTTAGAAAATCTGGATCCGGGCCGACATACCATCAGAGAAGTGGTTCCGGAAGGATTTGTACAAACTTTTCCTCCACAATTCCTCCTTGAGCCTAATGGTCACTCCGATGTATCACCCGTTTCTCTTCATCTTGTTTTGGATGCAGGCGAAACTGAAACACATTCTATCTCCTGGACTTTTCATCCATTTTGCGTTCGCCCGTTTATGGTCGATGTCATCGCCCCCGATGCACCAGCCTCTATGGTAACGAATCTTTCAGGAATTCAAATCAATGGTTGTGGTGGCGACGAGTCTGAATTTGATGTTCGCTTAATGGGCGATGGAAACAACCATAGTTTTGACATTCAATTTGTTGATAGTGAATTTGGTGGCATATTGGCAACTCTGCCCGTTCAAATTGAAACCTCTTCCTCAGGACGAGAACACGAAGTTCCTCTGGACCCGGGAGAAACGGTTGATGGGATCGACTTCGGGAACCAAAGAAAAGGTAGTGTACACGGAATTAAGTGGGAAGACAGAAACGGCAATGGTGAACGAGACGAAGGTGAACCCGGATTACCTGGAGTCATCATCTACTCCGATCTCAACAATAATGGGATAAAGGACAACTTTGAACCGTTCGCAATTTCAATGCGCGATGATCCCAACACTGCGTTTAATGAAGCGGGACACTATTGGTTAGAAAACCTTATCCCTGGCGCGCATACCATCAGGGAAGTAATTCCTGATGGATTCATTCAAACCTTTCCTACTCCTATCCTTCCAATCCTCAAAGGCTTATCTGAAGTTTCCCCCGCTTCATTAGTATTGACCTTAGCCAATGGTCAAATACAGGTTGAAGAAGTGTCGTGGACCTTCGACCCATTCTGTTTTCGTCCTTTTCATGTCAATGTTCGTGCCCCCGCTGCCCCAGTAGGGATGGTAACCAATCTATCTGGAATTAACCTTAATGGTTGTGGTGGAGACACCTCCGAATTTGATGTGAGGTTCATCGGCGATGGCGATTCACATAGCTTTGATTTGGAATTTGTCGATGACGAATTCGGGGGAATCCTTGCAACTATCCCAATCCAAATTAATAGCCCAAATACGAGCGAAGGTCATGAAATCAGAGTACCTTCAGGGGAAGCCATCGAAGGAATCGACTTTGGTAATCAGCCCAAAAGCGACCAAAGTGTACATGGTCAAAAGTGGTTAGATCTCGACGGTGATGGTACCAGAGATCGCAATGAACCTGGATTGCCCGGCGTTGTCATTTATAGCGACCTCAACAATAATAATGCTCTCGATCGAAGAGAACCCGCCGTTCGTACGATGCGCGACGATCCTAACACCGCGTTTGATGAATCGGGAATGTACTGGTTAGAAGGACTCGAACCCGGAGAACACATCATTCGTGAGATCGTTCCTGATGGCTTTAGACAAACCTTCCCCCAGAATTCCTTCCATGAAGTTAAGCTAGAGCAAGGCCAATCCATCGAAGGAGTCGATTTCGGAAATCAACGTGAAGAACCATCCAGCATTCATGGAAGAAAATGGTTAGATAGAAATGGAAATGGCGAGCAAGATCCAAATGAACCAGGATTAGCTGGCGTTGTTATTTACAGTGATCTCAACAACAACCGTCAATTTGATCCTGGAGAACCTGCAACTCGCACGATGAGAGACAATCCTGACACTGATTTTGATGAAGCAGGAATGTACTGGTTAGAGTCCTTACCGCCTGGGGAACACCTTATCCGGGAAATTGTACCCGATGGCTTCGTTCAAACATTTCCCCCAAATTTGGTTCATAGTGTTGAATTGGAACCGAATCAATCTATAGACGGCATCGATTTCGGAAACCGCGGAGAACGGCCCACCGGAGTTCAAGGATCTAAATGGCTCGACAGAAATAAAAACGGTGAACGAGATCCTAATGAGCCGGGACTCCCGGGCGTCATCATTTACAGTGATCGAAACAATAATGGTCGATTTGACCCAGAAGAACCAGCCACTCGAACCATCGCCGATCATCCCGAAACAGACTTTGATGAGAGTGGGTTGTACTGGCTTTTGGATTTAGAACCAGGACAACATCATATCCGAGAAATCGTCCCCGAAGGCTTCATCCAAACTTATCCCACCACCCAAAGTCACTCTATTCTTCTTCGTAGCGAACAAGTCATAGAAGGGTTAAATTTTGGAAATACGATTGAAACTGAAAGAGGTGAAGTACATGGAAGAAAATGGCTAGACCGCAATGGTAATGGTGAAAGAGATCCCAATGAACCGGGCCTACCCGGTGTAGTGATCTATAGTGATCTTAATAATAATGGTCGATTAGATTCAGATGAACCTGCAGTTCGATCAATGAGGGATGATACCAATACCACGATTGATGAATCAGGTATGTATTGGTTGATGGGCCTTCAAAACGGGACTCACAACATCCGTGAAATCGTCCCCGATGGTTTCGTTCAAACCTTCCCAGCGGAGGCTCATCGAGTTGAAGTCGTATCCGGATCAAAGATCGAAGGGATCCATTTCGGCAATCAACCAGCCTCAGAGAGCGGAGATATTCGAGGCCTTAAATGGCTCGATATCAATGGCAACGGCGAGCGAGATGAAGGCGAACCCGGATTACCAGGGGTCATTATATACAGTGACTTAAATGCCAATGGAGTGTTCGATGCTGGTGAACCAGCTACAAGAAGTCAAATCGATGATCCCAATACTGCAAACGATGAAAAGGGACAAATTTGGTTTACTGGGCTTCAACCCGGTAGGCACCTTATCCGTGAAGTCATCCCCGATGGTTTCTCTCAAACCTTTCCGAGTCAACAGCAACACTTTGTGATTGTTGAAGAAGGGACCACGATTGAGAACATTGATTTTGGAAACAAAAGGAAGGATGAAAATGGGGAAATCCATGGGATCAAATGGCTCGACGAGAATGAAGATGGCCAACGAGATCCCGATGAACCGGGCCTCCCCGGAGTTTTGATCTACGTTGACCGAAACAATAATGAATCTTTCGATATCGGTGAACCCGTAACGAGAACGATGCCCGATGATCCAGTGACAGACTTTGATGAATCAGGGATGTACTGGTTCGTTGAACTCCCCCCCGGTCAGCATATCATTCGAGAAGTAATACCGGATGGATTTGCCCAAACCTTCCCAAGTGCAGGAGCTCACCGAGTAGAGCTGGTTCCAGATTCAATCGTCGAAGGAATTGATTTTGGTAATTTCCGTTTAGAAAATACCAATACTAATGGAGAAGTTCACGGTACAAAATGGCTCGATCGGAATGGAAACGGCACGCGCGAAACTGACGAACCCGGCCTTCCAGGAGTAATTATATTTGCCGACCTCAACAATAATGGAGAGTACGACGACAGAGAGCCAGCGACTCGGTCTATGGAAGATGATCCCGTTACAGACTTTGACGAAGCTGGAATGTACTGGTTAACTTCATTAGCCCCTGGTCAGTATGTGATTCGAGAGGTAATCCCTGAGGGGTTCGTGCAAACCTTCCCATTAGAAAACGGGCATGACATCGATCTCGAACCGAACTCCATTGTAGAGGGGATCGACTTTGGAAACCGCCGATCGGTAACCGAAGATCCCAATCAAGTCCCTGGAGATTGTAATCAAGACGGAATCGTCGATATCTCGGATGTCCTCTGCGTCATCGGCCATCTCTTTGTTGGCAACCCGAGCGACCTACCTTGTGGTGACGGATCAACGACTCATACTTCCAATGTTCGCTTACTCGATTTCAATGGCGATCAAGTCATCGATCTTTCGGATGGAATCGCTGAAATCATGTACCTCTTCTTAGGGGAAGCGGAACATGTATTAGGTACCGACTGTATCTATATTGATCAGTGCTTACCCGTTTGTAGTGCCAATTAAATTCAATTGAATCTAATTCGGTAGATTCCTTCCTTCTTAAGGCTCAAAGTTACCAACAAGGTGACTTTGAGCCTTTTTTTTTAATTCACTTAAAACCCAAGCGAACCTGTATAGCTTGCGTTCGTAGCCAATTTCTGGCGAATTTGACTATGACTTCAACGTATCAGGTTGATGGCAAAGAATTGTCCCGGATCAAAACTGAGGAATATTCAACACCTCAATGTGAAAAAGCCCCCAGCTTGAATCGAAATCAGTAAAACTTCACCGTATTCTTAATGGTACTCCATTTGCAATAATATGAATGAAGCCGAAACGTGGAGCAGACCTTTTGATAAGGAGTCCACCATGAAATCCTCAACTCCCACCCAAAAGCCTTTGATCTATCGAATTTTCATCGGCTTTCTAAGCTTTTTACTCACCTTGCTATTAATTTGGTTATTGGGATTCATAGCTCGGGATATCGACCGAATGGAAGGACCCAACTATGAAACTATTCATAAAAAATTTGTCGATCCGAACCTTAATCAACAGCAAGAAGACCGTTTAAAGGAAAAAAAATTACTAGAGATTCAAATCAGAGACCAACAAGAGATTCAAAAAGTTTTACGAAACAGCCGTGAAACATCTCAAACGACGATGACCGTTCTTAAAGAGTTCTCTTCACTGGGTACCAGCGGAGAAGTCATCATCAGTGAAGAGCTCCAAAAGTCATTAACCGAAAATCTAAACTTTTTCCTGACCCAACAGCAAGAGTTCCGGGATGCTCATCAAAAAGTCGCTGAGCACAGCGAAAAGCTGAGATCCATCGAAGCTGATATTCGAACGGGAACGGAAACAATTGAAAGGCTGAGTAAACCCGCGATTGAAGAATTTAATGAGGCAAAAAAGAAAGATCAATATCTCCGCGCCACCCTCAAGTTATCGTTCTTAATCCCCTTATTCATCATCGCTTCAGTTTGGGTGTATAAGAAACGAGGGAGCCCTTATCGCTCCATCCCCTTCGCATGCTTGGGGGCTACGGCTTGGAAGGTAGGAGCCGTCATTCATGAGCACTTCCCAAGTGAGATTTTTAAATACATCGCCATCGGAGTCAGCTTAGCGATCACCTTGGCATTTTTACTTAAATTGATCAACTTGGTCATCGCACCCAAATCGGCTTGGTTGGTCAAACAATACCGCGACGCGTATGCAAAAGGAAAATGCCCCAAATGTTCCACACCGATACTTCAAGGAGTCGGTTCTCCTTCTTTAGGAATTCTTAAAGGAGCCATCACCTTAGTTAGCAATAAAGGGATATCGAAACCCGAAGAAGAAGCCGCTTATACCTGCCCTTGCTGCGGGCAATCACTCTTTGAAAAGTGTGAAAATTGTAACAAGATTCGGCACACCCTTCTTCCGTACTGTAAATCTTGTAGTGTAGAAGTCGAATCCAAGACCGAAACAAGCTGATCCCAGTTCGGCCGCAAGCGGAGGCTTGAGCGATCTAGGTTGATTTGCGAAGTATAGGCAACCGTTGAAAATGAGTTCCCTGTTTTATATTAGAGCTTCAGGGAACTCATTCTTATTCTACTTGAGATTCAGTAGGTGGTTGGAATTCTTTGATCGGGACGTCTTCGGTTTTACGTCCGATATACTCTGTTCCCTGGTAATCTCGAACAAAGAAAAGTTCGAGTTCGTTTTTTACTTTAACATCAACGAATGAACTATCACTATCACCAAAGGCCCAGCCACAATCGTTGTACCCGGCATAATCAGCCGTCCAAAGTAGGAATTTTCTGTCACTAAATGCAGGGTAAAGGCGAGATAAGGTCGGGGATAAAGTGCGGCCATTCCAAAGAAACGGATACTGTTCTCTCTTCATGGCATCCCACTTCTCCATCGCAGTGGGATCTCCTGATTCCACACCCACTTCTTCAAATTGAACAAACCATTTTATAGGAAAAAACGGAACCAACTCATCGGTGGTAGCTAACCGCCAATCATCAAAACCAGCAAAGCTTATTTTGCATTTGCCTCTTTTATATTTTCGATTTTCTCGTAGTCGAGAACAATCTCTATAGTAGAGAGGGTAAGGCGCCCCGCAACCTTCCCCAAACATAGCGGTCGCTGTTCTCCAATTTAACCCGATGGGATTTCCCATGAACTCGCTGCCATTCCAAACCATCCCCCAGGGAGCTCTAATGGCCATCAATTTCGATTCTTCATGAGTCACTGTGCCATCACAATTATCGATGAGGGATCCGTTGAGGGTTGGAATCCTTTTTCGAGACTCTGTGGTTAAAACCGGATTCTCGCCAATAAAACCGAAACCCGTCTTTTTCGACTTCCAAGCTTGATCCTTCGTGGGCGGCAGCAACACTTTCTCTTGGCCATCTTCACCCTTCACTTTCACTCGCCCAGTAATTTCTCTTCTCAGTCGGGCGATGGTATCGGCAAGTTGCTTTGGTCGAGCAACATTCCACCAAATGAGCTTACTCCGATCATCTCCAGGCCAGAAAGAAACCTCTCCATAATTGAGAAGGCTTCCCATACCTGAAATTTTTATGTCGGTTTGGATGCCATCTGAAATCGAAAACTCACGACTCATTTTTGAAAATGTTCCTACCGTACAACGGATGAGATCCCCATTTTCAATTTCATAAAGGAAGTTCGATCTTCTGATGCTCACCGTCATAACATAAAAAATGACAACCAAACCAGGCAGGAGGTAGGCATGGTATTCAGGAATCGCGTCTAGGATATTTTGGGGCAAAATCTTATCTGAATACCGATAAGCGAGGTAACCGAAAAGGAGCATCGAAAGCCAGGATTGCCAATACGAACGAAGGGCTGGCCGAAATTTATAGTTCATCTACACAATCTTTCATCTACATGAAAATAGGAATAAAGAACTCAGTCGGAAGAAATGAAATAGCTTTCCCAAACATAAAGATTAGGACGACAATCCAGGTAGGAAATTCATTGATTTAAGAAATTTTTACGTGAATGAAGTGTAGAGGCTTAGGGACAGAGAGCAATTTCTATTTTCGCAAATGGACTAAATGTCAAAGACAGCTTCGACATCCTGATCTAGCTTTTTAGGCTTTAAAAGAAGTGAGAATCCGATAAAAGCGACCAAAGAGGCTAAGAGCGCTAAAGTTCCCGGCGATACCCCATAAGGAATTCGTACTCCAGCGAGCTGAAACCCAAACGCTACTGAGTTGATGATCAAACTGATTACGATCGACAGAACTGCCGCCAGAGGATGCGCTCGCTTCCAGCTCAATCCAAATGCAACAACCGGAACTAAAGCTGCTGAAAACACCCCCCAGCCATAGGTACCTAAAATACCGATCAGATCGGGCGAGACTAATGCGCAAATCGCAGAAAAGACGGCCAGTAACACGGTGATGATACGAGCCCATCTCAACTCATGAGGAAGAGATTTTCCTGAGATAGCCTTGGGGATGTCATGGACGATAGCGGCAGCCCCGATGTTTAAGAATCCATCGGCAGTCGACATGACGGCCGCAAATAATCCGGCAAACGCTAATCCCGCTAGGACGGGGTCGGCATAGGTATTTAAAAAAGTAAATGCCGCGTTATCCGCTTTATCCAAGGTCGTGACATCCCCACTTAAGACCAAACTCCGGATGGCTAATCCGATACTGATCCAGAGTAAAGCCGTCAAACCGAATCCGATGAGAGTAATCGGGAGCGAGCTACGAAAGTCCCCCACCTTTTTCGTCATCATCATTTTTGTGACGAGGTGAGGCTGTCCTAAAACTCCAAAAGTAAAAATGAAAAACCACGACAAGCAACCCAGCATGCCCAAAGTTCCCCAGGGGGCTGCTGATTCGGGATCATCCCTTTGGAGAGTTTGAACCATCCCCGAAATCCCTCCATCGACCGCTCCTAACGCGGTAATAAAAACGAGGATTGCGACAACCACCATCACGATTCCCTGAAAGAGGTCTGTATAAACGGAAGCGATGATTCCACCCGTGACACAGTAGAAGACTAATACGGCAGAAGAAATGATCACACAGATGACGATCGAATCTTGCCCGGGTAAATCATTACTCATGAAGATCGATTTTAAAACGAACGCCATCGCCTTAATTTGAGTGGCGAGGTAGGGAACTACGCCAGCGAGGATGGCTACCGCAACCAACAGTCGAACCGATTTGCTTTTGTATCGCACCTCGGCCACATCCGGAAGCGAGACGCAATTTCGAAGCTCGCCTAACATCCGAATTCGCTTTGCAATTAAATAGTAAGCGAGGATAAATCCGATTGGAGTCGATAAGACGATCCAAAAGGAACTCATTCCCATGCGGTAGATTAAACCTGGCCCGCCGACAAATCCGAATCCGCTCATCGTGCTGGAAAAAATAGCAACTCCAGTGACAATCGTTCCAAGGCTTCGTCCCGCCATGAAAAAATCGCTGGTACTCTTCGTACGTCGCATCGCCCATAAACCGACGAGAATGCAGAACACCATATAACTGGCGACGCAGAGAAGGATAATTAGATTACGATCCATTATTCTCCTCTTCCGGTACGGAGCTCAACTTCGAGGCTTGAAGCAAAGCCTCAAATTGCTCCTCGTCTCGGTCGCTATAAATCCAATTTTTGAAATTCAAGACATAGAGAATAAGGAACAGACTCGGCACAATCCACATTCCGAACATGAGAGTCAAAGCGGGCAAAGACAAACCCATCGCAAAGACTCGATCTGAAGATCCTGCGAAGTAAGCCAGAGTCAATAAAAGGAAAACCGCTAAATAAGCCGCACCGGCAATCAAGACTCCACCGAAAGCTTGGGATTTCTTCTTAATCCCCATCGCCATGAGGAGAGTCAAGATGATGATATGAAAACCGCCGTGAATCGTTCCGATGACTTTTAATTCTGCATGTCTCTCAGAATCACCCCCGCGATGCATCTCAGCGTGTTGAGGATGAGGGGCTCCCGACTGCGTGATCGGTTCTTCTCGAAGTAAACAATAAACCAAGAGAACCAAGACGGTTAAAGCGGCGATTAAAACGATGAGTGGTATCTTAGACATAAGTATCATTTTAAGAGAGGCTATAGAATTTATAGATTCTCAAACCTCTTCGATCGATGCTCACCGGGACCTGCTGGAAGATCTTTCCCAATTCGAATGTCTCGCCACTCTCCTCGGGGTAACTGACCGGAGACGTAGTAGACGGGTTTACCGTGTTTTTCTACATCCACCTCGACCTTGCTCGCATCGCAAAACCGAATGACGTAACCCGCTCGTCGACGCTCACTCAAATTAGCTTCGGATCCATGAATGATAAATGAGTCGTGGAACGAAACATCGCCCACCCCCAATTCGATCGGAACTTGGGAAGCTTCCATTTCCGAAGTAACCTCCACCTCAACTCCCAGTAGGTCTTTGCCATCGGTCGGGATCATCTCCAACTCTTGAAAACCAGAATGACTTTTAGGAATCACATTCATGCAAGCATTCTCGCAGTCGGCCTTATCGAACGCAATCCACGCGGTAGCCACCTCCGTGCCCGTGACCGAAGGCCAATAGGTATTGTCTTGATGCCAACGGATAGCTAAGCCATCGCCAGCTGGCTTGACGATAAGATGCGAACCTAAAACGATGAGTTCATCGGTTTGTAGACTCTCTTTAGCTGCTTCGATGACCTTGGGATGCCGAATGAGTTCTAACCACTCTCGCCAATCGGATGCACGAATTTGAGGTTCGACTAATGATTCTGGACGGCGCCCCTCAGGTAAGTCCACGATCATCCCTTCGAGTGAACTCACATACGGAGCTATTTCCTCCGGAGTGAGAACATTCTTAAAAACGCAATATCCCTGCTCACTAAACTTCGTTGAATCGAGATTGACTTCAGGCATGGGCTCAGCTTTACAACGTTTTTAGTAAGTTCTTTAGCGCAGGATAGATTTGCGAATACTTCGCGTAGACTTCCTGGTAAACCTCATGACGCTTCTTATCGGGTTCGAATGTACGATCGACATCGACAAACTGGGAAACTCCTTCACCGGGACTGTTGTAAACTCCAGTTCCAACTCCCGCCAAGATCGCTGCACCTAAAATGCTACATTCAGAAATCTTGGGACGCACAAACGGGATTCCAAATACATCGGCCTGAATTTGAAGCCAAGCATCGGACTTCGCCCCTCCTCCAGTGGCGATGAGTTCGGACAAATCAATTCCGAGATTGTTCAGCGTGTTTAAGCTTTCAACGAAGTAAAACGAAACTCCCTCCATGATCGCCTTGAGTACTTCCCCTCTCGGAGTGTTCACCCGAAGCCCTGCGATCACTCCGGCAGAGTCCGGAATAAAATGAGGAGGCCCAGTAAATTCAAAGTGAGGGAGGACGAGGAGCTTGGTGGGATCGCTCGGCATTTCTGAAGTCAGAAGGTCGTAGATATCACTTTCAGAATGAAGCTTTTGATCTCCCTTGGCGAAGGTGTCCCTAAACCAACGAACTAATGTTCCGCTTTGGTTAAAGATGAAAGAGACGTAATTGCCCTGGACGACATGGTGCTCGATATTGAGTCCTCCTTCGAGCATCGGTCCGGATTCAGGAATCGAATCGTAAACCGGGGTTATACATTGAAAGGTACCCATTCCGCAGACGGCTTTTCCTCCGTGGTCAATTCCCGCCCCTAAGGCGTTACAGCATTGATCGTGTCCGCCAACGACGATTTTGACATTTGGGCTTAAACCTAATTCCCGTGCGATCTCGGGCAAAATTGTTCCTGAAACGACTCCACTGTGAGTCGTCTTCGGAAGCTTGTCAGCATCGAGCCCCGACCAACGGACCAGGTCATCCGACCAATCTTCCTTTCGAATGTCGTAAAGAAGAGTTCGGTTTGAAAGAGAATGGTTAGAGAGAGCTTCCCCTCCGAAAAGGAATGCGATCAGGTCAGCGTACAAGAGAAGATTATCTGTACGCTCGTAAACGTCGGGACGTTCATCCTTAAGCCACAGAATTTTAGGTAGAGAATAGTTCGTGCCTAAAATATTGGGATTCGTTTCGTAGAATGCTTCTTGACCGATGTCCGAGCGCAGCTTGTCAACGTAATCTCCCCCTCGAAGATCGGTCATCAAAATACTGTTCGCTAAGATCTCTCGATCGGCAGTGACCGGAGTCATCGCTTCGCCCAAGGAACTGAAACTCATCGCAGTAATCGGATCAGCACTCGTTTGAGGAGTAACTTCAGCAACAGTCTCTTTGACTTTCTTAAAAACTTCTCGAGCATCGAGTTCCACCCAGCCTTCACGAGGGTAGATACTACCGTACTCTCGGTAGGCCGAAGTGATCAAACTCCCATCAATAGAAAAGGCTGCAGCCTTGCAGCCTGTCGTTCCGATGTCGATTCCCAGTAGACTCATAACTTTAAGTTCAGTTCCATTAATAAGAAAAAGAGCTAAATTTCGAATCGAGAATTTTACACAAAATGAGAATAAATTTTGGTTCGAATTCTTAGGGATCTTTGATTATCGAAAGATTTTCGCTCAACAGCAAGATCCACCGGACTCGGGAGGTTGTATCTGAGTCAAGGAGTCTAAGCCAATGGGTTGCTGCGCCTCAGGTGCACAGCAGGCACTGCCATCATCGGTACTCTGATCACGATCAGAAAAGATTTGTGCGTCTTCCATCGTTTTAAAAACTTCCCAGGGGACTCCTGCGGGGTCTTGAACCCAGGTCTTTTCGGACTTGGAATAGCAGCAGATGGTTTCACCCTCATCGAAAGTCGAGATTTCGGCTTTGTTGATGCGCTCTCGAACTTCAGTGAGTTCGTTGTCTTCATCAACTTGTAATCCTAAGTGATTCAACCCATTTCGGCCTTCGCGCGTCGAAATAGCAAAGTTGATGCGCGGATCTTCGAGCATCCATTTCGCGTAATCCGGTTTGACCTTGGCGGGTTCAAGACCGAAGAGTTCCGTGTAGAATTTGATGCTTGTATCCAAGCTTTTGACGTTGAGATGAATGTGCATTCGGTTCATCTGGGCTTCCTTTCTATTTCTTTACTTTTGATTTTGGGCTGCAACAGCTCGTCAATTCGATGATGGAGCAACCGGTTTTCTTGTTTTGACGAATCGTCGCCACATCATCGCTACAGCAATCTTTGATGAGAAATCCCAAAAGATTGCCGATGGCTTCAAAGTTAGCCGAATAGATCACAGAACGGCCTTCCTTCCGCGAATCGACCATTCCCGCATTCAAAAAATGCTTCAAATGAAACGACATCGTATTGTGAGGTGTCTTCAACTGATCGCTCAGCACTCCAGCGGCTAAGCCTTCTGGGCCCGCCTTCACTAACAGCCGAAACACCTTCAATCGAGTTTCTTGGGCTAAGGCCTCAAACATGGGGATTGCATTTTTTATGTCCATTCGTCCAGAATAATGGACATATTATTTATTTCAAGAAATGATCGGGGAAAATCTTAAAAATGGGAAAATCGTTTCTACCTGTAGCACCACCCCTTGAGGGTGGCCCCTCCCTAAACGATTTTTGTATTATATATACGAAAATGCCCTGCTAAGAAATGGCCTGGGACAAGCCCAGGCGCTACAGAGACGTAGGCAGAAAACATTAAAGGCAATGCAACATGTGGACCTGTAAAACCTGCTCAGAAGAACACAAAGATTCTTTTTCCGTCTGCTGGAACTGTGGAACGAATCAGGAGGGTGAAGCTGATCCGGGGTTTGATACTTCCGATGAGGGACTTAGGGATCAGCTTTTAACGTGCCCAAAATGCGGAGAGAACTCTTATGAGTCACAAGGAGTTGCCAATTGGAGATGCCTGGATTGCTTATTCGACACGACTTATGATGATCCGGAACGTGCGTATACCGCTCCATTGGAAATGACATGCAATCGGTGTCAACGCACCATGCAGCGAGGAATGAGCGAAATCACAAATGAATCAAGAGGGGATAGGACAGTAGCCGTTGAAACCTTTATTCCCGATTCCGAAATCCCCTCTCACCCCCTCCCATTGCTCTCCTATTACAAAAGACAAAGAGCTTACCAGTGTGAGTGCGGCCAAAAAGTTTATTGGTAGCCCGTAGCCAAATTCGCCAGAATTTGGGCACGAAAAATTTAAGGCACCATCGTCCAATCTCTGGCGAGATGGGCTACAACATCCTTAGGGGGTAAATAAAATTGAGGTACTAAAAAATCTCCTCGCTAGCGCTTTGGGCTAGTTAATGATTAACTAGCCCGAAGCGCTAGCGAGGGGATCATAGGCGTACTGATATTAATATCAAAAGAGTTTAAGCCAAAATCTCCCGTACCACTCGAGAATCCTCGACTCCGGTCAAGCGCTGATCCAATCCTTGGAACTTGACCGAGAGCTTCTTATGATCGACACCTAACAAGTGAAGCATGGTCGCGTGAAGATCACGCACATGAACGGGGTCCTCGGCTATGTTGTAACAGAAATCATCGGTCTTACCGTAGTGGATACCACCCTTAATTCCCCCTCCGGCTAACCAACCCGAGAAACAACGAGGATGATGATCCCGACCGTAATTCTCACGGGTGATATTACCTTGCCCGTAAACAGTTCTTCCAAACTCTCCGCAGAAAACGACAAGGGTATCTTTTAATAAATCACGGTTTTTCAGATCCTTCATCAATGCAGCCGTGGGCTGATCCACATCTTGACACTGCCCCCTCAAGTTATCAGGTAATCGTGAATGGTGGTCCCAACCGCGATGGAACAGTTGCACAAACCGTACATCCCGTTCAGCCATTCGCCTTGCGAGTAAACAATTCCTTGCGTAAGAACCCGGCTTGTGAACCTCCGGACCGTACATCTCAAGGATTTCTTTGGGCTCGTCCTTTAAGTCAGTTAACTCGGGGATAGAAGATTGCATTCGAAACGCCATCTCTTGCTGCGCGATGGTCGTACGAATCTCGGGATCTCCAATTTCTTGGTGATGCTTGTTGTTTAATTTGGCTAAAGAATCGAGCATCCTTCTTCGAACGGGCGCATCAATTCCATTGGGATTCGACAAGAAAAGAACCGGGTCGCCCGTCGTTTGGAACGAAGTGCCCTGAAACTTCGAAGGCAAGAATCCGCTTCCCCACAATCGAGCGTAGAGTGCTTGAACGTTGACCTTCCCCCGCCAAAAGGCCGATGGGATGACCACAAAATCAGGTAAGTCTTTATTCATCGAACCGAGGCCATAGCTCAACCAGGCTCCCATGCTGGGTTTACCGGGAACCTCAGCTCCTGTACAAAAGGAAGTTTTACCGGGATCGTGATTGATCGCATTGGTATTAAACGTATGGATAAAACAAAGATCGTCCGCAGCTTCTGCCAGATGAGGTAAAAGCTCACTCATCCACACTCCGCTTTTTCCCCGCTGATGAAATTTGAACATCGTTGGAGTCACTAATTGTTGGCGACCTCGAGTCATCGCAGTGACTCGTTGACCCTTACTGACCGACTTTGGAAGCTCCTTCTTAAAGAGCTTGTGGAGGTCCGGTTTGTAGTCGAACAAATCGACCTGGCTAGGGGCTCCCGCCATAAACAAGAAGATAACGCGCTTAGCCTTAGCCTTGTGATGCAAGCCGGGCTGAGCGACAGCCTTCTGGGCTCCCTCTACCAAAGAGGCGAATGCAGCCGTACCGAGACCCATTCCTGTACTTAATAGGAATTGTCGGCGAGACTGAAGTAGATCCAATGGATTCAGTTCGTAATTCATGCTTTTATTTCCTATTATTCCCGAGTCTTGGTGATATCCATGTTGAAGAGCGTATTGACGACTACAGTCCACGCCGCCAATTTTGCCCTCTTCTCGCTCGAAGAAAGATCTAAGCCAGCGCAGAGAGCTTCCGCCAATTTAGGATTCTCTTGATAAGATTTTTTCAAATCTTTCAACAGTCCCTCCAAAATCTTTTGCTCTTCTTGGTCGGGGATTTTGCTGGTGATGGTTTCGTAAACAATCTCTAAAAGCTTGGCTTCAGTCTTATCTTTTTGCTTCAAGGTATGGATCGCAAGATGACGAGCTGCATTTAAGTACTCACTTTCATTCAGCAACAATAGGGCCTGAGAGGGAGTATTGGTTCGTTCTCGCCTTGCGGTACAGGCATCTCGAATAGGTGCATTTAAAATCGTCATTTGCGGCGGCGGCATACCTCGCTTCCAATAGGTGTATAGACTTCGCCGGTAGATATCATCTCCCTTATCGGGTCGAAACCTCTCTCCGATCATGGTTACGGCCTTCCAAAGACCATCCGGTTGAGGAGGCTTGACGCTCCGTCCGTACATCTTCATGGAAAGCAGGCCACTAGTGGCAAGGATTTGATCCCGAATCATCTCGGCGTCCATTCGAAATCGGGTGGCTCGAGAAAGCATCCGATTATCAGGATCCGTTTTGAAATCATCAGAAGTAGCGAGGGAAGACTGCCGGTAAGTACTCGACATCACAATCTGTTTTACAAGAGCTTTGGTATCCCAACCCGAGTCCATATAGGAAACGGCAAGGTAATCCAACAACTTTGGATGACTGGGGACTTCACCTTGGGAACCGAGGTCTTCAGAAGTCTTGACGAGCCCCACTCCAAAGAATTGCTGCCAAAGACGATTCACCTGAACTCGCGCCGTCAGGGGATTTCGCTTATCGACGAACCAATTCGCCAGATCCATTCGAGATGCGACCTCCCCTTTCTTTTCCATCGGAAATAAAAACTCAGGGGAATTACGTTGAACGGGCTCACCCGGATCATCGTACTGCCCACGCCTCATGATGTGAGCCTGACGAACTTCTTTTCTTTCTCGGTAAACCATCGCCTTCATGAGCTTAGGCTCGAGATCACGTTTTAAGCGATTGAGCTTGTTTTTCTGAGCGACCAACTCCTTAGCAGCAGCCATCAAAGGTTTTTTCTTCTCAGGATCCTTTTCATCCGTCGCTACTTTCTTGGCCTTGTTGACTTCAGGTTCAAGCTTTTTGAGCTGAGCGTTCACCTCATTCAGCTTCTCTTTGACCTCTTTATCTCCGATGGTGATAAAGGGAGGCTGTAAACCCTCTCGCGGTCGGCCGGCAGTTTCTGGCTTAGCATCGATGTTATTAAAGAAAGCATAGAGGCTGTAAAAGTCTTTCTTGGTCAAGGGGTCATACTTGTGATCATGACAAGAAGAGCAGTGAACCGTAAGCCCCATGAAGGCCGTTCCCACTGCCGTGACTCGATCGACTACGTTCTTATAGAAACTTTCCTCTGGTAAAGCCGTTCCTCGATCGATGATCAAGTGCAGCCGATTAAATCCAGAGGCGACGAGCTGATCATCGTTGGCGTCAGGGTAGAGGTCTCCCGCAATTTGGTAGCGCAAAAAATCGTCGTAGCTGAGATTGTCATTAAACGATCGAATCACCCAATCCCGATAGGCGATAAAGTTTCGATAGAAATCCTTGTGCATACCGTTGGTATCAGCAAAGCGAACGAGGTCGAGCCAATAACGAGCCATGTGCTCACCGTATTGAGGTTTCTCCAATAAACGATCGACGAGGGCTTTATAGGCTTCAGGTCGTTTATCTTTTAGAAACTCATGGATCTCTTTTCGCGTCGGAGGCAATCCGGTGAGATCAAAAGTTAAGCGCCGAATCAATGTTCGCTTGTCAGCAGTTGGAGCGGGTTGACGCTTTGCTTTCTCCAAGAGGCTGAGAGAGAACCGATCAATCTTGTTACTCCCCCACTTCTCATCCTTCAATTTGGGGAGTTCGGGCATCTGAGGGGGAACGAATGCCCAAAAATCTTCATAAGGTGCTCCCGCTTCAATCCATTTTTTAATCAGTAGTTTTTGCTGATCTGAAAGAGGTTTGATATTCGATTTTGGAGGAGGCATAACATCTCCACGATCATCCGTGGTGATGCGATACCAAAATTCGCTATCCTCCAGTGAACCCGGCTTGATCGCAGTCACATCTTTATGAGTTCGATAAGCCCCATCTTTTCCAGTAGCTTGATCTAATCGAAGCTTTCCTTTTCGCTCATGGGAATCGGGGCCATGACAAGCAAAGCAGCGATCAGCTAAGATCGGGCGGATATCTCGATTGAAGGAAATTTCTTGCCCGTAGCTCTCATTAGAAATAAAAATGATATTTACCAATAACGAGCAAGCGAGGAGCATCAAAGTGGTTCGCAGTGCTTCGAACTGGCATTTAGCAATAAGGCTGAGCGCCTCTTTTCGTCGAATTTTTCCTAACATTCTTTGAAGTGCCTTTTTTATTATTCTAAAAATATATTTTTGCGTCCCTAAATTGTAAGCGTCGACTCAAGACCCTTAAAATGCAGCATCTATTTTCCCCGAATCATAATGAGAATTCTACCGAGTAGCGTCGATTTCTCGGTGACTTTTAGCAAATTAACAACAAAGGCTTTACTTGAAGAAACAAAAGATCATTCTCATTAATGTTGGGATTATCCTTACCTTTCTCGTTTTTTTAATTTCATTCCGCAAGGATCTCACATTTTACTACGACATGTGGCAATTTGAATCGGGTGACGATTCAACCAAAATTGAAGTTCTTAATTCTTATTCTTTAAGTGAGAGGCCGGATTTCATCAGGGTCATTCTCAACAACTTAGAAGTCGTATCTTCAAAAGAAGCTAAGAAAATCATCATTCAAAAACTTATGGAAGTGGGTCAACCGGATTACCAAGAAAGAATCGAAAGGGGAATTGAATCGCTCATCTTAAAACAATTTAATGACTCCAAACTCCCTGAGGGCTTCAGGATAGAAGTGGATAAAACCCTTTCTGACTTTGATGTGAATCTCTTTTTCCCGGAGACAACGAGAGGCAACCAATTACGTAAAGTCTTCCAAGTCCTCGGGGAAATAGGACTCGGAGAAAAAATCAAACTGCGGACCGACTAAGAACAAGATGGCCTCACCACGCTTCAATTTATAGCAATGCTCAAATCCTCAATAATCTGAGTTGAATTCAAATTTTTGACTGCCCTACCCCAGATTCTAAACTTTTCACGTTAGATCTCTCCTTTTGAAGTTCTCACATATCTTACGGAATTAGATTTTTCTACCTCCTCCCTCTTACTGTTTCTGTGGGGTTATCCATTTAATCTCCATTCAACAATCAGGCTTGGAATCCTTGCCTCAATTCGAACATAGCGAGGTCATCATGTATCAGCAGTTCAAGCGGGCCCTCTTATTTGGAGCGCTCTTATTTAGTTCATTCCATGTTTCCAAAGTTTTTAGCCAATGTACGGACGAAATCGATATTTCAGGCGCAGTAACTTGGTATACCGAAGACGGGGGGCAAAATCATCGCTACTTAGCCGTTTATGTAGAAGAAGGCATCACTTGGGCAGAGGCTCAAACTCAAGCTACGGATATGGGTGGATACTTGGCGAGTATCAATAGCCAAGAAGAAAACGACTTTGTATTCAGCTTAATCGATTGCAGTTACTTCTGGGATTCCATCGGTGGTTTTTCCTTTGGCCCTTGGCTGGGAGGATCTCAACCCGGTAATGCTCAAGAACCCGGAGGAAATTGGGGCTGGGAAGATGGAACAGCATTAACGTATACCGCCTGGCATGCAGGTGAACCTAACGATCAAGGCAACAACGAAGATTTCCTTCACTTCTTTACCCCTGGGGATGGTAACCGTGCTCCCACTTGGAACGATGAGAGTGACACCCGATCCTTGAAGGGCTTTGTGGTTGAATTCGAACCAGCGGAGAAGTGCTTTATTCGAGGGGATTTTAACTCAGATGGAAAAGTCAACGTCAGTGATGTTATTCAAAATCTATTATTTCAATTCCAAGGCAAATCCCCACCTGCTTGTCAGGATGCTGGTGATTTTGACAACAATGGTGCCCTTGAAATCACAGATCCCATCAACCTTCTCTCGTTTATTTTTCTGGATACAGTAAGCGCTACCGCCCCTTATCCTAACCCAGGTAGGGATCCTGAAGGAGACACCGATGGTTTAACTTGCGAAGGACCAAAAGAAACAATTGTTCGAATTACTCAGGATGAAACATTCGATTCGTTAAGAATAAACCACTTTGAACGCTACATCGTCGAAAACGATGCCATCATCACCGTAACGGGTGATGCCATCATCCACGGAGTTCTTCGAGCCCCTGCTTCAAGCCTTCAACTTCGGGTCGGAGGAAATTTAAGATTTAGTGGAAGAGTAGAAACAGGTCCTCAAGCTTGCCAAGAAAGCGCTCCCCCTCCGAGCGACACGAAACTTATCGATCAAGACTATGGATTTTTTCTCATCTTACAAGGCACTGCAAGTTTCGCAGATTCCAGTTACTTCAATCTTCAAGGTCCTCTCGCGATCACTGACGATGTGAGCGTGCTTCAACAAACTCTTCAACAATTTAGTGACGCGACGGAATCTCTCGACAACGATCCTAATCCCAACGGATTCCTATCCGGTCCTGGAGACCCGGATGACATCCCCTTCCCTCCGAATGCTCAACCGATTGTCAATCAGCCAAAGGGACCCGCTCGACCCAGTAGCACGATCAGCGGCTGGGTACGGCTACCGAATGGAAACTTTAAAGTAAAGTTCAGTGGTAATTCGAATATCAAATTTGAGGATTTCCAATTCTTAAGGCGAAGAAATAATCCACCAGCAATGGGGAATAAACCTCAAGATCCTAATGATCCAGATCGAACGATTGGAAATGACGGTCAAAACGGATCATCGATAGAAATCAGCAATGATGGAGGTGATTTGGAATTCTCGGGAGTCATCATCAATATCCCCGACGGAGAAGATGGCTCCTCCCAAATCGATGCCTGCAACGGAGACCAAAGCATCATCCTCGAGGGCGGAGATGGAGGAAAATCTGGGAACTTAAAAATCAGTGCAGGAGGAGCTCTTAAGTTTACTGGCCCTGTATTGATTAATCCCGGAAAGAGTGGCGACGGTGGCGCAGCCTTTATCCTTGCTGGACCACCCGCGAGTCCCGGCGCTTGCCCTGGAAACGATGCTGGAACCAGTTGGGCAATCGGGGGAAAAGGTGCTGACAACATCAAACATCTTCGAGCGAGAGGAAATGTTCAAGGCCTTAATAACATCTCGATTGGTGAACTTAAAGCGGGATCGGGTGGCTCCGCTTTAGCAGTAGGTTGTAAGGGAGGAACAGGTTCCAAATGTTGCATCCTCAATGGAGGAATCGGCGGAGAAGCCATTACCGAAGGTGGCAATGGAGGGAATGCTGGTTTTAATTTCCAAGGTGCAGCTGCTGTGGCCGCAGGTCGAGTTCTTGGGGGCCGTGGTGGAGATGCGAACTCTGAAGGAGGCGAAGGTGGAGATGGTGGTGGCTGTCTCTTTGGAATCGCCGGCGATGGCGGAATGGGTGGTAAAGGAAAAGCTACTGGTGGCCGCGGTGGTATAGCTGGAGCAACTCCTCCCACCGATGTTCGCGCTGGGGATGGCGGCAATGCTACAGGTCAAGGAGGCAAGGGTGGCAAAGGAGGTGATAGCTTTGTGCTTCCTGGAGATGGTGGCATCCAAGGAGATGGCGAGGCCACTCGCGGCGCGGGTCGCACGCCCGGTACTGAGGATGCCAAGCCTGGCGAAAAAGGAGAAGACGGCGTAGCCGGAGGTCCATTGGATATCATCCTCTGTATTGGCTTTTCCCAAATTCCAATTGGCGTTATAGACGTCGGCCCTCTGACAGTTCCACTGATCGATCGCGATACCGATGAAGAGGTTGAAAATATCGAAATCGACTTCGAAGAAGGAGGATCTTACGAAACGACCGAAGACCCCAACATTCTGAACATCAGCTCTGGAGCTATGACTTTGGATGTTTCGCAGCTAGAAAATATCGAAACTCCAAACGGTGAACCCTTCGAAGTTCGAGGCCTATTGATCGCACCTTTCGCTGCGGGCCTCGAAGGAGGAACGTTAACCGTCGAAGCTTTAAGTGAAGAAGGTGAAGTTCTCGACAGTCAAGAGCTAATCGAATTTCCCGACAACACCACTCGAGTTGATAATCCTGAGTTTGTTCCGGTGAGATTTAATACTGAAATACGAATTGCAAAAATCAGAATCGAAATTCCCTTGTTTTTCGATTTCTTGGCAATTTATATTCAGTGTTAGTTGCAACCTATTAAATCGTAAAAAAGGGGTCACCGAAGGTTAGCTTCGGTGACCCCTTTTTTAATACTCTTGAAACATCTTCTATTGGATTTTTAGATTCAGCCTTTGATACCATTTTAAGTTCAGCAAATAAGGATTTAGTTCATTTACTATTCGCAACTGTTGGGTTGGCTATTTATTGAAGATTTTTTCAATTCCTATCTGGGAGTAGAGGAACCATGATCATCAGTATCATCAAAGACCTCTTAGGGGGCGGCTCTAAAAGAAGTATTTACTACAACAACCTTGGCGAAGGATTAATTTATAAGAAGGTTTCTCCTAATGTCCGAAAATTTATCGACAATGAACTCCTTCCTCGTATGAAACCTCTCTCCGCAGAAAAATACTGGAAAGAGTTTGCCGTTTATATGATGAGTGCAGCTCGCCAGAGCTACATCCTCCACGGTGATCGTTGTTACTGGTGTATCGACTGTGTTCATGTCGTTGAAATGTGGGAAAAAGGATTTCGATATGCTGAGGTAGCGGATCTAAGACCCGAGGAAGACGAGGATGAAAATCCTTTAATGGATTTGATGAACGCCATGGGATCAGGAAAGGACGCCAAAAAAGCCATGGCCAACTTCGAAAAGAAAATGAAAAACAGACCGGAAGATCCAGTGTATGACATGGTCTTCGATAGCTGGGATGACATCATGGAAGATCGAACGGACGTATGGAAACGTGCTTCATCCTCGATTGAAAATATGGTCGATCGTTGTAATAAATACTCAGAAAAGGTGCATCAAACTTGGAGCCAGAAGATCCCCATGGAGAAATTGATGGAAATGCATGGACCGGGAAATTCCGGTGAGGATGAGGAATAGCTTGGAATGAGCTCTTCTTAGATAAACCGACTTAACAGCTCTACCAGGTGATCCACATCTTTCTCTTGAGTTTGAAAGCTGGTAATACAGGCCTTCAAACTTGGTCGTCCATCCGTCAACCGAACATTGGAGATCCAAGCCTCCCCGGAATCGACGATGGCATCAGCGACTCGCTTGATTTCTTTTTCTGAGTTTTGCAATTTGGGATGGGTAAAGCAAACCAATGGAAAGGGTGAGAGATTGGTAATCTCCCAACCCTTTGAAATTAAAGAACTGCGAAGGTATTCCCCCATTCGTGCTTGGTGCTCCAGTAAGCCGGCCATCCCTTGGCGTCCGAGGGCTGCTAATGACATAAAAACTTTTAAACCGATATTCCGCCGCGACCATTGAATGGTCGAATTGTAGGGATCGGTGCGACCTTCCGTTTTCTCAGGCATGTAATCAGTGGAAATTCTAAACGCTCTGAGAACAGCTTTTCGATGTCGACAGAAAAACATGCCGGCTCCCATCGGAACGGACAACCACTTGTGAGCATCGCATGTGATGGAATCAGCGAGTTCAATTCCCTTAAGATGCTCTTTGAGCTGATCCGAAAGAATGGCAGCGCCTCCCCAGGCGGCATCGACATGCAACCAGGTTTTTTCTTTTTGGCAAAGAGCGCCTAACTCCTCTAAAGGATCGATCGTACCCATTGCAGTCGTCCCGGCTGTTCCCACCACCATCAAGGGGAAGCGTGATTTGGTTCGATCCTTTTCAATCTTTTTCCTTAGTTCCTCAAGGTCGATTTGATGACTCGGGGTTGTTCTCACTAAGCGGATGTGATTACGCCCCAACCCCGTCACGTGAGCCGCCTTAACAAAACTTTCGTGCCCTCCATTTGCAATGTAAATAACGGGTTGCTTGTCGAGACCTACAAGTCCCTCTTCTCCGTACCCAGGAAAATAATGGGTTAGTGCCGTCACCACCGCAGATAAATTAGCTTCAGCCCCCCCAGTAGTAAAATTTGCAATCGAACTCTCAACGTCATAACCAAACCGTTCTTTGAAGAGGTTTAAAACTTTGTTCTCAAATTCTAAACTCGCCGAAGCGTGGGCCCACACGGCGAGCTGAGGATTATAGAGAGCGGCGAGCGCATCTCCGATGATAGAGGGAAGGGTTACGCTCGGATTGAAGTTTCCGAAGTTTCTGGGATGCGTAACGTGGATCGTACTTCTTCGTAGAAGTTGGGTAACTCCATTAAATAACTCTTGTAGCTCGGCGCCAGTCTCCAAATCGAAGCGCTTTTGAATTTCGTTTCGACAATTCAGGTTGGAAGGCTCCGGGGTAATCCTGAGAGTATCTATCTCCTGACGAAAATCTCGAATCTCATCCACTAAGCTTTTCAGAATTTTTATGTCTTCCACGGGAAATACTTTTTCAATTCATTAAGGAAACGGCATCATGAAGGAGCTCAAGCCACTTTCTAAAAACTTCGACTCTTTATCGGCATCATAATATTTAACATCGTTAAAAAAACCACTTCATTAACAGTAGTTTTCTGTTATCACCCCCAAAAACCCTGTAAGAAACGCCCTCTCAAACCGTCTACATCAAAGGAGATTTAATCGTAATTTGTTAGGAGATATTCAACTCCAATCTCAACACCTGACCTCTCCAGTGGAGGCAATTTGAGGAGTAGAGTACTATGTTTTTCGATCCAATATACTGGATTGTAATTGGCTTAGGAGCCGCATTAAGCCTGTGGGCATCCTTTAAGGTAAAGAGCACCTTTGCCCATTTCAGTCAATTCGCAACAAGTTCAGGCTTAAGAGGATTCGAGGTTGCCAAAAGAATCCTCCAGGACCACGGGATTTATGATGTCAATATTGAACCCGTGGCTGGATCCCTCACCGATCACTACGATCCGTCGACAAAAACACTTCGTCTCAGTGAATCTGTTTACTACAGTGAAAGTATGGCTGCCTTGGGTGTTGCTGCCCATGAAGTAGGTCATGCCATTCAGCACGCCACAGGTTATTCAATGCTAAAACTGAGATCCAACTGGGTTCCCATCGCCAATTTGGGGAGTGGAATTTCCATCTTTGTGTTAATAGCTGCGATGTTTATGGGCGGAGTGGCGACCGCATTAGGTAGCACACTTTCACTTGTAGGTATTGCTCTTTTTGGTTGTACGACCTTATTTACTCTTATCACTCTTCCTGTAGAGTTCGACGCCAGCAAGCGGGCCTTGCTGACTCTCGAACAAGGCGGGTACATGACTGAAGATGAACTAAGAGGGGCAAGAAAAGTCTTGAATGCAGCGGCTCTCACTTACGTTGCCGCATTTGTGACTTCGTTACTCACTTTACTCTACTGGTTATTTCGACTAGGTTTATTAGGTGGTAGAGGAGGAAATGAGTAGTTTGTGGTAAGAGAATCTTTAGACAAATTAAACACTGGAGATCCTCTTTTAAAAGCTACCCATCTAAAATTTGAAATTCGAATTTTTGCATTCGATGATCACTGACCCAATCTCCTCCAAGTTGATAGGACACGGGATGGATTTGATCACTCAAAATGCATTGATCGATAGCCAGAACTGGAAAAGGTTGAGGCCAAGTATAGCCCCAACCTTTTCCCACTCTATCATAGGCGTGGTAGTACCCTTTGGGCATGGATTCCAATGCGATTGATCGCCGTGGAGCATTAAAATCCCCTACAACGAAATCAGGCTGTTGCTCTTCCATAAATTTGTTCAATTTTGTTAAATTGGGATGGCGAGCAAAAAGCGGATTGGAACCGAGATCTGTCGGAAACAGAATCAATTCATTGCCATCGAACTTCCAAGACAACTTAAACACTTTAAGTTTCTTAGATCGATTCAACCACTCTCCCCCTTCAAGCTCCCCTCGAGCCAAGATGGCTAAGTCTGAAAAAGTTCTCAGTTGATAATCCTCACCTAATGCTTCCTTAAATTCTTCTAGGGGTAAATCTTTGACCTCGGTGAGAAAATAAATATCGGCTGCTTCGGCAATCACTTTATTTTTAACCGATTCCCAACCCAAGTGAGCGGAAAAGACATTCCAATGAATCAACTTGTATTGTGGTTTATCCTGAACGGGCAAACCCAGAGGTTGGATGAAGTGGTTTTCTACGACCCCAATAAAATAGATAGGGGCAATCGTCACAAGGATAAGAAGATTGGACCGAGTTTTTCGTTTTAACTTCAATTCCACCAAACTTCCGCAGGCGAGTCCCACCACCAATATGGGTGAAGGAATATAGAAACATAAGCCGGTGATCCAGTGGAGATCTCTCACTACTTGCCCGAGCACCCAGGCAGCAAAGATCATCAGGAGAATAAGGAATTGGAACTTACAAAAGAGGGCGCAAAGCTTTGAGTTCTTGAGGCGTCGTAAAAATGACTTCACTTCAGTGGGACCTTAAAACGTGTTTGAATTTTTCAAAAGATAAGTAAGAATCGATATTTAACTATCCGCGAGCAAATATTTAAAATTTATTATCACTTTTGTTACCGAAGCCCTCCAAAATTTACAAAAGAAGACAGAACAACCACCCCATTTATCGATTTTAATATAGCAATGGATATTATCCGTTCCATCGTAGGGTTTTTAGTAGACTACATTGGGTAAAAAAAAAGTTGATTGTGCCGACTGCGGGCAACTCCTACAACCGAAATTCATGAGTGCCAGGAGTACGATGACTGTAACACTTAAAATTTGATCGCTCTGAAAGAACGCTAAAGCCTAAAACCAAATTCTAATGTAGAGCTCAAGGCAATTTGCTCTACTTGCAGCGATCTTCTGTTAAAATCCCTCTTTTAAATAAGCAAACTTGAACTGTTTGAATCAAAGGGAAATCTATGTCCGATGCACCCGATCCAGATCTCGTCTTTTCAACCCTCAGCGCCTACCAAAAAACACAGGCCCTAAAAGGTGCGATCGAGCTGAACCTCTTCACCTTCATTGCGAGAGGTGATAAAGACTCTAAGTCACTAGCGAAAAGTGTCGAGGGAAGTGAAAGAGCCGTCAGGATCCTCTGTGATTTTTTGACGATCAATGGCTTCCTCACAAAGTCCGATGAGAGTGAATACCAGCTCACTCCCACTTCAGAAGTCTTCCTCAATCAAGATTCTCCCAATTACATGGGATCGGTGACTCGATTCATGAACTCCGAGCATCTTCTGTCAGCCTTCGAAGATGTGGCGAGTTTAGTTCGAAACGGTCAAACCGGATTAGATGGCGATGGAACCGTCGAACCCGATTGGGAAGGCTGGGTTGAATTTGCTCGCTCGATGACTCCGATGATGGGACCAGCAGCAGATCAAATTGCAACATTAGCTTTAGAGAGAAAACCAGGACCGATTAAAGTATTGGATATTGCAGCCGGGCACGGCCTTTTTGGAATCTCGATCGCCAAAACCAATCCAGCGGCCCAAATCACCGCACTCGACTGGGAAAAAGTCTTGGTCGTTGCTCAAGAAAACGCCGAACTGTTTGGAGTTCAAGATCAACTCCAATTCCTTTCAGGGGATGCCAAAGAGATCGATTACGGCGAAGATTTCGATGTGGTTCTCCTCACCAACTTCATCCATCACTTCGATGCAGAAGAATGTATTCACATTCTCAAAAAAGTAAAACAATGCCTAAAACTTGATGGCATCGCCATCAATTTAGAATTCGTTCCTAACGAAGACCGCATCTCTCCCCCCAGCCCTGCAGCCTTTAGCTTTGTCATGCTGGGAACGACTCGAGCCGGAGATGCCTACACTTTTGATGAACTCAAAAATTTTTCTGAAGCCGCTGGCTTTAGCAAAAATGAAATCATTGCGCTGGAAAAGTCCGTGCAATCCGTCGTTATAAGCCAAACCTAGTCCGACTACCGTTCTCTTCTTTCTGGATCTGAAGGTCCCATCATGAAAACAATAATGAAAATCTTCCTCCAAGGGCTCGTTATCGTTGTCCCCTTGATCCTGACTATCTATTGCTTTTATTGGCTGTGTACATCTGCAGAAGCGATCTTGGGTGAAGGTATAAAATGGATCCTTCCAGAAGGGTATTATGTTCCAGGATTAGGCATGGTCGCTGGAGCAATCGCAATCTTTGCAGTGGGAATTTTGATGAGTGTTTGGATCACCCGTCAAATCGTTCACTTCGGAGAAGATATTATTCAAAGCATTCCTCTGGTAAAAACTCTCTACGGTTCGATCAAGGATTTGATGAGTTTCTTTGCCGTAAGTGGCGACCAAAAAAAAGCCATGGAACAAGTGGTACTCGTAAGCTTAGACGGACAAACGGGTCAACTCTTGGGATTCCTCACTCGCGATAGTTTAAATGATATCTACGGCGCGGGAGAAGGAGATCAAAAGGTTGCAGTTTATTTGCCTATGAGTTACCAGATCGGTGGGTTTACGGTGTTTGTTGCCAAGGAAAATGTTCAACCCATCGATATGAAAGTTGAGGATGCGATGCGATTTGCGATGACCGCGGGTGTCTCTTCGAATACGAAAGATTCGGCGGCAGGCGCATGACCAGCTAAAAAAATATATAAGTGATAATTCCTTTCCCCTCGCTAGCGCTTCGGGCTAGCGAGGGGAAAGATTAATTTAATTTAACTTAAGAACCAACTTCTAGTCGAGGTTCGACTTAATCTCTTCATCCGTAGGCTTCTTCGAAGGACACCCATCCTTGGGTACCTTAACCTTAGCCGTCCAAAGGATCGCATTGAGAACGACTTTACGGTAGTTGTCATCCTTCCAACTCACGTGATTGTGAGCCCCGGTAAATCCGAATCCTCTTCCCCCATCTTTTCGCTGGTAAGCCCAAGCTACATGCTGCTTCTTTCCTTCAGCTACCGCTTTTCGAACGGCAGGATTTCCACTTCGGGCACCATCGGGTCGCTTCAGGGTGGAGGCTGGAGGCAAAGCTGAAAGTATTGGAGTCACTCCCTTCATGCCTTTGACAAAGCGCATGTGGTAATACCACTCATCGTGAACACTAAAAGGCTTTACCCCATTAGCGATGGGATGCTTAGGGAAGGTTTTGAATTCAGGTTTCCAGTGAGGATTCACCGACCAATGAAGATCGCAAAAGCCTCCCATCCACTCTAAAAATTTGTTCCCAGCTTTTCCTTTCTCCGCTTCGGTTGCCCAGTGAATCATCACCACTCCTATGCCCTTTTTCATAAGTTTGTCGAAGGAATCTAAACGCTTATGTAAAAGGTGCCGAGTGTGCCCCGTACAGAAAATCACGATTGTCGAAGCGTCTTCTAATATCTTTTCATCTTTGGGCCAACCGTACTTTTCAACGACAGTGGCTTCGACATTCAAGCCTGAAGCATTGAGTCTCTTTGCTAATAAGATATTTCCTGCGCGGTGCTCGTGTGCCATCCGTCCGTGGCTGGGTTTTCCTGAGATGAAAACGATCTTCGCCTTCTTAGCTTCTTTAGTCTTCGCCTTCGATTTTTCATCGGCAATAACGGATAAAGGGATCGCTAATACTAACGACATAAGAATTAAGCCCACTGTGAAGTGGGCAGGTATCTTTTTCATTTCTAAACCTCTATTGAAACCAGTTAATTAACCCTAATTGTGTCTCGTCTTGAAACTTAGTAATCTGCGATTTGTCTAGTATACTCTAAGCGTTCTCCGAGGCGTCAAATAGATTCTTGAGGGTTGTTCACTGTTTTGAAAAAATTAAAAAAGAAATCTAAACTCCTATTCATATTAAGCATTTTCGCTCTTTTAATCCTTCTTAGCCTCATATGGATCATCCATCAACGCTATACCGAAATCGTAAATGAAGTCGTTTTCATCTCTTCTCCAATTCCAAATTTGGAAGAGAATTCAGTATCAATGGAATTCAAACATGCTGATGCAAGAGTTCTTATTGAACTGTTAGGTAAACAGGGAAGTAATACTGAGGTCATTTTAGAAGATGATTTTGAGGGGAAGGTAAGTTTACGCCAAATAAACGCGCCCATGCTGAAAATCTACGAGGAAATCGCTAAGCAAACGGGATACAAAATTTTTCAAACGGATCAAAACACCTTACACTTTAGAAAAATTGACACCAATGATTTAACCACTATCTTTCCATTAGTTTTTGAATCCTTGTTCAGTCGTTATTACACATTTTAATAATTACGGGTTTCTTAAAGGATAAAAGTTAAGCTCAGATGAAAGGAAGTTCAAAACTTACCATAAGATTTTTAGCTTTGATTGCAGCTGGGCTACTCATTGGGTTCCACCCCACAATCTTGACCCAATACTATTCCCACAGAATTAAGGACAACGACAGTTATTTTTTGGAATCAGTGGTTGAGCCCGGAAACCGATACAGAAAAATAGCACTGGAGAATTTTTTAAACACTCCTAAAGGAAAGAAAGGTTTATTTAAGCAGTTTCTAATAGCTTCAAAGCAATTTGATCCCAAAAAAATGAAGAGACTTTTCAACATTCCTGAAGGAGATCTCGCAATTAGAAATGGACAACCATTATTTCTTATCTCTGATTCTGGTGGCCTGGCGAATTTAAGCTCTATTGTGAACCCGGAGCCGCCTAAACAGAAACTGGAAAAATTGAGTGACTATGCTGGAACAATTCAGAACTCCCTCTTCATTAGTCCCACCCATCAAATTTTAGTTCCAGCGGTCTATCGTAATGAGAATGAAGCACAAATGGTTTCCTTCCTTGTGAAGAAGGATCACCCCTCCAAGCTTGAGGACAAAGAATTCCTCGATAAAGTAAAAAAAGTCACTCAGGTCTTTGAAATTGAGCCCGAGTTCATAG
Organism: Planctomycetota bacterium; assembly: GCA_028280485.1. Lineage (GTDB taxonomy): Bacteria > Planctomycetota > UBA8108 > UBA8108 > JACQVS01 > JANQLS01. The sequence goes on from JANQLS010000092.1 coordinate 33,810, forward strand.
AAAAAATAATAGGTAATTAGAATTCTAAGAATTAGCCCCTGTTATTCAACAGGAACTAATTCATCCACCGGAAAAACGATCTTCAAAATATTCCCTCCGTGCAACCTTGACGTATTCTCAATCAAACCGTTACTCTGTGAACTCTGTTACTGAACTCTAACCTTCTTATTACCCATTACTCTTATAAGGAACACTCATGAGTGATCGAATCATCATGCGAACCGGTGAATGTCTCATCGCTGGAGGCCCTCCCTTTACGGCTGCCGAACCTGAAATCGTCATCGGTGAACTCGATGGTCCCGTAGGAACGGCCATCGCCACTTTGACCGGAGATCAAGCCGCGGGCCACTCTAAGGTCTTCGCGATTTTAGATACCGATATTCAAGTTCGCCCCGTTACTTTGATGGTGAGCAAAGTCACCGTAAAAAGTTCAGCTTATACCAATATCCTGATGGGAACTGTACAGGGCGCCATCGCTAACGGAGTTTTAGATGCCGTTCGGGCGGGTGATATCCCCAAAGAAAAAGCGAATGACTTAGGCATCATTTGTAGCGTTTGGCTCAATCCGGGAGTCGCCACCGATGAAAACTTAGATCACAAAGCCTTGTTCGAAATTCATCGTAAAGCGATGGCTCAAGCGATTCACAAAGCGATGAACAACCAACCCAGCATCGATTGGCTCTTGGAAAACCAAGACAATATCACTCACAAGTACTACCAACGAGGCTTAGAAGGAAAGCTTTAAGCTTGACTAGGTTGATCCCTCGCTAAAGCTTCGGGCTTGGGAGGTTGAAAATTTCACTCATAGCGAATTGAAGGCTAAGGTAACAATCCTTGCTACAACAATAGTTTTGAAGGTTATTCTCGCCCCTCAAGCCCGAAGCTTTAGCGAGGGATCCTCTTAGATCACTAAGTCCCTTCATTTTTCAAGAACTCCCCTCCTCAATACTAGGTTTTCGCTTCGTACGACTCGCGGAGCGAGCCTACTACTAAGCCCGAAGCTTTAGCGAGGGATCGTGAACCGACAATTGGCTTAACAATAGATCTATTCTAAAAATCCACAACCCCGTTGAGTTCATCATGCAAAAGAACTTAATCCAGGCAGTTTTAGCATTATACTTCATACTCATTTTTGGGAATGTGGCTGCCCGAGATTTCGTCCATCCCGGCTTACTCCACAGCCAAGAAGATTTAAACCGAATGAGGGATGCGGTCGCTGATCAACGGGAACCCATCTACAGTGGGTTTAAAATCTTAGAAAAAAGTTCTCACTCTGCGGCGAACTACCGAAAACGCGGCCCCTTTCCCGAATGGGGCCGCGCGCCCAATATTCGCACTGGGGATGCCCAAAGTGACGCCCAGGCCGCCTACCAAAATGCGTTGATGTGGGCGATCACCGGTAAGAAAGAACACGCTCGAAAATCGATTGAGATCGTGAACGCCTGGGCGAACACCCTAAAAAAGGTTTCAGGAATTGATGGCGTATTAGCCTCTGGAATCCAAGGGATCAAATTTGCGAATGCAGCTGAAATCTTGCGATACACCGACAGCGGTTGGACAGAAGCTGAAGCGAAACAGTGTGAAAAGAGTTTCAAGGAAGCTTGGCTACCGACGATTGAGCACTACGCTTACTTCGCCAATGGAAACTGGGAAACAGCAGCTCTTCAAACCAAAATGGCGATTGCCGTTTTCTGTAATGATGAAGAGTTGTTTGAAGAAACAGTACGCTACGCTGTCGATGGCGCGGGGAATGGCAGTATCCCCCATATGATCGTCTACCCATCTGGTCAATGTCAGGAGACCACGAGAGCCCAACACTACGCCCAACTTGGAATCGGTTTACTTGGCGGTGCCGTAGAGATCGCGTGGAATCAAGGGGTGGATCTTTATGGTTGGAATGACAATCATTTTCTGAAGGGCTATGAATACACCGCCAAATATGGTTTAGGGGAAGACGTTCCTTACCAACATTACTTAGACCGAACGGGTAAATATGGCAAAGGGGGTAGGCACCAAAATTACACAAAAATTTCTACATTAAGCCGCGGAAACTTTTACCCTATCTTTGAACGTACGTACAACCACTACTCAAAGAGAAGGAATATTGCCGCTCCTCATTCCAAGCGAGTCGTTCATAAAAAACGACCTGAAGGATACAGTCATGATTATGTCGGCTTAGGGACACTCACTCACTGGAGGCCTGCATTCAAAAAACAAAATCCCCAACAAGCACCAGGAGCCCCCGCCGGCATAGTGGCAAAACCCTCTAAAAATGGAATTCACTTAACCTGGGTACGCTCTGTCGATCCTCTGAGTCATACCGATGCCACCTCCTACTCTGTACTTCGCTCCCCTCATCGGGGCGGTCCTTACCGAGTCATTGCAACTCAAGTTCAAGATCTACAATTTGAAGACCGAGAAGCGAAAACGGGCGAACTCTACTACTACCAAATCAAGGCACACAATAAAATTGGTATCAGTTCTCCCTCTTACGAATTCGCCGCTTGCCGAGAACTTCCCGGTCGGTGGAAGAATCAAGATATCGGTAACGTCCAAATCCAAGGTCACGCCAAATATAACGGCAAGACCTTTACCTTAGAAGGTGAAGGGAAGGACATCGGAGGAACGAGTGACCAATTCCACTTCGTCTACGCCCCGATGACAGGTCAAGGAACAGTTACCGCACGAATTGTAAATCCCATGAGTGGGCAATGGTCAAAACTGGGGGTGATGATGCGCTCAAGTTTAGATGCAGACTCCAAGCACGCTTCCGTTTTATTACTCCCCCACTGGAGTGGCGCTCTCGTTACCCGCAGAGAAACTGGCGGTGACACCAGTGTTCACGGAACAACTCAATTAGGCAAACCCTACATCATCAAGAAAAACCGGATCATGAAACCCTACTGGGTTCGAATCGTTCGATTCAGGAATCAATTCACAGGCTACATGTCAGGCGATGGATACACCTGGAAAGAACTCGGTACTCAAGAGATCGATTTAGGTCACACCTTTTATGTAGGTTTACCCGCATGTTCCCAAATGAATAAAGTCACAACTCGAGTGACTTACGATAACGTAAGCATACCCACCTGGAGAATGCCCCACGAAAGCAAGATCATCACCGCGCGCCCGATTCCTCGTTGGCACAAGAAGCCATGGTTAGAACGTCATCTCAAAATGAATGAACGGGCGCGCCAAGGCAATGTCGACCTTATTATGATCGGCGATTCCATCACTCACTGGTGGGACAAGGCAGGAAAAAAGGTATGGGATAAATATTACGCTCCTCGAAACGCACTCAACTTAGCCATCAGCGGAGACCGAACAGAGCACGTCTTATGGCGCTTGGAAAATGGAAATATCGAAGGGATTTCTCCCAAATTAGCGACCGTCATGATTGGCACCAACAATCATATGAGCAGTCCTCCCGAAGTCACCGCCAGAGACATCCGTCTCATCGTTCAATTACTTCGAAGGAAGTTACCAAAAACTAAAATTTTGGTCTTAGCCATCTTTCCGCGGGGTGGAAACGATGACGACGGAGCTCGTCAAATCAATATGAAGGTGAATGAACTCATCAAAAATATTGGGGATGACAAAAAGGTATTTTACGCCAATATCAACCAAGCTTTTCTCAATGGCCGAAGAATGAAACACGATGCCATCCCGGATGGGACGCATCCCAATGAGAAAGGTTATCAGCTCTGGGCCGAAGCCATGGAGCCGTTGGTGAAGAAGCTCATGGGAGAAGAGTAAGAGGAGACGCTCTTACTTCTTCAAAAACTCCCACTCGATCATCGCCTTCGCCATGACCTCATGTCCCGTTTCATTTGGATGAGTGTCGGTTTTATAAAAAGAGGGTTTTCCATCTTTAACGGATTGAATTAAAAGGTCCGTAAAATCGAGGAGTGGGGTCTGAGATTCCTTCGCCCAATTGTGAGTAAATTCACGAAGCATGTTTTTGTACTTCTCTCGATCCGTAATAGCGCATTCCTCGGGCCATTCAACGAGAGGGCCGAAGACCGTGTACTTACAAGGAACAAAAACGACTCCAAATTCTCCCCCCTTCTCTTCGACCATCTTTTTGAGCTCTTCTAAAGAGGCTTGAATGTGAGGGAGCTCTTCTTTTTGTTGTTCTTTTGTAATATAGAAGCTGGGGATATGCCTGAAGTAATAGTTTTCACCATTAAGGCTCCCAACCCTCTTTCTCGCTAAGGGATCCATCGAAGTTTTTCTTTGAAGCATCAGCAAGAGATTGTTGGTAAGCGTTTTCTCTTTCGTAGAGAAGGTAAACTTCGTGATTTTACCCACGGTTCTCAATCGTCGGGAATCCACGAGATCATTGCCTTCAAAGACAAATTGAACGACTTTTCGTCCCTTCAAATCGAGCTGGGTCTCTTTAAAATAATCCAATTGCTCTTGGATACTTTTAGAGATCAAAGCCACGTTCACCACCGATTTGTTGAGCCCGGATTCAACGAGAGAAGTTAAGGTTTGATCATAGGCAATCAGCCCCGCCACCAAAATGGAATCCCCGATCAGGATGATGTCACCTTGGTTTTGATTTGGCTTGTTTCGAAAGCCCCAATCATTAGTTTTGTAAGTAAACTTAACCGGTTCACCAGGTATTCCCCAAGCTCCCGCAAGGTCAGGATAAGTAATCCCTTCGATACTGACGTTCGGCATCGGAGTTGTCCCCAAGGGTAAAGCCCCTTTCCCTCGAAGGATGGCAGGGTAAGAAACGATCCCCACCAAACCGATGACTTCGAAAAGGATGAGAACAAAGCCTAAAGACACATTGAGAAAGATAAACTTAAAGAGAGACTTTCGGCTGATACTCAGAAGAAGGAAAGCGACTGAAAGCCAAACAAAGAAAGAAGAGATAACTAAGTCGCGCACTCTCCACAGTCCCCAAAACTTTCGCGTCTTCAGTGAATCTTCAGCGAAGATAAAAAGGCAAGCGATGCTCAGAAGTAATGAAACGAGACTGAAGAGAAGGAACTTACGATTTTTCGAGGCTTCCATAGCTAAAAACCGAATCTAATAATGTAGGAAGTGAAGAATTGAGGCCCTGGATAGGGTGAGGTGAAATCTATAAATAGAACTCCTGAAAGTTAACAAAGAAGACAGGGAATCACCGGGTTACTGTTACATGGAACGGGCGATTATCAGGAGGAGCGCCAACTGGATTTACTCACAGAGCCAAACAGTAAAAATTATACCTAAGAAACGATATAGAACAGCGGGATATGTGTGATATATCAAAGAAATTGTGTGAAATCTGGCTCCTGTTACTTCTTGGGAAGCGATTCATACCCCAAGCCCGAAGCTTTAGCGAGGGATCACCTTCGATCACTAAACCGCATCATTTTTTAAGAACTCCCCTCCTTGATACTACGTTTTCGCTTCGTACGACTCGCGGAGCGAGCCTACTACTTATAAATTTAATCAAAAATTAACAGCACCTTTGACGCTTATAGATACTTTTAGAACTGGAAGAGCTGCTTCTTAAGGGATTAAAATAGAAGCACTTAACGTTGAATTCAAAGTTCAACAAATTTAGGGAATCCGATGTCCTCTAAGTCTAAATGAATCGATCAGCAAACCCCGTAAGGAAAAGAATCATGGCGCGAAGAGCATCCTTTCTTCTGCTTGCATTTTTTTTAACTAGTGGAGTCTCACTCACGAAGGAACCTACCGGCTTAAATTCTCCCTTACTCAAAAAAGCCGAAACGGAAAGCCCGCTGAATTCTTGGGCCAAGGTGGGTCACCCCACGCTCGTCAGTCCTCATGCGAATCCGATCGTTCTTCACCGGAATCATGTTTTTGTCGTCAACACTCCTTCAGACACGATCGATGTTATCGATGTTTCCACTCAGAAAATCAAAGCCCGAATTCCAGTGGGAGTCGATCCAGTCAGTCTAGCAATTCGCCCCGATGGGAAAGAAGTTTGGGTGTCCAATCATGTGTCGGATTCGGTGAGTGTTATCGACAATGACCCTCAAAGCCCAACCTACTTTCAAATTATCGCTACCGTTCAAGAGTTTCACTCTCGGTCGAACGCGACTCTCTTCGATGAACCGATGGGGATTGCCTTTGCAAACAATGAGAAAGCCTATGTGGCTTTATCCTCTGAGAATGAAATCGCCGTCATCGACGTAAAGAGCAAGAGAGTAACGAAAAAGCTAAAGATCAACGCTCAAGACCCTCGAGTTCTTAAAGTCCTGGATAATCGCCTTTACGTTATCCCTTTTGAATCGAATAATAAAACTCAACTCTCGGGCGGAACTGGAAAGATCGACGGAGACTTAGTCACTTTCGACGCAAGACTCCACTCCCTTACTGTTAACAATGTTTTATCTTTAGGCCACGTCCTCGATATCATCAAGAATCCTAAAGTACCGGATCATGACCTTTACGTCTTCGACACCCAAACCGATAAACTCGTTCAAGTCGTCGACACTTTAGGAACGCTTCTTTACGGCATGACCCTTGATTCCAAGGGAAACATCTTCATAGCTCAAACGGATGCGAGAAATGATGCCAACGGTCGATCGGGAACTAAAAAGCACGGCTTGAAAGAACTGGAAAACCGTGCGTTTCTCAATCAAATCACCAAAGTGATGGCTCAGGGCAAACGCTTAGGAAAGGCTCAATTCTTTGACTTAGAGCCATTACCCCCAAAGCATCCTGAAAAAGGTCAAGCTCTCGCAACTCCCTTCGGGATTCAAATCAGCCAAGATGATTCGACCTTACTGGTGACGGCCGCCGGCTCAGACAAACTCTTTACGGTGAACAGCCAAACGGGAGCGATACTCGGGCGGGTTTCTGTAGGTGGTGTTCCTCGGGGAATAGCCCTTCAAAATCTTCGAGGAAAACCTACTCACGCTTGGGTTTTCAATGCTGTAGAAAACAGCGTTTCGGTAGTAGAAGTTAAGAATCTTCATGAGCCCAAGGTCACAAAGACTGTAGCTCTCAACGATCCCACTCATCCGAAGGTGAAGCGTGGTCGCTTAGCCTTCAACACGGCTTCAGCTTCTTCAACCGGAACTTTCTCTTGCGCGAGTTGCCATCCCGATGGACACACCGATCAACTCTTATGGGTTTTGAAAACTCCGATCGTCACGGGAGGAAAACAAATCATGCCTCGTTCTACCATGCCGATCCGAGGATTACGGGACACCGCCCCATTCCACTGGGATGGAATCCCCGGTGACCCTTACGGTGGGATCAACAGCGCAAGTATTCGCAAAAAAGTGGAGCCCAACAGTAAAGTAGATCAACCCGAAAGCCAAACTCGACATCTCATCGACGGCGGCCTCGCCTCGACCATGCTGCAGGAAGGTGACAAAACCGTAAACGATGAGGGAAAGTCGGGTTTACTCACAAAAGCTCAACGCGAGGATATGGCGACCTTTCTGTTGAGCGTACCTTATCCTCCCGCTCAAAAACGTTCCTTTACGAATGTCCTTTCGGACCAGGCGAAAAAAGGATTTGAACTCTTTCACATCGATGGAGATCACGATCGTAAGAGTCGCCCTAACGTTTGTGGTAATTGCCATCGAATGCCCTTTTGGGTGAGTACGAACACTCCAGGAACCGGAATGGATGCTCCAACTTGGAGAGGAGCCTACGACCGTTTCCTGATATTGCCTCAAGGACGATTAAATATTATCGATTTCGATTTCTACGCTCGCATCGCTCACGAGGGCATCCCCGAGCGTAAGATGTGGCGATTCTCCTGGGGAGGTCGCAGCCGCTTCAATCCCGTTTGGGATATGGTATTGGAAGGCAGCACGGGTTATTCAGGCACATTCGCACGACAAGTTACGCTGAATGAATCCACTGCCCAACACCATCCTACGACCGATTTATTAGATGCCTTAGAAATATCAGCCGCCGAAGATGCTATCGTCTTAGAAGTGAATGGCGTAATCCTTCAAGAAAACTCAACAAAATCAGTCAATCTACAAGGACAAGGTTCTTCCCAGAAATTCAAGTATGTCCAACACGACCAGAATGCGAAAAGCTACTCCCGTGAGGCTTTAATTACCTTAGCCCAACAAGGTAAGTTCATTGGAACGTTTACCGCTCGTCACGGATCGGCTTCTGATGTCGACCATCCTCAACCCGCGATTTGGACTCTCGGCCCCATCGAAAAGCAGCGAGGCCAACAAGATTTCCCCGTTCTTTACAATAATAAATTCTCCATGAAGGTGAGTGGTCGATACATCGATCCGAAAGCCTCCATCTTCGTTAATGGAAGAAAGGTAAAAGGAACGATTCGACTGGAAGAAAATGAAGAACTCACGATTCGACTCGCAAGCTTACCCCGAGAAGGACTTCAGTTCCTCCAACTGCAAAATCCAGGTGGGATGTTCAGTAACGATTTTATCTTTCACGTGACTCCCGATGAAGAAGCAGCCAGAGCCCTTAAGAGAAGAATCGACCATGCCAACGATGATTGGAGAGAGCGATTGGCTCGTGCAATCCGCACTGGAGATCTCGATCAAACAAAATTCCTCCGCCGTCAGGGAGTTCCGATCAACGAAGTTCAACGTGGTGGAAATTCGAATCCCATCAACTTAGCGACTCGACACAATCGTGTAGAAATCATGAAGTACCTCATGAAACACCGAGTTCGAGTTCACGGTAAAAGTCGCGACGGTACAACTGCGCTTCACACCGCTGCTACCTACGGTCGATTAGAGATGGCGAAAATGCTTCTTAAGTACGGGGCATCACCATTAGAAAAAAATCGAAAAGGGGAGACTCCTATCGCTGTTGCAACCAGCGCCTGGAACTCTAAAGTTGAAGAGAGATTAAAGCGATACGATGAAGCCCTCAATTTGAATCTCGATCTCAAGCGGATTCAAGAAAACCGAACCAAAATAGCAAAGCTATTACGGGATCATTTGAAAAAGATGAAATCGGTGAAAGAGTTTTAAGCTAATTCAATTTCTAATCTATTTTCTAAAAACCATGGGGCTTGCCCCAGATAAACTCATCTGAAACGAAATCATTCCTGTAGCGCCACCCCAGATACGTTTCTAAACGGACAATCTTGTGGGTGGCCAATCCTTACAGATTAAATAGAATCTTAAAAAGTTAGGGCTGATTTTAGGGAAAGGCCTGGGACAAGCCCAGGCGCTACAGAGGATCCTACAATTAAAAACGAATTCTCGAATCCTTCACAATCCCACTTTCCAGTTTTCATTCCTTACTCCATGCTTTAATTTAAAAGCATGAATACGAAAACTCTATTACTCCTCCTTCCCCTCTTAATTGACTCATCTTCAACTACCCTAATTGCCCAGGGTTTCCTCACGGGAGACTCTGGTGGTAACGAACGCGAAGTGACGATCTTCGATCGTGATTTCGGCATGGTTTGGCACACCGTTACTGGGGTTTCGGGTCGCTTTGAATCGAAAACTCTCCCTGAAGGTGAATACTTAGCCGTCTCGGGAAGCGTCATCACTCCAGTTAAGATCCAATCCGGTTTAGCGACAGAGATACTGTTTTCCTCTCAAAAGGGAATGTCAGCCGATACTGAAACGTGGTCTCCCTCGAGAAAAAAATTCGGCCAAACGTTTAAAGCTGTCGGGCCTTGGGTGAACGGATTTCGATTTTGGAATCCCGGTAAACCCGTTCAACTCATAGCTGAACTTCGAGAGCGTGATCCTAAAGGAAAATTAGTTGGACGAAAGGATTTGGGAGAGTGTAGCTGGATCAAGATTATCAATTTACAGCCTTGGGAATGGCCGACTGATAGAGGGCATAACTATTACTTGTCTCTCCATTCACCCACTGGCTCCACTTTTCAATTAGGCACTCCTGCCTTAGGAGATACTTATATTTGGGGTAACGCTTATTACGATGATGAACCTCGTTTAGATTCCGACATGGGTTTTTCCATCAGCCAAGACAATGACAACTTAAAAACCATAGTTCGCGTGACTCTCCATCAAGGATTTGGTTTTAAGTCGGAAGGGCCTGCTTCGGGATCCCCCACTTGGGCGGCTCAATCCTTTACCGCCACCACTAATAATCTACGAACAGTCTGGATCAACGCAGGTTGGCCGAGTTCTGAGGGCCTTACGAAGAGATTCATCTTCTCCGTTCACGAAAAATCGCCGACAGGAAAACAAGTCGGCCCTGAACGAAACGTGTTAATGATTAAAGATTGGGGGGCGACCTGCGCTTGGTTTAGAGATCAAGTGCCACTACGAAAAGGAGAGAAATACATCGTAAAGTTGAGGCGAGTCGATGGAAAACCGTTCTATGCTTACCTCGCTCCCGATCTGTATAAAAAGGGAGAAGCTCTTCGAAATAAATTGAGTACTGAAAATTTAGACCTCACGTGCATCTTAAAAGGCGAAGAACATCCCGGCTCTGTCGTTCTTCCCATGAATGTGAGGATGACTCAAATCACTGCCAGGAGCATCACCGTTAAATGGGAAACCGCCCTCCCTACAACGAGTCAAATTTCATTTGGAAACAGAGGCTTCTTACAAGAAAAATACAAAACCCAACACGTCATGACCCTCCCCGGGCTGGATCCCGGAACCTCGTACACCTTTCAAGTGGGCGGAAGGACAGAAAATTCCAACTCCCCCCCTTTATATTCAAAATCAGTAACAGTCAAGACTCTCGAGGATCCCACTTCACTTCTCCCCAAAAACCAAGTTATGGGCATCACCGGTAAACTGATCCCACTAAAGAATTCTTCCTTTGAAGATGGACTCAAGGGCTGGAAAGTTTCTTCTTTAAAAAATCAAGTGGCTGAAGTCCCGCTTCCTCCGGATGTTAAAAATCTGCGTTCCGTCTATTACTTAGGGAGATATCATGCTCACTCTGGTAAACGGGTCTTAGGTTGGAATCATAAGGTGCACGAAAAATCAGGACCCATTCCGCGAAAAATGGAACCCGCTCTTACGAGAACCGTATCTCAAGTCGTAACGACCATTCCCGGTAAAATCTATACCTTGAGTGCATGGGTCTTAACCGATGAACGTCAAGGAGGCTGGAATCGAAACGATCGAGTACGCTTGATCGTCGACCCCACTCACACCGGTAAACTCGATCACCCTGAAACAGTCGACAACAAATTTGTCACGCAGTGGTATTCCACCCGCGGTCAATGGAAACGATTCAGACTTAAGTTTAAAGCCCAAAATTCTAAAACCGCCATCGGCGTTCAGCTTTACCAATGGTGGTTGTTAGCTGAGAATCACGTTTATGTGGACGACGTTAAGTTGTACATGAACGACTGATCTCACCTCCCAAATCGACCATCTTCTGTCCAATAGAGGCAAGTGGGCTGAGGCTTACAGTCTAATTCACGTTCAAAAGGATCATCCGTTGTGGGATCGAAACCACAGCGATCCGGCCCCGGAGGGAAAGGGGGCGCTGTTCCAGCAAATTGGTGAGCTAAATTAGCGATGGGATCCGTGATCTCTACTTTTCCATTGTCGTCAAAGTCACAGGCATCGAGACAGTCAGGAATGTAATTCCCCAAAAATTGGAAATCAAGATTAAGGATAGGATCCGAAATATCGAGAACTCCATTACCATTCACATCTCCACGTCGAAAAATCCCCCAAGTGTCTCTTATTCCGGGTAACCCTCTAAAAAACTTTTCATAAGAAATTGAATATGAACGTCCATTAATCCTGACGGCAACAATCCTCCCCCGATCCCCATCTCGAAGGATTATAAATTCAGAATTCTCATCGTTAGGTTCCGGGTCTTCTGATTCGACAAACCATTCACCGGAGAGGTCTTCCCTATTAAACTCCCGATCAGAACTCAATAGACTATAGTTTTTTATAGATCCTGATCCTTGATCTGAAACCTCTGGGAAATAATTACCCCACGCAAAGACATCGGGATTATCCATCAAGTATTGAAGAGCGCCGACGTCATTATCTCTTGTGGAATCAGAATAGGGATAGTAACTGTGATCGAGTACGAAATTTCCATCTGCCGACTCTAGGTACACTTCTAAGACTGAGCCATCCGGCTCAGCATTCCCTGATTTATAAATGGTGTCAGGAATAGTGCCAAACAGCATCAGCACATCGATGGTTCCATTATCTGTTGCTTCAATGGCCCAACTTCTAACCATGGGCTCATCTTCAGGGCGAGAAAACCAATAAATAGGAAATCCTATCTGGCTGGTTCTCCTGACGATCTCAATAGCTTGTTCTTCTGCCTCCTCTTTCTCTATCCAAGACACCCGCCCCGTATAAATGGCAAAGGTGATATCGAAATCGAATTCTTCAAATTCGGCCTTCGGGTAAACACTAAAATCCATCTCTCCTTCAGGAATGAAAAAATCGCCTTCGTGAGTGGCTCTGAATTTCACATCACCTCGGTCTGAATCCTTAAAGAAAACTCGTACTTCAGATTCTCCAGCGGGGAGAACCACCGTTATCTCTTCCTCAAGGTATTCACCCAACCAATGATCAGCAAATCTTCCCGTCGGTGAATCTGAGCTCACTTTTAAAGTGAGGTCTTCCGTGGAAACGATAGGGACCCCGGTCGCATCTAAAATGGTAAGGTTTAAACTGACAGGAATTCCAACCACGGCGGCGGGAGTTCCCGTGAGTTCAATTTTATCAGCCGGGAATTCAAGCCCTCCAAACAGGTAGGCGATGATGTCAGAAGCCACCACCCCTTTTTGATCATCTTGAAAATCGGTTTGAAATAATGGAACAAGTCGACCACGGTCACCATCTCGGATAATCACCGGATCGGCAAGTGAGCCATCTCGATTTTGAGCCAGAACATCCTCAACGACCCAATCTCCGCCCAAGGAATTCAAATGAAGAGGTCGATCGGTGTGGAAATCCGTCAAGCTTGGAGAAATTGCTCGCCCAGTCTCAGTCACGGTGACTTTTAGATTATCAAACCCAGCCATAGAGATTTCAGGTGAATCCGTTATAAAGGGCAAGCCCTGAGTGGGGTGATCTCCATCCGAATTGAAAAACATCCAATCGCCATGATTGATCACCGTGTCCCCGTCAGGGGATTCGAGGAACAATTCAATCAATGAATCATCCTCTAAAGTATTACCCGCAGGATAAAGCACAGATGGCAGTGAGCCGAAAAGGATCAAGACATCTAATTGGCCATTATCAGTGGATTCATTCACCCATTGTTCGAGTAAGGCGAGATGAGGAGGGATGGAATACATGTTTGTAAAAACTCCAGCTAAATCCAACCGATCCCGACATTTCTTAGCTTGGATTGCAGCTTTCTCTTGGTCCAACCACATGGTGTCCCCCATCCAAATCGCAACTTCTCCCGGTGGATGGTACGCCTTTTCAAAAAATGAAACTTCCTGAGTTACCGATTCGAATCCATCGACTAAAGCGGTAATCTGAAATGTACCGATTCGTGGGTTTTTATAGTACCCAACCACCTTGCTCGTTCCGGCGGGGATGATGAGCTCCTTAATAGTTCCATCAAACTCACCATCCGGTGAGCTGTCAAAAGATCCTCTCGTTGAACTTGAACTGATAGAAACAGTCACATCTTCTAAAGCAGCATTAGGACTTCCCACCCAATCTTCTAGTTCGAGGGAAAAAGGAATCCACTCCCCCTGTAACCCGGCTGTCTTTTCACTCGAGATCTTTAACTCGCGAGTATTTCCAATTTCAATTTCATAAATCCAAAATATCGTTTCGGCAGCCACCGATCCTTTCGGGTCTTCTTGAAACCGAGTCTGGAACATGGGAACCATCCGCCCTCGGTTTCTATCTCGAAGGATGACGGGATCTGCGCGCTGACCTGAATGATCTAGGGCTAAAGCGACTTCAACAAACCACTGATCTGCTAGTTGTTCCAAATTTAACGGGCGATCCGATTGAAAATTTTCTAAGGAAGGAGCGATGCGATGTCCCAATGGAGTGACGAGCATCGGGGTATTCTCGCCCCACATCGTTAGTGTCGGCGAATCCGCAATATTTTGTAGTCCCTGAACGTCATTGAGAGAAGTCGAGACATAAAACATATAGTCGCCGTGGTTGATGACGACATCCCCATCTAAAGATTCAAGGTACGCCTCAAGGATCGAACCATCGCCTTCAAGGTTCTTTGGCTTATAGAGAGTTTCAGGTAAATAGCCGTACAGAACTAAAACATCAACCTGACCGTTGCCAGTCGCTTGCTGAACCCAATCTGAAATCCGTTGAAAGTCACCATCATTTTGAAACAAGGTGGTATCAACACCAGCTAACGCTAGTTTGTCACGACAGCGATCAGCCTCTTGATCGGCCCGTTGCTTATATATCCACCCCGTATTTCCGGTGTAAATGGCGACTTCCCCCTGGGATCCAGAGTTATCATTCAACAAGGCTATTCGGTGTTGATGGGGAGACAAGGAAGACTCACCTAAGACCTCGACAGAGATATCGCGAATTCCAGGAACTTGGTCTTTATAGTAAATTTTAAGAGTCCCATCTTCCGGCAAGGTAACTGTAGTAAGGGAACCATCAAAACTACCGAACGGGGCCAAATCAAAAGAACCGGTCGGAGGATCTACGTTTAACTTAACTGTAACTTCATGGCCCGGGGTGATGGTATCGGAAGCATCAACTGCACTGAGCACGAACTCAATTGGCGAATGGATCACTTGCTGACTTGAACCCTTTAGAGACAGCTTTGTAGGAACCAGCTCGACCTCAGAAATCCAAGCGATAATTTCTGCTGCGACCGCCCCCATGGGCGCAGTTATATTTTCACTTTGAAAAATGGGAATGAGGCGTCCAAGATCTCCATCTCTAATGATAACGGGATCGGCATATTTACCATCGGGGGTTTGTGCCAATGCTGCTTCAACCTTCCAAACTTCAGGCAACTGAGAGATAGGAAAGGATCGATCGCTATAAAACGGAAAGAGAGATGGCGAAATTTGTTCCCCAAGAGGAGTTACTTCCATCCAAGTGTTTTGAAACCCCAATGAAATTTTTTCCATGTCGCTGATATGAACCAACCCCATTGGACCGTTTTCGGGAATAGAATCCGAAAACATATAATCAGCATGATTGATGATGGCATCCCCATCCGTAGTCTCTATAAATCGCTCAACGAGTGAAGCCTCAGGTTGGCGATTATTCCCAGGATAAATCGTATTGGGAAGATGCCCAAAGAGGATCAAAGCATCAAAATCACCATCAGCCGTATTCAATTCGACCCATTCTGCGACGAGATCTCGTTCCGATGAATGTATATAAACTGTGACCGGTATCCCGAGGGGCTCTAAACGCGCCTTACAGATTTCAGCTTGACGCGTGGCCTCTTCTTGAGAAATCCAACTTGTGGCCCCGGTATAAATGACGACTTCAGAAAAAGCTAAGGAAGGTAAAAAAAGTGAAAGAAATGCAAACCCAGCCAAGACAGAACGATAGCCTCGATGAAACTTATTTCGATGCATCTAGCTCTCCCAACCCAAATACTTAGTCCTACCCAAATATTCAGAAATATGTTCAACCCGAAATTAGTTATAAATAAAAATTGTTCCTACCCAATTTCTATTACGTCTTCAAAAAATACTAATCCAGGTCCAAGGAGCGAGATAGTTTTATTTTAATTTTTTCGCTAAGCAAAATTATTTCACAACATTCGAATCAACAGTATTTAGATTGTTGATTTTGTGCCTTAGCTATTATGAGACAAGACTTAGAGACAATTCTAAGAGAAATCTTTCCAAAAAAAGCCCCACGGCAATGAAAATTTCCATGGGGCTTTTTACGTTAATTACAAGGTTTACATCAACAATTCGTAGGCGGATTGAGGCAACCTAAGTCCCCTCCAACCGAATCATCATCCGCAGTGGGGTCAGGACCACAAGTATCCTTTCCAGGAGGAGCAGGAGGTGCTGTACCTAAGAATTGATGGGACAAGTTAGCGATCGGATCCGTGATCTCAACTTTTCCGTTATCATCAAAATCCGCAGCATCCATACACGGAGGAGTAAACGTTCCCAAGAATTGGAACGAGAGATTGTTGATCGGGTCGGTGATCTCTAAAGCTCCATTTCCATCGGCATCTCCACGACGGAAGAAACTTCCAGTGTCAGTGGGACCGGAAAAGAGATAAGTGATAATCTCCGCTGCGACTGCTCCTTTCGGATCATCCTGAACGTTGGCTTGGTGAACCGGAATCAATCGACCACGATTACCATCACGAACGATAACGGGATCCGCAAGAGTTCCGTCAGCACTTTCAGCTAAAGCAGCTTCGACAAACCAATCACCTGAAAGTTCATTCACATGGAAAGGACGATCGGATAAAAAATCAACAAGACTTGAAGATATGGCGGCGCCTTGATCGGTAACGGTCATCGCATCGTCATTTCCCCACATCGTGATGTTGGGAAGATCCATGATGTTTTGCAAACCGTTCACGTTATTGACTTGAGAAGAGACGTAGAACATATAATCGGCGTGATTGATGACGACATCTCCATCCGTCGATTCTAAATACAGCTCTAAGAGGGAATTGTCGGGTTCGCTATTCGCGGCTCCGTAGATAGTATCCGGAAGATAACCATATAGAACAAGTACATCGACTTCACCATTATCCGTCGCTCCGATGACCCAATTTAAAATTTCAAAATCATCGCCTGGCTCTGAAAACCATTGGTTAGCAATTCCGGCATCGTTGAGGAGGTCAACGCAAATTTGAGCTTGAGCATCAGCGGGAACTTTCTCCACCCAATTGACTTGCCCGGTATAGATGGCCACACTTCCTCCCTCGCCACTGGAATCCGTCAAGACATTCACGCTCAACTCACCGGCCTGAAGCTCTGGATTACCTTCGATAGTCGCGGTCAGTTGGTCGAGTCCTTCTTGGGTAGTCTTGTAATAGACCTTGACGTTAGGCTCGCCTGCAGGAATCGTCACTGAGGTGACGGTTCCATCATAAGTTCCTAACCAATTGGTATCGAAACGACCCGAAGCGGAATCGGTCGCAAGGTTGATGACCGTATCTTCGACTGGGCTAACAGGCACACCACCTCCATCTTGTAGAGAAACTGTAAGTCGAATGGCGGTATCGGTAACTGTCGTCCCTGATCCATTTAAATTAACCTGACTGGGACCAAAGGAAGCTCCACCGAATAGATAAGCGATGATATCTGAAGCGACCGCTCCTTTTGGATCATTTTGGAATTGGGTTTGATACACTGGAATCAAACGGCCGCGATCTCCATCCCGAACGATGACAGGCTCCGCTAAAGTACCGTCAGCGTTTTGAGCGAGAACTTCTTCGACGATCCAATTTCCACCGAGTGTATTTAAGTGGAGAGGTCGGTCCGTATTGAAGTTGGTGAGATTCGAAGATATCTCCATGCCCTTTTCAGTAACCACCATAGGAAGGTCGTTAAAACCAGCCATGTTGATGCTGGGTAAATCCATGAGGTTCCCTAATCCTTGAGGACCGTTGATCGGATCAGAGACATAAAACATCCAGTCGGCGTGATTGATCACCGTATCACCGTCGGGAGACTCTAAGAAGAGCTCTAAGATCGATCCTTCAGGCATCGTGTTTCCTGCGGGATAAATCTCAGACGGCAAATGACCGTAGAGAACTAAAACATCTAATGAACCATTGTCGGTTGAATCTGAGATCCACTCCGAAAGACCAATCCCATCTGTCGGTTCTTGGTACCAAATGGAAGAGATGCCAGCCGACTCCAATCGGGACTGACAAATTTGAGCTTGTTCATCAGCAGGGCCTTTATCGATCCAGTTGACCGTCCCTGTCCAAATTGCCACTTCACCTTGAGGAGCAAAAGATTTTTCAAAGAAGGTGTAGTCTTGGGAAACAGGATCAAAACCAGCTAAGGTAGCGGTCACTTGAGATTGACCTGGGGCAGTATTGCTGTAAAACGCTGAAACTGAAGATGATCCAGCGGGAATAGTTAATTCAGTGATAGAACCATCGAATGCGCCATCTGCGGCTAAATCAAAGGCACCCGTAGCAGAATTCGTTTGAATGCTTACCGTAACATCATTGGTTGCGATACTGGGGCTGCCGATGTCATCTTGGATGGCAACGGTGAAGGGAATTGCTTCTCCTGTAAAGGCAGCCGTACGGTCTCCTAAAATAGCGATGTTATTCGGCTCACCGAGTTGGACTCCGTAAAGGAATAAAATCGTTTCAGCCGCGACGGCTCCCTTAGGATCGTTTTGAACATTCGTTTGAAAGATAGGGGCCAAGCGACCTCTATTTCCATCCCGAACGATGACAGGATCAGCCAAGATTCCATTGCTCCCCTTAGCCAGAATGACTTCAGGAAACCAATCGCCTTCCATCTGATCTAAATGAAGAGGACGGTCCGAAAGGAAGTCACCTAAGGATGGAGCCACCCTTCGACCGAGTTCGGTTACCATCATCGGATTATTGTCACCCCACATGGTCACGGCCGGTGAATCCATAATGTTTTGTAAGCCTTGGATATTATTGATCGGATCGGAAACGTAGAACATGTAGTCAGCATGATTGATCACCACATCTCCATCGGTCGACTCGATAAACAGCTCAATAAGTGAACCATCGATTTCTGTGTTTCCCGCCCCGTAAAGTTCACCAGGAAGGAAACCAAAAAGAATCAAGACATCGACAACCCCATTATCCGTCGATTCGATGACCCAGTCGGCCAGCTCTAAAGTGTCTGTTGCTTCTGGGAATAGAGTCGTCGTAACTCCTGCGAGTGCTAATTTGTCACTACAAATTTGAGCTTCGACATCCGCTGCTCCTTTATTGATCCAACCGACATTTCCGGTATAGATTGCGACTTCCCCGGGATCACCTGACAAATCTTCAAAGAGATTGATCGTATGATTAGCTTCGGTTAATGCGGGATCACCCGAAGTCGAAGCGGTTAGCTCTTTCAGTCCAGCTGTCGAATCTTGGTAGAAAACTGTTAATGATCCACTCTCGGGGATGGTGACTGAAGTCACCGAGCCGTCG
Organism: Planctomycetota bacterium; assembly: GCA_028280485.1. GTDB lineage: Bacteria > Planctomycetota > UBA8108 > UBA8108 > JACQVS01 > JANQLS01. Next base: position 52,791 of record JANQLS010000092.1, read on the forward strand.
AAGTCTCCGAAGGGAGATAAGTCAAATGCACCCGAAGCTGAATCAGTCGCCAAGTCGATCGTAACTTCTACACCAGCAGTTGGAATATCTGCATCATCGCTTGTGCTTATGGTCAGCTCGATGGGATTGCCTGATACGTTTGTAGCTGCTCCTGAGATAGTAAGTTTCGTGGGGACGATGGTTTCTTCCAACAACCAAGCGATGATCTCGGCGGCCACTGCTCCCATGGGATCGGGCTGGGCATTCGCTTGAAAGATGGGGATGAGCCTTCCACGATCTCCATCGCGAATCACAACGGGATCGGCTAAGAGTCCATCGGCACTTTGTGCTAGAGAAGCCTCAACGATCCAATCTCCACCCAAGCCATCGACATGCAATGGGCGATCGCTGAGGAAATCGTTCAAGCTAGGAGCAATCTCTCGTCCCAGGTCGGTGACGGTCATAGGATTGTTATTTCCCCCCATAGAAAGCCCGGGAGTGTCCGTCATGTTCTCTAAGCCCAGATGAGTATTCAGGGGGTCAGAAACATAGAACATCCAATCAGCGTGATTGATGATGGCATCCCCGTCTACGGACTCGATGAAAAGTTCAGCTAATGAACCATCAGGCTCTGCGTTTCCTCCAGGATAAATGGAGTTTGGGAATCGCCCGAAAAGGATCAATACATCCAAATCACCATCATCCGTTTCAACATCCACCCAGTCAGCGAGAAGAGCTTCATCGGCAGGATCAGAAAAGATGGTCACGACGATGCCCAGTGCTTCTAAGCGCGCCTGACAAATTTGAGCTTGAGCGTTAGCTGCTTCAGGAGTGATCCAACTGGTTCCCCCTGTGTAAATAGCTACGTCCGCGAAACTAGGAGTCGCGAAAATGCCAAGAATGAATAACAAATTGATTTTTTTAAACACAGATCGCATCCTGGAAATCCTTTTACTAAGACCGGTGGTACCTTCAGAATTATCTGCAGTCGTAACTTCTGCAGTAATTTCAGCCGTTACTTCAGAGGAAAATTCCCTCGAAAACCCAACTCCGATTTTACAATTTTCTATTTCAATAAACACTCTTAGATCGTAAAAGTTTTATACAATGGAATTCACTTTCAAATATTCTCACCAACTTGGATAAGCTTACAGATTCTATTATGTTACGGATTACACTTTGCTTCCTTCTAAGCCTCACATTTCCCCTCACGAGTCAGTCAATTGAAATCAAGGGTACGCAGGTCATCCCCCATGTGCCCGCAAAGGAGGTAAAATTTCGCCGGCCGCATGCCTTTCATGGAGGAGCGAGGGTCGAAGTCTTCCTCTTTAATCCGAGTTCAAATTCCCTCTCTCTGAATGAATTGAAGGTTGATAATAATCCACTCAACCACTACGTCGAGCAAGGAGACTGGGCTTGGGAGGATTCCCCCCACCGCTGGGAGCCCGCTGATCAAATTCTTCCTGCCGGGGCTCTCACCACAATTCGTTGGAACCAACTCAGCAAGTTAGAGCCCAAAAAACACACTCTTTCAGTTGGAGATAAAGTAGCCACATTTCAATTATCTAAGCCGAATATTACGATTGAGTCCGCGACGTTCTTAGGCCCAGAAGATTCGATTTATGCTACTCAACTCTATCTTCATCTTAAGAATAATGCCGATCAGGAAGTCAAAGTTCAGACCTTGAAGCTTTGGATTCCAAAATCGAACAAGACCCCGCATTTCCTTTTTCCATCAGCTCTTCCCAAAAGTCTTCAAAGCTACCCCAAAAGTGGAAACATCCCTCAAGGAGATGTCGGTTGCATCATCGCTCAATTTGAATCTTTACCCTTGAGTTACTGTGCCATCGAAGTGGTGATTCAGCACAAGGGGAAACCCGTTCACCTCTGGTCTCATCTTCGAATCAAAAAAGAATCCTTCGACATCGGAGGTGGCTGGGTTCATTCCAACGATATCGAAGGCGGCACTCTTCGAAACGAAAAATTCCTTCAGACCCTTAAATCGATTCACGTCAATGCAGGCATGCATGGACATGTCGGTGGGTATACCGATTCGAAAGGACCTCAGAGCCTCTACGAAAAGTACCCAGTAAAAATGACCACGAAGTGCTTACCCCTCGATCAATACGATCGAGATGAGTTTCTCCCCCGAATTCATGCGGTCGAGTTTTTAGGCGAACCTCAATACCGTGCAAAAACGAAGGGAGCGATGCCCCCAAAAGTATTAGAAGCCTTTCGTCCTTATAGGAAAAGTCGGATCGCCACCTCCGTCACCCTGAGCGAAGCTAAC
>JANQLS010000106.1 GCA_028280485.1 Planctomycetota bacterium
ATCTGCCCCAACCGCTTCACAAATCGCAGATTTGCTTGCGCTCGAGTTGAAAACAACTCGAGTTCGTTCCTGTTTCGGAACGAGGACTCACCCCAATGGATCGATTCCACTCTTTCGGATTTCACCATCGCTTGAAATTTGCACTTCTGTTTTTGGAACGGATTGAAGATCTTCTTGAGTGTAGCGATCCGTCAATAAATGTTGTTGTTGATTCGCAGACCCCAACCATTTATTAGATTCAACAAGATTTGCAGCGTAACGCCCTGCGATCAGGACATCGATATAGGGAAGAGAGCGCTTAAGGGAAGGTTGCTCTTCTATTTCACTTAAAGTAAATCCCGAGAATACGAGCACTGAAAGATCACTTCTCTCTTTGAATTCTTTCAGGAATTCGAATAATGCTTCTGGCTGTTGGAATGGTTCGCCACCACTGATGGTGATTCCCTCAATTTTAGTTTTTAATTTCAGTGCCTTTCCCACGAGATCCTGAACGGCTACAAGCTCTCCCCGGTCGAAGTCATGGGTTTCAGGATTAAAACACCCGGGGCATCCCAAACTACAACCCTGAACCCAAAGCACAAATCGGGCCCCCGGCCCGTTGCTATAACTGAGATTCAATTGAGAGTGTAATTTAAGAGCAGGCATCGCTTTTGAAAATTTGGCTTAAGACAAAACAAAAAAGCTCCAGAGGTTATTCGCAACGCCCGGGCTATGCGAATAACTTCTGGAGCTTCGTTCATTAGAAAATAGTCTTAGTTCCTTACGAAGACAGCGAACGGAACCAATCGTAGTGATCGTTTTCTAAGGTCGCGTGATCGGGGATGGGGTAGTAGATAAATTCATCCCTGTGCGCAAACCAAAATCCCGTCCGCAGTCGTAAAAATGAGATTTGGCTGAAAGCCGAATCTAGACTGATTCCTTTAACTCGCTTCTCAGGCCGGGCTCGCATTTCTAAGATCTGTGACTTGAGCTTATGAGCGTGCACGTTGGGGATCGGCGAAACCAGGAAGGGGTCTTCTTCGATCTGAGTTAAGAAATTATCGATATTGAGATCGATTTGAGTGAAGAAAACCTTGGGGGCTCCCTTAGTCGCATTTTCTGCAGTGATAAACTTACCGAATTCAGGAGGATCCATGAATGAGAGCACGACGGATCTCAAAGGACAGATTTCTTGGTAAGTTCTCAAGAAACCTTTTTCATGGGAAATATCGTACTGACTTTCGGGCTTAAGTTCGAGGACCTTACCTAGCACGCTGGTGATATAAAGGTTTTTAATCGCCGAAAGTTCGATGTGCTCTAGCACACGATAAGTTTTGATGAACTTGGTTCGTTTTGGCCTTCCATCAGCCTTTGCCTTAAGGCCTTTCAAGATCTCTTCGATATTGAAATACTCGTGGCGGTAAGAACTATCGACTTCAGCGAAAACCACCTGACCGTGGAAAAAACGAGAACTTCCCAAATTATAGTGCCGGCCAAATTCCTCCGGCGGCAGCATGGAAGCAACCAAGGCATAATTGGGATGGAGAATACAATAAAGATACTTTTGATTTTCAGACATCACGAATAACTCACATTGGAGGATCGAGCACCCAACCCACTCTCCTGAAACACCTAACGCTTGTGAGCAGGATCCACCACCACTCCTTGGGCTCGCTGATACCTTAGATAAGGGTCAGCTTCGAGTCCGAAGGATTTGTGGGTGACTGATTGGGTTGACTGACTGAGTTGCCCGATTAGGTTGACCCACGAATTGATTTCGTTGACCTAATAAGACCTAAAGGGCAAATGAAGAAAGCCAGCAAGAATTGACGTATTTTCCTATGATATAGGGACTTAGTAATCTTGTCAAGGCTCCAGGATCGGGAACTCTTCTACTGCACTCAGAGGAAACCCATTTTAAATGTTTAAAGAATGGTGGATAAAAGCACTTAGCTAAGGTTGCCGACGAGAGTCTCGTCGGCTGTAATGCAGAATAATTGTAAGACCTTAGGTTCCATTTTCGTTCCGCCCTCAGACCCAACTCCAATCTCAGTATGGATAATATCTATTCCAAAATTGCCGAAGTCCTCGAAAAAGGGCAAAGAGCAGCATTAGCTACCGTTGTCAAATCCACGGGATCCACCCCCGGGAAAGAGTCGGCAAAAATGCTGATCACGGATGACGGTCAAAGTTACGGCTCGATCGGCGGAGGCTGCACTGAAGCGGATGTCTGGGCCATCGCTAAAGATGTGATCGAAAAAGACCAACCTCGCTTAGAAAAATTTACCTTAACTCCAAAAATCGCCGAAGAAGAAGGCCTCGCTTGTGGCGGCATCGTAGAAATCTTTATTGAGCCCATCGGCCGCCCCACGGTTTTTATCTTTGGTGCGGGGCACATTGGGAAATCAGTTGCAGAATTGGCTCACACCACAGGTTTCTCAACGGTCATCGTGGATGATCGAAAGGCCTTCGCCAATAAAGAGCATTTCCCGACCGCTGATAAGATCGTGGTTGAAGAATTCGAGCGAGTGTTCGAAGACTTGGATATTGGCGAAAGCTCTTATTTAGTCATCGTAACCCGGGGGCACAAGTGTGATCAGTTAGTTCTATCCAAAGCTGTTAGAACTCACGCCGGCTATATTGGACTCATCGGAAGTCGGGCAAAGATCGGTCGCATTTACCGCCAACTTCTCGATGAAGGCGCCTCCGAAACCAGATTAAAACAAGTGCATGCGCCTATCGGCTTAGATATCGGTGCGCGCACTCCGGAAGAAATAGCGGTGAGTATTGTCGGGCAATTGATTTCAACTCGAAGACGAGCGTATTTAAAAAATCCGAATCACGGCTCGGGATTTCCAGAAGTCAAGATCCCTCCCTCGAGAGCCGCCTTGCCTGAATAAAAATAAATTCCAAAAGAGGATGTAAATTAAAGATAGATTTCTTTAACTAGCCCGAAGCGCTAGCGAGGGGATTCTTTAGCTCGACTCAACTTTATATTTTTTAAAGTCGATCCGTTTCAGAATTACTTTTCTGCTTCGTACGGCTCGAGGGTCGAGCCTACAACTCGTTAGCGAGGGAAATTAACGCTCTGAAGTTTATTTCTAACTATCCCCTACGATCAGTTAAAGCCGTAAAGATTCACCCATTAAAAAAGGTAGGGGCTAATCATAGTGTCTTTAAATACTCCACTAAATCATCAAGTTCATCATCGCTCAATTCATCGGCTTCACCGTGCTTACCTTCTTTGTTGTGAATTTTAAAGATATCTTTCAAGGTAGCCGCTCTTCCATCGTGAAGGAAGGGTGCCGTTCGGTAAAGCTCTAGAAGCTTCGGAGTATAAAATTTATTCCCACCGACATCCTGACGTTTCGCCGTACCGATGCGGTGAGGTTCGAGATCGGTCTTGATCTCTCCCTTATGGCATTTCACGCAATCGGCTTCCCCTTCGAAGAGTACCTTCCCTCTCTTTTGGGCTGCATTGAGTTTGCCATCCTTCGCAAGGAAAGGGCTGGGTTCAGGTTCAATCGAGGTTAAATAAGCCATCACTTCGGAGACTCGTTCTTTGGTGGGTGAAGTATGTAAAAACAAAAATCCGGCCGTGGAGGAAACTTTGAATCCAGCGCGAACTCCGCGAGCGGTCGTGGGAGCAACCATGTAACTCTTAATCAACGAACGGGTCATCTGGGGTGTACCTAAACCATCATTGGGTAAATCCCAACGTAAACCATCATTTCTTCCGTCATCGGGATGGCAGGTTGCACAGCTTAACCAATTCTGAAAACTGATAGTGGCATCGTGAAAGAGCTCTTCACCCCGTCGAATCAAATCGGCTTTCGGTTGATGGCCCAATGAAAGCGTTTTGATGAGTTTCCCTTCCTTTGAAATTCGACTGAGAGTTCCACTAAAACGTCCTACGACTAAAACCTCTTCAGTGTTTTTATTCCATTTGATATCTAACGGGCCTTTTACTCCTGAAGGAAATCGCTCGATCAATCTAAATGTGCCCAAAGCTCTTAAATCATATTCGAGATCTTCAAGATACTTTTTATCTTCAAAGATTCGATTCCAAATGGCTAATTCCTCGCTTCGGTAACGTGAACTCCCCGACTGAGCACCGATTAACGTGGAATTGTGTTCTGGATCGACACCATTTAAATACTGGTGTAATTGATCGAGATGCACTTTTACCACTTCGTGAGTTCCTCGAAGGCTGATCCAAAGCTTTGTTTCATTTTCGGCTAAAGTAATCCCCCAGGGATCACTCGCCCCCAATTCAGGAGAATCGAGAAGAACAGTCACCCATCGTTTGTTAAGCTTAAGATCAAATATCGTCAAAGCATTCGTACTTACCCAACCTCGCTCGAGTTGAGTTGCGGGAACTTGAATTCGCCCCAGGGTGTGTAAGACATAGGCGCGGTGCCCTTCAGAATCAATTTCGATTTGCCTTACAGCAGAAGAACCTATAGGGAGCTCAAGATGTGATTGAGTAAAACCATCCCCATCAGAATTAATTTTTAAAGTCGTAACGACCGTTTTTAAATTCGAAGTACCTGGAGCACCCACTGGGAGTAGATTGCCCACCAAAAATTTAGAAGACTTCGGAATCGGTTGAACGAAAAAAGGTTCGCGAGGTAATTTGGCCGTTTGGATCGTCTTACCTTGACTTAGAGAAACCCAACTCACATCGTGTCCCACCGAATTGGTGACTAAGAGATGTTGCTCTTTTGAATCGAGGGCGAGGTCTAAGGGTCGCCGCCCCACTTCGAATCTTCGCGTCACCTTCCAAGCTTGAACATCGATTTCAGCAACCGTCCAAGCCATACTTTCAGCCACGAAGGCTTTTGAACCATCCCGAGTCATTACTAATCCGCGAGGCTCACCGTTCAACTGAAGGTCACCTAAAATCTTACCGCTTTCGAGGTCAACCTTGATGATGGAACCGTAGGTCGAATCCGTCACCAGAGCGAGGGAACGGTCTTCAAGGACTTGTAACGCAAAGGGAGAGCGGTAGTTTGGGCGTCCCTCCGCCTTGCTTTCAGGCTTAGAATTCAGGCGAAGCGGAAGAACGACGAAGCCGATGATCAAAAGCACAAAAGCAGTCTTGATGGTGGCTCGAAAAAATTGTTTAGAAATGTAATTTGAAGGAATACTCATTTAACTTGGATGTAAGGACCCATTCCTGATGCCAGTTCTCTACAGTTGCTCATAGAACACATTTCTTAAGAATCTCTTATGATACGGATTATGAGGAACTGAAATTCAACGAATCATTATATTCTATTTTTAAAAGGAAGAAGGGATCAAAAAGATGCGATCTTCTCCCGCATTGTTTAGTTTTTTTCTGCGTTCTGATTCCAGGGATATAAACCCACCGAGGAAAGTGAAAAAGAAAGCAGAAATCTCTCTTCTCTTTATACTCACTGTCTTTCTCAGTTTCAATTTTCCTCACACCCTTCAGGCAGCTCCCTCAGAGGTGACTCGATACCAACTTCCGAACGGAATGCGTGTCATTTATCTGAGACAAAATGCCGTAGATGCCTTTGGCTTATTTGCGTTCATCCCCTTGGGCCTCACCCAAGACGAAAAGGATAAAACTCAATGGAGCCACCTCCTCGAACATCTAATTCTAACCTCAACCGGCCAAATTCGTGATTTTCGTAAGGTCAACGGGGAAACGGGAGCCGATTATCTTCGATTGGATTTCATGGGATCGATGAAAGAAGCGGATGAGGGCTTAAAGCTGATGGCGAGCTGGCTCTCCAAAACGATGTTTACCGAGGAAGCTTTAAAATTAGAAACCCTTCGCGCCAATAGTGAAGTCGGCCCATCGGCCAATCGACTTTTTGCGCATAAGTGGGCCACTGCGGCTTGGAATCAAGTTGTTCGACATGGAGCGAAAAGCGTATCGATTAAAGAACCTCTCCAAAAGGCGACTCTTAAAGAGATTCATTCTTATCGGGACCGCCACCTAAGCCATCCTCAAGACATCGTCATAGTTTGCACTTCAAAAGATGACCCAAAAGCTTTCAAAGAAAAACTGCAGAAAGCTTTGAAATCAATTCCCCCATCAAAAAAGAAAACCCCCAATGCAAAACTTCAAAAACCAAAAACAGGAAAGACTGAAGTAGAGTGGGACCTTCCCGTTTCTCATTTTTTAAAATCCTTCAAAGCTCCACCAGTTGACCATCCCGATTTTTTGGCATTTCTCATCGCCCAACAAATCGGATCAACGATGGGAAGGTTTTATACTAACTTTAAACAACACACCGGAATGGTTTTTACTCAACTCGAAATCAATCCTCCCCAAGGCCGCTATCTCAGTATCAGTGGCACACTTAAACCTGGTACAAAAGTCGCTGATGTGAATAAAGAATGCGACAAACTGATTTCATTGATGACCCAATCTCTTTCTCCTCTTCAATTTCATCAGATCCGTCAAAGTGTTATCCAACGATTAGAAAAACCCTATGCCATCCAAGATGCGTTACGGTTTAAATCGGCGACAAACACCGAAATGATGATCGCCGGTAATCGAGCCATTCAATGGGGAATAATCGAGTTTCGATATGGCGAACACCGAGAAAAGATTTTGAAAGGGCTCAAGAAATTAACGGCAGCTCAGGTGAGTAAAACCCTAAAGAAACATTTAGATCCGAAGAAGGGACATACATTGATATTGAAGCCGAAGGGATAGGAATTAGCTACGCTCGCTTTTAGCTAGCCCGAAGCGCTAGCAGGGGAGAGATTTACTCAATAAAATTGAATTGTTCTTCTCGCCTAAGAACTCAAAACAGCGTAATCGTTTCACCCGATTCGCGAGGCGAACCAAGATTCCGCACGCTGAGAGGTCGTGAATTTTTAGATTCCTACGGAATCAAAATTCAGAACAAAGAATTAAGCACCAATATTAATAAGCCCGGAGCGTAAGCGACGGGACAATGCTAAGGTATTTCGTGGGTGGGAATAAAATGCCTGAGTTATCCCTAAGGACATAACGATGCGGAGACATCGCGATGACGTATCCCGTCGCTTACGCTCCGGGCTTACTAACATATATCGGATAAATTCACAGCCTCGGAGCCTGCTACTACACAATCGCAATCAATTCGATTTCGCAGAGAAGCTCCGGGCGACAAACTTCACCTTCCACGAGGGTGTG
>JANQLS010000118.1 GCA_028280485.1 Planctomycetota bacterium
CGATCGTGTCATCGGACGATAGTCGTGCTGTGAATCCTTTACTAGGATCGAATTCTTTCCAAGCAGCATTTCTTGGAATCACCGTAACAATGCTTTGTCCTACTCCCGAGTTTTTCCGAAGGAAGTAGCTCATTGAATGGCCGCCGGCTGGCGAATCGTCGATAGAAATTTCTGATATGTCCGTAACGGCAGGTAATCTTTCTTTAGCGCGGCTGCCGGCAACATACTTGGCCTTGATATAGAATCCCTGTGGAACAATCCGATAGACACCACTCGTTCTGACCGAGGGATTGATTTTTATTTGGATGGCGGAAGTTGCAAATACCAGTGGGCGCGAACTTCGTTCAAGCGTCGGTGCAAACCCTTTCGTATCATCCTTGTGGCTGTGCGTATCGATGTCTGTATTTTTCGTTGAGTAAACAACGACGCGGGGAGCCGGTTTATCGCTGACGACACTTTCGGCTATCCGGTTGGCAACGTTAAAGTACGTCTCCATATCGACCGCTGACATATGCAGATTGTCGGCATTGTTATCAAAACCAGCGTCTATATTGTCGAGTGGCAGCCGATCGATCAAAGTGAGTTCAGTGCCAAACACATCGTTTATTGTGTTTTGATATTCAACTCGACTCAAACGTTTCAGCATTCCCGGTTTCAGCTTTTTTGCGAGTGCCTGAAGCTGATTGCCTAATACCTTTTGTAATGCTTTGGATTGACCGGGTTCTGGATGCTTCGGTGCATCTTCCGGTGGCATGTCGCCACTTTCGATCACCGAATAGATTTCATTAAGTAGACTGGGGTCATTCCATTGCTTTACATCAAACTGGTTAAGACGGAGACCACCTTTCGGCCTTTTCTGTCCGTGGCAAGAAACGCAATAAGTGTTGAAGAATTGTTGTGATTGTTCACGATCACTCGCAACGCAGATCGAAGTATGGGCACCGGCGAGCAGCAACAGTAATACAGTTAACTTTGAGATTCTGGATTTCAACATGATCTCACAACTGAATAATCTTCTGGCTATTGCCGAACCTGTCCCGTTTGATGCCGAATTTCTGAAGGATTGACAGGTAGATATCGCAGGTGGTCTGGCCTTTGCGAATCACATGGCCACCGTGATTTTTAAATTGTCCGCCCGCAACGAACACCGGGATTTCGCTTCCGTTATGCGGGCCCCTTTGTTGACTCACACTGTTGTTCCCAGTGGCGACGGTGACCGTCTCATCCATCAGCGTTTTACCAGACTCGACTTTTGTACTGGCGAGTTTTTCGTAGAAGTTTGCCATCAGTGAATAGAACGAAGAGTCATACTTCGTCAGACTTTTGCGTGCGTCTTCAGACTTTGGCACATTGTGCGTCGTAATGTGATGATCATTGTCGAGTCCAACCATATAGAAATTGACCACGCGCGTGATATCAAACTTGAAGGCCTTGTAGATCATGTCGAATGCGATGCCGCGCTGAATCTGACGCGGGTTATCCAAGAATCGCTTTTTATCAATATCGTTAGCCAGGAAGCCATTCTCAAAAGAAGGTGCGACTGGGAATTCGACATCCGGGGGGCTAGGCTTGCTGAGCCACTCGATCGATTTGTTGAGCTCCTTTTCCGATTCGCGAAGCGCAGCAAAATACTCTTCGAGTCTCTTCCGGTCTCGGCCCGACACTCGCGCCATCAGGGCTTTCGCTTCTTTGAGGGAACTGTCGAGGACACTCTTCTTATGAGCCAGCAATCGCTCCTGTGTCTTCTTATCCGTTTTAGCAAAGAGAGTTTCGAACAGCACCCTCGTCGATTGAATCGGCATGACGGGTAACCTATCACGCCAGGATGCAACGATGTGGTGATGGGCGTGCCCCATGAAAGTGACCACATTTCTAACGCGAGTTTGGTGCCCAATGTGCTCCGCTACGACTTGGTCCAGCGAGTCAGAGTTTGTTTTCGTGTTTCCGACAAAACATTTGTGGTCGTTGTGATGGTTTCCGCCGAACCTCATTTTCGAGTAAAGCGTGAAATAGTCTCTGTGCTTCTTCAGAGGTTCCATATGGTCACTGAACACGTAATCAGCGCCATCCGTTTGCGGCAAGACGTCTGTGAAAAAACCGTAGCCCATGCTGACACAAAAAAGTCGTTTGACCTCAGCTTCGTCCGGAGCGGACTGAACTTGCCCGAAACTCTCCAGCGCCGGCAGGAAAAGCACGCAGCCAGTGGATTTCAAAAAATCGCGACGCCTCATAAATTCGACCTCTCAATTCTGTTTCAATAGCAATAGTACGGTTGAGTGCATCCGTACTCAGATGCCGCCATCGGAGGGTAAACTCTCGATCTTAACTTAATATTACAATATGGTTTAAGCGTTCTATTTTCAATTGTTAGTTCTCCTTTAGTGCTTCCGCAAATCCCTGATGGCAGATGGGTGCGAGCTTTATTGATTGAATGATATATCACCGATTTTTGAATCAGGAGATCTCTCAATCTGAAAATATGTCGTAAGTGATTGCCATTAGGTAGCTTGGCTCTTGATCGCCAACGCTGGACTGAGGAAGAGCTCACTCATTCCCCATCTGATACCGGAAGCGATCAGCCAGCGATATCCGCCGCTTCCGGCCCGTTTTCGATGTCCCCACTAACCTGAATGCTGTGACCCCAGAAAAGGTCTCCGTCAGTGTGCGTAAACTCGAATGTACCGTCCGCATTTATAACGACTGACTCCAACACCATCCGGCTTGAGAAATCATCGGGACTTACTTCAGCTTCGTCCTCATCGAGCCAAGATGCGTTCTTAAGACTTAGCAGTTCCCCAGTCGCAAACTCCCGAATCCTCTTCGCCCACGCGCTGTGGTCATCCCACAAGACCTTAGCTACCTGGATCGTCGGCTCTAAGGCGCCATCCTCGTTTGGGGTTAGGGCTAGGTTGACTTCTGTCCCGTCCCAGTTGATTCTTCCCTCGAACCAGTCAACCGTCCGGTCCAGCGTGAGTGCCCCGAAGGTCTCGTCTTGGTAGATTTGAGGTTCCTGAAGTCTGGCAGCCGCGTCATTCAGCTCGGAATCGTCGTCGACAACTCCAAGAATCTCTGATAGCTCTGCCTCAGTATCGCTCGAGTTCCGTACGCGTAGCCGGATGACTTGGTACGCATCCACTGCGTTCATGAGCTGATCGACCTCAGCATGTTGAACCATCTTGAAAATCGTCAACGGTTTCATCTGAACAGTTCCGCCCTCATCGCGCCATGGCTGAATAGAGAAGTGAAACCTCCAACACTCCTCGTCGGAGAAGTTTGCAGCGCCCGGCCCGCCGGCCTCAACAACGCCGCGAACTACCGTCTCGGCCGGTTTCAAATCACCCATCGGAACCTTCTTCGATCATTCATTTCCATCATGTGTTGCTTCTTACTATGTTGTGCCCCTTGCTAAAAGCTTGGACATAAAATAAACCTATTAAGTAGAGTAATTCACCCTCTCCGAATTGAAAGAATGCCGTGCTCGATGAGAGCTCGACGTACTGCTTGTCTTTGGACGAGCCGTTGTTTGTTTTTATCCACGTACTCAAGTTCAGCGAAGTTGTAATCGAATTCAAGTACTGATTTGAATTTATAGAAACTCCCCTACCTGGCAAGGCATTAACACTTAATATTGAAAGTGTGAATAAAATTCATCCATGATGAGCACGCAAGTAATAAGTTCAGCTTGGAATGATTTCAAATTGTGCTGATCTAAATAATCACTGGTAATACTACAGTACTTAAATCCTAAGACTCAAACCAATTTTTATTCTTACTGATTTCATTCAGCCAGCGAATTGAAATTTCATTCCCAGTCTTTTCGATCAACTCTTTAAAATCGATGACAAATTGCTGGACGACTTCATTAAACAATTGGTATTCAATTTCGATGCTATCCCAATCAGGATCCCCGACCTCACCATTCACCTTAGAATCTGCGATTGAGAATAACACTGCAGATTCCGTACGCTCAAAAACAAATGCAGGCTGTCCTTGCTCTCCTTCATCAAATGTGCAGATAGAACCCACGGTTTTCAATCTTTCAGAACAGGCTAAAAGAAAGGAAAACCAATCATTCATACAGACATCATCCGGCTCAAAAAACCAGATATGAGGAACAACCTTGCCGAACATCTCAATTGTAAGATGCCCATGAATATGCTCATGGATATTTTCCATTTCTGAAATGGGTAGTCGAATCTCCAAATCCTCAGATGAGGTAGCCCAAAGATCAGAGAATGTGATTTTAAATTGTTGATTCATGCCTTGAATCTCATTTTCTCCTCCAATAGAGATCAAATTTCCCGTCCGTCTCTGGATTGCGGTAACCAGGAGGCATCGGAGGGCCTAAGACATTAAAGGGCGGACGACCTTGCTGAATGTGATACATATTTTTAGGTATAGCGGAATACCGACCACAGCACTCAAGCAATATATACGTAAATTTTCCATCTTCGTGACTGACGGTCACATTGATCCACTCTGGGACAAAGCCATCACGCCAAAGGAGACTGGTAACATGTTCAGCTGAGGTTGTGGTAATCGGTTCCTGATCGTAATCTTCCGGGAAGGTTTTTTCATCATCGACGAGAGGATTGTCGTCGTAAGAGCAGCCATAATGAATGGTGTAGGCTATAGCATCGGGAAGCAGAGTTGTCACAATGGTTCTTGTGAAATCACGGGTGATGATCGCCACTTCTTGCAGATTCTTTTTAAAAGTTTCTCGAGATAGATCAACGGAATCCATAGCGGAATCAGCGGGCTCTAAAAAGTTTAGATCATCGGCTGAATACTCTTCAGATAGGTTCATGATTCGGGATAACGCTTCTTAATGAAAGTAGTCAAAATCGATAAAGCCTCACAACATAATAAAAGACAAAATTTTTTTACAACCTTCATTCAGTCTTTTTTCGTGTGCGAATCTTATTTTCTCTTTCTATCTTAACTACAGCATGAAGTTCGGATGAAAGGAAAATAATGTTTACCCAAACCCTTCTCAGGTAGAGGATATAGACCCCCCTACCTGGTAGAGAAAATCGACGTTCGATTGCTTACGACCCGAAAGCTCGCTCATCATGCCGAAGAGGGCTTTGTCGATGGATAGCAACTGATCGATTTCTCTTACAGTTGCTATCCAAGCTTTAAGATTCTGACTTCTTCCTTAGCTGGACCAACTCCTGCTGAAGGTGTAAGCCTCATTGGACACACAAGGCTTTAAGAAACTGCTGATCTCGGACTCGGAGCTCCTGAATCAGCGCGCTTTAAAAATTGAGAAATATCTATTAGGAATGATGGTGTTCGCTGGATTCATGCAACCGCACCACTCAGTACACCCATGGTCGCACTTGCTTGATCGCGAGCTTACCAGTAGCCGTGATCTTGAATTCAATTTCCACCGCGAACTTCCCGGCGGACCGCGGCTGCTTATACAACTTTCGGAACTTTCGCTGGATACGGCCGAGATGGCGACGTAGCTGGTCGAGATGCTCAGTGCCGAGAATACGTGCCCCATCCTTTGCGCGGTTGGACGGGCGTACGAGCACGTCATTCTTTGGATTCGATGGGCTCACGAGGATTTCCTCAGCGATCGAATGATCGTCGGGATTCGTAACCATATCCTCCCCCACCTGGACGTTGATGTAATAAGGCCGCCCCGGTGACTGGTAGACTATGTCGTCCGTCACGGCGACGCCGTTGGCTTTTTCGCCTGCGAATCTCGGGTGAACGAGCACCCCCATGGCGGTCGCATTGTGATCAACACGGTAGAATTCACGTTCCTCAAATGCGCGGAAATTCCAGAGGCTCGCATAGACCTTCTTGATCGTGTCCGCGAGATGGACATTGGAATCCTTGTGGGTGAACGAGTCATAAAGACCAGCGCCGCTGAATTCCGTCAGGTCTTCATTGTTGGTGCTCGAGCGGCAGCGGAGGTTCGTGCCTTTCGGAAAGGCCTTCCCAAGTTTGCTGATATCGTTGCGCATCCCCTTAGGCCATTTCCCCCTGATGATCCTTGCGCGAAACGCTGCAAGCGCTTTCATGCGAAGATCCGTGTCGTCCTTGAATCCTGTTCGAGCGCGCATAGCATTCGCACGCTTGTAGAGGCCGTTGTGGCGCATGAACTCATCGTAGAATGAGAACGGCACAGCGAATCCGTCTGGCACCGTGCCTTCCCCGAAGCCAAGCTTACGCAGTGTCGCGAGGTTTGCGGCCTTGACGCCGACGCTGCTCGAGTCGGCAAATCCGATGTCGTCGAGAGGACGGATGCGCTTGACAGTCAGGTCGCGTTCGGGATTTTGCGGCTCTTTAGGACGCATGCTGGCGAAGTGCTTCTCAACCTCCACGGCCGTGGCTTCACTCAGTGTGTAGCCCGAGCCCGATACCTCGTAACGTACATACTTGCCGATCAACGAGACTAGGGTCGTGTCGTTAGACGCGCCTTTGATGAAGGCGTTTGGCACCTTGTCCTCCACTGCACGTAAGTTGACATGGGAGAGCGGTGTCTGGAACTCTTCGGTGATAATCCCGGCAACGCGCGGCATCTCGTTCGGCAGTGTCGAATAGAGGACGATGTCGCGCGGGGACGGCCGATCACCGTGTTTCATCAATCGCAGCCGACCGAAACCCGTGCCGCGGTTGAGCGGCAGGAAAGCGATGTCTTTGTAGACGTCCTCTGTGAGAAGGACCGGCAGTTTCGCATCGCGGTAGAGCCCCTCCTCGCGTTTGTAGAGCTTCATTGCGCGGGGCAGTGGATGGTAGGCCAGTCTCTTGCGGAGAATCGGCACGCGTTCGACGAGCATGTCGTACGCAAGTTTCACCAGCTCGAATGGAAACACATCATGAGAACCGAACTCAACCGTATAGAGGCCGCGCGTACCGTCACTTGATGTAAGGAATGGGCGATAGCACAACGAGCCGAGCATCTCCTTAGCCCCTGCGCGGCCGGCACCCAGCTCCCCCGGCATTCGAGCGGCTCGCATGTACACCCGGTGCGACCGAAAAATGTCGGTGTTCATGAAGTGTATCTTCGGCCTGTCGCGACCGATACCGTTGATGTAGAACTTGACATACTCGACCCCGCGCAGGTGGGCTTCGATGAGGCCATCGTTGCCTTGATACGAAAGGCGTTCGAAGGTTGCGCGATCGGGGATCCGATCTAGGCCCTTATCGCCGACTTGGTGAGAACGGATAACTGCAGCCAAGGCGGCACCGACCAGCGAGTTGGTTCGTTTCTTGGAGGTACTGACCAGCAGCTTGTGAAACTCGTCCAGAGTCTTCTGGGCCGCCGCGATCTTCCCTTGAACGACCAGGTCCTGAATATCGTCGAGCATCGCTTCGAGCTTGTCCTCAACTTGATCCGCCTTGTTGGACTGCAACATCCATTCGATCTCCGCCGTTATTCGCAGGGCGAAGGTGTCGAGAGCTTGCTTCGCCTCGTCAAGCTTCATGTCGGTGATCCTGGGAGGCGTCGGCACGCTCCGCGGAGTAACGGGTGGCAATTTGTTCTGGGCCGCAAGCGGGAGAGCCGTGGCCAGGGCCAGGAGAACGCAAGTGTGACGCATCAACATTTTGAACCTCCCAATCTTCTATCCATTTGTATGCTGTGAAACTTTTTCATGGATAGCAAACGGCATTCCTTGTCTCCCCCAGCGGAGCAAGTCGTTTGACTGGAGTTCTTTAGGACCGAGTTAGGGATCCTGGAAAGTAACGTGACTATACATGGAGCGTAGTCCAATAGGCATACGTTGCACAGTTCCAACCTCCTCAAAGGATGGACGCTCGTTCGATCCCCTCCCTCGGACACGTTCACCAGAAACATAAGCAAGGCCCGAGTCGAAGCTATCAACATGATATTGAGGAAAGACTCAGGGAGCACCGTGGCTCGATCTAAAGTGAACAAGTAAACACGGCCTAGTAAATATAATGAATCTCTTAGATTACAGAGCTACCATAAATTCAACTTCATTCAATCGAACCGCTGGATACAACGATTCGAAAATGGATAGGTGGGACGAGGGGAATCTTGAAGCTTTAACATATTCCGAAGAATCATCTGCCCCGTACTTCACTCTTGGCAAAGCAATAAGCAAACCTAAGATCGATGAACATGAACTTACTGCCCGCGCTCCATAACTCTAATCAACTTAAATGTGCACGGCTTGCGCTGATGGTCTCACTTCTCATTACTCCTGGTTCCATCACTTTGAACTCCGCCGAGTATCCAAAAGAAAAATGGATGCGAGCAACACCCGAGGAAGCCAGACTTGCCGAGGCGAAGTTGAACCAGGCCCGCGACTACGCGCTCACCGGCGGCGGATCGGGTTATATCACAAGGGGTGGAAAACTGGTTCTATCCTGGGGCAACCTCAAGAAACGTTACGACATCAAATCTTCAACAAAATCATTCGGCGCAGCGGCCCTCGGGTTGGCGATCAAGGATGGAAAATTGAAGCTCGAAGACAAAGCACGGCGACTTCATCCCACACTGGGAATCCCGCCGGACAAGAACAACAAGACGGGATGGCTCAACGAAGTCACCATTCTGCAACTAGCCTCTCAGACAGCGGGGTTCGAGAAACCTGGGGGTTACACATCACAACTGTTCAAGCCTGGCACCCAGTGGGATTATAGCGATAGCGGGCCGAACTGGCTCGCCGAGTGCATCACCCTGGCGTATCGCCAAGACTTGAATGAGTTAATGTTTGAGCGTGTTTTCACCCCACTCGGCATTCGGCGCAACGACCTTGTCTGGCGCAAGAATGCTTACCGGCCGGACCTTATCGATGGAATCAAACGTCGTGAGTTGGGTTCGGGCATCAGCGCGAACGTGGATGCGATGGCCCGTTTCGGGCTGCTCTGGCTGCGGAGAGGTAAGTGGAAATCTTCCCAGATTCTTCCCCCCAATTACGTGAACAAAGTCCGCACCACTGTCCCCGGTGTCCCTGGATTGCCTGTTCGCATCCCGAAGGATTATGGTAAAGCGTCCAACCATTATGGCTTGCTCTGGTGGAATAACGCCGACGGAACCATCGAGGGTTTACCCCGTGACACCTATTGGTCGTGGGGACTCTACGACAGTCTCATCGTCGTCATACCCAAACTTGACATCGTAGTGGCGCGCGCAGGTCGGTCGTGGAAGCGTACTAAGGGTGAAGATCCCTATAAAGTGCTGGAACCCTTTTTATTGCCCATAGTCGAAGCGGCGAAAGAAGGCGCCCTTCCAACGCTGAAGAAAACGACCAAGAAAACTAACGCTCCCTATCCAAAAAGCAAAGTCATAAAAAGCATCGAGTGGGCACCTGCCGACACGATCATCCGCCTGGCTAAAGGAAGTGACAACTGGCCGATGACCTGGGCTGATGACGACGCCCAATACACCGCCTATGGCGACGGATACGGCTTTAAACCCTACTTGAAGGGCAAACTCAGTGTAGGCCTTGCGAAAGTCATGGGTTCACCGACTCACATTCATGGAATTAATATTCGATCCAGGAGTGCGGAGGCTAAGGGTGATGGGAAACGAGGACGCAAAGCCAGCGGCATACTTTGCGTAGATGGTGTTCTTTACCTACTCATGCGCAATGCAAACAACTCCCAGCTCGGCTGGTCCGATGACCATGGTGCAACATGGAGGTGGGCCGACTGGAAGTTTACCGAGAGTTTCGGTTGCCCCACTTTCCTGAACTTTGGCAAAGACTATGCCGGTGCTCGTGACGGTTTCGTTTACATCTACTCTCAAGATTCCAATAGCGCCTACAAACGCGCAGACCGCTATGTGATGGCACGCGTACCAAAAGAAAAACTGCGCGACAGAGCGGCATACCGATTCTTCGTTAAGCTCAACTCAAGCGGCCAGCCAAGCTGGAGTAAAAAAATAAGCGATCGTGGAGCCGTATTTACGAATCCTGATGCCAGCTACCGTTCCGGAATCACTTACAATGCTGGACTCAAACGTTATCTATGGTGTCAGATCGGACCCGGCAAAGACACCCGCTTCGCTGGCGGTTTTGCCATCTACGATGCACCGGAACCATGGGGCCCGTGGACCACAGCCTTTCACACCGACAGATGGGATGTCGGCCCCGGAGAATCGAGTAGCCTCCCGACAAAATGGATGAGCCCCAATGGCTTGACTGTGCACCTAGTTTTCTCAGGAGAGGACCAGTTCTCAGTGCGGAAAGGTACTCTAATGCTGAGTCGCTGAATCATCTCTTCAGAAGGATATGTGCCTTTTATTACTAGTGAGCACGAATATTCTCAGGTGCTCTTTTTCATCGCTACAGCTTCCTACTCCCAAAGGCTTCAATTTAAAGTACATGATACTCCGTCGTTCAAGGTTTTAATTAGTTCGTGTTGAATAACAGAAACTAATTAAAAAGAAGATTCTATCAAAGCCTTAGAAAAAAGATCTCTGTTATCTGTCACAACATTCTATAGAAAACCGACGAGAGTTCGTCTGCCCAAACAATTCTTACCCCGTAAATTGAGAGTGGGTGATCCCTTCCCCTCAATTTTGGAAGCCGGATTAAATTTTAGATCACATTTCCTTTTCATGTCGTACCCAGTCCCCCACTCTCGCAAATCATTTATAGGGGAGCTTCCAGACAAATAAAACAATATCAATAAAATGATTCGCGCATCGCTGGCATGAGGAATTCACCGACACCCACGCTTCCCAATTTTTGGTTGAACCTACTCTTCATTCGACACGGAGAATCCACCTGCAACGAGGTCAACCGCTTTGCGGGAAGCGTCGACGCTCCGTTGACGCAACTGGGTCGCGCGCAAGCCGAAGAGGCAGCCAGAACTTTTAAGGGGCCGCTGCCAGACCTACTCTTTGTGTCGAACCTAAGCCGAGCGAGAGAAACGGCGGAGATTCTTTTTCCCCAAGCCGAGACGGGGCTAATTCACGAAGTCGACGCCCGCCTCGCCGAACGGCATTTCGGGGAGTTCACCCTTAGCAACAAATCAGAGTTGCAGGCTATCCACGGAATTCGTGACTACGATGAGGCGCTCTACGATCTAAACGGCACCATTGAAGGGGCAGAGTCGTTTGCCAATTTCCAGCATCGCGTGGAGCAATTTCTCACCGAGACTGTCACCCCGTTACTGATGTCGGGTGAGAAGGTGATCGTGGTGAGTCACAAGTATGTTATCGAGCTTATGGTTCGACTCATCTTGAATCTCCCGCGTCAAGACGGCTACGACCTGCGACTGCCAAATTCCAAAATCCTGAATGCCGGTGACGCTTTGCGTTATTATCAAAAGGAATCCCGAATCGGAAATCGATTTCGTGAGTGGGTCGTACTCCACCACGGTGAAGCATTAGCTAGTGCAGGATTACTCGGGCTGGGGGTATCTGCATTTTTGGGGCCTCTCAACATTCCCTGGCAACTGGGATTCGTCCTTCTTATGGTCGCGACGTTGATCACTTTACTTCGAGTAGATCTTGCTCAGGCAGCTCGGTCAAAACGCTCCGACTGGAATCGATCAGTGTTGCGTTATGCCCTCATACCTGGACTGGCTGCGTTATTTACGAGTACCACAGATGCGCCTGCCTGGTGGATTGTAATTGCGTTAATCCTTGCGACACCAACCGCGTTGACGAGTGTAACTTTGAGTCGTTGTGCGGGTGGTATGGTTCATCCAGCGGTTGGGACGATGATGCGTTCGACCTTGATCGGATCGATAACAGTTCTCGTCATGATCGGAATCTTTTTCGATTGGAAAGCATCGGCTCCGATTCTTTTTGTGGCTATCAGTGCGATAGGGCTTCCCTGTGTTCTCTCACATGGATTGAGAAAACTTAAACCGATCTTCGCTGCCAATTTTTCAGAACGACAAGCAGCGTGGTCGATCATCCTCCTCTCAGTGTTTGTCGGAATTTCCTGTGCTCAACTGAATTTGAGTGACATGTTCACGACGGGAACCCTGGCCGTCGGTCTCAGTGTGGTTTTGCGAATGTTGAGTGCTGCGCTCACTCGTTGGTCGAGTTGTGTGGCTCCGGATGACTACCTTTCCCTTGGATTCCCGAATCTGTTTATCCTGGTGATCATCGGCCAGATCTTGGGTCTATCGGAACTGACAACTTTTGCCACCTGGCTGCTCGTCCCCATGTTCCTACTCTCTCCCTTCGACATCTGGATCTGCCGCCGACTTGCGGCCAAAGGCAGAGGTGATTGGAGTCTCCAGGGATACCTGCGTCTCGGTCATTCCAATCCAGAGAGCAATTTCTGTCCTTCAATTTATCAAAACATTCCGGAGAAAAATTGACGAGAAATCGTCAAACGAACAGATTCTATTTCTAATCAATCGAAAGCGACTTAATTGTTAAAATAGTCTTTTCAAATAGTTCATTCAGCTCTAAATAAATTCCGGTATCGAAGGCGATTCTATGAACAGAGAGCCAAGTTCGAATGTGGGGTATAATCTGGGGAATAGTAACATTCCAACCAAGAAGCCCAAGGCCGAAAGGCCTGGGCTTCTTGGTTTATCTTGGGAAGTGGAGAGTAGTAAACTCTCCTTTCTCTCTTAACAATCACAGCCGGAGTAAATTTCGCAACTTAATTTAGAGCCGTTGGTGGAGAAACCATCCCTGTAACAACATTGAGTAAATGGATTACGACCCTGTCCTAAAAATAATATGCTCAAACCTGAAATGGGGTCTGAAATATCTAACGCTTCATCATCGTTGACGTCACAAGAATTTTCACATTGAGGGTACTCCCCATCGATGAATAAAAATGAAAGAGTCTCAATCACATCCGAGATATCAAAATCTCCATCTTGGTTGCAATCGCCACGTCGGAAAACCCCAGTGTTGTTTCCTCTTTCCTTGTAGATTGCTACAAAGCCGGGAGAATCGCTACTAAATGATTCACCTGTAAAATAGTATCTCCCATCAGAACCTTCATGGATAGAAGAGAGGGGGCGAGGGAGTTCATAGGCTCCAGGAAAACGATAATTACAATTGTTAAAGAACTCATATATAGGCGAGCGAATTTGATTATAAGTATTGTCTCTTGAAATCTCAAAAACAGTAGACGAGTTACACAATCTACGGTCTCCGTCGGTTGTCCCCATAATAAAACCTCTCGAATCCTCAAATAACTTAGAACCGGGATGTAACCCTCCTTCAGGCTTCTCTCGATCATAAGCATGAATCACCTTGAATTCTCTACTTGGAGATAAGCTATAGATGGCCCCTCCCCTCCCAGGACCAAAATCGTAAAGTCCACCATATAGATAACCATTAGAGGCCATGATAGGACCCTCTTCAGGATACCCACCATGGCTTGAGAGATCAGACCTTCTAAATACATGTACTGTAGTTAGGTTTCCCTCTAAACTAACTTTAAATATAGAACCAAAATCATGAGAACCATCTGTTTCTGAATCATAATAATTGACCGTTGCTCCATAAAGAAAATTGTCTTTAGCGTGAAACAAGGAACCGGAAGGCCATGAGCCACCATTCTCACTATTAAAGCTGTGCAGGATCTCAACGTCTTGGTCAGGTATATATCTATATATACAACCATCATTATACTGGCCGCCCATAGGACTGATCCCATAGAGATTTCCATCATTTGCAATCATCAATGAAGTTTTATAGGGCCTAATAAGATTTTCACCATCAAAAGAGACAACTAACTTGTACTCTTTATTTTGACTGAGTCTGAAAATTCCACCGTTGTTGTTTAGCTGACCATCCCAATACTCACCTCCAGAATCGACTAATCCATAAATATTGCCTTCATTGTCTTCTACAAGATTACCCACCGGTGTGTATCCTTTTGAACCACCTTCAAATGAATACACTAATTCAAAATCTTCATAACCTGTAAATTTATATATTGAGCCGTATCCATGCCTCCCACCTCGAGTAGCAGCTCCATAGAAATAACCATCTTGGGATTCAAGAATGCCTCCTTCAGGCCCATCACCATGGGCATTTGAAGTGAGCGAATAAACCAATTCCATGTTATCAACTCGGGGGTCGTAGGATTCCTTATGTCCAGGCATTTTATTGGTTCTATAAATTCCTCCACGATTCCATTTACCCCCTCCGCCATGAACCATATACAAATATCCATCTTTTCCTAGTGCAAAACCACCATCGACAGATCCAATCACCCCCTGCTGTCCTATAAATCCAAATTGCCAGTTGTTATCAAATCTAAAGATATTTCCTGCGATAGGGACGTAAAATTCTCCAGGTGAATATTCAATTATTGATAGACCATTACTTCTTTTAATGTTACTAATTCTTCTTTCTTCATCAGGTAATTCACCAATATACATCTTTTCAACAACCCCACTTGTAAACACTCTGAAAATATTAAAACAATAACTGGAGCTATCACCGTTGATTATTGAACAAGATGAAGATGACACTCCGTAAAGAAATCCATCTTCGCTTAGGGTAAGTGGGCTTGGACTGACACTGTCTTCCTCCTTATTAAATTTATAAAGTATGTCTAACTCAATATTTTCATTTAATCTAAATATGTAACCGTATGTGATATCCTTGTTGGCTTCTCTAAACTCAGGACTGCCCCAAACACTACGACAACTTCCATAAATTTTTCCATCTGCTCCAATCGTCAAAGGATTCTCTAACTCTATTGGGCGCGCAATTGAACTTAAAACTGTAAAGCCTTTAATCAAGTCATATTCGAATACAATTCCAAATCCATATTCTCCTCCCCATTCAGCTAATCCTATAAATTTTCCCGGACTCTTCTCAATCATCTTAGCCTGCTGAGTCCAGATATTACCTTTTCTGTCATTGAAAGAATGCAATTGAGTAAAAGTACCATTCGGCGTTAAACGAAATATTGTTCCTTTATCATGAACTCCTCCAGCCTTTGTGATTCCATAGAGGTTTCCATCGCTACCTTCCATAAGTTGATCCGGATACTTACCAGTATTTTCATCAAAGACGTGCAAGTATTCCGCGTTTTGCCCATGTTCAGAGAGTTTAAGCACAGCACCAAGTTTATAATCTCCATACCAGGTACCAATGGAAAAATATACTTGACCATTACGAGCCACCACTATTTCAGGAGACGTTTGAGTATTACGTCCTAAATCTATCCAATCATCCTCAACAAGCTGCCCCCAAGTAGTTCCACTGAAGCATATCCCCATCAATACATTCACGAGGAACGCGTAGACCAATGCGTATTTACGTGGAAATTGAACTAGTGTGATCTTTTCTTTCAGGACTTCAAGCGACATGAATCACCTCCAACGAACTCATTAAAATTGACTTGTCCAGTAATTCGACTCTCGGAAATTCAAACCAATTGAGTGGAAGATATTAGTCTTCATTCCCAGAAGGAGAAAAATCGGAAACGAACGCCCTCAATAAGCTGTGCGTAATAGGTAATTCCCTGGTGCAAAATAATCTTGTGAAAATTTAAATTGGGTCCCCATCTGATATATGAATAACCCGTAGAAAGAATGCCCCTCCGAATATTTTTATAGAATTAAAAAGGTCGCGGAAAGCTTGGTTCGCCCCAAGTCATTTCCGCGACCTAATGTTTTGCCCATCGATTTGAACCAGTGAATAAGAGTACTCGCCTAAGAATTGGCATCTCTATTGGCGCAGGAGTTAGAACAATGTTCTCACCTGAGTCAATTTTCAAGGGAATCAAAATCGAGTCTCAACTACCGCTCTCCACAATTGCCCCAGCTTTGGAAACTGCCTAAGGTTTAAAAGTAACGCTTCTTGGTAAAAAACAGCTTCTAATGTATTGATCACATCTTAGATCATCGTCATCAGTAGGATCTACCCGACAAAAATCTCTATCAGGAAATGGACTTGGGATTTCGAAATCACCTAAAAATAAATATCCTAAAGTTGCGATGGGATCTGAAATGTCAAGAGAACCATCGTCATTGGTGTCTGCAGCATCTTCACAACTAAACTCTTCCCCACCCAAAAACAAAACCTTTAAGCTCTTAATCGCATCGGACACATCCACCTCACCATCGATATTCGCATCACCTCTATAAAATTTCTTTTTTGCCCTCTCAACGTTTATTTTAAGCCCTCTTCTTTTAACATGCTGAACGGAACGGCTACCTACAGTTAGAAGTGTAGAAACCGGTTGAAGGCTTCCTGTCAAACTTTCACTGGGATGTCCAATTTCAATATTAAATTCTTTACTTCCAAACAATTCTAAATCTGAAACATCCAAACGCCCTGTAATGTAGAGTAAAGGAGCGTGGTGTCTTCTAATCCAGACGTTATCAATAAAATCAAGTATGACCGAACTCACAACTCCATTCTGACCGTTGTTCAATTTTGGATCTACAATTTCGGTAAACTCATAACTGTGATTGGGATCTCGTAAACTTCCAGACTGATGATCTTCCACATCGGCTATTGAGTTTTTAGTCGTAGCCTTTGTTATTTGAAAATCAGGGTCCGTAAGAATGGCTAATGACCAACCAGAGACTCCTTGGAAGCAATCAGGATCCTCGGAACCAAAATTGGATGCAAGCGTTCATCCTCACAAGCATATAAATGTTCTCCGGGAATGGGCATGAAAACATCAAAATAAGTTGAAACACGCCCGTTACTTAGTTTATTTAGATCGGGATTCAGTAATACAGCGAACTCAATCTCAACATACTCTTTTGACCCCGAGATCGTTAATGTATGTTCCCATGGACCATCAAGATCAGGGTTGATATTGTGGTAGAGAATACTATCTATAAGCTCAGGATGATCAAGATCGTTATAAAGGTCATTAAATTCTATAGCATCATAACGCTTATTAAAACTCGTCAACCATAGATCTAACCGGAAAGGCTCTTGCGAAAAAACCTGAACGGTTGGGAACAACTGAACAATAAAGAGAAAGATTGAAACAATACCTTTGGTAATATTTTTGAAATTTGACTTTAGACTCATAATGACACTCCAAAAATGGATTGAAACGAATTCCGTGTTGAAGAATCTTCGATCCTTCCCCTTCAGACGCTTATGCGGAATCCCTGAAGATCGAGTGCAAAAGAATCATGAGAAAATTCAAAAATTTGATTTCTACGCTCTAAATTGACTCCATTTCCCCTTTCTAAAAATTTTTATAGAAATAAATGCACCCCACCGGCTCATTCTTCGCCACAACTTAGAGAATTACCCCTTGTAGACAGACCCACGAATCCGGAGAATCTTCCTTTAAGACCCTAACTCAAGTAGAAAGCACTCCGAGATGAACGATAGCGATCCCTCAGCCAGAGAATTATTTGAGCAAGCCCTCGCATTATCTCCAAAAGATCAGACCTCTTTCCTTGATGATGCCTGTGGAGAAAATACTGAACTCAAAGTGGAAGTGAGAGATCTTCTCGTCGCCCACCATGAAATGGGAGATTTCCTTTCGCTCACTCAAGATCCTAGTTTTTCACGAAAAGAAAACGACAAGCCCTCCTCAGTTGTTGACGCCGCTGAAACCGAACAGAACTTAGAAGTTAATAACTCAACGGGATCCAACTTCGATCCACTGATCGGTCGAAAATTAGGCGAATATACTATTCGAAAATTTCTGGCGAGAGGAGGGTTTGGTGAGGTTTATATCGCGGAGAGAACTGGCGAATACCACCAGCAAGTCGCAATCAAAATCCTTAGGGCTGTCGGGGAGTCTACAGAAACGTTGATCGAGCGTTTTCGCAGAGAACGACAAGCTCTGGCAGATCTTCAACATGATTCCATCGCAGCCCTTCTAGACGGAGGGAGTACTCCCGAGGGGCTTCACTACATTGTAATGGAATTTATCGAGGGCCAGCCGATTACCGAGTACTGCGATGAAATGGGCCTGTCGATTGAAGATCGGCTGAAATGTTTTCAAAGAGTTTGTTCAGCCGTACAACACGCTCATGATCGTTTCTACCTTCACCGAGACATCAAACCCAACAATATTCTGGTCACTGATGAAGGTAATCCCAAGCTCCTCGACTTTGGTATCGCAAAAATCTTTGATCCATTAGCAGATTTAAATACCCCTTCACTTACCCGAGCCGAAATTCCAGCCACCCCCGCCTACGCCAGTCCAGAACAAATTAAAGGTGGAAGGAAGACTTTAGGAGTAACGAGCGATGTTTATTCCTTAGGGATTGTTCTCTACGAACTTTTAACTGGAAAACTTCCTTACCGAATCACCTCGCTATCGGAGCTGGAGAATGTGGTTTGCAATACCCCTGCCTTACGCCCTTCCACAGCCATCACAAAGCGGGAAGAAAATGATCCGCAAGCGGCTCTACCTGAAAATCGCCTAAATGATAAACACATCAAAAATCGCGGCGTTTCTGAAACAGTATTAAAGAAGAAGTTAAAAGATGATTTGGATGACATCGTCCTCCATGCCTTAGAAAAAGATCCAGCCCAACGGTATCCATCCGCCCGAGAATTTTCGGATGACATTTCGAGATATCTTTCTGGTGAGCCTATTATGGCGCGAAAACCCAGTGCCTATTATCGCATCAAAAAATTCACCGGCCGACACAAAGCTCTCATGGCAACCACGGCCTTAGTCCTAGTTCTTTTAATCACGGGATTAATTTCGATTTTCGTCATTCAGAAGAATGCGAACACTCAATTAGCAGCTTCTGAGCAAATTCTTCGAAACGAATTATACATTTCTGCACTTCGGTTAATTCCTTTCAGGCTCAATGAAAATAATTTAGCCGAGGCCCGAAAGATCCTTTATTCTCAAGTCCCGCCTCCAGGCAAGGTCGATCTTCGTGGTTTTGAGTGGCGCTACTTTTGGACTCAATGCCAAGGAGAGGAAATCAAGACTTACACTGAAGGGACGGCTCACGATCTTGAGTATTCTCCGGATGGGCAATTCTTAGCGATGGGAGTCCAGGGGAATGAAACGAATGGACATAAGGGTGAATTGCATGTTCGAAAAGTAGCCACCGATAAAATTGTTTTTAAATCTAATCTGAGTCCTAACTCCGTCTCCTTCTCTCCCTCAGGAGAGTATTTAGCCGCCGCAAGAAATAGAGGCCATCCTGGTACTACCTTAAAAATTTGGAGCACAAAAAAGTGGGGACTTGCTTATGAAAGTGACGAAGAGTTTGGCCCAGTTAAGTTCTCTCCAAATGGAAAATGGTTTGTTTCCAGTGCAAGAAACAGGCTGATACTACGTTCAACTCAAGATTGGAGTATCGTAAGTGAAAAAGATAAGATGCATACTGGGATTTGGAACTGGAGGAAAGTTTTAATTTTCTCACCCGACTCAAAGCTTCTTATTGCGCCTAGCCCTGCTCCGGTCTTTCTTAAAGTTCCCAGCCTGGAAGGACTCCCCATCCCTAGTATAAATACCTTCCCGGCTAATGCAGCGGCCTTCACTTCGGATGGAAAAAAGGCCCTTTTTTCTTACAAAGATGGCAAAGTTCTAACTTGGGATTTCGAATCGAACCAAGTCGTTCACACCTTCCAAGCCCAAGATGATTCCTCCACTGTTCACAACATCGTCCTATCCCCCGATGGTCGAGAATTCGCCACCGCCGGAAATGACCGGATAATTAGAATTTGGAATGCAACCACCTACGAACTAACAGCAAAATTCCGGGGACATACTAATTCCATTTGGTCCTTGGCCTACTCGCACGACGGAAATCATTTCGCAACCGGCAGTTTCGATGAAACGGTAAGAATATGGAATTCGCAAGCGAGGTCTCGAAGTTCAAAATCCTTACCAGGAATGTTTCAAGGAATTAGAATGGCTGCTGGCTCATCAACTTTAGCATTACTCTCTACTACTGAAAGAAAAACATTAAATTTCCATAATCTTGATACAAACCAAGAAAGAAAGTGGTCATTCGAAGATTTAGAATTCAACAGCTGGAAAATTTCTCCAGATTTAAAATTCATAGCTGCCACCCAAAAATCGGATTCTACGAGAAGTAATATTGAGATCTGGAGTATTGAAGAAAGAAAAAGAATAAAAATACTGGAAACGGAAATTAATAAAATTCAGAGAATGGAGTTTTCAGCGGACAACTCTCGCTTAGCTGTAGCTAATAAATATGAAATAAGTGTTTGGGATTTAAAAAAAGAATCGAGAATCTTTAAATTCAAGCACGACTTCCTGTTCACTCATGTACGTCTGTCGTTAGATGGAAAAATCCTAGCCGCAAGTACTGAAATCCCTGAGAAAAATATCTATGCCTGGGATCTTGATAACAAAGTACAGCTAGCAAAATTTGAAGGAAGCCGCCTCATCATTTATTCTCTCGCTATTTCTCCTAACAATCGTTGGATCGCTTTCGGAGACAATGACTCTTTTTTAAAAATATTTGATTTAAAAACCCAACGTATACGTGAAATTGAAGCGCACGAGGGACTCATTATAGGCGTCTCCTTCTCATCCGACTCCAACACATTAGCCTCAGTGAGTCGTCAAGGCATAGTTAAATTATTCCAATTAATAAACGGAGAAGAAGTCTTTTCTTTCAAGCTGAAGGGAAAGGTTCCATTCGTCCATCCTCTTCTATCCATTCTGGAATTTTCCTCCGATGGACGCTACCTACTTGTGGCTGAAAAACAAAAGGAAGAATTACAACTACAAATTTTCAAAGCCCCATCATTCAAAGAAATAATAGAAATGGAATCTCTACGAAATCATTTATCCAGATCGGAAACTAACTCTTTATAAAGCCACGCTCGGGCAAAGCTCCAGTCATTGAGAACAGTTCGCCGTGAGACCTGCAATGCCTCGGCGACTTCGTCAATCGACAAACCAGAGTAAAAGCGAAGACGAACGACTTGCCCAACCCTGGAATCTTTTTCTTCTAACTTCTGAATCGCATCTTCTATAGCCTGCACATCTTCATGAAAATAATCTTCGGCCAAATTGAGGGAATCCGAGAAAGAAACCTTATTCAGCTTCCCCCCACGCTTCTCGGCCCTTTTACTCCGAGCATGGTCGATCAGAATTCTACCCATAGCGTTAGCAGCTGCTTTGTAGAAATGAGATCGTGATTGCCAATCTCCCCGAGGAATATCACCGCGCAACCGAAGCCAGGCTTCATTGACCAAAGCCGTCGCTCCAAGGGTATGATCTTTTCTCTCTTCCCTCATTCGGTTTTGGGCAATCCTTTTTAAGTGTTCATAAACAACATTGGCTAACTCACCTTCAGCTTCTACCTTACCATCTCCCATTGCCCCGAGCAATCGAGTGACCTGCTGAAGCTCATCTGGATGATTAAATGACTGATTCATGATAGTGTTCAAAGGAGTAAAATAGTGAAAATAGATATTCGATAAGTCTTTGGTGAAACCTCAATCTTAAACAGATTTAAACTATAAACTTTTGTCGTTAATGTGAAGTATTAAAAACGATTTCATGCCCTTTAATCTAATCGAAATTATATAGAATCCTCCAAAAATAGAAGAACGACTCTGTCTTACATTTCAGTCAATAACGGTTTTACAGTTAAAAAAACCGTGCACAGGCGAGATAATATTCGATAGGTAAGCTCGGATCAGTCATGAATGGGGAGTAAAATAATTGGAATTGGTGAATCCATTATTCTTAGTTAAGACTTTTAACTTAGATAGCAACTTATAGTTTGATCGCAGATCTGGGGCAGTGATAGGATGACTTTTAATCTATCGACATTTGAACTTGTTGATTAACTTGTTAAGTAACCGGTTAAATGATGTCAGAGTTTGCAGGAGTTCATTTTAAATAACTGAAC
This sequence comes from Planctomycetota bacterium, assembly GCA_028280485.1. GTDB lineage: Bacteria > Planctomycetota > UBA8108 > UBA8108 > JACQVS01 > JANQLS01. The sequence goes on from JANQLS010000118.1 coordinate 21,715, forward strand.
GTCCTATTCTGAACTCCCTCACGATCTTTGATCTCCCTACTTGTACACCCAGAAGTTCATAAATAAGTCACGGCAAAACAAACATTTTGAAGGTTTGGAGGATTTCGATGTGCCGTCTCCTCACAGTTTTTACTTGTTATCTTCTTTGTTCATCAACGCTTTTAGCCGATCCCATCGAATGGAAGATTGAGGATGGAGGAAATGGACATTTCTACGAACTGATTTCTCGTCCCAGTGGCTACACGTGGACTGAAGCTCATGAAGATGCACAAGCCCGGACCTTCGAAGGATTCACCGGACATTTAGTAACGGTGACAAGTATTGAGGAACATAATTTTCTTGAAGAACATTATTTTCTCTGGGCGATCTGGATTGGATTAACGGATAGGGATGTTGAGGGCCGGTTTGAATGGGTTACCGGCGAACCTTTCGATTTCGATCGTTGGGGAAATAATGAACCGAATAATGCGGGGAATGAAGATTACGCCAGCTACACTTCATCTCCAGGATTTTGGAACGACTATCGAGACGAACGTTCTGTCAATGGGGATCCGTTCTCTTATATCGTTGAATACGACCTTCAAGGAGAAAAACCTAAAGATTGCGATGAGAATGGGATTCCCGACTTCATCGAAATTTCTTCGAAAGCTCAAGGAGATTGCAACAAAAACGGTATACCGGATAACTGTGATTTAACGAGTGGCTTATTAGTCGATGAAAATCAAGATGGGATTCCTGACGGCTGCGAAGGTGAATGTTCAGATGGATCTTTTCTATCTTCCTTGGAAATGGACTTCGAAGGACCCCATTTAAAATCTGTATTTTCAATGGCTGGGTATGCTGAGGAGGAAGATGGTTCTCGGGCCGATGTTGTAGATCTTAATATTGAGCATTCCCAAAATGAAGTACGAATATTCGGGCGAGGTAATGTGGATACCAAGCGATTGGATAATCGTAATAGTGGTTGGTTTGGCCGCTCACTCTTTATAGAGGGTGAATTCCCCATTGTAGATGTCTTTACGGTAACCACGGAAGTCGCCATACAATCTCAAACGTTTTCAAGAAACGCTGGCTCAGGCTATCAAGCCACGATCTACATGGAATTTAACAAAGATAATCGAATCTATCTAAGCCTCCATGAAGAACGTTCCGGTGGACGTATCGTTACCCTTGGATTCGATGAGCAAAATGATCATCGCCATGATCGCCAATCATTTAATTTTGAATTAGAGAATACCTATACCATCGGCCTTAAATTTAATCCTGAAAACAAACGAGTCGCCGTACTGATTGATGGCTCGACTTTTATGTCGGGTTCTTACTCAGGCCTCGTCTCTGATGTGCGGGTTGGAGTGAGTGCAGCCGTTCGAACCATTGATGATCGATTAGATGCTCGATTTAAGAATATATCAGTCGAAGGAGCGTGCTTAGAAAATCTTGTTCATTTTGATGACTGTAATTTGAATCTGTTCGATGACGCGGAGGAAATCGAAAGAGGAGATTCAGAAGATCTCAACCAGGATGGAGTCCCCGATGAATGTCAACGCCCCTCCTATCGTCGCGGTGATTCTAATGTCGATGGAGTGATGGATATTGCTGATCCCATCTACACCATGCGAGCAATATTTTTAGACAAAGCTAAACTCAGCTGTGAAGCAGCTGCCGACGTCAACGATGATGGCGTGCTGGATACCTCAGACATCCTTTACTCCATCGGCTATTTATTTCTTGGAACAGAAATCATCTTACCGCCAGGCCCCCATACTTGTGGTGAACTCTCTGCGGATGCAGAGTTGAGTTGTGAGGAGTATGATCGGTGTGATTAATCTATATTTATTATAGCCATTACGACATCTTTAATAGGTAGGGTTATTATCATCAACTTCCCACCTTTCTTCCACATCCCCAAATACTCTCTCAATCAAAATAGAGAGTGAACTCAGACGGAGGCTCAGATTTCATCTTATTTGATCGTCTTAATGCCTCTTTCCTAATTTTTCTCCTAACCCACCACCGAGTGAAAATGTTGGCTTCCTTTAATTCTTTTGAATACTCAACCTTAACTTCCTCAAGCACTTTCAAGGAAATAGCCTCCTTAAGCTTCTGAGGCCCATCAGCTATGATATTTTGATTGGATTCAATATTCATAATTTTTAATGTTAATTGATTTAATCATTAGGCCCCAACTCCAGAATTCTTCTTTTATTCGAAATATCAATTTTGTCTCCCTATCTTTTGATCTACCTCACCCTCTGCTCCTAATAGTATCCCCTGTATCTCTTACCAAGTAAGGCGAAGAAGAAACAAAGTGTCCGATTTAGAAATCAAAGCTTTGCTATACAGTGATTTTTATAGCTGGTCTGCCCCCTTTTTAACTTCCTCTGCTATCTTGGGTTTGCGCGTAGTTAGCTTCAACCCGGAATGTTTGGCGATAAATTTTAGTAAAGTTTGAGAGGCAGGATCTGCATCACTTAACATCATGAGGAAAATGATGGAAATGTGATTTCGGTCTTTGATTTCCACACACTCGGCTGGGACTTTCTTTTTCTTTAAAGCTTCACAGAGATCCTTTGACATTTCGTCACAACCACGAAAATCCTTTTCTGCATACAAAATAAGAAAGGGTGGTTCCTTACCGCTAACGTGCTTAAGGGGTGAAGCACTATTGGCAGCTTCTTTCCCCTCACCGATCACTCGTTTCAGGCTTCCCGGTTTAAAAGTGTAAATACCGCTCATCGGCATCGCGCCCTTTATGTCTTTAAGAGACAATTTTTCAGCCTTAAGATATTTTTCGTTCGTTGCCAAAAGAGCGGCGAGGTGACCACCAGCAGATTGACCGGTAACAAAAATTTGATCCGCTCGACCACCATATTTTCCAATGTTTTTATGGGTCCAAGCAAAAGCCCGCGCAACATCTTCGATGTGCCCAGGATGCTTGACCTTCGGGGTTAGGCGATAACTGATAACAACAGTTCCCACCCCATTCTTAGCAAAAACCGGCCCCATTAGACGGTACTGCCAGCGGTCCCCGATCGTCCAGGCGCCACCATGGATAAAGAAAAGAACGGGATAATCTTTGTGCCCCTTAGGAAGAAAGAGGTCGAGCTTATGCTTCTTTGGATCGGCATCCTTACCCTCGTAATAGGGGATGTCTTTGACTACTTTGATGTCAAAATTCCCACCGGATTTGATCTCCTCTGCATCCCTCCCCAATCCATCGGGAGAAAGAACGACCAGGGCAAGAAAATAGATAAGAGCTGTTACTACGTTGTTCATAGTGATACCTAAAAAACGGCATTTTAATTTAATCCCTACGGGATCGATTGAGATCTATCACCCCTACCAGCTAGATTTAAGAAACATCAAAGCATTCGATTTTGAGATTATATTCTCTACCACAAAACCTTACCAGGCAGGTTTCATTTTAGGGCTCCTTGCAGACATGTTTTATTTTCAGGTGTGAGAATCAATCCCTTTCCGGTTATGGTTGTAGATAATCAAGACTACGCCGCTTCTCTACATTGACCATAAATCGAAAAGGGATTTCGTTATGTACTTAAGTACTTGGTTGGTAACAGCACTCACAATCCTCGTAACGATCGACCCGCCTAAGGAATCAAGCACAGACGCAACAAAAGACGACGCCCTGAGCAAAGTAGGCGGCACGTGGCTATACGTCGAAGATCGCACCAAAGGGCGCCCCGTCGAGCAACAGGGTCCCCCCATGAGTATGAAGTTCAGACTTAGGGTCGAGAAGGATGGGGTCGTGTACCCTCGTCCGCGGGGGGATGAACGCATCACTTTAGACGGCTCGGTAGTCGAAAAGAAAGAAGGCGATGATTTCGTCGCTCGCTACTTTGGCGTATGGAAAAAGAAAGAGGGCTGGCTTGAATACACCCTGGAGAGAGTGCGTCTTTCCGACAACGAAAAGGTGTTTATTCTCAAGAGAGTCTTTCGTCCCACGGACGAAGGCTTATTGGTCTACGTCTTTTCCAACAAGTTCAAAAAACAGGTAGCGCTCTACCGCCATCCCGAAGACATCGAATTACCCAAACCAGCGAAGGCAACGATCGCAGACATGTCGTGGTTAGCAGGTGCCTGGGAAGGAAAGAAACGTATGTCCTCGACAGAAGAGCGATGGAGTCCGCCGAAGGGCGGAGCGATGCTCGGAGTGGCGCGTACAGTTAAAGAAAAGAAGATGACCGGTTTCGAATTCTTACGCATCGTCGAACGTGATGGTGGGCTCGTCTATATCGCACAACCCGGCGGTAAATCCCCTACCGAGTTCGTTCTTACCGAACTTAAAAAGAATCGCGCAGTATTCTTAAATCCTCGTCACGATTTCCCTCAGCGCATCGTTTACGAGCTTTCGAAAGAAGGGGTACTGACGACAGGTATCGGTTTTGCTAATGGCGGCCGACTGCGAAGCTCCGAGTTTAAGCGCGAAGGTAATTAGTTTCTGTTGAATCTTGCTCCTGCGGAGCCGGATTCAACCGTTTCAGCAATTCACAGATTTGCTTTCACTCCGCTGAACATAGGCTCTGCGAGCCAATGTCCGCGGCCGAGTTGATCCCAACTCGGCTTAGTTCCTGTTTAATCAACAGGAACT
>JANQLS010000124.1 GCA_028280485.1 Planctomycetota bacterium
CTTTTAGCCTATTTTTAGTGGAGCGACGCAGTTCGAAGAACTGCTTGGAGCGTTTGAAAGTAGGTCGGAACGACCTATTTTCAACAGAAACTAATTAGCTAAGCCTCGACCCCCAACAACTTACAAGCTTCCTCGTAACCTGCAGCTCTGAAACCGTGCTTATCTTCACGGTTGTAGCCGTAAGCACTGGCGGTGACTCTCGCCAAGCCCACAATTTGACGCCAACGGAAGGCGGGCCGAATCGTTTTGAATTCTTCGCAAACAGTGTGGAAATACTTCTCACCGTGAAGACGGCCATCTTCACTAATCGCATAACTCAACATGAGGTCGAGGAAAGGACCGACGGCATAATTTTGTTCACCGTAAATTTGAGCTACTGCTGTTGCTTTGCCCTGATCATTCGATCGAATGGCCGCCTCCGCTTCTCGGAGTAATCCTTTTTGATCTTTCACAGTTACGGAAGCTAAGTGGTTCTTCCAAGGATAGGCTTCTGAAGTAAAGGCTCTATTGCGTCCGCGTCTATTTCGACATGCGTGATACGCTGCAACGATCAACCCTGTCATCGCATTATAAGTGTTGGCGTAGCGAGCCATGTTCCTCCAAGCATTCGTAGCATCAGAAGAGTGAACTCCAACGGAATCACCATGAGTACGCTTGATATTCGCGCCTTGTCGAAGAACAAGTAAGTTGGAAGCTAATGAAATCGCCTCTCCTACGACTTCAGGATCGATACCTTCACTTAATGCAGCAGCTACGAGTTCAGCGGCTTTATCGTTGGGGCCGTTATAGATGTCGACACTCAGTTTATCGACATAGGCATCACCCGGATCTTTCTTTCCGAACTTTTTACCATCCAACTTGTATTGATCGACCAGCTTCGGCATCAACTTCCGAATTTCTGGCTCTTTAAATTTTCGTCGAACGCGATTTTGCTCGTGATTCGTGCAGAATTGAACACACTGACGAAGGAGGGTGTAAGCATGGTCCTTACCGACTAAATCGATCAAACCATAAGTTCGATGGGCAAATACGAATCGGTGAACATTGATGTCATCTTGCATCGCTGGTTGAAGCGCGTTAAAGGCTTGAAGTGGAGAGTTGCCCACCGTCGCCAAAAGTTGCTCACCTAACTCAGCGTTTACATTTCTACAAGCGTTTCTGATCTTGATTCCGAGCTCTTGATTTGAAAGTTCTTTTTCGAACTCTTTTTGATCTAAGGCCCGGAGGGCATCTTTATTTGAGCCACCGATTTTTTGGATCTGTTGTGAATTTCGATAAATCACTTTTAATATGGGAAGTGCTTTCCGACCTTTAGAAAGCTTGTCACTCATTCCCAGCGCTGGATTCATCGCCATGGCAGTGTGAAATCCAACATAATCTCGGCCGCCAAATGAAATGGCATTGGCTAAGGCTCCAGCTGCAGTGATTTGCTTGAGATCTGCTTTACCGGAGAGATACTTTTTCGCCAAAAGAGGTTGCAACTTTTCGGGTGGAGTATTTCGCATCAACTCAACTAGCTGGGTATATCCCCCGAGAGAGATGGAAGTTTCACCATCTTCAGCGAATGCCGTCGAGAAACCTAAATCAGAAGCGAGGCTGCTCCCCAAACCAGCAAAAAGCATCCCCTGCCCAACATCTTTTATGAACTTTCGGCGATTTTGTAAGGTCATGTTCGACTCCAAGGTTTACGACGTAAATTGAAATGAGTAATAGACGGATAGATTGTACTCACAATCGCACGGTCATTGGAAACCCATTACTCGATGCGATCAAGGTCCAGAGAGTACGTCAATTTTTGTGAAAAAAATGTGAAGGAGGAGGAAGATGCGAATTGTTATACGTTTATGTAGCCAATCTCGAAAGAGATTGGAGGAGAGGGGCTTTAAAGTTTTTCGCGTCCAAATTCTGGCGAATATGGGTTCGGCCTAAGAATTTGGCTCGGATGAAAATTCCGTGACAATCGTCACTTAAAGTATGACCCACTTCCTACAAGCCCAAAAAAATCCAATCTCAAGCTCACATTTTACCGAAGGTGAGGCTGATGGGATTCCGATTTTCATTTTTAACCGTATGTTTATTTGTAGCCACCCTTTCTTCCATTCAAGTTAAGGCTTCTGAATCCTTTTTTCATATTCAAACCGATAAGCCTAAATATCAGTTAGGGGAAACCCTCTGGTATAGAATTCACAGCCCGCCCGATTTTAAAGCTCCCCGCTCAACAAACCTTAAGCTCACCTTATTTGACTCGAAAAATACTGAAGTCTATTCCGAAACTCTTAAACCAACTCTCACAACAAAGATTTATAGCGGTAAGTTTTTTCTGAACCCTGAATGGGGTGGAGGTCAGCACCGCTTAGAGCTTATCCAACAAGGAAAAACTCTTCACCGCCTTCCTCTTAACTTTCATCTCTTAAAAACCCCGAAGTTAGACATCGAAGTTACCCTTTTAGAGCCCGTTTACTACCCTGGAGACATCGTCACTGCTTTGTTAAAAGCCAGAGATTTAGAAGGCAATCTATTAACTCAATCGAGAGTTGAATACTTAGCATCATTCTCTGGTGAAAACATTCGTGAGAAATCGATCGAAACGGATTTGAAAGGAATGTCCTTCATCAAATTCAAAATTCCAGAATCGACTATCGACAATGGAAAATTAGCAGTTGCGGTTATCTCTAAAAAACAACGAGAGGCGGTGTCGATTGAAATCCCGATTTCCGCTTCCGTCGCCGATCTAAGTTTTCATCCTGAAGGAGGAAACTTGATCCCCAACTTTAGTCAAAGGTTAGCGATCTACGCTCGAAACTTAAATAATGCACCCGCACAAAGCGCGGGAAGAATCATCGACGACCGAGGGGAGACCATCACCTCCTTTACCACTGATCACCGTGGCCTCACCACGGTTGAGTTTACTCCAGATGAAAAGAGCTCTTACTTTGGAGTCATCGATTTACCTAAAGATGTGAAATCGAATTTTGAAGTCCCTTTTCATAAGAAGAGACCCTATTCCCTCAAAATTATTCCCAGTAAATATAAAATTACCGCGTTCGTCTTTGTGGGATCTAAATCATCTACGGGGAATGCCGAGATCATCTTGACTCAAAATTCAAATATCATCGCCAAGACAACTCGCAACCTTAAGCAAGGAGACAATCGAATTGAATTCAACCGCCCTAAATTGGAGGGGATGGGTGAAATCATGCTGAAGCAAAATAAAAAAATTCATGCTCGATCGTTGGTCGAGTTCTACGGGAAAGCACCCGTTCGAGTTCAACTCAAACCTCTTGACAAAGGCCCTTTATTACCCGGCACGCAAGCAAAGTTTCAAGTCCTGACCACTCGTCGGGGTATGCCCGTCCCTAGTAAAATTTCGTTATCGATTTTTCAGGGTAATGAAGCCAGCAGCCCAGATTTAGTTGATCGACTGGCATTCGCAAACGCACACCCGGAATGGAAATCCTTTTATGAACGTAATGGTAGCCATCAAATGGATCTTGCGGCTCGTTTAGCCTTTCATGACATCGCGATTCCCGATGGCGGTCTAGAGCCCAAACAATTGTTAACTGCCAATACTTTTGTCGCACAAAAATTTGTAACGATCCCCTACCGTTTTCCCCCAACTAAAAAATACTCAGTAGCTAAAAGACCCAGCAAGAAAACGTCTGTCGTTGATAGAAGTATCGACAACCTTCTCAGAAGAGCTCTCTATACAAAATTATGGCTTCCCTCAACAGAGGAAATCAGATTCGAGTTAGCAACTCCCAAAGAGAAGATTGTGAAGTCACAAAAACTCAACCGGGTGTCAAAAAAACCTCCACAGAAATCACGAGTCAGCTCGAGTAAAATCGACACCCGATCCACCCTCTACTGGAACGATCTTTTAGAAACAAATCATCGAGGAGTAGCAACCATCAAAATTTCGACCAACGATTTGATGGGTGATTTAAATTGGGAAGCTCAAGGATTTTCATCGGATGGTTCACCCATCGCTCGTCGGGAAGAGTTAAAAATTTCACCAACCTTTAGATCAAAGTTTTATAAACCCAAACATTTCAAAGTCGGAGATGTTTTTGAGCTTTGGGTTGAAGTGAACACCGAAACTCTCAGTAAGAAACCCCTTTACCTTACCGTTGAAACGGGAAAGCAACTCAAACCTCTCCTTAGAACAAAAGTAAAGTTAGACCCTAAAAAGGACTCTCGCTTTCAAAAATTTAAATTTGAGGTTATCGAAAAAACTCCGCTCAGTCATTTTCGAACCATGATCAAACAGGGAAATTATCGAGAAGTAAGAAAACACCCCTACAAAGTTAATGCACAAACCTACACTCAACACAAAACCATCGTGGGCCGCAACCAGGCCTCAATTGACTTCAAAGCTCAAGTACCAAAAGATGTGATTCCCGGGACTCTTAAAGTTTACGCTCACGTAACTCCAGGGCATTCATTAAATGAATTTTCGTTCGAGAGCTTTCAAAACCAGTTCCAACCTCCTTACGGTTGCTTCGAACAATTTACCTCCATCAACATTGTGAACTTGATGCTCCTCGACAATCTAAGAAGAGCTAAGTTTCCCATTCAAAACTTACAAACTGCCAAGAAGTATTTGATGGAAGGCTTCAAAAAATTTGATCGTTATTACGATGTCAAAACAGGTGCTTACAAAATGTTTGATAACAGAGAGCCAAGCATTCGACCCACTTTAGTCGCTGTTCGACATTTAGCACTCTACGATCGATTGTTTGAAGGTTTAGGCAAATCAAAGCTTGAACGAGCACTTTCTTGGTTGAAGAAAAAACAGAAAAGCATCGGTAACTTAGAAAAACTCTACTTGAGTCGAAGCCTTCAAGACACCGGTAGGATTTGGTTATCAGCCAAGGATTTCATGAATTACAAAACCTGGGATTACTACCAATTAGCCTTGGTCGCCGACTGTATGACCAACTGGCCGGAGGGCATTGATAAAAAAGATATCGATCCCGAAAAATGGGATAAAAAAGTAAATGGACATTTAGAAAGACTTCTGTCCCTCATCAACAAAGGAGATATTGGATTGAATCGCTCCTCAGGTATCTTCGGCGAATACGGAAACCAATCCCGAATTTCAATCACCGCATTGACGACAACGGCCTTGATTCAAGCCGGGAGGATTCAAGAGGCGAATTCCCTTACAGACAAACTTATTCAAGATTGGAGAAGATCGTGGGCAACGAATACTCGGTCCTTAGTCATGAGAGCCTTCGCCAAAGCACCTCCTGCACCCTCTCTTCGAGGGAAGAATTTCTTCGTAAAATTCAATCCCTCTCTAGGTCGCGTTCAACAAAAGAAAGTTCCTATGGGATTTCGAGAACGGTTATCCTTTGAAAAACTACACTCTGCTCAAGCCGGGGACTCAGTCGAGCTCAACTTAGCGGTCGAAGGAAAGGAAAGATTCAATTACAGAATGGGCATGTCCTACGACATTCCTGAACATGCATTGCCCAAAAACAAAAATCCAAAATTCAAATTGAGTCACTATCTACCGAAGGTACTCACTCGGGAGGTCCCTTCAGAACTTAAAGTCACTATTCGTCAGAGAAAAGAAACTTCTTCCTCACAAATTCTTCTCCGTATCGGCTTGCCCGCAGGATTAGAACCCGTTCAGGAAGGTATGGAAAAATTACTTCAAAATAATAAGAACCTTCTCTACTGGGAACGTGCCCCTGAATATTTAGATCTCTATTTTAGTAATGAGCAATTAATACGTGACACGTATGTGATTCCGATCGTACCTCACTTATCTGGAAATTTTTCAGGACTCCACTCTCTCATCAATCCCTATTACTCTTCAGGTGAATCGTGTGTCGCTGATCCCTTACATGTGACGGTCGTCGATCCCCATGAAAGTAAGGTCACCCCAGCAGGAGTTATTATTGAAGAAAAGATTCGGGGAACTCAGAAGAAAAAATAGAAATCATCGTTTAATCCCTATCCCCTCGCTAGCTCCGGGCTAGCGAGGGTTTTGACCTAGATAAAAACCTCCGAGAAACTTAGACTTTATTCCATCAACGGACCTCTTCAGCCGCACTAAAGAGATGCTCATTTAAACCACATGCTCAATCTCTGAGTCACCCTAAAGAAAGACGAACATTTTTCCGATTTAAGCTTTGGTTCTTTGAAGATCACTTTAATAACTTCGTGAAATTTCTCTCATCAAAATCTTTTCCATGAAAAATCTCACCATCAAACCCATCCAACAATCGCGAACTTTTACCCCTTCTCAGTTGTTTTTTTCAACGACAGATAAAAAGGGAGTGATTACCAGATGTAATGACATCTTTATTGAGATTTCTGCATTTAGCCCTAAACAACTATTAGGAAAGCCACACAACATTATCCGACACCCCGATATGCCTCGCTGTGCATTTCAACTGGTGTGGAACTTCATATTATCGGGAAAACCAGTAGGCGCCTACGTCAAAAACCTTGCGGCTACTGGCGAGTATTACTGGGTATTTGCATTAGTTCTTCCGATCGACAACGGCTTTTTATCCATTCGACTGAAACCGACGAGCGACCTACTTAAGACTGTTGAATCGCTTTATAAAAAACTCCTTGAGTGTGAAAACAACACTGAGGGAAGTCCAAAGTTGGCGATGGAAAAATCGAGCCAAGTTCTGATTAAAGCCTTAATTGAATTAGGATTTGAATCCTACGAAGCATTTATGGCCTTCGCTCTAAGAGAGGAAATTAGATCCAGAACAAAAGCTCTTCAATCAACGTCAACGATAGAAACACCCACAAATAGCTTTCATTCAGTGTTCAACCAAATTGAAGAACTAACTGATTTAAAAAACAATATTTTAGATCGTAAGGTCTACTTTAATAATTTAAGTTACACCATCAAAAGATTGTCTACAAACGCCTCAGTAGTGGCAGCAAGTCTCACCGATGAAGGGCGAGCCTTGGGAGTTATAAGCGTAGAAGTTTCACAACTCGCCCATCAGATCGCGAGCGAAGTCGACACTCTGTCGACTCAAATCAACCTTCTGGGTGAAAAGCTTCATGACACTTCCTTCTATGTGACGACTTGCCTGCTCATTCTCGAAATGAAAACATTTTTTCAAGAAGGAATGAGTCAAAGCGATCTATCTGAAGAAGAGCAAAAACAAACTTTTGGAGACACTTTTGAAAATTTAAAAGACCTGTTATCTGATTGCTTATACGAAGCCCAAAGTAAATGTAATTTAAATGTCACGCACTTAAAGGAAGCCCTAACCCAATTTCAATTCCTCAACGATGCTCTGTCTAAGATTCTTTTAAATTTAAGGCTAGGCTATGTTACCGGGTTGAGTATCTCTGCCTCCCTAAAAGAGGGAAAAAGATTCTCTCTATTACTTGATGAAATTCATGATTCTTCATTAGAAGCAAGAGAAGAACTCAAGCTATTAATTGACTCCGTAAGATCAGTGAATCACCTTATAGGACAATGGGAAAAGGACGAGGTTTTTGCTTGAATCATCCTCCAGTCAATAAATAGAGAATGGACATCCCTCCATAGATTAAAGCAATCAGAGCTAGCAACAAAGTGATGATAGCTGACACGGGGAATAGAATTAAGAACGCTAACCATGAAGTCCAAGATGTGTCATTAATTTCTCCAACTCCCAAGCGAATTGAAGTTCCTGTTGCATGAATAAATCGGTAGCAAAGAAAGAGGGTACAAATGGGCAATATCCAAATCACCACAAAACCTAGAGTTGATCCTAATAGCCCCAACCAAGGAACCACAATCCATAACAAGAGCACTGCCACTTCGGGGGAACTGGGCTTCGTACGTCGTCCTCGCGCAACCTGAGCAAGATAAATGAGCGGAATCGATGCTCCAGCAAGCCAAAGTAAGTAGAGTGTGAGCCCCACAATATCCATATCAGAGGGATATCCGAACAAACAAAAGGGTATCAAGAGCAAGGGCAGGTCTAATATGGCCGAAATGTTCCAGCCCGGTTCACCCACAGATTTATAATTCATTTTCATACAGGAATAACCGTAGGATCAGACCTGTATTAACGCAACCCGATGATGATTTATCCTTTCCGGACCCCCAATTACCGAATTCAACTATTGATCCCCTGCATCATCTTCGGTTAAATTTTTATATTGTTCGCTGGTTCATTTTGAGTCCTTCTCAGTTCACAGGCCACCCTAAACCTCGGTGAAATGGCTATGAATTCTTCGCTTCATCAGCTTCCCCTTTCACGTCGTTCTGTTATTCAAGCCGGCTCCGTAGGTTTATTAGGGCTCAGCCTCCCTCAATTATCTCTGTTAGAAGCGAAGACACCTCCAGCAAAGAAAAAAGCTAAGTCGGTCATTTACATTTTTCTTTCAGGTGGGCTTTCCCAAATCGATAGCTTTGATATGAAACCTGAGGGCTCCACGAAATACCGTGGACCTTTCAAGCCGATCAAAACTAAAACCGATGGAATTCAAATCTGTGAACACCTCCCCCTGTTAGCTCAACAGAGTAACCACTGGGCCATTTGCCGTTCACTCACGCATCCTTTCAATGAGCACTCGCAGGGTCATATGGTGATGCTCTCCGGGCGAAGTGATCTTCCTCCCGGCTTCAACCTCAACAAGCCTAAGCCCACGGATTGGCCCTCGATCACTTCCATCGCCAAAGAACAACTCGCCACTCAACAATCTTTGCTCCCGGTCGTTGCGCTGCCTGAAAAAATTATTCATCGCACAGGAAGAACGATCCCCGGACAGTTTGGAGGAGTGATGGGAGCACACTCAGATCCTTGGTTCTTAGAAGTTTCCAGATTCGATGGAAATTCCTACGGTGCTTTTCCCGAGTACAACTTTCATCATCAAAAGGGAAAATTAGCCCGGCCTCAAAAGGGCTTCCAAGCTCCTCAGTTAGAACTACCCCAAGGATTGAGCCGAAATCGATTCAAGCGTCGCCTCGAAGTTTTGAACTCGATCAAAAATCAACAAGAACACCTTCGAAAGCAAAAATCGGTGGCAGGCTACGAACGTTATTACCAACTCGCCGTCGATCTTTTGTCCGACCAGAAAACGCGTGAAGCCTTTGATCTTTCAAAAGTACCTGAAGAAAAATTAAAGCGGTACGGGAAGAACTCGTTTGGCTGGTCGCTATTGATGGCTCGTCAATTAGTAGAAGCCGGAGTGCGATTAGTTCAAGTTAACTTAGGTAACAACGAAACCTGGGATACTCACGTCAATGCATTTCACAACTTAAAGAATTTTTTATTTCCTCCGACCGATCAAGCCGTGAGTGCTCTACTAGAAGATTTAGTTCAATCCGACTTACTCGAAGACACTCTTGTCGTTATGGCCGGGGAATTTGGTCGAACGCCAAGGATCTTCAGCATCGGTAAGGGTAATCCTCCGGGGAGAGATCATTGGGGTCCCGTTCAAACCGTTTGGTTTGCAGGCGGAGGCGTTCGAGGAGGAACAGTCATCGGAAGCTCAGACAAAGACGGTGGCCTTCCCAAGGATGATCCACAAAAACCTGAGAACTTCGCCTCCACCATTTATGAAGCCTTAGGAATTCCTCGCTCAGCCCATTGGAATCAAGTAGGTGGCCGGCCGCATCCCGTCTATCGCGCTGAACCAATACCGGGATTGCTTTAAGAAAAGTTTTTTCCTATTGATTCAACCTAAAGGAATTGGAATCAACGCTTGAAGCTTCCTCTCTTTCCTATATGATTCCACCTCGCCGATGATTTTGATGCTCTATTCTCATTTTGACTAAGAGGAATCCCGATGCTTGAGTTTTTACTCGCGGAATTGAAGAAAGAAACCAAAGCTACTTTAAGACTTATTCAAGCCCTTCCTGATGACCAACTTTCCTGGAAACCACACGAAAAGTCCTTTTCACTGGGTGGATTAGCTCTTCATATGGCTCAATCATTAGAGAGTGTTTTAAAGTTCATCGAAGCCGGTATCTTAGCTCACGAAGATATGAGCTTTGATTTCCCTGAAGCCGAATCAAAAGACCAAATCCTAAAAACATTTGAAGAAAACGCCGAGCAAGCCCGAACAACTCTTGAGTCTTGGGGGGAAGAGGGCTTATTAGAGAAGTGGAAATTTACTAAGGGAGGAGAAACCTTAAGTGAGATTCCTCGTGCGATGATTCTGAGGACTGTTTTTTTCAACCACCTCTATCATCATCGGGGACAGTTAACCGTTTATTTAAGATTGTTAGACGTCCCCGTACCTTCGATCTACGGGCCGACATCGGATGTTGATCCTTACGATCGGTAAAACGATTAACAAATCAGGGAGGATTCTTTATTCAAACACGATTCAGGAAGAGATAAACAAAGGGTGGCCCCACGTCCGAGACCATCACTTTTTGCTCTTAATACTCCCCCCATCTGCTGAGCTGCAATCACGCAGGAATGTAAACCGAAGCCGTGCCCATCTTCCTTCGTCGTGAAACCGTAATTGAAAATCTCTACGAGATGATCCGGTGATATCCCTACTCCATTGTCCGTAACGATAAAATCAACTCCCCCTTCATCGTTTTTTTCAACCGAAAGAGTTAAGCGTGGATCATTAGGGCTGTGTTGGCGAATCGCACTTAAAGCGTTTCGAATTAAGTTCACCAAGATCATAACAACCTTACTTCGATCCGTCAGAATCGCGCCTTCAAATTTCAAGTGAGTTTCGGAATTGACTCCTCCAAGAGAGAAAAGGGGAGAAGTTAAATGAAGGGAATCATTAATGATTTCTTCAATCAAGGTAGTTTCTATCCTGCCGCCAAGCTTGGCACTTCTTTGTTGGCTACTGACGATTTGTTTTAAATGATCAATCGATTTGTTTAAGGAATGAATTGTACTAACTAATTCTTCTTTTTGACCCAACAGCAACTTATCAAGGCGCCCTAAATACTCAGGAATTAGTTTTCCTCGTTGATCCTTTAACAAAACCATTTCCGTAGCATTTAAATCTTTCTGGAAAAGACTTTGAAGCTTAGAAACGCCCTCGACGTTAAGTCGATGTAATTTTTCTTCAATCAATTCAGAGGTAACATTTAAAGTGGTTAGAATGTTACCTACATTATGGAGAACTCCAGTGACAAACTCCGCTTTCCCAGCTTCATGTGAAGCTTGTTGAATTCTCTTGTTTAATTTATCTCGTTCATCTTCAAGGTCAGCGCGCTCTTTAATAAAGGTTCTAAAAATCTTTCGATTACGAATGCGTTCAATAATGAGGCCAAAAAATAAAAGGGCTGCCAGCCAAACAGAGAAGGCACCCACATCGTACTGACGGGTAAGAACCCAAATTCCCCCCAAGAGACACAGGGCTCCCCCGACCGTTAAAATCCATATGTATTTGGATGTGTTTTTCGAACTCACGTAACCACAATATTGACTTCGACTCTTCTACCTTCTCAATGCCGGTCCGATAATCAGTCTTGAAATTAGAATCAGATGATCTAAGGAAAATCCAGCGCGACAAAACACCCGTTTAAAAGACTAACCTTTTATGTAGTAATTGACATATAGCCGAAAAAGTAGCTCATTGAGACGAACATTCATCCACGAACTTGGCAACGAGAGAGCCCTCACTGAGAATCGAAACGACCTGAATTCCAATTCAGTGGCTTAGTGACCAGTAAAATTGAAATATCGGATGTTTAAATGAGAGAGGGTGTTTTTCCCTTCGATATAACGACGATCCGATCAGACACCTCCCCTAATCGCCTTGAAAGCCGCCCTATCCACCGCCACAAGCCATTATATAATAAAGACTTGAAGAACCCTCCCGATCCAGCGTTACTTCCTCTCTCCAACGGTGTTTCAACTATTGGAAAAGAGATTTATACTGATGGGGTTCACTGAGTTCTTCAATTTTAGGGCACTTTAAAGTGCACTGACCGACTTCATTTAGAACTCTTGCAACACCCCATTTAGGCGCGCAATTCCGAGACCTTAGATCCGATCGGGTCTCCCTATCCATGAACCCCAAAAGATTCATGACAAAACTTTCAGTTCACCTTCGCTATTTCATCCTCTTCATCTTCGCAGCTTTGGCTGGGTTGGGTTTCTCGACGAACTCCGCTCTGACGGCTAAGGAGAAGTCCCCTCTTAAAATCTCTCAGGCCGACTTAGCCTTCTTTGAAAAGAAAGTTCGTCCATTACTTTCTCAAAGATGTTATTCGTGCCACTCAGAGCGAGGGAAACAACGAGGTTCACTCAGCCTTGACACTCGAGATGGAGTTTTGATGGGCGGTGATTCGGGCCCTGCCATCATTCCGGGTGAACCCGAAGAGAGCCTGTTGATCAAAGCGGTTTCTTACAAAGAAAAGAAACTTAAAATGCCTCCGAAAGATAAATTGGAGGCAAACGAAGTCGCCATCCTCAAAGAATGGATTCGAAGAGGAGCGCCTGACCCTCGAGTTTCTACAGCTAAGAAATCTCCTCACCGTGAGATTAACTACGAAGAGGGAAAAGAATTTTGGTCGTTTAAAAAGTTGAGAGGATCAGAAATCCCTCAGCCCAAAAATAACGAATGGTCCTGGAGCGCCATCGATAAGTTTGTTCTGAATCGATTAGAAGAAAAAGGATTAGCTCCGCTTGAGAACGCTCAACCTCACGATCTCATCCGTAGGCTCAGCTTTGACCTCACCGGCCTTCCGCCATCAAAAAAGCATATCGAATCGTTCAATAAAGATTCTAGCCAAAAGAACTTGGCAACCATCGTCGATGAGCTATTAGTCTCTAAACAATTTGGTGAACGATGGGGAAGGCATTGGTTAGACCTAGCTCGTTATGCCGAATCGACGGGTCGAACTCGAAACTACCCCTATCCCTTTGCTTGGCGTTATCGAGATTATGTCATTCAGTCTTACAACGAAGATAAGCCGTACGACCAGTTCGTTCGAGAACAGGTTGCCGGAGATTTACTCCCGACCGAAAAAGAGGACGAAAAAGCTGAAAATCTTGTCGCTACTGGATTCTTAGCTCTAAGCCCCCTCGACCTTAATGAGCGTAATCGTCGTAAATTTATGATGGATATCATCGATGAGCAAATCGATGTTTTAAGTCAATCCGTACTGGGGCTGACGATCAGTTGCGCACGTTGCCACGACCATAAATTTGATCCCATCGCGCAGAAAGATTACTACGCTCTCGCCGGCTTCTTTATGAGCACAGAACCTTTGCTCGGTTACGGGGCCCGTGCTGGCGGCGGTAATAAGCTTCAGAACTCACTGCTTCTGTCTCTTCCTCTTAAAGAAGGAGAAGAAGCGAAGAAAGATTCAGCGCCCAAAGTTGAACCCAATCCTAGGATTGCTCGCCAAAGAAGAAACATTCAAAATCAACTCGAGAAAGCAGAAGAAAAGACGAGAGAACTTCGTAAGGAATTCGCTATTTCTCGTTCGAGAAGAAGGCCCAAAAACGCGAGACGGCCTGAAGATATTCAAACTGAAATCGGAAGGGTTCGAAGGACGATTCGTAACTTAGAACAACGCCTTGAAAGATTCCAACCTTCACCAGCAACCTTAGGACCGTTAGCGATGGGGCTGAGAGATCGTCGACAGCCCATCGATTGCCGCATCAACATTCGCGGTGACGCCAATAAGCTCGGCGACAAAGTAGGTCGCGACATCCCCACCGTTCTCAAAGAAGAAGACTTCGCCATCGAAGAGAGCAAACTCGAAGAATCGAGCGGAAGATTAGAACTCGCTTATTGGCTAACCGACACTGAAAATCCCCTCACTGCGAGAGTTTATTCGAATCGAATTTGGCACCATCTCTTCGGCCGAGGCTTAGTTCGAACGGTAGACAACTTTGGTAAAACAGGAGAGCAACCTACTCATCCTGAACTTCTCGATTACTTAGCGAGAACCTTGATCTCGAATGGTTGGTCGACAAAGAAAACGATTCGTCAAATCGTCTTGAGTCGAACTTACCAATTAGCATCGATTGCTAAAGGAAATCAAACTGAGACTGATCCCGGTAACCTCTTCCTCTGGCGACAAAACCAACGTCGATTAGAAGCGGAAGCTATCCGCGACAGCTTACTTTCCATCAGCGGACAAATCCTCCTCGATCCTCCGAAGCAAGGTTCCCCCGTACTCAATTTACCTCGAGGCGAAATCCGCTTAGGAACCAACCAAAGAGGCGGCCGCAGCTTGCGCTTCAACCCGAACCACCGGACGGTTTACCTGCCCATCGTACGAAGCTTTGTTCCTGAGTTCTTGGAAGTCTTTGACTTCCCCGATCCGACCTTGGTCAAAGGGCAACGCGATGTTACTACTGTTCCGACTCAGGCCTTATTCTTGTTGAATAATCCTTTCGTAAAAGAATGCTCAGATCGAACAGCTAAAATCATCTTGGGCGCCACCAAAGATGATAAAAATAAAGCCATCGATCTCTCCTTCAGTAAAATCTTTGCGAGAAAAGCCACGAACGCTGAACGTGAAGCACTCATCAAATATTTGGATCAACTCAATCAGCAAAATGATTCAAACCTCGAGCAGAGTTGGTCTCGAGTCATCCACTCTCTCTTCGCCAGTTCAGAGTTTAGGTATTTAAATTAGTAATTAATTTGGAAAACAATTCCATGATTCTGTCACGACGCTCACTTCTCAAGTCATCCGCCTGTGGATTTGGTTACCTCGCTCTTAAGGGCCTCCTCGCGGAAGAAGCAAAAAAAGATTATCGAAGCCCCCTCGCACCTCGCCTTCCTCACGGTAAGGCTCGTGCCAAGCGCGTGATCTTTTTGTTCATGCAAGGAGGACCTTCTCACGTCGACACTTTCGACTACAAGCCCAAGCTCCAAACGGCGGGTGAGAGCAAAAGAAATCGTCTCTTAGCATCTCCTTGGAAGTTTGACCGTCACGGTCAAAGTGGTTTACCGATTTCGGAACTGTTTCCTCACTTAGCAAGACATGCCGATGATCTTTGCTTGCTCAACGGGATGCACACCGACAATCCTGCACACCCTCAAGCAACCGTCATGCTCCACACTGGAAGCATCAACTTTGTGCGCCCCTCACTGGGTGCGTGGACGGTTTACGGCTTGGGAACTGAGAATCAAGACCTCCCTGGCTTTGTTACTTTGAATCCCCTCAATCGCCTTGGCGGAGCACAAAACTACGGTAGTGCCTTCTTGCCGGCAACTTTCCAGGGAACGCCACTTGCGAGCCGCGGTTCCAGCAATATGGAAATTCCCAACCTTAAGAATCGCGACCTCAGCCGACAGGAACAACGTCAGCAGCTAAATTTCCTTCAGTCGTTAAACCAAGATTTTAAAGACCGATCGGGAGATAACTCACAGCTCGACGCGGTGATCGATTCTTATGAATTAGCTTACCGCATGCAAGCCGCTCTACCGGAAACCTTGAACTTGAAAAGCGAAACTGAAAAGACGCTCAAAATGTATGGTATCGGAGAACGAGCCACACAAAATTTTGGTGTCCAATGTTTAATTGCTCGACGTTTAGCCGAATCTGGAGTTCGTTTTATCCAGCTCAACCACAACGGTTGGGACCAACACAATAATCTCCAACAACGACTTTCTAGCAACTGCAGCGCGATCGACCAACCCATCGCAGGATTGATTCAAGATCTCAAACAACGAGGCTTACTCGATGAAACCTTGATTGTTTGGGGTGGCGAATTTGGACGGACACCTGCCGCTCAAGACTCTAAAATGAATGGGCGTCGTCACAATAATCGTGGCTATACGATGTGGATGGCAGGAGGGGGAGTCAAAGGCGGTATCCGCCACGGAGCAACCGATGAAATTGGTGATACCGCAGTCCAGGGTAAAGTTCACACTCACGACCTTCACGCAACGATTCTTCATCTACTCGGCTTAGATCACGAAAAGTTAACTTATCGCTACGCCGGCAGAGACTTTAGATTGACGGATGTTTACGGTGACATCGTCACAGACATCGTCAGCTAAGAGGGTAGCTCCAAATTTGATCTGAGAGTAATTTCTTTCTTAAAAAAGTCGTTCATAGAGCAATAAAGTATATACTTACGAGCACATCCCAGTCGGGTGTGCTCGTATTTTTTTTAAGCGATTTTAGTGATGCCACTCCAGGCCTAAACAAACGGCCTTTAACCTCAAATTCCCTGACGTCCCATGTTGCATTTCTTTAAGTTCTCAGAAGACATCCCCAATCCGGTTGCTGCTCGCCCCATCTATAAATCGGGTCCGGTCTTGTCGGGAGCCCCCGAGGAGTGTCCCCCCCTCCGTGCTGCCAATTCGTTCGGCTGGGATATCGTCGCGGCCTTCGACATGAACTTTAAGAATAACGATGGGAATTGGGAAATTACAAATCCGGTTGAAATCGAAAGTGATTGGGAGTTTGGTTCCACCGATCCTGATGACTCCACCGAGGGATCCCCCATCACTCAACGCAATGCTTGGTTTTGGGAAGAGGATCAAGTCCTCCCCCACGTCATTCATAAAGATGTTTATAAAGAGATTAAAAACCAAGTGAAGGTCTCAACTTTTCTCTTCATTAAAACAGATCCAAATGAACTCCTCTATATGTGTGACCTGCCAAATCAAAAGCGCCCGTACCGAGCTTTGAGTGCACTCTTAGACACAGACTGGTACCCTGCTTCTTATCCCTGGCATTGTGTCTTAGAACTATCGGATGATGAAAAAGAGATCACCATCAAAGAGGGAACTCCTATCTGTCGACTCTACACCGTTCGAAGGGATCAATATTTCGCTCGGGAGATGACGCCAGAAGAATTTGGAAACTTCTTCAATCGATCACAAGAGTGGTTAAAACGATACGGCAAAGGGGAGCAGGAAGACATGACGGACATCACTGGGCAGTATGTAAAGCAGCAAAAGAACTCTAGGTTTTCGGTGATATTGTAAATTGTGTTTTTACTTACGTTTGATTTTGTATCGCCACCTGAAGGAACGGTTGTTCCTAAGGTTTGAAAGCCCAGCATTGCTTCGCCCAGGGAAAGGATCTTTTGAAATCATGACCAGTAGTAGCGGCAGTAAAGTTATAGTTTGCTGGATATTTAAACTTATTGAGTCGCCTGAGAGAACAATCCGGTCAAGGGCTGATGGCCCGAAACATCATAGCCCAGGGCAGAGCGAAGCGTCGCCCTGGGTAGGGAATAAGTTGCGAACGAGCCCTGTAAGGGCGGCAGTAAAACTTTAGTTTGCAGGGTGTAATTAAATTTACATAAGCTTTAAGACCGCAGCCTAGAGCGGATTAGCGTTGTCCCACCCACATGATCCTCACGTTAGGAGCTCGCTGAACGCTCGCGTGAGGAATCCGCGACCCGCCGCTTCTTCCTCACAACCGGGCGTCAAGCCCGTAGGGTGGTTTTGAAATTCAATGACCCACCCCCTATTTTAATCTCTTAATGTGCATATAAATTTACAGACACCCAGCCAACTAAAGTTTTATTGCTACCCTACTGGGCTCAATTATTCTCTCTCTCAGCAATCTCTTCAAGTTCGCGGAGAAGGAGAAGGTCATCTGTTTTTTTCGATATTGCGATTTGAATATAGGGTAGATAGACCGAAGGATCTTTGTCAGTACCCTTGTCGCGGTGGGCTCTCCACATCAATCCTTGAAGAACATTTAAAAAGAAGTCGTTAGGAAACTTTTTTAAACCCGATAAATAGACAGCTTCCGCTTCGTCGAGCCAGCCACAATGAAGAATAGTCAATCCCAAAACTCTCCATGAATGGGCCGTTGTGATCTCATTCTCGAAAGAGTTGCGAATCTTCATCAAGGAAGTATAAATTTCCAGCTTTGTTTTCTCTTCCAAGATCATTCTTCGAACGGGCATCAAATTTGGAACAGGATCGATTTTCATACTCAATTGAATTAAAAGCTTGTGAAAATCACCCTCAGGATCGATCTTCTTCCGAACATGAGCCCAATCATCGAAAACGACTGAAAGGATTCTTGCCGCAGTTTTCCCACCTAATTTTTCGATGATGGCCTCTTGATCCTCAGTCTTCCAATCTTCGCCAAGCAACTGCTCAAAAACTTTGTCATAATGCTCATTTCTAACTTTTAAGCGCTCCTTCCTATGCGGATAGGCCCAAAGATGCCGTAAGGAATCAACAAATCGTTGGTTGAGATGGACACGCCTAACCAGGTCATCAACTTTTTGTTCAAATCCTTCAACTCTTTCTAATACCGAGACATCAAGGTTGTCATCGGTCATTTCGATAACCCGTTGAGTTTGTAGGTTTAATTCATTCCAAACATTGAAATCAAGGGGATCGGAGCGTTCAACATCAGTAACCATCGCATGAGTGCGCTCAGCAGAATCTAATGCTGATTCCACAAATCCTACGATTTTTTGAGCCCGCTCGCTTTGTTGCACGTACAACAGGGCAACCACACTTCCAAGCACGATCAATAACAAACAAGAGAGGAAGGCTACTCGAAGGAGATTTCTTCTTCCTTGATCACGAAGGTCTTCAGTTTCGTAAGCAAGTAATCGTTCTTGACTCTTTTTCTTTACCCCCTCGAAGTAACGTCGTAACTCTTCAGCTAATTCTCTCGCCCGTTGAGGACGTTGTTCCGGATCGGGTTGCAAGCAACGGGCTGCGAGATGGACGAGCTCTTTAGGAGCATTGGAACTCTTTAATTTTTGTTGCGCGGAATCTAAATCTGAAAGGACAGACTGTGAGAGTGTACTTAAAGCATCTTCGCCCTTAATAGGAGGCTCCCCAACTAAGATTTCATAAAGGATCGCTCCTAGGCTAAATACATCTGAACTAGTTTGGGGAGCATGGCCGCGCGCCTGTTCTGGGCTCATGTATCCAGGAGTGCCAGCTCCGAGATCGAATGGGCTCACTGCGGTGGGTCCTTCGACTCTTTCTTTTCTGGCGTGCTCATCGAGAATTTGAGCTAAACCCCAATCTAGAACTCTCACTTCGCTAAAAAATCCCACCATGATATTTGATGGTTTCAGATCGCAATGAATCACCCCTTGATCGTGAGCGTACGCTAAGGCTTGGCAAGTCGCCTCAAAGATGAGAAGGAGTTCATGTTTATCCGAATGTTTTATGTTTTCAGATAAGAGGTGGGCAAACGTTTTTCCTCGTACCAGCTTCATGACGAGGTAAGGCGCATTCCCTAACAGCTCCCCCGCATCAAAAATGGGAACGATGGCGGGATGGTCGAGCTTACTATAAATCTTGGCTTCCTGGATCAATCGCTGCCTGAGACTGAGAGGAAGACCTTCTCTAAGAATTTTAATCGCAACCTCTCTACCCAACTCTAGATCTAAACACAACAATACGATCCCTTGTCCCCCTCGACCGAGGATGCCTAAGAACTTGTAGCGACCTACTGGTTCGATCTCTTTAGAAATACGCTCTTCCCAATAACGGGCAGATTCGAGGCGAGCAGAATGAACAGGAGGGGAGTCCTGATGGGCACGACGGGGCTTAGCATTCGAACCGAAGGCAAACGCTAATCCATTTTCTAAAAGTTCGTTATCATCAGGAGAATGCATCATCATTCCGAGAAAAGAATGAGAGGAGAGGACTCTAATGTTCAGGCCTCAATGTTGCTCCTCTAACATCAATTTTGGTAGAAAAAGAAGCCTGGGATGTTATTCAACAAGGCGAGATGAGCCTGTTGAGGAGAAAGCAAGCTACGAACGTTCTAAATACTGAAGAACGCGCCGACACTCTTCATCGATATCCGACTGGGAACCGCGACAATAAACGGTGACAACGTCGGCTAATGCTTTTCGAAATTCTTCTTTCGCCGTAGCAAAGTCTTTATGAACTCTTCGAGGGGGCAATTCCCATTGGTGAGCAATTTTTCGAATTGGCAAGCCAACATGAAAACGGAGGCGCAGTAATTCCACTCTTCTTCGAGCAGCAAAACTCTTCTTGAGAGCTCGACTTTCCATCAAATCTGCCGCGTCTGTGACCACTCCTTCAGCCCAGAGTTGATCAAAAACTTTCGACGCCGTTTGTTCAGTGGTGTGTTGAAGCTCTAAGACTTCCCCCTCAGATATATGCTCTTTCGCTTTGCGGCGCTTCTCGATCCATTTACGAGCAAGGTTTAGACTGACGCCCCGAAGGTAGGCGCGAAAATTTTTGGGGGGAGTGTGAACAGTACGATGGAGCACTCCTCCTCCACGGAAGCATTCGACGAAGACTTCCTGGATGAGATCGTCGATCTCATCGTGAAAGCTTCCACCTCCGAGATAGGAGCTCAGAAAGGCTCGCACTAGATTTTCATAGCGAGCAACAAATTGAGTTCTTGCAGACCCTTCTCCAGCAGCAGCACCTGCTAAGAGCGGCCAACAGGTCGACTCATACACCGTAACTAATCCTCAAATGAAAAAACCGTTAATAATCAAACGGAACTCTACCGTTCAGCGTACGCCCACCCAAAGACTTAGTACCAAACGGGATTTCTCTTAACTCTAATCTGACTCTTACCCGAAAAACTCAGCTAAGATTTCAGCTTATTGAAACCAATTATTGCAGTAACGAGTTCTGTTCCAAAGCCTAATCAGCGAAGAAGGCGAAGATCATAAAGGATTTACAGCTCAACAATTAAAACTGTCCAAGCCTTGTTCGCTTCCGTACGTTGGACACTCCTCAAGGCCTCAAACCAAGCCCATTTTTACTGATCATTCGTAGCTCAACAAAAATAATTTAGGACTTTTCATAAATGCCCCTTCTATAAAACGAAGCATCAGGATGAAAGGTTTAATGTACTCTGTTTAAAAAGTGGAGAATGAAACTCCTGATTAACTAGCTCGTAACTAATCCAGCGATTACTAATCCGTATAAGTAAAGTTTAGTCGACAAGTCTCAGGAGTTCTGAGATCTATCCACCACCTAAACATTTTCCGACAAAGTCTTCGCAAATGGAAAAGAGAAACTTTTTTCCATACACACCCACTGAAGTTTCAGCTTATAGGGCCTGCTCTATTCCCTTTCAATGTAGTCCGTACACTTTGCGTTCAGCCTTCCTGACAAACCTCCCTCATCCTCTCTTCATTTCACGCTGAATCGAACTCACCCATCTCTATATCCCCCTAAACCCCTAATAGATTAGAACTTAAAACTCTTCGCCATCTATAGATATAGCCTCGGCCTTGTATCCGCCTGCTTCGAGGTTGTGATTTTTTTGATTTCTATCCCAAAGTGTAATCAAAAATAAGTAAGCGCATTAACTAGCCCGAAGCGTGAACGATGGGACGAAAAGTTGAGTTGAACTCAATCGGCTTGAATCTACTTAACGTAAGGATGACTCAGCCCCAGCCTTTGATAACTTCAATCTCGATTTACGCTTTCACCTTTGCTGATACTTCGGGATTGAGGACTAGGAATTCACTTAGAATCCGACTGTATTGGCAATTTTGGAAAAAGTGAGGTCGCAGAAAGCCAGGCAAACCTGTATCTTTGGAAATAGCAATTCTTTATGAAAATGGAATCTTTCATGAAATTTCTGATCGAATCCTCGGACTGTTTGGAGTCCTTCAGAGAGGGTCTCTTCAAGGAAAGTCATTCCATCCATCTTAAAATCAGCCCGATGAATTTCATGGTCAACGCAAAACAACCGAACCCACACTCTTCAGTAGATGACGGTTTTGAAATCGGCATGAATTCTCCTCGGCGCGATGAAGACATCATCGAAGAAGGTGCCTTTTTTGATCAGGGGCGCCCCAATCGCCAGACGTATAGCGACCTTAAAGAGGATTTTCATCAGGATTCTGAATCTGAAGATGGCTTGACCGACGATGAATGTAAATGGGCTCTCCTCTCCCATCTTTCTCCCCTAGCCTCGTTCGTCATTCCGATCATTCCCTTTGCCAACATCCTCGCCCCTCTTATCATTTGGCAAATTAAGAAGGATGATTCTGATTTTGTTTCCCAGAGCGCTCTTGAAGCTCTCAACTTTCAAATTTCGCTAACGATTTATTCTTTCGCAACCTTCATCGTCTTTCTTCCCGCTCTCCTCATTTTCCCTCCCTTCTATGTGTTATTCGTCGCCCTCATCTCACTTTTTCTCCTCGCGTTCGGAATCATTCAAGTCATCATTGGCGGCTTAAAAGCCAATGAAGGCATCGCCTATCGTTATCCGATGGCGATTCGGTTGATTAAATAAGATTCTTATAAATTTGAAATCTCCTTTAATGCACCAAAGTAATCGGCTCAGCCCCTGAGCCGGAATTGAATGCCCCACTGACTCTAAAATTAGTTTATCAACTTTTTAACTAGCCCGAAGCGCTAGCGAGGGGTCACTTCCCACCAGATAAGCGAATCCGTTCTTTGGGTTCACTTGTATCGAACAACGGTTTAGCTTCGTACGACTCCCGGAGAGGCTGTGAGTTTTTAGCCCAAAACTGATGAAGTTTCTTTTATCCCTCGCTAAAGCTTCGGGCTTGAGGGGCGCGAACCGCTTTCAATGTTTAATTTGTAGCAAAGGATTTCACGCAATCTAACTATAAATAAGGATTGAAATCACTAACCTCACAAGCCCGAAGCTTTAGCGAGGGATAATGGAGTGCCATTTAGCTTAAAGATTGATTTACCCTAAAAATTCACAGCCTCGGAGCGAGCCTACTACTAAACTTTAGGAAGTGCGTGAGGCGCAGCCGAACTTGCACGCTGGAGTCGCCGATAGCGACAACCATTATTGCAGAAAAAAAAGCTAAGCAACAGATCAACGCCGATCTAGTGCTTAGCCTTAGGTGGTGGTCTTAACTCTCAGGGTGAGGAGAGAAGTTAGTCAGGTTTTAATGGAGATCGCTTAGAGAGCAGCGACAGCTTGACGAGCCTTCTTACCGGTTCCCAACTTGCTGAAAACCTGGCTTCGAGCCTTTTCTGCTTGCTCTAATCGCTCGGAGTACTCAGATCTCAAAGCTTTAATTTGATCGAATCTCTTAAGGTGATTCGTCAAGGCAGCCTCGATGATGAGTACCGATCTTTCGATCTTTCGCTTTTCGAAAAGATCTTCGTACAACGCCTCAACGAAAGCCTCTAAAACTCCGTTGTAAGCATCAAGTTCAAAGTGATGACCTTTCACACAAACCATTTCCTTTTGGGAAGTCCTTAGGTTTCGGTCTGCGCCATCCGCCATTTCAACTGCTCGTCCGATACTCGAATGACGGAACAAGTCGGTTAGTGTTCCCCACGGATTCCCATTTTCCAGATCTAGATTGCCTTTGGTATAGATCATGAAATTGCGGCAGCTTTTAAGGTAATCTAAATTTCTACCGAGGAAGAAAATGGCATCGTCTAAATTAGTGAGATCTTCAGTGAGTTGATTCCACTGTTGCTCCACCTTCTTAAACTCGGAGCTTACCTCTTGGATCTGCCGGAGCTTCTCTTGGGAAAATCCGCTAAGCAGATCATCCTTTTCTTGCTGCAGAAGCTCTTTCTTACCTTCAAATCCCGTGTAATGACTCAGCTTGTGATCTAAATCTTGAGCTTCACGAAGAAGAAGTACTTTCTTTTCTTCAGTCAGGCTGAGTAACCCGCCAGCAAAAAATGCTTCGCGGGTAGGTTTATCTTCGAAGGTACGAAATCCATCCGGAGGAAGTTGATCTTCAAACTGTTTGAGAATTCCTAATAAACTGTCGAGCGTCGACAGGTCTGCTTTCACGAACTCGACTTGTTTCTTCAGACGAAGCTCCTTTTCGAGTTTGATCTCACAGTATCCCATCTCTTTTTCAATTTTATCGAGTCTCCTGGCCATAGTTACCTCCAGTAGCCCACTTAATACGCTTGATTGAGAAGGCTTTTAAAATAGGGTGAGTATTTTAAATACTTATCAACCAAGCAACTTGCTTCATTGGAACGAGTAATTAGTTCCAGTTGAATAAACAGGAACTAAGTCGATTTGCTAGAACGATTGAAACGGGCTCCAAAGGAGCTTGTTTCAACATAAACGACTAAAACGAATCGACCGCGCTGACAGTTTCAAAGAATTAATAAACTCAATCGGCTGAGCCTCCTGGCAGACTGTCTGACCTTGGCCCTGGTGAAGTGATTCTCACCAGCCCCGGTGAGTTTGGGCTCGGTGAGTTCGCCTCATCAAATGACAAGGTTTCAGGAATCGAAATGGCTCGGCTCAATTAAGATTTGACCGAGTTGGTCTTGCAACGTTGCAGAATTGGTTGCAGGGTTGCTACTCAGTCAGCTTTAGTAACCTTCAAAATAAATAAATCCCTTAGGGTTTATTTCGCAAATCCTGTTCCATCCGCTTTATTTCTGACATTTGGTGATTTCGGCCGAAAGAAATCCCCTAAGTCTAAGAAATAAGCACTTCTTGGAACGCTTTTGCCCTTTTTCTAACTCACAAGTGTGGCGAACTTAAAAAGCTCTTGAAGAGTCAGTAAAGGGCCCTTAACACCTTTAAAATGTAAAGATGGTTATTTTTGACACACCTGGGAGGATCAGAGATCGTCTGAAATTCCTCCGAACTAATAAGCTGGGAGTCAAAAACCGTAAAATAAACGCTATTTAATAAGTCTTCGCCTTAGCCACTCATCGTTGAGCTTCTGGTGGTTCACCCAGAGTTGAATTTAGGCCGGCATTTGAAAAGACATCTGAAAAACCGGCAAGATTCTTGCTCATATAACGTCAGTTCATTAGGCAAAAAAGTTTTCAGAGACTGAATTTAGCCTCCAGAATGAAATTCTGGTTCAAATACAGGTTGAACTCTCTGCCTAAGTTCTGCGACGCTCTCTTGGACAATGATTCACGGTGGTGCGCCCTCAGGCCCAAATATCTGAGTCTCTGATACCTGAGTCTCTGATATATAAGTCCCTGACAGAACCGTGACGAAGCCTTCTTAAAAAGAGTAAGCTGAAAAGAGCAAAGCCAAATAGAGTCAGTCAAACAAAGCGCTCAAACAAAGCGTTCGAACAAAGCGTTCGAACAAAATAGGTGAATGAGTGAGTTTCAAAACTCATTCGCTTCTTCTAAACATGACGACGCTCGAACATAAAAGTTTCTAGAAAATTTTTTCTTTTAAGAATAAAAAATGAAATCCTTATTCACCCTCATCGCCCTACTCGTCGCTTTTTCGATGGCCTTCGTATCTGCTGATGATCGCCCAAAGGAAGAGACAAAAAAGAAAAGCACTCAAGATTCTGAATCGAATGCTGAGTCGAAAAAAATACCGCGCCATCGCTGGAAGGTGGGTGAAACGTATCGTTATCTCTGGTTTACCGGACGTCAACGATCAGGAACGACGACCTTCACGATCAAAAAACACCCCAAAAAAGAAAAGTGGTTCAAAGTCGAAGCGACCAATAC
The DNA here is from genome assembly GCA_028280485.1 of Planctomycetota bacterium. Taxonomy (GTDB): domain Bacteria; phylum Planctomycetota; class UBA8108; order UBA8108; family JACQVS01; genus JANQLS01. The sequence continues at coordinate 25,261 of JANQLS010000124.1, forward strand.
TTTCAGCCACAACATCACCAACTTAAAAACAAAACGTACTTACGAAATCGACGAAAACTGGATATTACGCCGAAGTGAAGGCACGACCGACATGCTGGGCATTCAAGATACCACCTCCCACACGGAAGACACCTCCTTCGTCGACGGCAATTTCCTCGTCGTGGAAGCCATCAGCAATCACGATAAAGACAACACGATCCGCTATAAAATTCCGTTCAATACGAAATCTTTGGTTATGTATCCCCAGTGTATGGAATTTTGGGCCCTGTTTTCCCCGATGCTCTTGCCCATTGAAGAAAAGAGAGCAAAGAAGATCATCTACCCTTATTTTGATCGAACCTACGATGTGACCTTCACTAAAGTAGGAACCGTCGAGCACCTCAGAGCGGGGAAAACCATTGAATTAACGCACTACAAATTTAAATCGGCGAACACTCAACTCTACGGAGAAATCTGGATCGACAAAAAAGGGAAGCTCTATCAATACAAACAAATCAATCCAACCAAGAAGACTCCCCCACTGGTCGTTTCATTAGATCTACCCGCCAAGAAAAAAGATTCGGATCCCAGCAATAAAGACAAAAAGGGAAAAGAAAACAAAGAGAAGAAGTAACCGCGACTCACTAAAGGTTGTAATGACCTCTACTCAGCGGAAATCTTTTATCGGAACATCCCCTTCTTCTTTTTATTCGTTTGATCCTCTGGAGTTCCTCCTTTTCGCCACCCAGGGTGTAGATGACGAGGCAAAGTTTTTATGTCGGTATAGTCAGAGAGAAAAACGATATCGTCTCCGATTAGCTTACTTAAAAACGATAGACCTACATCCAATGAGTTTGTGGGGTTGGGAAAATCCGAAGCATGCTTTTCTAAATTGTACTTTTGGTAAAGGTCTTGGGAGTAAAGACAACTCAACTCGATTAAGCCATTCAATAATCTGTTAAACCGCCCCGTCGCTCGCGGAAATTTTTCCATTGTGATTCTGGCGTGACGATCGAGAAGCGTCTTAACTTTGGGTCTCCAAAATTCATCTACAAACTTTCTCCAATCGGCTTCGTCAAATCCTCCCTCCTCTCCGATCGACAGCCCTTGCGGACCCAAGCCGGTACTCTCCAGGGCGAGCTTCTTGAGCTGGGGATTCCAGCCTTTAGATAACTTCCTAGTTTCACCGTAGCGACTGAAGAAGACTTTCCTCAGCGCCCCCACCTCGTCGAGTACTTGGCGATAATAAGCCGCAACCTTTAAGTCATCGTCATGCTCTTCCTGCGGTGTCCCCACTCCGAACAAGGCCCTCGCTTCGTAAGGCTTGCGCTCTAACGCTTCCCAGTCGATCTTCTTATCTTTTTTCTTAACCTCTTCCAGTAGGTCGAGGTCCTCCTGATGGGGACTGAAAGAAACTCTCACTTGATAGACATTCGAATAGAGATGAAATTCCTCAGGAAAAGGAATCGCCACTCGGTAACGACCACCCTGAATTTCACCGGGCTCTAAACTGGCTATAAGGCGATCTTCTAAAAAATAAATCGCCGAATAGACATGCAAGCCATCGGGTAAAAGAGAACGACCTTCAATATGAGCCACTCCGGAGGCTCCCCAATCTTCTACGAGCACACTATCGATCGAAAGGTACTTCCCTGCCGACAAGGATTGAGAATTTAAATAATTTAGTTTGGGTAAATTTGAATTTGGAATTTCGCGCGTCGTTGAAGATATAGAACTTTCTCCCCCCTCTTCAGGGTTTTCATCTGAAGTAGAAGCAACTTGGACTCTTCGCTTTAAGGCATCTTCATTGCAAATTGTCAGGCTCCAATGAATATCCCAAGCGTAGACCAAGCGACTTGGATCGTAAGGAGATTGTTTAAGGTCCCCCACGACAACCTGGGGCCAATAAGAACGGGGAGCACCGTTCATTTCTAATTGAAGAGCAGAAGTCCCCTGCCTCAAGGCTGAGGAAAAGTTGAACGAACCCAGCCCTGCGATAGAAGCTGATTCTTTTTCTTCTTCAGAGGGTGCCAAGACAAGTTTGGCTCCATTTAGAGGTTTCATATCAGGGCCGACAACTCGCCCTTGAATAGCTAATTCTCGAGGTTCGCTCTTTTGATCCGGAGGATCCTGGGAATCCTCGGAGGTGGAATTTGGGTTGTAGTTTTCGGGATGAGTTTCGAACTTGGATATAGACGAGGCATGCCGCCTTCGTTTCGGGCTAAGGGGCTTCGACTCCGTAAAATCCGTGAGCGAGTCGAACAGAATTCCGCTACAAACTAAAAGAACGACAAAACAAACTGCAAGGAACCAAGCGGATTTAGACATCTAAACTTTCCGAAAATAACTCGTCTTTATCCTTTTCGCTCAAAACCACCTGAGCAATCAGGGAAACAAAATGGGAGGAGGCCGAAGGAACTAACTCAAAGACCCTCTAATGTTCTTAATTGTTGCGGAATTCTTGGATCGATACATCATTTTCGCTCTTAGATCCATAATTACCGCGAAGGTTAAATATCAGATCTCTCTACTTTCCAAAGCCTAAACTGATTCTAATCCAAACAGGATTAGAGTTTAAAATGTTGAGCGAAAACCGAACTCCCACAGTAAGATTCTAAACTACAACAAGTTATGCATATATGAAGAATGGCATCAACCGACAAATTTAAGACTTTTTCGTAGCGAGGGACTCAATTGATACTATTCTTGACCTTTTGTGAACTCCACGGGAGATGCTAAATTAGATCTTTAGAATCGATCTTCGGAACTCACTTCAAGTGAATTTCGTTTTGGGTCCCGACGAACTTATCTTCATTCGTTTCTTCATTAAATTGGGTCATTCTACAACTATAGGCCAGGTCTATTCTCCGGTTGGAACTGTCACTTCGCTGCCGAACTCCAAAGTTACGATTGTCTTCTAGAGCTGCTTAAGCTCTCTGAGTTCGTTTGCCTACTGATGTGATGCTCCTTAAATTTTCATCCACTCTATCAAGAAAATGTTATCAAATTACAAACTCGGCCTCGGCGCCCTACTCTTAAGTTCTATCTTTTCAGCTTCGCTCATCATCACCGATCACGAACAAAATCTGGATGCTTTCGGTTGTCGGCCCGGCCTGATTCCAAATGGAAACATCAACCGCTGTTTAAATTGTCATGAATCGGCGAGTGGTGGCGATGCCAGAAACGCCTTCGGTATAGCCATCGAAGAATTAGAAGTAGGGTGTAGTGATTTTTGGGGACCTGAACTGGCCATGTTAGATTCCGATGGTGATGGTCGAACCAACGGAGAAGAATTAGGCGATCCCGAAGGAACTTGGAAAAGAGGAGACGAAGCCCCTGGAGATCCTGAAGAGGTCACTCGCCCGGGAGATCCCACTTTTAACCGCGGCGATTCCGATGCGAATGGTCTGCTCGAAGTGACCGACCCCATTCTCAATCTCACCTTTCAATTCTTAGGTGGAGTCGAAATCAAATGCATGGACACTTTAGATTTTGATGACAACGGAAAAATAGAACTCACCGACCCCATCGCCAACTTATCTCATCAATTTTTAGGTACTCAAGCTCCGATGCCTCCCAATAATGGAACTTGCGGCGAAGACCCCACTCCGGAGCGACGAGGCGAAGTTTTAGATTGTTTAGAGTATCCCAGTTCGAGTTGCATAATGGATTCTTAAGGCTACTAAACCCTGTAGCGCCACCCCTTGTGGGTGGCCCGTCCTTAAAAGAGGCGGTGCATCTTTTAAGGACGGGTCAACACTTTCAAGATAAAGGCCTGGGGCAAGCCCAGGCGCTACAGGCGAAATTCCAATTAAAACGAATTTGATCCTTTAGTAGCGATAATCCTGTTTTAATCCAATTTCACTTTCGCCAACAAAAAAGTAATGCCTTGAAGTAAGATGATGAAAGTTTAGCTTCATCATTTTCGGGTCACTTGACCCCACCACTTGTTCACATTGAAATCATGTCTTCGGCGCAAATCAAACTCTTAATACTCGGCTTCATTTCATTAAGCTTAGTCTCATGCTCAAGCTTCGAGCGTGACTGGAACGCGATTCAAACTCATCAAGCACAAGCTTCCGTCCCTCCTTCTCTTGTAGGTTGTTATGATGGTGAGTGGAGAAGTAACGCCAATGGCCACCATGGCCGCCTCCGAATGATCCTCACCCGAGACAAGAACGCCAAAGATACTTATACCGCGCGTTTTAAAGCCAACTGGGGGAATGCGTTCACCTTTGAGTACCAAGTGCCTCTAAAGTTTAAAAAAGTGAAGAAAGTCTTACACTGCTCGGGAGGAGCTGATTTAGGAATTCTCGCAGGAGGCAAGTATGAATATCGAGGGAAGGTCACGCACTCGCGAGCTCCCGAAAAATTAGTGGCTGTTTACAATTCAACGAACGACCATGGTCTCTTTACTCTTAAAAGAAAAGTTTTAGAAAATCATTTATTCATTACGAAGGCCGCTCCCTAGTTTATTTAAGTTGAAGCATGCTCCTTCGGAGATAGCTTCAACCGTTCCGGCAAGTCTTCCTGGGTCTTTGGTATAGCCCGCCCCTACGTTCGCGGCCGAACTGATTCCACGATCAACTTTGATGAGATTCGAATTCCGAATGAATTGAATCCTCCGCTTCGACTTCCGAGGATTTATAATGCCCTAAACAAGTGAGCTGGTCTCGATCTTCGTCGAGGTGAGCTTGGGCCCATCGAAGAATAGCGGGTTCTTGAGTAAATAAGATGACTTGTTGATTCTTTGAAATCGCTTTAAGCGTTTCAAGAATCTTTAGTTTTCTCTCTTCATCAAAATGAACTGTCACCTCATCTAACAAAAGAGGTGTAACCTCTCCTTCTCCAGTGAGAAGTTGCGCTAAAGACGCTCTCAACAATAAATAGATCTGCTCAGTTGTTCCTCGAGAAAGCTGGGTAGCCTCCACCCAATTCCCCAACTTTGATCGTACTCTTACTTTTAAATTTTCAGGATCAACTCGAATCTCTTCGTACGCACCCGAAGTCACTTTAGAAATCTGACCTTCAACCGATTCAGCAAGCAGAGGGGCCACTTCACGATGGACGCCATCTCGGGCCTTCGTTAAGAATTTACGAGTGAGCTCCACTGTTTCATCAACATATAACAATCGATCGATCTTCCTTTGAGCTCTCTCGATAGCTTCCTCAACGTCCACTTTTGAGCCCAAATGGATTTCGCGTTCTTGGAGTTGCCCCAATTTGCTGGCAAGATCTTGCGTAATGCTGCGGACATCATCTTGCAACTCTTGCAGGTGATCGAGTTCTAAATCAGGTCGTTGAGCGATCTCGCGAATCTCTTGCACCTCGAATTCTTCAAGTGCAGCCTGAACACTCGCTAATGTATCCTCGACCTCTTCGTGCAGATCACCGAGTGAACGCCCTTTCAATATTTGCTGCAACTGCTTTTCGAGATTTGAAGTGACTTCTATCGAATCCTTTTGGCGATCTTGCTCGAAGAGCCAATCACGAAGATTTTGAACCAAATAATCTTCATCGAGAGTTTCAAATCCCAGCCCTTCTCCAAGTTCTTGCAAGCGCTTTCGAATCTTCTTTTTCTTCTCTCGAATCTGTCGCTGTGATTTTTCTAACTCCTCCCGAACTTTTAATTGTTCGACGAGTTGCTTTCGAATGAGCTGAAGACTTTGTCGAGTAGGTCCTTGATTCAATTGCGCGCGGTAAAGTTGAAAAGCTCGCTCGAGCTCTTCTTTAGAATAACTTTCATCCGAATCATCGAAGGGAAAAACTTCTTGGCCTTTCAATCTACGGAAGAGCTCGAATCCGAATCTTTCGACTTCGGCTTCTAATTGAGCATGAGTCTTCTGCCAAAGCCGCAGTTGAACACGCATTCTTAGAGTCTCACCGATCGACATCACCAAACCCAACAGTGCCCCTACCCCACCGACTAGGGCAAGCGAAAGATCGATCCCTTCCCAGCTCTTAGGAACAGTAACAGCACCCGCTAATAAAATAGCTGAACTGAAGGCGATCAGTTTAACCACCTTCTGGATATTGTTTTGTCGAGGATGCACATCCGAATGTGAATCCAAAGCTTCACAGGATTGAGTAAAGGCACGATGGGTGTCGATGATCTCGGATTCTGAACGGGGCTCCATCGAAGGTGAAGGGGCGAGGTTCTCAATTTCCCATCGAATTTCACCTGCAGAAGGACCTGACAGATCCGGTTCGCCAGGACAGGTTTCCCAGAGCTCTAAACAAGAAGAAACACTACGCAGTAGTTTTTTCCTATCCTCTTCTCGAGCGGAATCAAATCCGAGATCCTTCAGTTTTGTTTGAAGATGGGAGGCCTGCTCAAACTCTTCACGGTGACTTTCAGCAGTTTTCCAATTGAGTGCGCCTTTAAGCTTTCGCAATTGGGTTTGCCCATCAAATTCTTTTACTCTCAAGCCTTCAATCTCATCCAACAATTCTTGATGCGATGAATAGGCTTGCTCTAATTCTACTTTTTGTTTTTGAGCCGCTTTAAGTTCTCGAGTTGCAACTGAAAGAGGGCGCTCACCTTTAGAATTAGATTTTCCAATCTGTTCTTTTTGAAATCGATCGAGAAGGTCGAGAGCACTCTTAACGGTAAAATCTCCTCCGATTCCATCCGCTGATTTTTGCAACTTTTCTTGGAGGGAATCAGCGTGAAGTAAAACTTCTAAAAGCTCTCCTTGCTTGACACAAGCTGTCGCGAGAAACGTTTGTCGGTTCAAATTGAGCCACAACGCTCCATCGGGACTCCCCTCGTGGATGATCTCCCCCGTCACATCTTTTCCGAGGGTGAGCTCCGTTGCTTTGCAGTCAACTTTCCCCCTGAGATCTTGATCGATTTCAACTTGACGTCCATCTTCAAGTTCGATCAAAAGTCGAAGTTTGTACTCCTCACTCCCCCACGGTCGGTATCGATCGAGAAATTCACGTTGCTCTTTCGTCGTTCCCCGACCTCGTTTCACTCCACACAAACTGAGGTAGAGAGCTGCGTGCCAAGTTGATTTACCCGCTTCATTGGGACCAAAGATGATGTTGAGGCCTGGGGTAAAAACCATCTCTCGATCATTCAATGATCCAAAGGACTGAGCCTGAAGAGAAAGGTACTTCATAGTTCACCGACCTCAAGCTCAACTCGACCCGCTAAGGCCTTCAATCCCATCGATAAAACTTCAAGCTTTCGCTCTTCGCTTAAATCAGAACATTGAACCTCTCTTACAAAATGACCTCTTACGGTATTTTCGTTAGCAACAACCTCTAAATCGATTGCGGGAACGATATCCCCGAGTTCGATCTTGAAAGAGCCGTACTCTTCACTCAGGTTTGAAAAATCTCGCAGAGAAAAACAAAGATTTGGATCCTGTTCTCCCCAAAGGGTGATTCGTACCCAACCTGGATGGTCATTGAGTAAAGCTCGAATCTCTTCTTCTAATGAGTGTAGATGATGGTGACCTGAAAGATTGAGTTTCAAGTCATGAAGTTCCGTTGAAGAAACTCGATAGTGTTCGGTTCGAATATTCTGAGCATCATCAATTTCAAAGAGAACTGCTCCACGCGTTCCTTCTTCTCCGAAAGAAAGCGGCTCGGGATTTCCGGGATAAGTATAGAGTTCTTTGAGTTGAGGAGCGTGATAGTGCCCGAGCAAAGCGTGACTGAGTCCGGAGTCCTCTAAGTCTTCAAAACGAAAAGGGGCGTGAAGGTGTTCTCGCTCAGCTTGACCCGCTCCCACTGAAATGTAAGAGCCGTGGAATAAGGCGAGGTGAATGCCTTGTTGAGGGACTTTAAAGTTCCGCAAAAAATTCTCGGTTCGAGCAGGCCCCATATGTGCAGCTCCCCAAAGCGTGAAACCGTCTTTGATGGGAACGGGCTCTAATCTCGAAGAGTTAAAAATATGAACGTTGGGGCTCCAATCGACCTGCCGATAAAGACTCTCTGGAGACAACCAATCGTGATTCCCAGGCGCGATAAAAATCGGGCAGGGATGAATCGACTCGAACACTTCGCAAAGAAACCGTCCGGTTTGAGGAGATTGTTTCTCTAACTCGAACAAATCTCCCCCGCAAGTGATCGCATCGACCTCGAGATCTTCCGCTAACTTGATGATCGACTCTAAACAAGATCGTTGAGCTCGGCGGCGTTTCCGCGCAACCATTGCTCTACTCCCCATCCAAGCGAAAGAGGTCTCGAGATGCAGATCTGAGAAATGAAGGATACGTAGTTTCACATCTCATCTTTTCGGCATTCTCGGTCGAAGTCTTATCGAGGATTTTACTGCTGAAAGGAATTAACCATGATTGTGGGAATGAAAGTTAATGAAAGTATATCCCTTTCGATATTATTGGATGAAGATCAAGTTAAACTTCATTTAATTTCAAGCCCGATGTGTCAACGAGGGTCAGCATTGAGGAGAGCAAGTGACCGCTAATGAACACCAGAATGAGACTTCACACTGGTCCTAAATCCATAACGAACTCGAATTTTAAGCCCATCGATATCCCTCGCTAAAGCTTCGGGCTTGGACGGTTTGTAGGTTTTAGTAGGACCGTTCAAAAACTAATATTTTATCCACTATCACAATTATTGTTTTAATCCTGATACACATCCTTCCAAGCCCGAAGCTTTAGCGAGGGATCAAAAAAAGAAAACAGAAGTAAGTATTCAGAAAGAAATTTAAAAAAAGGCAATTTCTACACAAGACATTTCGAAGTTATTCGTCTATTATCCAAGATCATATTTTTTAAGGGAAAGAGAGGGTAAACCTCCATCCCGCTATAATTCCCCTACATATTGAGGCTAAAACCAAGTTCAGCATTCTTAACGGAATACAGATTACAGGTCCAAAATCATGTTTGTTTCATATTTAAACTCATCCCCAGTAGACGCCATACGGCAAGCGACACTTATGTCGCCCGTCGTGGCTTCGAAGTGGAGTGAGGTGAAGCAAACAGGCTCCGATGGAGCTTGGCCTGTAACCATCCGCAGAGAGATGAACGGTAGCCTCAACCCCTCCATCGAAGCCAAGCGCGGATCAAGCGTGGAAAGTTCTACTCTGAACAAACGATTCCACAATGATGCCTGCGCTGATGTGGCCTTTACTGACGCCTGACGCTGCGGTCGTAGCGTACCCCCCAGGCGAGGTAAACAAAAAATCCCCAGTAAAACAAATCTAAAGTTCCAACCGGCTCGCGGTATGTCTCCATTTAAAAAGACATCCAAGCCACGAACATGATTTTTACATTCAAAGTTTTTGTGTCATTCAAAATGATCAAAAGCTCGCGCTCGCGTATTGCCTATAGCCGAACCTGTAATAGTTTGGCAAGCAAATGTAGATCGCCAAACTTTTAGAAGTTCGGCTACACAAGCAGCACAATGAATGAGTCCAGGTGGCTCAACACTAACTAATTCGAGTGAAAGCAAATCATAGATTTGCCGCAACGATGGAAGCGGGCCTCAGCGACATTCGTTTCAAATAAAAGATTCAGCTCCTGCATAACAACGGGAGCTAGCCTGCTTGGGGCCAAGCGGGCCGCCAGCGTTCACTCTCCGAGTGGACGCGCAGCGGAGTGAAGGCAAATCGTTGATTTGCCGCAACGATGGAGCCGAGCCCCTCCGGCGCTCCTTACCATTAATAAATTAATTCCTGTGGAAACACAGGAATTAGCCTGCTTGGGATCAAGCAGGCCGCGAATGTTGGCTCGCAGAGCCAACGTTTAGCGGAGTGAAAGCGAACCGAAGGTTTGCTGAAACGTTGAAAGGAGCTCCAATGGAGCTCCTTTCAATTAATTGAATACTGACTTCAACCACCCTCTGGGCGCCCTCCATACGTTCCGCAAAGAGAACTGGAGGCGCCAGAGGTGTTTTTTTGTCTCGACTATGAATCTCATTCGCATCTCTTAGTTGGAATCCAGTATCCTAAAGGATTCAACATCATTTCCGAGAACTTCAATTCCGTTTCAAATTCCAACTTAAGAGCAGCAATCGATGATTAAAAAATCGAGATTCAACTTCATTAGCACTTTGACACTCAGTCTCTGGGTCGGCCTCAGCTTGATGGCTTCCTTCGTCGACGCCACTCCAACTAAAAAAGAGATACCCGCTTCTTGGGTCTTCGGTGAAAAAGCCGGGATCATCGCCGGAGAAGCTGAACACTTCTTCAAACAAGAAAAAACAGAGAAGCGACGCTTTTACTTAACGCACTCTGAACAAGTTCCAGATGTAAAACCCGATGGGGATCCTGCGCACTTTGCGGGAGCTAGCGGAGGAGCTTACCTTGAAATCCTCCCCGATACCCGACGCAACCACGGAAACAAACTCATCCACGGAGAAAACTTTTCGAATAAAGCCGGTCAGTTGGCGATTCTGTCTTACAAAATCTTCGTTCGAACTCCTGGACGTTATTACGTCTGGGTTAGAGCTCACTCAACGGGATCTGAAGATAACGGTCTTCACGTTGGAATCGATGGAACCTGGCCAGCATCCGGTCAACGCTTGCAATGGTGTCAAGGTAAGCGAACTTGGCGCTGGGAAAGCAAACAACGAACCCAAAAAGTTCACTGCGGCGAACCTCACAAACTTTTCTTAGATATCGAAAAACCCGGTTTACACATTCTTCAATTCTCGATGCGGGAAGATGGCTTTGAGTTTGATAAGTGGTTTATGACGCGAGATAAAAACTTTAAGCGTCCCGAAGGTTTAGGGCCGACTCCCTTCGCCAATTCAGGATCTTTCCCCAAACCGTTTAAGTTTGTGAAAGCGCCTAAAAATCCTCCTCCACAAGAAGGGGCAAAGAATAAAAATACAAGCCCCACAAAACCCGTCAGCTCGGCCCCACTTCAACAGCCTCGAAAACCCAACGGCGATGGCAAAGTCGAAGTGACCGGTGAATTAAAACAATGGCACAAGGTCACCTTGACGTTAAACGGCCCGTACGCTCACGAAAAAGATAACAAGCCCAACCCCTTCACCGACTACAACATGGCAGTGAGCTTTACTCACACGGATGGCACAACTCATCTTGTACCCGGGTATTTTGCCGCCGATGGTGATGCAGCGAATTCTTCAGCTGAATCGGGCACAAAATGGAGAGCCCATTTTGCTCCAGGAAAAACCGGTACGTGGAAGTACACCGTTCATTTCACAACTGGCTTGAATGCAGCGTTAGACATCGATCGTCCCACTCCTGCATTGGAACCCTACAACGGAACTCAGGGCTCAATTGAAATCTCTAAAAGTGATAAAAGCGGTAAAGACCTAAGAGCTCACGGACGCCTGCAGTATGTCGGTAAGCGTTACCTTCAATTTGCCGGAACGGGTAAATACTTTTTGAAAGTAGGAGCCGACGCGCCCGAAACTCTTCTCGGCTATGCCGATTTCGACAACACCCTCGCCGGTAAGCCGAAGAAAGTTCCTCTCAAGACTTGGAAAGCCCATCTCAAAGACTGGCAATCGGGCAATTCCACCTGGAAGAACGGAAAAGGTAAAGGGCTCATCGGAGCGATCAACTATCTCTCTGGCAAAGGATGTAATGCCTTTTCATTTTTAACTTACAACGCGGGTGGCGATGGAGATAACGTTTGGCCTTTCATCCATCGCGACGACAAACTTCACTACGATTGCAGTAAGTTAGATCAGTGGGGAATTGTTTTTGATCATGGAACTCAGATGGGAATGTATCTCCATTTCAAGCTACAAGAAACGGAGATCGATGATCACAACAAGAAGAATACCTCCTTCGTTCCTGAAAGTTTTGATGGAGGAAACCTCGGCCGTCAACGAAAACTCTATTGCCGAGAAATCATCGCAAGGTTCGGACACAACCTCGCCTTGAATTGGAACATCGGTGAAGAGAACACCCAAACAACCGCCCAACAGATCGAAATGATCAACTACATTTCGCAATGGGATACTTACGATCACAATATCGTGATTCACACTTACCCCAATCAACAAGACAAGGTTTACCGGGGTTTGATTGGAAAAAAATCAAAGCTCACGGGAACGTCACTTCAAAACAGTAGTTTGCAAACCACTCACGCTCAAACGGTGAAGTGGATTCGTGAATCTACGAAAGCAGGTAAGCCTTGGGTCGTCGCCTTCGATGAGTCGGGATCAGCAGCTCACGCTCAATGCCCCGACTTGGGCTACAAAGGATTTGATGGCCGTGACTCATCAGGGAAGATGATCTACACCCAACACGAGGTCAGAAAGTACACTCTTTGGGGTCACCTCATGGCGGGTGGAGCCGGAAACGAATACTACTTCGGTTACAAATTCGCCGAGAACGACTTGGTATGTGAAGACTGGCGAAGTCGCGATCAAAGTTGGGATTACTGCCGCATCGCCATTCAGTTTTTCCACCAGAATCAGATCCCCTTCTGGGAGATGACGAGCGCCGATGAATTGATCGGAAATCCCGAAAATACCCCTTCTAAGTTCTGTTTGGCGAAATTAGACGAAATTTACCTCGTTTATCTCCCGAATGGAGGGTCGACCCAAATCGATCTCCAAAAGGCATCTGGCAAGTTCTCCATCCAGTGGTTCAATCCCAGAAAAGGGGGGAAATTACGCTCGGGATCAAAAGCAAGCCTTTCAGGGGGAACGACTTCTGACATTGGGCAAGCCCCCGAGGCTACCGACCAAGATTGGTTAGCCGTGATTCGCAAGATGAAATAGGGAAGGGCTTGAGGCCTCAGAGGGATTGGAAAGTGGATTCTCTCGCTAATAAAAGGCCAAATCTTCCTTAAGTTATGGTAAAAATGATTACTCAGGATAGTTCTAAACTATCTGCCATTTGGGTCTGAGGCAAAGAGTTTAATACCATTCATTAATTAGAGTTTGAGCAGCAACTAAAACTCTGGTCGGTGGTCGTTTTCTCATTGCTTCATTTATTCATGGAGCTCATCACTCCAGTAATAAACTCCAAGGTATGCTTACCACGTATAGAGGGTCTATTTAGAAATAAATAGATACCACTCTCTTTGCTTGGAAAAACTTCTCTTTTTTCACATAAGGGTAGAACAGATGAAAAAATTCACTACGAGTTTTTTAGCTTTGGCTGTTCTGTTGGTCCTTGGGACTCAACAAGCATCAGCTCAAGAGCTAAAAGTTGACTTTAACTCCACCTCTCAAGATGGTGGTCCCCACAACCAAGAGGGTTGGCAGGCATACGATGCTGCACATGAAAATGCTGACAGCTTCGTTTCTGTTGAGTACGAAGTTGATTTCCCTGGTGGAACTCAAACCGTAACCGTTACTCCCGATTGGCCTAACACTACCGACGCTCGCGTACGTCAAAGCATCGACCGTGGTGCTGGAAACGATGCTAACTGGCTCGGTGAAAACTTAGATCTCCTGACCGACTGGATAGGTTCCGATAGTCGTACCAACAATGGTGGTAACGGCCCTTGGAATCGCGTAGACACCGACCCTACCTACCTAACCCTCACTTTGGGTGGTTTGGCTGAAGGTGACTACTTCTTCATTTCGTATCACCACGATACCGAAAACATGTGGTCAGATTTCCAAGTTGAAGTTTCTACTGACGGTGGCGCTACTTTCAGTGCTCCTGTAGATCTTCAATCAACTGATAGTACTCCTGGCGGAAACCCTGATTCAGGTGCTCCCGTCACGGATGGCGACATCAGTGCTCTTTCTTCAACTTTCAAAACAGCAATCAGCTCAAACGGAACCGATGACATCGTCATTCGTTACGCTCCTTATGCTGATGGTGTGGATCCTGGTGGCGTCCACAAGGATTTCTTCCTCATGAATGGATTCAAAGTTATTGAGTATCCTCAAAACTTAGTTCCTTCACTTTCTACTTGGGGAATGATCCTCTTCACCGCTTTCGGTCTCATGGCCGGAGCCGCTTTACTCGGTCGTCGTAACGCTCTCGTTACCACCAAGTAATTCAGTAATTCAGTAATTCAGTAATTCAATAATTCAATAATTACTACCGATAGATAATCTTTCTATCCCCTTAATTAGTGAAAAAGCCTCTCGCGGAATCCGCGAGAGGCTTTTTTTTATGGCTGACTTTTATAAGCTATCAATCCATTTCTCACTTCAAACTAGCCTGCTCCTAAACTTGCCTGCACCCATTTCTCAATATCCATTCGCCCCATAACCTCACCGATATCACCAAATATTGACCAACTCCTATACAGAGTCTTGGCAGGCTCCGCTTATCACCACCTCCAGTTTGATTAGATAACAAACGCACCCTACTCTTTAAAAGACCTCTTTCTAGATAGACTCAGATCTAATATCTCCTCAGCCCCTGGCTGAGGTCTCAGATCTTCATTGTAGCAATACCGAAGAGGCTACTTTGCCTCAAACTGAGCGGAGCAAAAGGAAAGCTATGTTCGCCAAACGATTTCAAGCCTACACCATCTCTGCTTGTGCATTGATCTCGATCTTGGGCTGCCTCTCAGCTTGGATTGCGAGAGAGAGCAAGCCCCCTGAAGCGGAAGCTCTACAAAACAAGGAAACGACTTCGGGCGATCCCTTAAAAGAACTCGGTCACCAAGGGCAACCCAAAAGTCAAGATGACCTGGCAAGAGTGACCGCTAAAAATCTCCACCCGGAGACGAGCGCCCTCGCCAACATTCGAGTTGAAAAAGGACGCAATATCTACAGGAGTATCCATCGCAAATACCGCAGGCAAGAGACGAAGGAAATTTCTTGTAACCCTACTGAAGATACGAGCCTCAAAGATAAAACTGAGGAAGTTGAAAATCTGATCGATCATTTCAGTAAGAAGTAAATTTAATCGACAGTCAACGAATCGAACACTAAACGGATTCCATCCAATGAATAAATATCGAAACCTCAGAGAGCTCAGCCAACAAGCGACTTCACGTGAGCAAGGATTCAATATCCTCGAGTTGCTTATCGGCTTCACCATCCTAAGTACGATGATCTTGGGCGTAGCCGCCACGGTCAGTAGTAGCCAAAAATCGGTTCATGCCAATGAGGATGTGCAGACAGCCCGTCATATCGCTGAAAATGAAATCGAAAGAATTCGTAGCCTTCCCTTCGATCAAGCGATTGTTCCCAACACAGAGATGGGTGGGACTCAAATTTTTGGCCCTTATGGTTATCAACAATTTTATTACAGCTACTACTTCTTAGATGACTTACCCGGTTACTCCTACTGCCTAACCTACTATTACTTAGGTGAAGATCTCAACCCTGTCATGGGAGACGATATCGACATGAATGGAGATGGGGATTCCGATGATGTTCTTACTCCAACGGATCCCTACCAAATCCTTCCCGTGCTTGTTTATATTCGCTGGGAACCCATCCCGGGAAAAGCTCAGTTCTATACTCAAAGAGCTATCATCAGCCCTAAAACAGGATTCATGAGATGATTTCTAATCAGAGACCTCTATCAAACTCAGCAGATAAATTTCGATCGAGTGGATTCAGTTTATTAGAACTGTTCATTTCATTGAGCCTCCTCTTCATCCTCTCAAGCTCGGTAGCGATGGCACTGATCTCTACCCAAGGGCTAAGTCGAGATATCTTTGTCACGACTCAAGTCACTTCAGATTTAGAGAGACTCATCGAACGACTCAGTAGAAAGCTGACTTCCGGGGTTGAAATCGTGACTTCCACGGACACCTCCATCATCTTCCAAGAACCCGTAGATTTATTGAGCGATGGGAACTACTACGACAGTAACAACAACCTCGTCTACGGTGCGGATGGTGAAGAAAATTGGGCTTACGAGTTCCTATGGATTCGATCGGGGAGTTACGTAGAAGTCACTGAAGGTATCGATTTGAACTCCGACGGAGATATCACTGACCTTTTCGAAAGTGGGGATCTAGTTTATAGGATCCTCAATGAGACCGGAGGAGTCGAGCGCACGATCAGATTAACCTCAAATGGAAACATCGTTCGACACGACTTTGACTCTCTCCCTCCTCTCTTTAATCAGACCGATGAAAACACCATAGAAATTATTCTTTCTATGCCAGCGATTGATGTACAGCGAGGACAAAGGCTCGACCGTCTCATGCAGGTGAGCAAAACGGTCAGTCTTCGGTAATAGTAAAAAACACTTACTCTTTGTCTTATCCCCAATCTGAAAGACTCCAAGATGAACATGAATCTTCTCAGTAAGAACTCCCGAGAACGTGAACAGGGCCTCGGCTTAATCTTAGTCTTAGTGATTAGTGTGGTATTAGCGGGCCTCGCTGCCTTCACCATCGCAATCTCATTTAATGCGACTCAAGTGAGTGCTGAGTGGGA
>JANQLS010000127.1 GCA_028280485.1 Planctomycetota bacterium
CGAAAGGAAGAACTCGGTAGTCTGACACGAAAGTTTTCGCTTTTTAATTAGACTCGCTTTCTCCGAAGAAACGTATCGCTTCTTAGCAACTGTTAAAAAATCCCTGCTACTTTAAGTTAAGGTGGCAGGGATTTTTTTATGAGTAAGCTGTGACTTTAATCGAGGATTAAAATAAGTGGAGTTAACTTTTAGTGTGAAGTCAGATACTAGAGTATAGCGTCGATATAGATTATATCCTGGGACGATCCGTCAAGAAAAGGACGGTCTTTCAAAGTTCATTCACTGGGGAGGATCTGAGATTACGCGCCCATCTTTTCTTCTTAGTTCAATTTTTTTCGGTGCTGGGCCAATCAAGCAGGTCGATCCACTTTGTATTAATCCTTTTGGGTCATAGCAACAGGATTCTTCCCACCAACCATTAATAAAGTGGTCTTGGATATGTAATTCTGCCAGGCACTTCACTTGTTTGTAGCCATAGGTGTCATAGCTGATCACTCTGAGGGGCCATCCCAGTTCAGGAGTTAAAGGTAAATTATTGATGGAATGGCATAGTAATGTGTTCTTGAAGTCGTGATCTTGAGCAGATAAGCAAGATACGTAACTTTTCCCCTTGTCTCCAGGCATGCTCTTTTGAAGGACGTTAACTTTCTCACTTGGAATGGTCGGCTTTATTTTATCTAAGAAATCACTTAATCGGACACCGGTAGCGGACATGTTTTCCGCCCACCTGCAGACACAAACAAATAAGCCTTTAAGTTCGGTTTGTGGGAATTCAGATTTTAGTTGTTCTAGGCTAAATTTGATTTCTTCTTGAACGTCTCCCGTTACTCGCAAGCTCCAGTTCATTTCGTTTAAGTTTTGTGGGATTCCCTCTTGCCGAAAGGCAGCCGTTGGGCGTGTAAAGGGTTTCCTGATCTCAGTATCCTCTATGCTGATATAACTTTTTTTGGTTTGCTCGAAATGGATGGGGGATTTCTGGTTTGACTTAATTAGTCTGATTCCAGTTTGATTGTCTCTGACTTCCTTTTTAACTTCATCTCTAAATAAAGAATCAAGAAAGTGGCTTGGATTCCATCGTGAACCACCACAAAGGACCGCTAAGTCAGAATGGGTTGTATCTTCGAGGGTACACCACTCGCTAACATTCCCGAGCAAGTCCCAAACCCCATGTGGTGAAATGCCATCAGAGTAAGTATCTATTTTTTTAAGAGGAGCCGAGTGGCCATCATTAAAGAAGCCAGAATTTGCTGGGAACGTCTCAGGTCTGTGATTACCCCAGGGGAAAGTCGATTTACCTCCATTGGTAGCGATGTATTGCCATTCACTCTCAGAGGGTAAGCGGGCATTTACGAATTTTCCGAATGCTTGAGCTTCCCAATATGAAATCCCAGTAACTGGGAACTCCGCAGTCTTGTAATCGGGTTCGTTCCAGTACTTGGGTTGGGATATATTTTTATCCCTTAACCAACTCCAGCCTTGGTTTGACCAATACTCACGCTGAGAATAACCTCCAGCGGAAATAAATCCGTCATATTGGGCGACTGAAATTGGGTATTTACTGACACTTATCTTATTCGCTTCTTCAGAGCCGTTAATGTCGATGTCTATCCATTCAATCATGACTCGTAATTCTCATTTTTAGGCGTTCATCTCTGTAGGCTTTAGCTTAAGTAGTTGTAATGAGATTCGCTTGGAATATACCGCATAATCGACCAGATGCACTTGATGTACATATCGTAAAGTTGCCAGCCGCCAATAGAGTAGCTCGCGTCGTTGTTTCTCTTTGTACCATCAAAAAGAGTGCGAAGTAATTCTGCTCGATCATAACTGACTTCTGGGTAGGAGATTCCTGCTTCACTTAAGGAATATTGCTCTGGAAGAAAATATTGTTGCCCAATAAATGAATCTGAAAGATACATCATCAATTGTAGAACGCGAGCTTCCGAATCTAAAGTTTGTCGCCAAGCGTCCCCTTCCGGTTCATTGGGAAAAGATCTTTCAAGCTCTTTCCGTTTTGATTGTAAAGAGAGTAAGGTTTCAAAAAGATCTTGAACGGATCTTTCATAATTCTCATTAATTCTTCGAAATTTATATGCAACTTCAGCTGGAAAAAATACTAAATCTTTAACCCTGATATCAGGATTATCAAGGATACACCTAGTATAGGTTTCATTTGCTCGTTTCTTTGCTAATGTTGCATTCAGAGTAGATTTAAACAAGTCTTGGCTTTCTCTTGCAGAGCCATGATCTGAAATCCAATAACTGAGGTTTCGGTATAATTTAGAGTCCTGATCTTCGAAATGGTCATAAATCATTTTTAAAGAGTTTACAATGAGGTATGTCCGATTTTGATCATGCTCCTTGTTCCAATTGAACTGGTCATCCATCCAATCAAGAGCTTTTTCTGAGAATGTTGAAGCGAAATGTCTCATCATGTAAGCAATTCTGCGTAAGATGATTTTTCTGTTTTCATCGGTGTTACGCTCATTCCCACTTTCGACTTTTATATTTTTTGCTTCTTCGGCAATCTCAAGGAGTTCTTGGCATGAGGAAGCATTTCGCCATTTTTTATCTAACCGTTCAAAGGGAGTTGTTTGATCTTTTACTTCATTTTCATATTTCTTAGAAAGTTGATGATAAATGGGTGATAGAGCCTGGAAGAGGAGTTCATAATCAGTATTTAGGTACAATCGTTTTATATCATTGCGGACTTTTTGAAACATACTTCCATATTTTGACTGTAAATCAGGTGAGCTGAAAAATCGACCTAAGAGAATTAAGTTTGCTGGGATAACTTCATTAATTTCTTCTGAATTGTAGCCAGAATAATCTTTGTCAATTGAGGGGGTAAAATATGCATTTTCTATATAATCATTTATTGCTAAGGTTGAAGAACTTCGGCGGTTACTTTCATATTGTAAGAATAAAACCATAGTATCTTCTAAAAATCTTAAGTTGGGATTTATTAAGAATTGTTCATAGGATGCATATTTATAGAGTGAAAGTTCCCCATTGCTTTTTGGTAGATTTTTAATTGATTTAGAGCGTAAAGCATCTCGAGCTTTGGAAGTATGTAAAGCCGCAAAATATTTGCAAAATAATTCATGTGGAGAACAAAATTTCAGCCATTTTTTTTCTGCTGTATTGCCTTCATTTGTTTGTATTAGCACCTGGTGTTTTAAGGCGGCATCTAAAATTTGATTAACTAAATTTTTAATTTCTGGTTCACTTAAACCGGAGAGATTAATTAATGAAAGATGGTTTAAAAGTAAATCTTCAGCTTTGGATTTTGTGAGGAAATTTCCATCGGTATGCTCATTTAATATAGAGTAAAACGCCAGGACACTTAATGCATCAATGATTGTTTTTTCATCGATATTCTCAACTAACGGGGTTCGGCTTCCGAATACGCCTCGAGCTCGACTCCACTGGCCCAAGAGCATATTGATGTAGCTTTCTACAAGGCGATCTGCTGAGACATCGGCAGGACCACGTTGAAGACATAACGATATATAAAGGTTTAAATATATTGGGGTGGAAAGTAGGGATATTCTTTCTTTTGAGTTATTTGTTTGTTGATTGATCGCATCTTGATGGGTTGGGTACTGCGATCCATAAACGTTTATGGCTGGTGCGATGCTTTCAAAATTAGCAGGACCGTTTTCATCAAAGGTTGTGTTTTCATTTGTATTGTTGGGGAAAATCTTATTTTCTAATGATGTGAAAACCAAGTGTTCGGAATGTTGTATTTCGCTGAAAGTGAGGCCTTCTTGGGGCGACTCTTTTGCTTCTATGTAACTTTTATAGGCTTTATCTATTTGTTGGTAGTTGAACATTAGTTCTTTGAGGACCGTCGAGTCTGGATGCTCGGTGGTGTCGCCCGGGTATTTCTTATTAAGTTCAGAAATAATAAGCTTGAGGTATGCGATTGCCGCACTGAATGACAATCCTCCTAAGTGAAAGACGTTTTCTGTGAATCTTTCAGATCCATCGATTGCTGGCTCGCAGTAACGACTGGATAGGATTGTTGAGACTGGGCATTCCTTTATATGATCAATAATTTTATAGCGTTGTTCGACGGTCGCTTCATCGAGGGAGTCGATAAAAATAATCAATCTTTGTTTTTTTTGTTCAATTGACAGGAATTTTTCCAGTGAGATTTCATGGTTATAGCCAAGGTACTCTTCATAGTAAACTTCAGCGGCATGAACTAATGATGTTAATTGTTGCTGGTCGTATATCGTTGTTGGGATGAATATTGGTGTCCAACTTTCACAATCTTCCTCCAGGGTTAAGAGGAGCCGTTTCATAACAGTCGTTTTTCCGGATCCCGGCTTTCCTAATAAAACGGTCTCAGAGGGGGCATTTCTGTTGTTTATTCTGTTTATAAACTCATTTTTAAAAGTATCCCATTTAAACTCAGGAATGTTGTGGTCTGTGGTGCTTTCGGACTGGGGCCTTTCTGGAAGAAACTTGGGGCAAAAGTCGAAGTTTGAGCTTTTGAGGCTTACGTTTGGAAGGCTCTCATGGAAGATTGAGAGAACCAGATCTTTGAGGTGTGCGTTATGCTTGAGGCGAATTTGATCTCGAGCTGATTCATGTACTTCTTCTTCGTATTCAAGAGCGCGCTCCTCGATTGACTTTGCTACTTCGATGTTTTTCTTGAGGTTTTGCTTTAAGGTCGTAGGTTGTACTCCTAGCTGTTTAGCTACTTTTTCCATAGACTCTTTTCGGTCTAAGTCAATCCCTCTATCGGTGAGAAGTTTTCTTAGCTGGTGGCCCTTCATGAGTATTCCTCTGTGTAGTTTTATTGGGGCTTTATCGACGTGAAAGATTTTTTGTTTTGGGTACGATCGCTTCTTCTGGTCCGAATAGATGGATACCTAGGTATTCAATTTCATCTCCAGACTGATTTTTAAGAGTTTTTGTGTATTCATCGTAAGAGGAGGGAAGAGCTGCTCTTGTGTAGTCTGTGACCTCTACTGAGTCGATTTCAGTAAAGTGTTTTCGAAGTGTTCGAAGTTTATTTTGGCCAGCTTGGCGGACATGGTGTGCTATGCAGGTAAGTCCACGGTGGACTGCTCCATCTCCATCGATGGCATCCTCTCTAAATGTTTCGGGGGGCATATACTTGCTGGCAGATAGCCCTAGCACAAAAGAAATGTTAGCGAGGAGGCCGTGATGCTCTTCGGCTTTGTCGACGATGATGACACTGCAAAAATTCATGATATATTCTTTCTTTTTAGAGGATTACTGGGGGCAATGCTCGAAGCATAACCACATCAGGTTTAATTTTCTGAGGGTTCTGATGGCAAACAAGCCATGCTTTTTTAGTGCGTGCTCGTTGGTGATGCAGGTTTTTGCTTTCTTGTTGTATACATCCAGCGCTGCACGTTGGGTGTTTTCTGCGTCATTGATGTCGCTTGGATCTATGAGGTCTTCAGGCAGGAGTAATTTTTTTAGTTGTTGTACTGCGGTGCATGGTGACCGGTGCTTTTGTTTGGGCTTCTCTTTACTTGCTAGATATAAGGGAGGGTTTGGGATGGTTAAGTGAATTTCTTGATGGAATTTCCAGTGGTCTGAATAGGTTAGTTCTAGAAAAATCATGTGGTGAAAGTGGGGGACAAGGATGATTGAGCGGGTGTTTTCTTTCTTCGCTCCGTCTTCAGCCATATAAAAGCTTGGCCATTCATGGGTTTTGAGGTGGCTCCCTTGATCGCCTATATTTTTTAGGAAATATTGAGTTGCGCGATGGCTGCAAGTGCCTTCTTCTAAGCAATGAATCTCCTCAATGTTTTCTAGAAAAGATTTATCGAACTTGTTTAGGGTGGCTCCTGGTAGATTGGGCATTATTCTCTCCCCAAAGTCATGATTTTCGAGATTGACTCCTTCATACCGATAATACCTTATCATACCCAGATTCCTTTTTGGTCATAGAAATTAAATGAATTAAATATATTTTTAATGCTTGGTATATCACTCTCATAATTCTCTGATATTTGACCTGGAATTCTTGTAAGTCATATTTTTTAAAAGAGTTACTGTTGTCTTGTGGAGCTTAATATTTCAGCGAAATATTGTGCTGTTTGGTGGGGGTTTGTTCATATTGAGCCTTCAAGAATAGCGCCATGGTTTTAATTGGACGGGATTGATTTTGAAATCTTGTGCGGGTAAAAGAGTTGGCCCGGTTATGGAAAGTCGATCGTATTGGAGGTGGGCGGGTTCTTGCTGGTGGAGAATTAAGTGGGATTCAAAGCGGTCATTTGGACCTATTTGTTCGTGTCAGTTAAAGGAAGTCTTTTAGGTGCATAGGAGTGAGAGTTAGTGCGAATAATTGAGGTTAGGCTTCTGCATATTCTTAATTGCTAAGGCATTAAGTTAAGAGGAGAGTTGATTGACAAGCTCGATCTTTGCTCGGTCAAATTTATTGTATTGAGATTTGATTAAGAGTTCCTCTCTCTTTGGGAGAGTCGCTTTGTTTGCCTCTTCTGTTACGACGCGTTTTCCTCGGTTTGTTGTAACCTTTCAACCAGGGCTTCGCTAGCGGGGGAGTGTCCTCTTGATGTTTCTCACCCTTCATTCAATAACAAAAACCGATCGGCGCGACGTAAGATATATCCGAAGCAAAGAGAAGCCGTGGCATGATTGCCTGCCATCAAATAGGCCTCTGGATTTCCCATCGCCTTTCTTAACTCAAGGCCCGACTCAATGGGGACCAGGGTATCTTTAGCACCAAAGAAGATGAGTATTTTTTGGGGATCGACGTAGGGCGCTAGCTCTAGGGGATCGGTACGAATGTGCTTTTTTAATCGTTGGTTAAACTCTTCTTTACTCATTCCTCGCTTCAACCAAGACTCACGATAGAAGCTGACTCCCGGCTCGGTGCTTTCGCTTAATATATGGGGAAGGTTGCCACCGGGAAAGGCCAACACTGAGCGTTGGATCATCGGCTCTACGGCTAAGAGGGCGGCTCCGAAGATCCCCCCAGCCGAAACTCCAAAGTAATGTATGTTTTGTTCATCGACATCTTCACGAGTCGACAGTGCTCGAATAGCCGTACGTGCGATTAGAACGGCAGCTCGAAACTTGGCCTCTAATTGTTTCGGTTTATGCTCTGCTTCCAAAAACTCATTTTCAGGGATGAGAGTTACGGCATGAACTCCCTTTCGAGCGTACCTTCTAGCTAAGTACCGAGCGGCAAAAGCAGCTTCCACAGGTGGGGTCATGAGGACGAGAGGTCGAGAACTTAAATCCTCATCGGTCTGGGCTGGATAAAATTCGATGGTTCCCCTTAAGTCGTATTCTTTGGGTACATTCACAACCTTGACTCCATCAGTATTCGATGCGGAAAACAATTGTCGAAGGTTTTGAACTTCAGCTTCTGTGACTTTGTAATAATCAATTATTTCAGGTGGTGGCTGAGAGATCGGTCGAGCGGGTTCCATTAAGGGTTGATGAGCAGCGATCAAACCCCAGGGCATGTAGTCTGACGCCGATGGCGTGAAGGGTTTATCAAGATCTTTCTTAGTCATACAGGAAAAAGCCGCATAGCTAGGTGCGCCCACCACGTATTGAAACGCATACCCCAAGCCAATCGTAGGTGCTGTTGAAAAATCGATCGCAGTTTCTAACTCAACCCAGGGCGTCAACGATACCAGCATCGCCAGCGGTGAAAGGGCTAAAGTCACGGGCGCGGAAACTGCCCAACCCAAGTACTTTCCACCTCTAGAAATAGTTGCAACTGGCGGGGGGCCTTCTTCAAAAGCAGCTATCCCACCATTGTTGCGTTCGAGTACAAGTGAGCAACCTGAAACTAAAGGAGTGATAAGAATTATGAGGAGAAGGAGGTTTTTCATATCGAAACTGCCACGTCATCAATGAACTTGAATTATTTACTTTTAGAAACTGAATACCAACTCAGCTTCAGTTTTCACGTCATGCTAACCTACGGGTTGGTTTCCTGAAGCGAATAAATTTTTTAAGTTCATGTTTAAAGAAAAAGTGGAGGAGGGTTTTTAACATACCCTCCTCCACTTTTCGAATCACAACGTTTCGTTTCAATTAAGATCACTTCGGTTTGCACACAATAGATTCGACGTGGTAGAGTCTTTCGGGTGAAACGATCTTTCCGCTCCAAACTCCTTTTTCCTTCGATTCATCGGTGGTGCTCACATCCATTACGACCCGTATGAATAGCTTTGCGTTTCCAGTTACTTTAAGATCTTCGATACCTTTCCAATCTTTATCTGTAAGCACGATGTTACGGATAACAGACTCTCCCGGGTCGAGTGTGTACCAATCTGGAAAATTTCTCGTCCAGCCCCTGTCTCGCTTTTTTTCAAGCTGAACTTTGCGTCCATCGCTGGTTCTTACCTCGAGTGATAAATTGAAGTAGCCCCAGGAACACCACTCTCGCCACACTCCTAATGGGCGATTTGAGAGATTTGTAATTACAACTGGAAATCCTTTTGAGAAAGAGATAGTTCTCTTTCCATTGCGCTCGGGTGAAGCGATTCCTACAAGGACTTCTGAGCGCTGGGCTTTGTTTGCATCTTTTTCTTTTGTATGGACGGCGTTCGCGAGGAGACAGGTTGTGATGACGACCAAGGCTGCTCCGCTCAAGCTAACGAATCGTTTCGTTTTCGAAATCATGAGTCATTTTCCTATTAAGATATTATGTTTCTTTAGATTCAGGCCTTTTTTACTGGGCGAGGTGATAGAGCCTTTCGGGTGAAACAACTTTTCCGTTCCACACTCCTTTTTCCTTTGATTGATCGGTAGTGGGAACTTCCATCACCACACTGAGGAATAGGGGAGTCGCGCCTTTTAATTGTAGATCTTCGATACCTTTCCATTCTTTACTGGTCAGGACGATTTGGCGAATTACCGATTCTTCAGGAGCGAGCATCCAGTAGTCTGGACCATTTCGGGTCCAACTCTTTTGTTTCCTGCTAAGCCGAACCTTGCGACCATCGTGAGTTCTGGCTTCAAACGTTAAATTGTAATAGCCCCAGGAACACCACTCTCGCCACACGCCTAATGGGCGATTTGAGAGATTGGTGATAACGACCGGGAATCCCTTTGAGAATGAGATGGTTCTCTTTCCATCTCGTTGTGGTGAAGCGATTCCAACAAGAAATTCAGGGTGCGAGGCTTTGTTGGCTTCCTTCCCTTTCGTGTTGACGCTATTGGGAATGAGACAGCTTGTAAGTACGACCAGAGAGACCCCACATAGAGTCGCAAGTCGTATTTTATTCAACAGCATGAGTACTTCTCCTGTTGGGTTTCTTGAATTTTAACTTAGGCCTACGACTGACTTGGATCCAAGAGTCGGCCGACAAAGAGAATGGCTCCTGTCCTTTGATCGCGAATCAAGAATAGGAATGGATGGTTTGCACTGAATGTTCTGGGTCTATGTGGGCTTCGCGTTACTGAAGCTCCTTGAGTGAGGGTCAAGGAGGAAGAATTTACTTCAGTGCCGGTCTCGTTGATTTCGATAATGGCCTGGTGATGCACTCTGCTGAGGTATAACTCTTTGGCTGCGTCAGGAGCAGTGCTCATGCGGGAGAATCCGCCCGGTCGAAAGGCTGTGATGACCCCAAGCTCTTCTAGTGCGTTCCGGAGGGAGAGTTCAGATTGAATTCTAAAGCGCGGTAGTACGACAGAGACAGCTTCTTCTTTTAGTTTTGCAACCCATTTGAACACGTTCTCGGGGGTGAGCTCCCGTTCAAGTGTTGGAAGTCCGTTGTTCTTTTGGGGGAGGAGCACGAGCATGGATAGACTCTTGCCTTCGTAGGGAATCTCGAGGGCTTGGAACTCTACTGCATTCGGGCCTTGAGTCTTTAGTTCCCCATATCGAAATCGGTTGATTCGGTTCTTTGTTTCTTCCCCCGCCCGGTAGCTTTCCGTGAAACTTTTTTGTAAATAGGTCGCCTTCACTTTGCGACCGTCTGTAAGGGTGAAGTCGGCGTCCTTCTGAGTAACCTCATGGAAAAATGGATTGTCCCACTTTCCCATAAAATAGGTGGCATTAGCGAGAACTATGCGAGTCTCTTCGTTGATGAAATGATCTGGAAGTAGATTTTTCACCAATCCGTTTGTCTTCATGGAAACACGATCATTAAGTCTCGCTCGTTCTGTTGCGGCATTGTCACGAAAATCGGCTTCGTGTAAGAGCGCGCCGTGGGCTTCATTGAGAGTTTTAAGAAGGGGCTTTTGAAATGGAAATCTCTTATCTACCCAGAGACAGTTTGCCAGAGTGAATGTTAAGGATTCACGATCTTGGAGACGTTCACTCCATTCTTTCATCCCAGTGTGTATCTTTGCGATCTCCCAGGGAATGTGCTGAGTGTCTTCACCAAGTCGCTGTGCCGATTCTGGGAAGTGAAGCGCTTTCCAAAGCTCTTGAGCCGCATCTCCACGAGTTCCTTCTGCAGTCATACTGAGAGTTAAAGCGATGGAATAGGGAGATAAAAGGAGATTCTCATTTGATGCGATTTGTGTCAGTTCGCGATAGAGGTCTAACCCGAAGCTTGAATTCGCATGTACCGCGAGCTGGATAGGGGGAGTTTCACTCTCATCGACAATAAGGAGGTCGCCATCATTTCCCGAAACACTCCCTGCAGGATTGGTGAGCTTGCCGTTTCCGTTAAGAACGAGAACGCGAGTCTGGGCTTTCTTTCTAAGCGCCTCATGGGAAGTGTGGTTTCCAATAAGAAATTTTTTCCCCGTCAGAGTTGCAGTGCCATTCGTGGTTTCAACGTGAAGGGGATTCGCGCTTGGCTGGGTCGACGAAAGAAGCAGCTCTCCACTTTCGAGGCGAATCCGCGTTTCGTCTAAAATGCTATAGGAGTTTTCGTCGGAGGTGCTCAGCTTCCAGTCTCCGATGAGACGTGTGTGAACAGAATCATTTTCTGGATGAGTAGAATCATTAGCCCACCAAACTAGAGCGATGATAACTATCGCGGCGGCGGCTGCCCAAGTGCGCTGCTGAATGCGAGGGGATCTTTCAGGTCGAATTGCAGGTACGTGCTGTTGATCCTTCGCTTCGATCCCTATAGCTCGTTGCTCAAACAAGCCGTGAAGTCGCATGAATTGAAGGAAGTAGGATCGTGCTTCGGCGCTATCATGAAGAATCGACTCCAAGTGTTCCTTTCGCTCTGGCGTTAATTTCTCGTCACGCAATTCACTTGCGAGTTCGACGAGTTTATCCATGTCGAAAGACTGCTCTTTCATACTTGGCCTCCTTCGTTCGCCTGGTCTCTCAGGCGAACGCGAACGCAAGCGAGTAGAGTCTGGTAGGCTTTGGTGAGGGCTCGACTGATGGAAGATTCAGAGCGACCGATTTGGTTCGCAACGCTTCGGTTCGTCGCCCCTTTCTCGAACCGTAATTGAAGGATGTTTCTTGTGTTCCTTGTTAGTTCGCCCACGCAAGACTCCAGTGCATCCAGCTCTTCTTGGGTTTGATCTTGAGATGACAGGGCTTCGGCTGACAGGATCTCAGTCAGCTCGTCTGAGAAGAGCAAGCGCTCGCGGTGTAGTTTTCTTCGGTGGTTTCTTAGCTTGTTGCGTGCAACGGCGTAAGCCCATTGATCGAATCGAGTACCCGGTTCAAATTGATCCAACTTCTCCCACAACGTAGCCGCCACTTCCTGAAGTAAGTCATCGGCCTGAGAGCGTTCGAAGACCAGCGTTCGAATGTAGGCATAGATATGGGGTTGCCACTCTAACCAGTGCTTACGAAATAGGGAATGTTTGGCGTTTTGATCGGAACTCATATAGGTAAATGTCTAAGAAATGAAAAGTTTGCGCCCCAAATAGAGATTTTTTAATAGCAGATCATTTTCTCAAAGGAAAAGAAGCCAAGTCCTACTAGAGATGAGCCTTATTCCGTTGGTTGTGATGATAATGATAGAGACTTAATTAGGATATCGCGAATGATCAGATGAAATAAAGCAAGCCAAATTCTATTCAACCTTAGGCTTACAATTAGGGCTAGTAGGATTTCCAGTTAGGGGATTCAACTTGGTTGGATACCGGGAGGTAGGATTCGCCTCTTCCGAATTTTAGTTGGCTGATACTCGGATGACGTTACTATTTTTAATAAAGATTCGGTGTTAATTTATCGCTACTTCTTCATCAAGCATCAGATACAAGAAATCCTCGCAGTGAGGTAATGGCGTGTTCGAACATTGTTTCTTTGAAGTCTAATCGGAACACGGCGAATTCCTTTCGCCGGAGCACGTTTTTTACCGCGGGTGCAGGATTGCAATGCGGCCATGCTCCACTTGCCGTTAAGACAAACAAGGTGACAAATGAATTTGTATGTTCGACAGTTAGAGCCGGGATGGCGTTACTCACTGAAGCCACAATCGAGTTATACGGGGAAAGTAATTTTTGTTTAAACTCGGTAATTGTATCTTCAGAGACATTGTGCTCAAGGACTGAGGCGAGAGCGCCAATGAGTATGCAGAGTCGCGGTTTTTTCGATATAGTGGCTGCAAATGTTTTTGCAACTGAATCCACATCATCAGTTCCCTCTAATCTTTGAAGCTTTCGATTCAGCGAAGATATCCAGCTATCCATATCATCGAGTAAAAGCTGTATTAGGATCGCTTCGCGACTCTCAAAATATCTATAAATATTAGGTTTAGACAAGCCTGCCTGCCGTGCAATGGCATTAAGTCCTGTGCCATCAAGACCTTCTTGATCGAGAAGCTTTGCCGCTGCCGAGAGGATAATTTCTCGGCGTTGCTCCTTTTCCTCGGGGCGACGTGCTCTTTGCCAGTCTGTTCTCGTAGTCACTCCATACCTTTCATCTGGCGTTTTAATTTATTGAAGTCATTTTTTTAAAATTATACCCTTGCCAACAACAAGTGACCAGTGGTAACTTAAATATAATAAGAGACCGACGGTCTCTTATTGGGTGCCGTAGCTCTTAGCTTTCATGAAGCAGGTTTTAAGCCTGGGTTCCTTTTTTTGGATCTGAGTTCGCGATTAAGAGTTGAGGCCTAATATCCTCGGCTTGATATAGGTTCAAACGGTAGGGGAACTTTAATCCCGAATCCCCACACTCACGCTTAGGGATAGTTAACGGAATTTCAATAATAATTCACAGCTTGACTGTGAGTCTTCAATACTGGTTTCTCTTGGATCATGCCATTTTCTTAAGGAGTAAGGTCATGAAAAATGTAGCACTCGTCACTGGAGCTTCTAGCGGAATTGGAAAAGAATTAGCCCGTTTGCATGCTTCGAAAGGTGGGGATCTCGTCATCGTCGCTCGACGTGAGCAGGCTTTGTTAGAGTTGAAGTCTGAGCTTGAAAATCAGTACGGTGTAAAGGTTGAATGCATCCCTTCTGACTTGAGTGATCCAAACTCACCTCAGCAAATCTTTGAGAAATGTGAATCTGATAATGTCGAGGTTGAATATTTAATCAACAATGCGGGCTTCGGGGGGCATGGAAGATTTTATGAGCGTGAATGGGCCAAAGATGAGGCGATGATTCAAGTGAATATCACATCGCTTGTACATTTAACTCGCTTGTTTTTACCAGTAATGGTAGAGAGAAAAAGAGGGAAGATACTTAACACTGCATCGACTGCAGGATTCATACCCGGTCCTCTTCAGGCCGTGTATTACGCTACCAAAGCTTTTGTGGTTTCGTTTTCACAAGCAATCGACGAAGAGCTACGCAGTGCAAATGCAAATGTCACTGTTACTGCATTGTGCCCTGGAGCAGTAGCGACAGAGTTTGTTCAAGCAGGTGATTTAGACGGTGTGGAGGTTTTCAAAAATGCTAAATCCGCAGCGAGTGTGGCTCAAGTTGGTTACGATGCCATGATGGGGGGCAAGCTGATCGCTATTAATCAATTCTCGCTTAAAATGATGATCAATTGGATCATTCCATTTCTTCCTCGTCGAATGTTATTAAAGATGTCTCGTCAGACCATGGAAAAATCAGAGAAGTGAAATTCTTTCATTCCACTTCAATTAATATTTTATTCGGCGGTAAGTGGGGATTTATCTCAGAATCTTTTTCAAACAAAATGAATGCTGATAGTGCTTTTACTTCAGGGGAGTCACTTAAAAGAAGATCTTCAAGGATTTCCGTAGACTTAACCGATTCACGATTTTTAACACTTTTACAAATCTTGATGGTTAATAATGGATCGAGGTATTTATTAGGGTCATTCTCGATAATTTCTAAATGAATATCTTGCGGGGGGCTGAATATTCCTGAGCGACCAGAAACATACCAACTTTGATTTTTTAAGGACTCTGCTGCAATCGGAACGATTTCTTTGATCACATTAAAAGAGCCGAGTTTTGAAAGATAAGTCCCTGCTCTCTCTCTTTCCTTTCCTGTTCCTTCTTTGATTTTCCACAACCAGTATTGTTCCTGAACTTCCCGCCGGAACATAAATCCAGTCAGAGCGATGGTTCCAATTCCGATGACAATGAATAAGAGGGTGAGAGTTTTTTTGTTGAGCTTCATTGTGTGAGTCGATCATTAAAGAATTTGAAGGGATGATTTCAAATTGTATGGATCAAAAGAGCAATGGGAAAGAAGCGCGTTCAGAGCTCCCCAGGATGGCCGAAGGCCTCGGATTTCTCCGAGGCCTTGGTAGGGTAGGGCATTTGAGGTGGGATTGGGTTTTGGGTCTCGCTTATCTACAAAGCAAGGTATGTGCCAATAACCCTCTCCGAGTTTTGGTGTCGTAAGTCTTTATTTTATAAGGGGTCCCGTTTAGGGTTGAGTAGAGCCATTTGTGGGCTGTCAGGATCTCTGACAGTCTGGAAGGGTGATTTATTGCAAATCCCATTCTTCTCACGGGGTGGGTGTTCTAATTATCCCTCGTAAAAACTTCTGGCTTGGTGGGCGACACCTGATCGAATTTTAGGTGTACCCTGTGTCGATTTAAGGTGTGCCTCGCTGGATTTGAGATTCATCTTAACCATTATTAATTCGAGATCGGGTTATTACGCTACTTAAGGGAGCTATTTTGTCATGACAGTGTGGAGATTCTGGCAGTTCCAATCACTGGTGTGAGAACACAAACAGAGTTTCTTTAGGAGTAAAAAACAACCGGAATAATTTCACTCATCGGTCCTAATACATACAAATACTTTAGCCTTTGCAGGGTAAAAGAAGAATCGCCCTCTATTACTAGATTAAACTGAAAACTTTTTTTCCTCGTAGAACTCTTTAGTCTCCAATCCCGCGCGAATTTTCTCGCTTCCAAATTCAGATTTATTAAAAGCCAAATAAAGAATCTTAAAGGTACAACCTTTGCTCTCTCCCTACCCTCTACGAAGCTATTGTGGATCCACCAAGAGTTAGTTAAGAAAGAACAAGGTGAACGATGTCTCGCTCGCCTTTTAAATTGACGCATTACGTATTTATACCCGATGTATTCGAGTTCTCGGGATGAGATGTAATGCTGAATTATTTTGACTACTTCTCTTGGAAGCACGCGTTTCATAGCTTTTTCTTGAGTTGCTCCAAAATGGGTGGGGCGCATGGTTTTCGAAAAGGTAATGAGCCAGGGAGCGTAAGATGAAGTACACAAAAGTAATATTTAAACGAGTGAATTTTAAGTTTCAACGACAGTTACAATTCACTTTTGCTGTGGTTTTAGGTCTCAGTTCTCTTTTCTATACTCCTGTGAGTGCACAGACCTTTGATGTCGGCGGGGGGCCGAGAGGTATTGCGTTTGATGGTGAACATATCTGGGTGGTGAACGGAAATGAGGATAGCGTCTCTAAGTTACGCTCTGCAGATGGCACTCATCTTGGTAGCTTTGCGGTTGGAGATTCTCCAGTTGATATCGTCTTCGATGGACTGAATATTTGGGTCTCTAACAGTGGGAGCAACACTGTCACTAAGTTGCGCGTCACCGATGGTGAAATCTTGGGAACTTATCCTTGCGGAAGTCAGCCTCGAGGCCTCATTTTTGATGGCTCTTCCATCTGGGTGGCAAACTACTTTAGTGATCATGTGACCCAGTTACGAGCTAGCGATGGAATGAATCTTGGTGACCACCCAATTCCGGGTACGAGTGCCTGGGCTATTGGCTTTGATGGAACTTCGATTTGGCTTGTCGATGATAATTTTGGTGAGGTCGTTAAGTTCCGTCCGAGTGATGGGCAGATCCTAGGCGCCTACCCTGTTGGACCTTCACCCTCTGGAATAGTCTATGACGGTGCAAATATATGGGTGGGGAATGATAACGGTGAGCTCGTGAAAATCCGGGCCAGTGATGGATTGAACCTCGGAGTTTTTCCCGCTTTTCCAAACTCGTCTACTCCCGGAGACCTCGCCTACGATGGAACTCACATTTGGGCAACGAATAGTTCTAACGATAGCGTGGCTGTAATCCGAGCCAGCGATGGCTCTTGGGTTAACTCAATAAAGACAGGTCATCGGCCTAACGGTATTGTCTTCGATGGTGCTAGTATGTGGGTGGCGAATCACTTCTCCGATGATGTAAATCGGTTTGATAGGAGTTGGCTATCAGAGGTCCTCATCATTTCAGATCGCCTCTGGATCTCCAATGACCTTCTTGAAAGTGGTTGGAACCAATTAGGTTTGGTCGGTATTGATTGGGAGAGAGCGCGAGCACCTTACCCCGTTTCTATTCCTGCAACAAATATCATCCCCGACACTTCGGCAAGCTTTATTTGGCATGATCCCCAGCACAATTCCAATGGTAGTACAGGGCCGGTGGAAGCTTTCTTTCGACGTGAGTTTGTTTTAGATCTAACAAAGGGAGGAATTGTTAGCGCTGTAGCAAAGATTCATGCCGATGATGATTGTGAGTTCTTTGTCAATGGACAACAAGTTTTGTTGGACGATAGTGGAAGTGCTTCGGGAATAGCGGATGTTGTCGATTTAGAGCCTTGGCTTCACGACGGCGTCAACTTATTCGCGATCCATGCTGTCGACGGATCTTGGAATGATCCTAGGAATCTATTGGGAGAATCCTTACTTTTCGAAGCCCGTATCCAACTAACCCAATTTGGGACCTCCTTTCGCCGTGGTGATTGCAACGCCGATGGGATGGTGGATGTGACAGACCCTATCACCAACCTGGCTTATCAATTTCTGGGTACGTTCAATCCTAGTTGTCTCGATGCCTGCGATTTTGACGACAGTGGTCTCATCGATGTTACCGATGCGATAGGGAATTTAACGCACTTGTTCCTCGGTGGATTCCCTCCAGCTTTTCCAGGAAAGGATACTTGTGGCTTGGATCCGTTCGATGATGAAGTGAGTTGCGAAAGTTTCGCACCCTGCGAAGCGACTCCTTGAACTTCCTCTCAAATGAGTTCTAAAATTTCCTTCACTACAGTGAACCGTCCAGGTATGAAATTAAAAGGAATAAAGATAGATAACTCGCCAAATCGTTGCTGTAAAAGGCATCTAATGTTTTAAAAAATTTCATACTAAGCTCCAAATTAGTCCCTGTTGAATAACAGGGACTAATTTGTTTCTGTTGAAACTTGCTCCTTCGGAGACCGTTTCAACCGTTCCAGCAAATTATAGATTTACTTTCACTCCGCCAAGCGTAGACTCTACGAGCCTACGCGGTAACGATGGAATAAAGACCAATAGGTCTTTATTCATGGCCGGGTTGATCCCAACTCGGCTTAGTTTCTGTTTAATCAACTGGAACTAATTAGTTTCTGTTGAAATTTGCTCCTGCGGAGCCTGATTCAACCGTTTCAGCAAATCACAGATTTGCTTTCACTCCGCTGAACATAGGCTCTGCGAGCCAATGTCCGCGGCCGAGTTGATCCCAACTCGGCTTAGTTCCTGTTTAATCAACTGGAACTAATTAGATGAGTGCTTGCATTCAACCAAAGGAATTTAGATTTTCACAAGGTAGGGTAATGAAACTCAAATCATTCAAACGGTTTTAAATTTCAGCCCTTGCTGTAGAAGTTTACTTTCTTTAGGCCGAGTGGGTTTCTTTTTCACCTTCAGCTCCCTTTGCCAATGTCGTAAAACAGCTATCCTTATTCTCAATCGCTAAGACAATATTATTGTTTGGCAAATAATTTGCTCCATATTATCCTTAAGCCTACTTAGTTATCTCGAGGAGGAGCGTATGGATTTGAATTTGAGTCAAATGATCGATGAAGCCGTCGAGGCTTGCTTTGAGTCTTTGGTGGAGATTCGTCGGCATCTTCACATGAATCCCGATCCAAGTGGTGAAGAAGAAGCTACCACCCAGTATTTGGTTGATTTGTTTTCAGATAAGGGATTCTCGACTCAAAAAGGGCTGGATGAACGTGGGCTACTCATCGAATTAGGAGATTCAAACTCGTCTTCGGCTGAATCCAAAGTGGCCATTCGAGCCGATATCGACGCACTTTGGATCCAAGACACCAAAGAAGTTGAGTATAAAAGCCAGCGCGAAGGCATCCTCCATGCTTGTGGCCACGACGCTCATTCCGCTACCGTGGCTGGTGCCGCTTTTGCCCTTAGAGAACTTGAGGATCGGGATCTTCTCCCATGGCCCGTCGCTTGGCGGGGAATATTTCAGCCTGCAGAAGAAATTTGTCAGGGTGCGCGCGATATGATATCAGCGGGTGCTTTGAAAAATGTGAAACACATCCTGTCGACTCATGTCGATCCTACCTTAAAAGTTGGTATGGTGGGATTGCGAAAAGGTGTTCTCACCGCAGCGGTCGACGAAGTTCACATCGAGATCATCGGTCAAGGCGGGCACGCCGCTCGCCCTCATGAATCTGTCGATCCCATCGCGGCAGCAGCCCAACTTGTCAGTTCAATCTACCTATTTGTACCTCGAGCAGTATCAAGCAGCGAACCCGTTGTGGTGACCTTTGGGGAAATACAAGGGGGACATAATGCCAACGTCATCCCCGATAAGGTTACTCTTCGTGGTACTCTACGCACGTTGAGTCCGGCTACCCGTCAGAGCACTCAAGATCACATTCAAAAACTGGCTTTGGGAATCGCCGAAACTTCGGGCGCTGAAATCCTCGTCAGATTCCCAGACGGTGCCCCTTCCGTTTATAACGACCCGTCGATCTACGCAGTGGTCGAAGCTGCAAGTTTAGACGTCGTCGGTGCGGATCAAATTTATAGGATTAGCCATCCCAGTATGGGAGGAGAAGACTTCGCCTTTTACTTGGAACAGGCTCCAGGTTGCATGTTTCGAATCGGTTCAAGTTCTATCGATTCTCCCGCTCCGCCGCTTCATTCATCCTTGTTCGATGTGGATGAACGAGCGATCGCCGTGGGAGCAAAAATTCTCACACGGAGTGTGATTGAACTTTGTCGACCTCAGTAAGATCAAGAAGATCGGGGACCTTATGGAAAATATCCATTTCAAACCAAGCTTCAAGCCTACTGTTGGAGTGGAGATTGAACTTGCCCTTGTAGACGGTCAAGATTTCTCCCTCTCTAATTCCATTCAAAAGGTTTTAAAGCACGTTCCTGATTCGATTAGCCCGTGGGTCAAACCCGAGCTCATGCAATCTTATTTAGAGATCAATACCAACGTTTGTGAAACGGTCAGTGAAGTGGAGGAAGATTTACTTAAAAAGATATCCATCGTTCAAAAGATCACCGATGACTTAGGGCTACGACTCTATTGGACTGGAACTCATCCCTTTTCACTTTGGCAAGACCAGGTGGTCACCCCGAACGATCGTTACCTGAGTTTGTTAGAACTTCTCCAAGAGACGGGCCGTCAACTCGTCACTTTTGGACTGCACGTGCACGTTGGAGTTCAGTCGGGAGATAAAGCGATCATGATATGTGATCGCATTATGCGCCACCTCCCTGCTCTCCTCGCCTTGAGCACTAACAGTCCTTGGTGGAATGCACGGGAGACCGGTTTACAATCGTATCGCTCAAAGATAATGGAATCCCTACCCACGGCCGGATTACCTTCACTCATGCGAAACTGGAGTGAATACGTCTGGCTGATCAACCACTTAGTGGATACGGGATTCATCAATACGATTCGAGAGATTTGGTGGGATGTGCGACCTCATCACAACTTCGGCACGGTTGAGGTGAGGGTCTGTGACATGCCTGGTGATTTACATGGCGTTCTATTGATCACTGCTTTGATTCAAAGTTTGGTTCAAGCTCTATCGGAGGAAATTGATAGAGGGACTTACCAGCACGACTGCCATCCGATGATGGTCAGACAAAATAAATGGCGAGCAGCCCGCTATGGTTTAGAAGCAGAGATCGTGGATGCGTTCACCTTCAAACCTCATCCGGCTCGCGAAACGGTCAAAGACCTCGTTGACCTTCTCATCCCAACAGCTGAAAGTTTGGGGTGTTCGTCTTATCTTGAGCAGATTCCTCAGTTATTGACTGAGCCGAGTTGGGCAAATCGCCAATTGGCTACGTTAGAAAAGACGGGGAGCAAGCAAGAGATGATCCGTGAATTGACCGAACAATCTCGAATCAACTAGTGCCCAAGTCTTAATTGAAGATTTCCTGTACTCTTTTTCTGAGCAGCTGACTTTATAATTCTAGCTGTAGGCTGAACATATTTAGAATTCCTCTGTGCACCGAGTTTATAGAATGAGCTTGAAGAAATGTTTAGCAGTAGCCTCTCTTTGGCTCTTTGCAACAATTGGAGTCTTCGGCTCTGAACGTTTCCAAAAACCTAATATATTGCTCATAGTTGCCGATGATGTGGGGTTCTCTGATTTGGCCTGTTACGGTGGGGAAATTGAAACACCTCATCTGGATCAATTAGCATCAGAGGGGCTTCGCTTTTCTGAATTTCATGTTAATCCCATGTGTGTGGTCACTCGAACCAGTTTGTTGACGGGCCACACTCATTCGCAGTCGGATAAATATCGGCGTTCCCTACCCATCGCACAGTTGATGCAGAATGTAGGTTATGCCACCTCCATTTTGGGTAAATGGCATCAACCCGGTCATCCTCTCGATTCAGGTTTTGAGTCTTTTTACGGATTTTTGGGTGGTGCTATCGATAGCTGGACTGGAATGAGTAGGGGTAAACCAGCAATTCAATCTAATAAACAGAATCCCAAGGTCGTACCAAAAGGATGGTACAGTTCGGATGCCTTCACCGATGAAGCTATACGCCAAATGGATTCCGCGCGGAGCCAAAGTCAGCCGTTCTTTACTTATTTAGCATTCAATGCTCCCCACAGTCCCTTGCAGGCTCCCCGCGAAAATGTTGAGAAGTACTATAAGCGCTACTTAAAAGGTTGGGAATCGCTCCGTCAACAACGATTTCAACGTATGCAGGCAATGGGATTGATTGATGAACGCTATTTGTTGTCAGAACCTGAAGGAGAGGTGAGGCGTTGGAATGAACTTCCAAAATCGATTCAAAAGCAGGAAAGCCGTAGGATGGCTGCTTATGCGGGAATGCTAGATCGACTCGATTGGAATGTCGGCAGACTGTTGAAGTATCTTCACGAGAATGATCTTGAGAGAAACACGTTAGTGATTTTCATCGCCGACAATGGAGGTGATTATAGTAATGGAGATATCCGCACTTACGATGAACAATTTCCATGGAAACCTGGATCAAAACCGTTTGTCTCAAATGGTTGGGCCTACCTAAAGAACACTCCGTTTCGTTGGTACAAATCTTCGGCCCAAGAGGGCGGGGTGTCAGTACCTATGATCATTCGATGGCCAAAGGAACTAAAGAAACAGGCGGGTGAAATTCGTAACCAGCGGTTGCATGTGACCGATCTCTATCCCACTTTTCTTGAATTGGGAGGAGGAAAATATCCTTCAGAATTTAAAGGTCGAAAACTGGAACCGCTTTATGGGAAATCGATTCTTCCCCTCTTTCGTAATCCTTCACTCAAGGATTATGCAATTCACGATGAGATGTTTTGGAGCTTTAATCAAACGGGTAAAGGTTTAGTAAAGGGTGACTGGAAGATTTCAAGTATGAGTGATGGTCCTTGGAAGCTCTACAACATCAAAACCGACCCAGCGGAGTCAAAAGACTTAGTTGAAAAATTTCCTAATGTATTAAGGAGGATGAGTAAGCGTTGGTTTGATTTCGCTAAACACCACACAAAGATGCCGAAATCTTGGCGATCTCCTCTAAAGAGCTATCAGGAGGGGTGGGGCTTCCATCGTATCCGTATGGTGATGCCCTCTTATATTCGAGCTACTCCTCGATCTTCCTCGGTGAATGTTCCTTTGGATACCGATTTAACTTTCCACTTCTCTAAGCCAATAATTTTTTCGAACTCAACTGGTAAGAATATTCGTCTTTACGAAGCGAATAATATTCAAAAGGCCATTTGGCAATTCGATCCGAAGCCAGGTCATCCAGAAGAGGGAAAAACGATGATTACTTTCGAGGACCTCCCACGATTAAAACCCAGTACAACTTACTTTGTACTTGCTGATCGAGGTTGGATTACGCTCGGTGGTCAGCCTGCACTTCAGCTTAACGACGGCGCTTATTGGTATCGATTTCGAACTGAAGAGCAGGAGCGGCGTTAGTGATTACTGAACTAAGGGTAGAGTTTTCGTAAGGGTAGAAGAGTATTCAGAGCTCCCCAGGATGGCCGAAGGCCTCGGATTTCTCCGAGGCCTTGGTAGGGTAGGGCATTTGGGGTGGGGTTGGGTTTTGGGTCTCATTTATCTATAAAGCAAGGTATGTGCCAATAACCCTATCCGGATCTTGGTGTCGTAAGTCTTTATTTTGTAAGGGTTCCCGTTTGGGGTTGAGATGAGCCGTTTGTGGGCTGTCAGGATCTCTGACAGTTCGGGGGGCTTCGTAAATATAAATTTTAAATCGATCGGCGCTCCAATTATCCCTCGCTCAGTGTTGATGGTCGCTTCCCTCCATCGTGCGAGTAAGCCTTCGGCTTACGCACTTCCTTTGGATGGTTGGTTACCTTTTTTAAAAGTTATAGCTGGATCTGGGTGATGCCTTTACCGTAATTCTTACTTGGAAGGCGTTAACGCCCTCCAAGCCCGAAGCTTTAGCGAGGGATAATTAAAGAAGTCGCTCAATAAAAAACAGGCTGTATTCATCTCAGTTAAGAGACAGATACAGCCTGTTTGCTCTGACCTTCAAGAGGGGTCAAATAACCGAGGTATCGATCAACGCTTCCTGATCTCGAGGATGTACTTCATCAAGTCGTTGAACTCGCCTCGGTTTTTTAGCTGCTTCATCAGGCCGGTGGGCATGATTGAAGTTTTGGAGTCAGTGACTCTCAAAATGGAGCTTTTAGGAATAGTGATTGGCTTAGGTTGATCGAGATTTCGGAGGACAAGTTTATCGTTGTCTTCTGAACTTCGAATTCCGGTGAGGATTTTCCCCTCAGAAGTGATCACCGAGACTTGGGCAAATGCTTTATCCACGAGCTTTGAGGGACGCAGAATCGAATCGACCAATTGTTCTGGGGTCAACTTCGTTTTGACATCAGCTAAATTGGGGCCTAAGCGGGTCGCACCCTTGGGTGGGTCGTGACAAGCGAAACAGGCTGCAGCCGATTTGTAGAAGAGGTTTTTCCCTCGCTCGACGTCACCTTTTTCCATGGCAACCTTCGCCAGGTCAGCTGGTTTTGCGCTGAGCAATTCATCCTCAAGTTTCTCATTAGAAAAACCCTCCGGATCGATACCCACATCTTTTAACACAAGAGTCGCTTCAAGCGGGTGCATAGCGAGTAACTCATCCGGACTCCAGAAGGTCGTACGGTCTTTAGTTTCTTCGCGAACCCTTTTGACGGTTGCGGTTTGAACGGGGGCCGCGTGGTTACCCCAAGTGTTTCGAATGAAAGTTAGCACTGCAGCTAATTCTTCATCCTTTAATAGAGAATGAAAAGCTGTCATGGGTGGAGTACCCGAGGAAGGGCCGTAGGTGACACCGTTGACGGTGATATTACCAGTCAGTCCATGTAGTGCCAATTTGATCAGGCGATCTTCGCTACCATTAACCCAGGCACTTCCCACTAGAGGAGGATAGGTCTTTCCTAATCCTTTACCCGTCGTTTGGTGACAGGTCACACAGTGAGATTCTCTCTGGTAGACTTCAGCACCGAGCTTATAAGCTTTTTGCTCTTCTGCGCTCAAATTCTTTGGTGGTTTGTAGGTGACGAATTCCACTTCAGGTTTATCGAGGAAACCAGTCGCACCCGTGACATCCACATTATGCCAAAAGTGTTTTACCGTTTGAGCTGCGATCGCTGCGTGCTTCACAGATGAGTTTAAAAGTTTTTCTAGAAGATCTTCGTTCCGTTCATTGTGTTGTTGATGCAACCAGAGGGCTTCGAGAAGGTGATGCGCTTCTTTTTCATTGTTGGCATCGAAGTTTTTCGCCCATTTCTGAACGGCGGCGATGACTTTTTTGGTGTCTCGACCACTCAATTCGACGCGCGAACGATGTCGAACTCCGTTGACCCCATGCTTGAGGTTCTCAAGGAGTTTTTCGATGGGTTGCCCGTGAATCTTAACGGGTTTTTGAAGGGGACGCCCTTTTACTGTCAGGCGAAGAATTCGACCATGATAGTGATCACGATTGGGATCACGAATATTGTGTTGCATATGGCCGATGATCATGTTGTGCCAGTCGGCGATGTACAAAGCACCATCTTCACCGACGATAGCATCGGCGGGGCGAACATTACGATCGCCACTATTGATCAATTCCTTAACCGGGCTTCCCCAGACGTGACCATCTTTGCCTTTACCATCCTTGCCTGACAAGTTGAGATCGTACTGTTTAATTCCTAAGAAGCCGATCGTATTACAGATCAAGAAGTCTTGTTGCATGTCTTCGGGGAAGTGGTCGGAAGACAGAATCTCATTCGCGGCAACAGGACGGAACTCTTTGGTAAGGAGCGTATGCATCTTGAAGCCCTTACCTTCGGGGCGTACTTGGTAGGATCGTCCTCCCGTTCCATCGTTGGCATAGCAATAACCCCAATAATCAAAAGCCGTACCGTGAGGATTAGGATTGTTCCTTGCGATCGGAGTGATTGAAAAACTTCGGGGGTCGAAGCGGTAAAGACCCGATGCACCTACGTTTAAATTTTGCTTCCAGGGGGATTCATGGTTGTGAACCAGAAAGATTCCACTCTGCCAGTAGATTCCACCATCCGGGCCGTAGATAAGGTTGTTGGCAGCGTGGTGAGTATCCGACGTTCCTAATCCTTGTAAGATGGGAAACTGTACATCGGCTTTGTCATCACCATCAGTGTCTTCAAGGAAGAGCAAGTCTGGGCCCGAAGTGACGACTACACCATTATTCCAAAACTCGAATCCGAGAGGATTGTGAACGTGAGCGAAGATTTTTCGCTTGTCGGCTTTCCCATCGCCATTCTCGTCCTCAAAGATCATGAGGCTGTCGTTCATTGCCTTTAAAGGTTCCCACTTGGGATAGGTGTTCCAGCTCGCAGCCCACAGACGACCTTTATTATCAACTTGAAGTTGTACAGGGTTGGCGAGGTCGGGGAACTGAACTTCAGAAGCGAAAACATTCAGCTCAAAGCCTTCGGGGACTTTGATTTTTGCGACGCTTTCTTCGGGGCTCAGATATTCGAGGCTTCCTTCTTTTTGCTTGTTGGAGCTTCTACTTTTTCCTCCGACATTGGAGATCACTTTAACTGGTGGAGGGACGTTCGTGTCGTCAGCCTTGATGCTCTTTCCATTGGCGGCGGCCCAAATCACAGGGTCGCGGTTGGCGGTCATGACGTCGAGCATGATCAACTCGTGCTTCAGGACGTCGGCGTTACTTTGCCCGTCGACAAATCGTAAGGTGGAGCGACCTCCCCAAACATCATTTCCATCCGTGGCGCGATAGCGGTTATGCCAGTGCCAATTCTTGTCTTCAATGGCTGAGTAAATAAAAGCGTGTTTATCGTTCTTGGAAGGTTTTTTGCCCACCAACTTCCTAAAGATGATCCTAGATAGCGCTTTGTAGCCATCGGCATTCAAATGCACTCCATTGAGGGTAAAGCGCTTTGAGTTCGACTCGAAAAGTTGGAAGGTAGGAGAGTAGAGATCTACAAAGTGAACTCCGGCTTCCTTCGCTGCTTTTCGAGTGGCTTCGGTGTAGGCAGCTAAATTGGCATTATGTTCAGTGCCTTCAGGAAGGTTACGGTCTTTAGTTTTTTCGAAGGCGATCGGGCTGAATAAGACAAATCGGAGATTCTTCTTGCCGCTTGCCTTGCGATAACGATCCACTAACTTGATGAGTTCGTTTTTAAACGACTCGGCCTGATCGGGTCCTTGGAAAGATTCGTTGTAACCATAAAACGTAAAGATCACATCGGGATTTACATGCTTGATGTACTCTTCGTCGTTAGTAAAGCCTCGGTTCCGGGGGCGTTTGTTGACCCAGTCACCAGCAAAGCTCATGTTGCGGAATCGAAGGTTCTTATCCTTGAGTTCACTTTGAATGACGGTTTCCACCCAAGGGGAATGCTGCATGCGATCGGCGAGACCATTACCGATGATGGCTACAGTGTCATTTTTTTTAAACTTGAACGCACTTTTTGATTTCTGGGCATACAAAGATGAGCCCGTGAAGTGAAAAACTAGAGTAACCAGTGCAATTTTGAGCGCGAGCGCAGTTGATAATCTCATTGTATTTTTTCGCTTGGTTGTGGCGGTAAGAACTTTGTTGATTCCATGTTCCAACGATTCCTCCATCGATGAGATAAGAGGATGAATTGGAATCTTGTATTCTAAAACAAAACAGGACAACTTACTTTGCCGTAGAGGGTGAAATGTGATTTTAATTTGGGGTTTTGAACTTGGGTCGCTCAGCGATATTTCTGTAAGGTGTTTGTTTACTTTTGCTTATCGGGATTGTTTTGAGTTTGTCTCTATTTGTCTACTTCACAATTTTTAAGTTCCTCATTGAAGATAGTCATTCTTCAAAAGGGCGTGTCTGAAGCATACTTTGAGCCTGAGAATTCATTAGTAAGCCCGAAGCTTTAGCGAGGGATAAAACTGCTAAACGATTTTAAATATTCGTGGAGACCGCACTCGGAGAGTGTGGACTACTTAAGTGACGACTACTTTGGAAGGACTAAAGGTGGTAACTTTAGATTCTTGACTTCCGACAAATCCAAATTCTTTACTGATCCTTGTTCGAGGAAAGCCTGGTCGAGACGTTGGACTTCAGGTCCAAAAACTCCGTGCCCACTGGGAACCACGACATGGAGGCTGCTGGGAAGATGGCGAGCGGCCTCTTCACCCCATTCCGGAGCTGTCGAGGGATCGTGAGTGCCCGAGAAGAGAAGAACGGGTATATCGACATTGACCGGCTCACCA
Organism: Planctomycetota bacterium; assembly: GCA_028280485.1. Lineage (GTDB taxonomy): Bacteria > Planctomycetota > UBA8108 > UBA8108 > JACQVS01 > JANQLS01. The sequence continues at coordinate 27,286 of JANQLS010000127.1, forward strand.
AAGTCTTTAGGAACTTTGGTGTAAGGCCAAATGGCCGCTACTTCCATTTGAGTACGGATGCGAGTTTCTCCGAGAAAAGTTCCGGCGCAAGCTTTAGCGATCTCTTCAGGGTTGATGCGTGAAATATCCTCACTGCTCGTCACACACATCAACATGCCCCAGGAGATGTTGTTACGAAGACTCCGGTTCAGACGTAAAGCAGCCTGAGCGAGTTCGCGGAAGTCACCTTTGTAGGCTTTCTTTAACAGCAATGGAAGACGTCGATTGGATTCCATCAAATACAACTGCAGCCTTACGGCTTCGGCGAACGCGTTGCGATCGAATGTAATTTGATGTTCTTTTCTAGTGCTGGGATGTGAGACTAAAACTTTTGCGGGCTCCTTTTCCAGTCGTAAAAGCGTCGCCTTAAAGTGGGCTTCGATGTTGGGAAACGCTTTGGCGTACCTTGGTGTCGATCGAATTTCCTTGAAGATCAGATCGAGTGCATTTTGTGCACTTCTTGCATGGGGCAATGGATTTAGAAATGAGATCGGCTGAATCCCCTGAAGCGAAGCGCTGCGAATTGTTTTTGGATGGCGTCTCATATAAACAAGAGCCGCTCTTGTTCCGTAGCTACCGCCACGAAGGTTGATCTTTTTGTAGCCGAGTGCGTCGCGAATCTCATCAAAATCATCGACCGAGTTGTTGGTCGTGTATTGCTTCAAATCGGCCCGTTTCTTTAACCTGGGTAGTGCTTTCTTGTAGATCTTTGGTTGAAAACGCGACTCAAAGTAACCCTGCAGATTGTCATTTCCCCCGGGCAGCCAGACTTGCAGACGATTTGAACTTCCAGTTCCTCGTTGATCAATTAAGACGACGTCTCGTTTCTTGCGAATCCATCCTTTTACCTGTTGATGAAAAAACTTTGTTGCAGCAGCACCCGGGCCACCATGCAGAATAAACACCGGGTCAGGGGAAGGGTTTTCGCTTTGTGCTGGCAGTATGATCATGCCGATCTTGATCGAGCGACCTCGGTAAGTCGTGCGATTTTCAGGTACCAAAAAATAACCTTGAATGAGAACGCTATTTGATTCTTTGTGTTCGACTCGTTCGAGTTCCAGCCGAGGATTAGCCTTGGCTAGCGTCAAGAGTCTCGAACAGACACGTTCTTGATTATTGGGGTATTCCTGTTGTGCATGTAGGTTTGGAGCCCAACAGGTGAGGAGAATAATACTGAGGTAATGTCGTCGATACTGATAATTAAAGGAGAGCAAAAGAATGTTTCCAATTTCTTTTTCTGATATTGAAGCGATGTTTGTGGTTCGTTTTAAATGTCGATATTAAATTTCACAATTGGACTAGTTTATCTGAAGGTTAAAAATTTTAAAATAGAGTTCCTTTTATAGGTGTTTATTTAAAACTGAAAGAGAGGATTCCACACAATGAACGAAGCAGCACCTCAAGAGTTCCAAGAATGGTCCGTTGATCAGTGGTTTAACCATGAGGGGCAACTACGCTTGGCAGACCTTCGCGGCCGGGTTGTTGCTCTCGAAGCTTTCCAGATGCTCTGTCCTGGCTGCGTAACCCACGGCCTTCCTCAAGCCCAGCGGATCTTGGAGACGTTTTCAAAGGATGAAGTCGCGGTGGTCGGTCTACACACCGTATTTGAGCATCACGATGCCATGCAGCCTCATTCATTGAAGGCTTTTCTCTATGAGTATCGAATCCGTTTTCCAGTTGGTGTCGATCGACCTAGCGAAAAAGGTATTCCAGAGACAATGGAAAGATTCAAGTTGCGGGGTACGCCTAGTCTACTGCTCTTCGATCGACAGGGAATTCTTAAGGCTCATCATTTTGGGGCCGTCTCCGACATGCAAATTGGGGCCGAAATAAGCAAACTTCTCAGTGAAGAAAACGATTAAAGCACAAACTCTCTGCAAATTCGGTGCATGAGATGTTTCAATAAATCCTGGAATGATTTCGAGCCCTACTTAAAAATAAGGTCAACTTTGGCGGCGAAGTTTCCTCAACAGCTGACTTGACGGAGATTGAAATGATTGACCGCATTCATGCTAGTGATCTAAAAGCAGAGCGTTAGTCGAATAAATTCATTTCAAGCTATCGCGCTTTTGAAGTTTTTTAATTTCATTCTCATTTAATACCCGCGACCAAATAGCCACGTCGTCGATGAACCCATCGAAGTTTCTTCCTTTCCCCTCACGATGCCCTCCGATCACAAGTCCTCCGAATTCAGAAGCAGGTCCAGGAACTGGAAGGTGATGTTTTGCGATCTGCTTTCCGTTGAGGTAGAGAGATAACGACAACGAATCAAATGTGCAGGTGACATGGTTCCATTTTTTGAGTTCACTTCGAGGTATCAGGCAGTCGAAGCCTCCCAGTGATTTGGCGGTGGGGGCAGCTTCGGGGCGTGAAGCTGGGCTTAGGGTATGAGTGTACAACTGCAGGTTGATTTTATTTGGATCATCACAAGATCGGAGTCCTAATGAAATATGCCAAGCACTTTTATTATGGGGTTTACCCTCTGCAGTGGATTCGATGAGGAACATTCGATCAGTGGTTCCGTGACGAGGAAGCGAAGAGGGACGAAACCAAAGGGCATAGGTGTGTCGATCGGAATTGTCGTCTAAGGGATTTCGATTAACATTTAAAAATTGCTGGAGATTCCGATCGAATCTCGCGACTCCACCTCTTTTTGAATCTCGGTATAGGATGCCTTCAGGGGATGGGTTTGGCTTCATTTCAAGTAAGTTTTTGAGAGCTCCACTGTTTGTGAAAGTATTTTCGAATGCCCAGTGAGCTCTTAGCCCTCGCTTTAAACCTTTATTTCTTTTTGGAGCTGAAAGTTGATCGAATGAAAGCACGACCTCTCGGTTTAATCGGTCGCCGGATTGACGGTATTGGGCTGTTAGTTTGGGGCCATTTTTATCTATGGTAGCAGATAATGAAAGGAATTGATGCCCTTCTACCAAGGACCATCGGAGTGAAGGATGGTAGACATCCAAACCCGTGATCGTTCTTTCGTGACCGGGGGATATCACAAAATCATGAAGGTCATAACCGACGCGTCGAGGATGCACCAAGTGTCGAGAAACGTGGATATCGCCACCGAGTAGAACCACACCTGGGATATTTTCTTTTTTGATCAAATCAAAAAGTGCATCTCGTTCGTACCAATAGGTGAACATGTCATCGGTTTCGGAGTTTTTCTTGTCTTGCCAAATTGCACCCGAGGCTAAGACTTTAAAGGGGGCTTTAGAAGCTTTGAGCGATTCCTTAAGCCATTCCCATTGTTTCTCACCGAAGCAAGTCGGTTGTTTGGGGTCGATAACTGAAGCTGTTGTTTGGGAGAAATAACGCGGGTCGAGTAAGAAGAGCTCGATCAATCCCAGATCCGCTTTGTGATAGACACCTTCAGTTCCCGTTCCGTATTGACTATGAGCCCGATATTCTACAAAGGCTTGTCGGGTAAATTTTTTACCGCTCTTCATGTTGCGCCCATTGCCATTATTAAGTCCGAAATCATGGTCGTCCCAGGTACCGACAGTTGGAGTGTATTGAGCCAACTCTGAGAGTCCGGCCATCGCGAGAAATCTGCGGTGTCGGTTTCGGGCGACCTCTAACTTTGAACTATCGATGTAAGGTGTATCTCCCACTAAGACGAGCATGTTGGGGCGAACTTTTTTTATGTCGTCCCACATGGGATTATCTTCAATATCAACGCAGGAGGTAAAGCATAGAGTGACCGCACCTTTTTTACGATTTTTTGAAGTGGTTTTGAAGGTACAGTTCTTGCCTTCGGCAAGGGGAGTTTCTGCTTTACCCTTTACAGATACGATGCGATAAGAGTACCGAGTGTTGGGATTCAATCCTTTGACTTCGAATTTCGCTACATAATCTTGTTCAGCCTTTGTTTCCACTTCGAAGGTTTGGAATGAGGAGGGGTTCGTACCATCAGAAATATACAAACGAAGACGTTGTGAAATGGCTCCTCGACGAATGAGAAGGTAAGCTGATTCCGAATCGACATGCCCAACTACGGGCCCTACATTTTGTTGGGAATTATTTTTGTTCTTCTGGTCAGATTCTTTTCCCGTCAACAATGCAACGAATACCAGCAAGATGGTGGTTATCGGTAAAGAATTTCGAAGTCGCATATCGCCTCGGTGGGTTTGAATTGGGCTTATTTACTATTTTGAAAATCAATGGAGTTCATCAGTCTACATTGTTGTCGAGCTCAATTACAGAGTCGTTACTCGATTCAGAGTGAATATTCAGCAGGGTTTTTGGAATAGATTCACGAAACTAATGAAGGCAGTACTATGAATCCCGTCGCTTTGAAAACGTCGTTCATTTCCTGTTTATTGGTGGTCTCTATCGATAGATAAGGATCAGCCCTCTTCCCCGGAAGAATCCTCAGCCTGCCGTTTCCGCCGCCTTTCCCAAAGCTTCGTTGCATACGCTCGCATGTCTTCATTGGAATCAAATTCATCTGTGATTTCGATTCCTAGTAAAGTTTCTATGACATCTTCTAAACTGATGAGCCCCGCGAGCCCACCGTGCTCATCCTGAACGGTAAAGAGGTGCTCTCCGCGTTCAACGAAAATATCGAAGACTTGTCCTACGGTGATGTTGTCGGGAACTCCGTGGATCGGAATTGCAAGCTCTGACAATTTCTTTTCCGGATGACCATCGGCTTGTGAACGAACGATGCTGTACCGAGTCACCATTCCGGTGATGACATCGAGATCTTTTTCGTAAATGGGAATCCTTGAGAATGACAACATTTTATGTTCGCGAAAAACATCTTGGACTTGCGTGTCTTTTTGGAAGGCGAAGACGACCGTCCTCGGAGTCATGATGTCTTTCACATTAATCATTTTAAATCGGATAAGGTTCTTAATGATTTTGACTTCTTCTTGAGTCAGGTTGCCTCCTTGTTGTCCCATTTCAGCCGTGTGAATAAGTTCATCTCGAGTCACTACGACTCCGTGTCCTTTGGAGCCCAGCAACTTAGCCAATTGCTTAAAGGTGACTACGAAGGGGTAGGTGATAAAGATAAAGGACTGAATTCCTCGAGCCGTCATGAAAGCTAAGCTTTTGCTATATGAAGCCCCTATCGTTTTAGGAATGATTTCAGAGAGAACTAAAACCAGGATCGTCAATATTGCTGAGCCGATCGCTACAAATTCATTCCCGTAGATCTTTTGTATTTCAGCTCCAACCCCAGCAGCACCGATGGTGTGAGCGACTGTATTTAGGGTGAGAATGGCGGAGAGGCTGTTGTCGAGTTCCGACTTCACCTTTTGTAAGAGTAGGGCAGAGCTCTTGCCGGATTCAACTACAGAAGCGACGTAGGCTGGAGATAAGCTCAGTAAAACGGCCTCAAAGAGAGAGCAGAGGAAAGAAACGCCGATAGAGAGGAACAGGTAAAAGTAGAGCATGAGTTTCTTTTGCTTTAGGTGTAGGTCAAAAAGTCACTAGGTGTAGTTGAGTCAGCTATAACAGATTCATATTAAATAGGCTTGAATTCAAACTGCAACCCGATATTTATATACGGAAAATTAATAGTTGGATCGATTACCATTATTTCCATGAGTTGATTAGTACATTGGACCCCATCTCTCAAGCAGCCTTAGGTTCGGCGGTCGCCGGCCAATTCTGTTCAAAGCGTTTAGGTTCCTGGAGTTTACTTCTGGGAGCCTGCGGTGGAGCTTTGGCCGATATCGATGTCGTTTGGGGCGGCTTAGGTGATCCTGCATTACCTTGGGATTTGCACCGACACTTCACGCACGCGTTGATTTTTATTCCTGTCGGTGGAGTCTTGGCGGCTTTACCGTTCCTTTTGCTGAAGAAATTACGCGAAGAATGGAGATCTGTACTTTTAGCCTCTATTGTTGGTTACGCAACCCATGGCTTTCTCGATGCGGCGACGGCTTGGGGCACTTACCTCTATTGGCCTTTTTCAGATCAACGAGTGGGCTGGGACTGGATCAGTGTGATTGATCCATTGTTTACTCTCCCCTTATTGGTGGGGATAGGGCTCACCGCCTCGCGTCCTAAGGGGATCACTCGATACGTCAATACGGTGGGCCTCATCGCAGCACTACTTTATTTGGGATTTGGTGTCGTTCAACACGAACGAGCGCTATCTGTTCAGCAAGACCTGGCCTCTTCCCGTGGGCACACTATGGAGCAACACCAAGTGACTCCCACTATCGGGAATGTTTTGATCTGGCGGTCTCTTTACGTTCATGAAGGTCAGGTCTACGCTGACGGTATTCGTTTAATCCCAGGGCGGGATCCGGAGTTTCAACAAGGAACTTCACGTCCTAAATTTATTTTTGGCGATGACCTGACTGAAAGACAAAGAGACATCCTGAATCGACTCCATGTTTTCGCAGAAGGATATCTCGTTCAGGAAGATGATGGGCTCATTGGCGACCAAAGATTCTCATACGAGATTGCTGGTTTTCAGGCGCTTTGGGGGGTGAAGTTGTTAGCTGACAGTAAAGTCGATGAGATCGTTTGGCATAATTCGCCATTTCCCGAAGGGCGTATTCAAGAGCTCATCCAAGCGCTGTTGAAGGGGAGGGGATTTGAGTCCTTCGCTCCGTAGTTACTCATTGATAGATAGCTCTACTAATCATGGGTTTGTAACCGATGTTTGTGATTTACGTGGTCCCACACAATCTAATTAGTTCCTGTTAAATAAACAGGAACTTGGGACCAACTCGGCCGCGAACATTGGCTCGAAGAGCCTATGTTTAGCGGGGTGAAAGCAAATCGTAGATTTGCTGGAACGATTGAAGCTGCCTCCGAAGGAGCTTGTTTCAACAAAACTAATTAGTCCCTGTTCTCCAGCAGGAATTCCTTAAATAAAGAGCGTTGCCTTAGAGTTCATAGCATCGGCTACACAGGCGGTAGCACCTCCTAAGGTGACATCTTCTCTCAGTTCATCTTCGCCTATTCCCATGATCTCCATTGAAGTTTGGCAAGCGACTAACTTGACTCCTAACTCGGTCGCTAAGTCAATTAATTCAGGGAGACTTTGAACATTCCTACGCTTCATAACGTTTTTAAAGAAAGCTGGGCCTACACCCAGCAAATTCATTCGTGATGTTCCAACTTTGTCAGGACCTGCCGGTAAACAAATCGATGTCATTTTTTCGAGTATAGATTTACTTTTAAGCCGAGCTTTTTTACGTATGGCAGCAAGGCCCCAAAAGGTGAAGAATATCGTTGTTTTTTTACCCGAGGCTTGAGCACCCACAGCTAAAACAAAAGCTGCCATGAGCTTGTCAAAATCACCACTGAATGCTACTAAAGTCAATTGCTCTTCGCGAGACTCTTGAGCTTCAATCCTTTTTTCAAGCTGATCGATTTTAGCCAGTAACTTTTCAATTGTTACTTCTGATTCTTGAACTGCCTGATTCATTATAAATTCTCTTTGTTATTGTTTTCTAACCACTGCTTTTAAGACATCGCCATGATCGAAACTTTCCAGCACATTCCCAGTCATCGTGGCCCAGGCTTCTATGTCTGCCTCAAAGGCTGGATCAGTAGCTTCAATCTCTAAGGTGTCCTGAGAGTCTAACTCTTTTATTGCTCTGCTCACTTGCACGATGGGAAGAGGGCAGCGGAGATCTTTACAGTCGATCGTTTTATGAGACATGATGGTTCCGATTAATAATTAGAAATGAGTAGTATTGATAACAATCGCCAAAGCGTAGTATTTGGGAAATGTCCGCTCTTAGTTAATTTCGGCCTCATGCCTTGCCTACCTGAAGTAACTTTATTAATTATGAAAGGTTATTTCTCTCGTTGCCGATTATAAAGATAAGTTTTGTTAACTAGATTACTGGGAGATTTTAATGGGCAAAAGAAAGTTTCAAATCGTCTTGATGACCGGTAAAGAAGACAATGGAAAGAGAGCTACTTTAGCATTCGCTTGTGGATTATCGTCCCTTGCTTCAGGTCATGAGACTTCGATCTTTCTTACTGGTGATGGAACTACTTGGGCATTTCAGGGCAGTGCCGACCAGATTGTAGCGCAAGGGTTTCCACCTATTTCACAGTTAATTCACCAATACATTAGCGAGGGCGGGAGTCTTTTGGTGTGTAGTGCTTGTAGTAAGCACTGTAGCTCTGGGCCACCTTCACAAGAAATTGATGAGAGTCGGTTCCATGAGGGGGTAAAAACTGTAGGATTCACAACAGCGATTGCTAACGCAATAGCTGGTTCAAGTATATCTTTTTAGATCTCACCATAGATGTCTCTACCCGAAGTCGACTGGACCCCCATTCAAAATGCCATTTCGCATTTAGATCAGGATACTCTTGAAATTCTGAATAAAGAAATTCAGATTGTTCAAGGTACTCTGTCTGCTATTAAATCAAAATTTAATCAAGTTTCCAAAGCACAGGCTGAAGCACTCGTTAATTCAGCAACTATACTAGAGGAGCTTGAACAGTCTCAAACTAAAGCCGAACAGGCCAGCCTGGCGAAGAGCGAGTTTATTGCAAATATTAGTCATGAAATCCGTACTCCGATGAATGGAATTATTTGTACTACTCGTTTACTGCAGCAAACGGAACTCGACTCCAAGCAGCAAAAGTATTCGAAAATCATCAGTTCTTCTTCGAATGTCTTACTCGATCTTGTCAACAATATCTTAGATTACTCAAAAATCGAATCCGGGAATCTTGAAACAGATATTGATCCGTTTGATCTTCAAATTTTATTAGAAGACATCGTCGAAGGCTTTGCTGCTAGTGCTAATGAAAAAGCTTTACCTCTTACGTTAGCATATAGTTTAGACACGCCCACGAATGTGCTTGGAGACGGTTTTAGAGTTCGTCAAATTCTGACTAATTTTATAAGCAATGCTATTAAGTTTTCAGAAAAGGGGGAGGTTGCAGTCACAGTGAACTCTGCCCCAGCAGGGAAAGATCAGGTCGTTTTTAAGATACAAGTGAGAGACTCTGGCTGTGGTATCCCCAAAGATAAAATTCAAAAATTATTTACCCCGTTCACTCAAGTAGATTCATCTATTTCGAAACGTTACGGTGGTACTGGATTAGGTCTCGCTATATGTAAAAAATTAGCTATTCTTCTCGAAGCCGAAGTCGGAGTAGACAGTGAAGAAGGAGTAGGATCGACATTCTGGTTAGAAATTCCACTGAAGTTGTCACCCTATGAAGAAAATAAAAGTCAGTGCGAATTGAAGGACAAAAAATACAAAGTTGTGCTTGTCGATGATGCTGAGATCGAGTGTAAGCATGTGAAAAACTGTTGCGAGCAGTGGGGATTTTCGGTTGATCAGTTGGATCCTCTAGATGATTCTCTAATTAGTTTTTTAGAAAAACAAGACGCTAAGTCAAGCTACAATATTTTCCTAATCTCAAGTTCGATTATTAATAAACTCGAATCAAAGGCAATTAATAGATTTTGTGATTGGGTTAAAGAGACTCCGTCAAAAATTGTTTTAATTTCAGGATTAGAAGATGATTCTTGGCTTAATCAAATTAGCTGCTTAGGTAAAACCTTTGTGATTCGTCGACCTCTTCGAAAGCAAGAACTTCGAGATGAATTATACTTAGCAATAAACGATGCTAAGCCGCCGGTGCAGATCCAAAGCCAGCAGAGAAGTTTTGAAAAAACAAACTCGATAGTTCAATTAAAGCCTGAGGAAAATTTGAGCCAACGAAAAATACTCTTAGCGGAAGATCAGGAGATGAATCAGATCGTAACTAAAGAGATTCTTTCTACTGCTGGTTTTGAAGTAATGCTGGCTAATGATGGAAGAGAAGCGCTCAATGCCTTTAAAAAACATAAATACGAACTTGTCCTCATGGATTGTCAAATGCCTGAGGTTGATGGTTACCAAGCAACCGAAAATATTCGACAGTTTGAACTCCAGAACGAAATCGCTAGCGCGAAGAGAACTCCCATAGTTGCCCTTACTGCAAATGTTTCAGATGAGGATCAAAAACGTTGTATTGATTCTGGTATGGATGCAGTGATTGGAAAGCCATTTGAGCCCGAAGGATTACTAGAAGCGATCAGCAAGTATGTTGGGGGGATCGAGACAAGTTTAAAAGTTAAGTCGGATACTAAAGATTTAAGTAATTCTAATCAGAATTCAGATCCGCAGCCTATTGATCTTGGGGGATTGTTCGATATATGTTGCGGCAAAGCAGAACAGGTTTGTCAAGTTTTACAGATGTTCCAAAAGAAAGCTGCACTCTGGATTCCTGATTTCAAAAAGGCCATTGAGGCAAGAGATATGGAACAAGCGCATTATCTCTCTCATGCCATAAAGGGTACTGCTGGTATTATCTCGGCCACTACTCTTTATGAGAGCGCTGCAAAGCTGGATCAACTTGCAAAAGAAGGTGATATTTCCGGCGTTGAACTCAGTTATGGATCTTTTCTTGAAGAGTTAAACCAGTGTTTAGATTTCGTTGAGCACTTGCTGATTTTAGAAGATTTTGGCGTAAATAGTTTTTAGTTGCAGTGATTACGATGGAATCCGGTAGCCATGGTATGAGCACTGGTTAGGCTGTCGGATTTAAGGTGATTTTTAATTTGTCACTCTAATGTCTCAGAGAGGGTTTGAATTAAGATTGTTGAATCAATAGGTTTGGTGAGATAGTCGCTACAACCCGCTGCTCTGCATTTTTCTTCATCTCCTTTCATCGCATTCGCAGTCAGCGCGATGATCGGTAGGGTCATTCCTTTTTCACGTAGAATATGAGTGGCTGTATACCCATCCATTTCCGGCATTTGCATATCCATTAAGATGACATCGAATGTGCTTGTGGTCGCTAATTCAACTGCTTCTTTTCCATTAACGGCCGTCGAAACGATCAATCCGGCTCGTTCTAAGAAAATTTGAATTAAATCTCTATTCGTTTCTCCATCATCTACGACCAGTACTTTACCTTTTAACTGTTGGGAAGCCTCCTTCTTCGGAGCGGTGTTTTCCTTTGAAGGAATTGTAGCTTTCGTTTCTTCTTGATTCTCTGATGAGGTTTCAAGTTGTTGAGGAGGCTGTATGACGGCCGAATCTCTTAGTGTCCAACCATCAGGCACTTCAATCGGAACTGAAAACGTGAAGCTGCTACCAAATCCCTCCTTACTTTCTACAACTATTTCTCCTCCTAATGCCTCTACAATTTGTTTACCGATCGCTAATCCCAAGCCACTTCCACCATAATTTCTTGTGATTGAACTGTCAACTTGGTGGAACGGATTGAAAATGGTGGATAGCTTTTCACTTGCGATTCCTATCCCGGTGTCTATGACTTGGAAAAATAGGTAATGAGTGCCTTTTTTTCGTTCAACTCCACCTAAAATTTGTATCCCCCCTAATTCAGTAAACTTGATCGAGTTTCCGATTAAATTGACCAGTACTTGTTTTAATCGCATTGAATCCGTTTTAATCTCATTCGGAATCTCAGTAATGAACGCTGAACTCAACTGTAAATTCTTAACTTCACAAGGCGTTTTAAACATTGTCACCGTGTCAGAAAGAATTTTTTCAGGCGAGCAGGAAGTGATTTCAAG
>JANQLS010000141.1 GCA_028280485.1 Planctomycetota bacterium
CTAATTTTTCTCTCGCTAAGAATCCCCTCGCTAGCGCTTCGGGCTAGTTAATGAAAAAGCCCCATCGTTAACTAGCCCGAAGCGCTAGCGAGGGGTCTATTAGGATCGACTCAACTGAATATTTTATAACGTCGCCTGAGGAGTGAAATCGCCTAAAAGCGATGGTTATTAATCAAGAGTTCGCATCGAAAGAATCGTTTGGCCGATACCCAAGTAGCAGAGCGATCTTGCTACTATCCCTCTATAGAATTTGTAATGAACATTTAGATCAAATGAATTGCAAGTCCGACTCACGGGGTGAGCCGACTACTAAGTGCCTGCTAGCCTAAAGCCCCCAACAACAACGGCCGTAAAATATCCAACCGCTTATACTCCGCCGTTCCATTCGGCATTTTCTCGATGGTCGATTTAAAAAGCTGTCGCCGGGAATCACTCGTCAAAACTTCTTCTAGCCGAGCTTGATGCGTACGGATCGAAAACAAGATACTTCCTGATTGAGGCATTCGCCTCAAAGTTTGACGCTCAATCCTGAGGTAGGATTCTTTTAAAACATTCTTAGTGGTCAGATCTTCACGAGGTGGATCCAAGGGTGAACAATAAAGGTGGTCGCTATCGTGAATCGTCCAATTCAAACGCTCAACAGGAACTTCGACTTTAAGATGACTTAAAAATGAAACGGTCTGACGATCTAAACCGTCATGAAACTCTGGGACATCGGCATGGATGCGATCGGACCCTCGCCCCATCTTTTCCTTCAGAGACCAACGAGAGGGAAAGCAAACGAGTCCCGCTTCCAAAGTTTTTCCAATATCGTCACTGACGATACAGAAGTCTTCTTGAACCCATTGACCAATTTGAATAAGCGCTTCATGCCCAGAGCGCGGATCAGAAAAAGAATCGCCAGTGGTCGACACATGAAACCTACCACCCTCTCCTCGATAAATCTGCGGATGATACTCCAGGAGATGGTGTTTTAAGAGATCATAGAACTCATAGCATAGCTCGTCTTTCCCAGGCCGAACTTGAAGCACTTCATCCCGTTTGACACTCAGCAATTCACGCCGATACTGAAGTTCCGATTGGGCGTGCCGGTCAATTTGAATCCAATCTTTAAGTTGGAGTTGAGTCATTCCCAATTTGGGGTGATAAGTTTGCCCATCAAAGGGAAAATAGGGAAAGCTAACCATTTATAGAAGGTAAATTAAAGGTGTTCACAGAGTTTACTCTTAGAGTTCATTCTTCAGGACATTGACTCACATAATTCCTCCATCTTATAACTGGGTCAGGGGTCTTTTCCAGAAGGAATCGTGCTATCATGTAACCAGGTTCTTAGTAACTAACTTACGGCCTTTCGGTAAGCTGATTGAATGTTCCCAAAATCTTTTTTGCTCACTCTCATCATCTTCTGGCTCGCAGCAGATCTTATTGCTGAAGAGCCCACCGTGATTGAACCGGATGGGAAGATTGATTACTTAAGGCAAATCAAACCGATACTCGCCGAAAAATGTTACGCCTGCCATGGCACGTTAAAACAAAAAGCTAAACTTCGATTAGAAACTCTTTCCCTGATGCTGAAGGGAGGAAAGAACGGCCCGACAATCGTTAAGGGCAATCCAGCCGGGAGCCTTCTCCTTCAAAAGGTAACGACCAAGGATCGGGATGAGCGCATGCCTCCTGAAGGCGAGGGGAGCGCTCTGAGTGATGCTCAGGTAGAAATTCTTAAACGTTGGATTCAACAAGGGGCTCCAGCTCCTGAAGAAGCGATCCCTTTAGCCCCCACCGAACATTGGTCCTTTCAAGAAATTGAAAAGCCAAGCCTACCGAAGCTCAAAAACTCCATTCTTAAGAGCTCGAACCCCATCGACCTATTGTTAGAAGCCAAAAGATTAAAACTCAATCTTAAGACCCTTCCTCTTCAGGATAAATCACTTGCGATTAGAAGGCTCTATTTAGGCCTCACCGGGCTTCCCCCCACTCTCAAGCAACTCGATGACCCTCGCCCCTGGGAAGAGATCGTGGAAGAGCAACTTTCAAGCCCCCATCACGGGGAACGCTGGGGGCGACATTGGATGGATATTTGGCGCTACTCCGATTGGTACGGCCTAGGAGCTCAATTACGAAACAGCCAAAAGCATATGTGGCGGTGGCGAGACTGGATCGTGAACTCTTTGAATAAAGACAAAGGTTACGACCGCATGATCCTAGAGATGCTCGCTGGAGATGAAATCGACCCCACCAATTTAGAGGCTATCCAGGGAACGGCGTTCTTAGCGAGAAACTATTACCTCTTTAACCGAACCACCTGGATCGACAGCACGATCGAACACACGTCCAAGGCGCTTTTTGGATTAACCCTCAACTGCGCTAAATGTCACGATCACAAATACGATCCCTTATCCCAGGAAGATTACTACACTTTCAGAGCCCTCTTCGAGCCTCACCAAGCTCGTTTGGATCCCGTACCGGGCACTCTCAATCTCGAACAGGATGGCCTTCCTCGGGTCTTCGATGATCACTTGACGGCGCCCACCTATCATCACATCAAAGGTGATCCAAAAAACATCGATAAATCGAAACGGTATCAGCCTTCCGTTCCGCAGATCTTTACGAGTTTTCAACCCGCCATCCGAGAAGTCGAGCTACCTCGATTCGCCTACGCCCCGATGGTGAGAGATTACGTTCGAGAGGCCCTGCTGAAAGACATCGAAACGAATATAGAAAAAGCTCAGACTGAACTGGCTAAAGCTAAAAACGAATTTGAAAAATTTAAGCTCGAATCGAAGTCGATAAAACAATCACCACCGAAGCCAAAGCATAAATCTGAAACGAAGAAACCAAAAGACGAGACACCTCAATTTGTCTTTGAAGATGATTTCAGTAAAGCCAGATCTCAAGATTGGAAAATTGAAGGAAAAGGCTGGGTCTATAAAAATGGTGCTTTACACCAAACGGAAGTCAATCGATCTCAATACCAAGTCCGATTCCAACATAAACTACCCAAAGATTTTGAAATGGAGTGCCGCTACACCACCACCGGAGGAGCGACCTTTAAATCGGTAAGCTTTAGATTTGATCAATCGAATGACAAGACCTACGAGAACTCCGTTTATTCCAGCGCTCACGCCCCGGGCCCCAAAATTCAAGCCTCCCCACTGCGTAACGGAAAAAACAGCTTCCCCGAAAAGGGTCGAATCGGCTACCCCGTCAAAGTGGGAAAACCTTACACGATCAAACTTCAGGTGAGAGACCGGCTGGTAAATGTGTATATGGATGGAAAGCTGGTTTTAGTCTATTCCTTCCCTGATCGCAGACCAAAGGGGAATTTCGCATTATCGGTTTTCGATGGCTTAGCGGCCTTCGATCACATCAAAATTCGATCTCTTCCAGGTTCAATGAAACTTGAGGGGAAAGCGCCGGTACCGACCAAAGACATCAAAGATCCAAAAGTTAAATTTGAGCTCGCCCAATTGCGACTCCAAGCGGAAACCACTCGGCTCCAATCTCTAAAAGATCGCATAAAAGTACACGAACAATTGAATTCTTCTACTTCACAAGAAGACAAAAATGCATTGAGAAGACAAGCAGCAAAATCAGAAGCCGAAGAATTAAAAGCGAAAGCTGAATACGAGCTTTTAGCCCACCAAAACGACCCCAAGAAGCTCGATCAAGCTCAAAAAACCTTGGTTCGTTCCAAGAATCGATTTAAAGAAATCGAACAAGGGAAATTCAACTTCACCGCGATAAAGGTCACAAGAAAGGCCTTAGAAACCCCTGCGCACAAGAACTCCCAGTACCCAGCCGTTTATGCCCACAAGAGCACAGGGCGTCGATCTGCTTTAGCCAATTGGGCGATATCGAAAAAAAACCCATTAACAGCGAGGGTAGCTGTCAATCACGTTTGGTTACGACATTTTGGAAAGCCCCTCGTCGAGAATGTTTTTGATTTCGGCTTGAGAACTCGAGCTCCCCTTCACCAAGATGCGCTGGATTATTTAGCCAAAGAATTTATGGATTCAGGGTGGAGTTTTCGACATTTACACCGACTGATCGTCACTTCAAAAACGTATCAGCTCAGCACTTCTTCTCAACAGGCCCACCAAGAAACACAGGCCCGGGACCCCGAGAACAAGTACTACTGGAGAATGAATTCTCGAAGAATGGAGTCACAACTGGTTCGAGACAGCTTACTCTCCTTAGCCCAAAAATTAGATCTCAAGCTCGGTGGGCCTTCGATTAACCCGGGAACTTCGAACCGAAGAAGTCTCTACTTTAAACACGACCGAGACCATCAAGACTTGTTCCTTAAAAAGTTCGACGATGCGGATCATCTTCAGTGTTATCGACGACAAGAATCCATCGTCCCCCAGCAAGCCCTCGCATTAGCGAACAGCAAACTCACGCTGGATATGGTGGGAGAAATCATTGAACTCCTACAAAAGCAAACACCTCCAAACGATGCCTTAAGCTTTATCAATCGAAGCTTCAAACTGATCTTGGGTCGATTACCGAATAAGGAAGAAAAGCAGATTTGTCTCAACCTTCTTCACAATATCGATCCTTCAAGTTCGCCTCCCCTATCCACGAAAGCAAAAACGAACATCAAGAACTTAGTGAGACGGAAAGTTATTATGATTTTTGCGCTCATCAATCATAATGATTTCATCACCATCCGTTGAAACGATTCAACTTAGGTTTTTTTTATGAGTTCACCTTCAAACGCATTCATCAAACGACGATCCTTCTTGAAGAAGGCCGGCTCAGGCTTTGGTAGCCTAGCATTGACTTCGATGGTCTCGGATGATGGGTTTTCCGATACGAAGGCGCACCACACGCTCCCAGACGGTCAACCCCACTTCAAGCCAAAAGCAAAAAGCGTAATTTGGCTTTTTATGCGAGGCGGGGTGAGTCACATGGAGAGCTTCGACCCGAAACCTCTCCTCAACAAATTTGCGGGAAAATCGATTCCAAACACTCCCTTTAAGAGTGTTCAAGACAAAGAAAAGCTCAAACGAGTTCGAGTCGTTGTCGTCAACGATGCCAATGGGCAACAACGCAACAAGCTTTACCCTCTTCAGGTGGGATTTAAACGTTACGGTAAGAGTGGCATCGAAGTGAGTGATTGGTTCCCTCACATCGGATCTTGTATCGATGACCTTGCAGTGATTCGATCGATGTATTCAACCGATGACAATCACGGTGCCCAAGTGGAGTTCCATACCGGCCGCCACATGTTGGACCCGCGAGTTCCGACCATCGGCGCATGGGTCCATTACGGCTTAGGAACCTTAAATCAAAATCTACCGCAATTTATTAGCATGGGACCACGCTTTTTTGATCGAAGTGATGGTCACTATCTTGGCCCCGCTCACGACGCGGTAAAATTAAAAATCGATCCCAAGAATCCCCTCGACTTCGTAAAGCCACAAGGGAACTTAACGAGCAAAGAACAACGCCTAGGCTTCGACCTTATCCATCAACTCAATTCGATCACCCAGAAAAACTACCCCGGTGATAAAGCCTTAGAGGCTCGCCTCAAGTCCTACGAACTCGCCTATCGTATGCAGATGGCCGTTCCTGATGTCATTCGCTTCGATACCGAAAACGAAGAAACCAAATCTCTTTACGGATTTGATCAAAAAGAAACTCGTCCCTTTGCCAAACAACTTTTGGCCGCGAGAAGATTTGTCGAGAAGGGAGTTCGGTTCGTTCAAATTCTTCACGGCGGTGGTGCCGCTGGGGCTTGGGATCAACATTCAGGCCTTAAAGCCGGGCATTCTCGCTTAGCCAAGCAAGTCGATAAACCCATCGCCGGTTTACTCACCGATTTGAAGCGCAGAGGGTTGCTCGACCAAACGATCGTCGTCTTCGCAACTGAATTCGGTCGTACGCCTGGGTCACAAGGAGCCAATGGACGTGACCACCATCCTTACGGCTTCAGTGTCTGGATGGCCGGCGGCGGAATTCAGGGCGGAATCGTTCATGGCTCCACCGATGAAATTGGTTTCCACGCTCAGGAGCATCCCCACTACGTAACCGATGTTCACGCCACCTTATTAAATCAACTTGGGCTCTATTCTCACCGAATGGAAGTGCCCGGGCATAAGCGCCTCGAAAAAGACTTCGGGCATGTGATTCAAGATATATTGTAGTCCGATGGCAGTAGGCACACGCCGTGTGCCGTCGAAATCAATACGATGAATTGATCCCATGCTTCCTTGATCCAATCATTCGTCGCCCTAAGCGACCCAGGGCGACGCTTCGCTCTGCCCTGGGCTATAAACTAGCGGGCTTTCAGCCCTTGGTCAGTGACCGGCCTAAAATCACTGTTCATTTAAACATTATTAACTAGCCCGAAGCGCTAGCGAGAGGTGAAAGAATAAATTGACTTTTAAATAACGGGTGGGATTGGGTCCTTCCCACATTCCGTAGATTCAAGCCAATAGAGATAAACTCAACGTTCCGTCCCCTCGCTCACGCTTCGGGATCGTTAACGGAATCCTTCGAAAACTAAGAGTGTGAGAGAGATAAAGGTAAGGACAAGAAAAAAGCCCCAAGGTTTTATCTTGGGGCTTTTAAACTTTTTAGATTACAGAAAGATAAAAATTACTTCTTCTTCAACGCTTTGAGCTTCGAAGTCGCTGCTTGTTTGGCGTTCTCTGAGAACTCTCCCTTTTTGATCATGCGGAGAAGTTTCTTAGCTTCTTTTTCTTTTCCCTTGGCTAACAAAACTTCCGAATTCCGAAGAACTGCATCCGCAAAATTGATGGGATCTTCGGAAATTTTCTTATCGATATAAGCCTGAGCTAGGGATTGACCATCTTCAAAGTGGCACAAGGCTAGGGTGGCGGCTTCTGAAGCCTCTGCATCGGAATCGACAAAGCTTACTGCTGCATGAGCGAGCACTTTGTGGGCTTCGTTACTATCGATATTCTTTAGAGAATTAACGAGAGAAAGTCGTACCCCTTTCCCTGCTTCTTTCAGAGCCTTCCCTAAGGCTTGAATCGCGGAACTGGATCCAAATCTTTCGAGAGCATAACGAGCTCCATGACAAGTCTTTTCACTTGGCAAGAGCTTTGCCAAGGACTTCACACACTCATCCCCCCCAACCAAACTCAACTGCCGACAAGCGTAATCCTTTGCCGCATAACTAGCTTCGCCATCAAGAACCTGACAAAACTGCGCTGACAATGCCTTCTTAGCCTTATCGTCCGCTGCCTTCACCACCGCTTCATCCAAAGTTTTGATCGCACCCGTATCCTGTCCCCAATCGAATTTCTTCAATGCAGCAAAAGCGGCAGCAATCGGATCTACCTTTTCTTCAACTGCTGAAGGTTGAATATTGAGATTGTTAACCATTGTTTTAATCCTTATGTGTCCATTTTGAATTTATCGAGAACTCTTAAACGCTCCAGGAACCCCGCATGGGACGCCAACGTAAGCGGTTGGCTTGTTCATCACCGGGGAACTCCTCTTTGATAGGATCCCACTTCAGAGGTCGTTTAAGGGTATAAGCGATATTGCCGAGGTGACAAACAGTAGCCACTCGATGGGCAAATTCAAAATCGCGGAAAGGACGCTGACGGGTTTTTACACTTTCGATGAAATCGCCCTGAATTCCACCACTACCTTTGTAATCTCGCTCTAAGAGATGCTTTGGAGGCTCCCAGGTTAAACCAGCAACTTTTTCTTTAGGAGCGACAAAGTCCACATTACCTTTATTGGGAGAGTGATAGAGGTGCACTCCATTTTCATAGATATAGGTTAAGTATTTATGATCTTTTCCATCGGGAGGAACGATCGTGGTGGGTCCGGTTTCGTCTAAACCCATAGCGAAGAGGGCTGCACCAAATTTGTGGCCTCCCCAGTCGGTCATCATGCCGCCGGAATAATCATGCCACGTTCGCCAACCTTTTCCACCTAAGCCATAGGCACGGCTCATACGATTGGGATTGTAAGGCGCCCATGGAGCTGGACCCAACCAGCGATCCCAATCGACTTCAGCAGGAGCTTCACCTCCACCTAAGTAACAGTGTCGTGGCGGGCCACCGATATTGACAAAGACTTCTTGGATTTGACCGAGCTCACCTTTTTGTACTCTTCTACAGATTTTACCGTAGTCACCCAGCACCCTTTGACTTCCTGAAGAACACATCCGGTTGTAACGACGAGCCGCGTCGACCATCGCACGTCCCTCTTGAATCGTAAGTGACAACGGTTTTTCGCAGTAAACATCTTTACCGTGCTTACAAGCCTCTACGGCCATAATCGCGTGCCAGTGATCGGGTGAAGCGATCAGAACCGTGTCGATATCTTTACGAACGAGGATTTCTCTGAAGTCGATGTAATCTTTACAGTCTTGATTTTTATACTTACCATCGACATGGCGCTTGGCATCATCTCGATTTCTTTTTTGGACATCACAAACGGCGAGAACATGCACATCGGGACGATTCAAAAAACCGCGCATGACGCCCTTGCCTCTTCCGCCGGACCCGAGAACTCCCATCGTGATGCGCTCACTGGGGGCCGGACGACCGGGAGCACCAAAGACACTCGCCGGAACGAGGCTGGGTGCAGCCAGTGCGGCTCCGGCAGTAGCTCCGGAGAGCTTCAGAGCTTTTCTTCTTGTAATTTTTTTGGACTGGTTCGACATATTCTCCCCCTATTGGGTAAGGGTAATGTGAATTAGGTAATCTTGTAGGAGACCCGCTCGACAAGGCTGAGAGTAAAAGTAAATAGAACTCAACCACCCCATCAAGATAATCGAAATGGAAAAGAAAATGGGTGCCTAAATTCAGATTCCCCTAATTTCACTTCCAAAGAAGAGAATTTTCTCATTCATCGTATAATGACATTTAAACCTCATTTGGCTTCATCTGGCCTCGACCTGGTAATTAAAAGAGTAAATCCGAAAGTAATGCCCCAAACAGATTCATTTTTCACAAACCTGAACTTTGATAACAGCTTCACTCGAGATCTCCCCGCTGATCCGGAAGAACGCAATTTTTGTCGCCAAGTACCGGGAGCCTGTTACTCTCGAGTTCAACCCGTCTTACCTTCAAATCCTAAACTCGTTTCTGTTTCTAAAGATTTAGCGGACTCTCTCGAAATCGATGAGCCGACCTTGAACTCCCAACGGTTCGTGGAAGTCTTTTCAGGCAAGGCCTTGCTCGAAGATATGGATCCCTTTGCCATGTGTTATGGTGGGCATCAATTCGGTCATTGGGCGGGTCAATTAGGGGATGGACGTGCGATCAATTTAGGAGAGATTGTTACCACAGAGGGTCAAAGATGGGCTTTACAACTCAAGGGAGCCGGGCCCACCCCCTACTCTCGAAGAGCGGATGGATTTGCGGTCTTACGGTCTTCCGTTAGAGAGTATCTCTTAAGTGAAGCGATGCACTACTTAGAAGTCCCCACCACGCGCGCCTTAAGCCTCGTCACTACCGGAGACGAAGTGGTTCGAGATATGTTTTACGATGGAAATCCAAAAGCAGAACTCGGCGCCATCGTTTGTCGGGTAGCCCCCACATTCCTTCGTTTCGGGAATTATCAAATCTTTGCGGCAAGAGGTGAAATAGAAATCCTCAAACAGATTACGGACTACACCCTAAAACACTTCTTCCCTCACTTAGGGGAACCATCTAAAGAAGCTTACGTCGCCCTTTTCAACGAAGTCTGCGAGAGAACTTCCGAGATGATCATCCACTGGATGCGAGTAGGATTCGTCCACGGAGTGATGAACACCGACAACATGTCGATCTTGGGGCAAACGATCGATTATGGCCCCTACGGGTGGTTAGAAGATTACGATCCTAACTGGACTCCTAACACTACGGATGCTACCGGCCGCAGATATCGCTTTGGACACCAAGGACAAATCGCTCTTTGGAACCTCGTTCAATTAGCGAATGCTTGGGTTCCACTGATCGGAGAACCTGAACCTCTACAAAAAATCATCGAAGACTACCCCGCGAAATATCAAGCTCGATGGAACGAAATGATGCTTTCTAAACTGGGGCTCAGCCAGCCTCAAGGCGATGTCGATGCTGAACTGTTTCAACAGCTTTTGAATTTATTATCGAGCGTTGAGACGGATATGACACTGTTCTTTAGAGGTTTGGCTCAGTTGGATATCAAAACTCATCTGGATTCTGAGGAAGCGAACAAAGGTATTCCTAAAGAACTCAAGAATTCATATTACAAAGAAGAAGAACTCACTGCGGAATATCAGCAAAAGCTCCATCTTTGGCTGAAGGACTACAACAGCCGAATTCAAGAAGAGAAATTGACTCAAGCTGAGCGTCAGACGCGAATGAATCGGGTTAATCCGAAATACGTTCTTCGAAACTACCTGGCTCAACTCGCTATCGATAAAGCCGACAAGGGTGACAATTCTTTAGTGAATGAATTGTTAGAGGTATTAAAGAATCCCTATGACGAACAACCCGATCACGACGAACACGCCCAAAAGCGCCCCGAATGGGCTCGGAATCGACCAGGCTGTTCGATGCTGTCGTGTAGTTCGTAAGGTAGTAGGCACACGCCGTGTGCCGTAGTGGTAGGCTCGCTCCGTGAGTCGTACGAAGCAGTAATGTTTATTCGATCAATGTAGCTTTAAAAATAATGCAGTTGAGTCGGTCATAAGAATCCCCTCGCTAGCGCTTCGGGCTAATTAGCTTCTGTTGAATCTTGCTCCTTCGGAGACAGCTTCAACCGTTTCGGCAATTCTTCGAATTGTCTTCACTCCGCAAACATAGGCTCTACGAGCCTACGTTCGCGGCCGAGTTGATCCCAACTCGGCTTAGTTCCTGTTTTATCAACAGGAACTAATTAACAGCTGAGTTTTATTGATTACGTAATTGGATTTGAAAACGCCCAGGGCTGTAAGCCCGTCAATTTATAGCCCAGGGCAGAGCGAAGCGCCGCCCTGGGTCGCTTGAGGATAAAGATCGCACAAAAAGGAAATAAAGAGTCAACGAAACAACTGAGTAGCAAAGTTTTATTTGTGATACGATTCGCGGAGCGAGCCTACTACTGATCCAAGCTGTTCTTCAAGGCGGGAATGATAATGCTCTTCCCGTTGATCACCCTCTGCTTAACGGAATCTTCGAGCCCCTCAAGCTTGAGGATTTCTTGGTAGACGGTTCCCTGGGCATCCATGTAGGTTGAGAACGATTCAGGAGACATGTTGTCAATATTCTTTCCAAAGTCGACCAGCTTGCTGACGCGTTCTCCGTAAGCCTCAAAAGTAGGTGCCATCGCTTGCTGCTGCGCTTCATTTAAATTGTACTTCTTACTCATGTTTTCAGAAAACATGGGAACGAGATCATCTTTAGACCCCATGATCATCGGCTTCCCCATACCAGCAGCCATCAACCCACCACCGTAGATGTCCTTGAGGGTGTTCGAGATTCCCTCGATCGCAACGATTTCAAATTGTTCATCGTTTAAGACTTCATCAAAGTTTCGCTTAAAGGCATCTTTAAGAGCTAACTCTTGCCCCATTTTATAGAGAAGAGGCGTACTGTCATCAAAGGCGTGCATTTGCTTATCAAACTCCGATTCGTACGATTGTACCAATGTAGAAACTTGATCGATTTGCTCGGTAGAGAGTGGCAAATTGTTTTGCTCTAATAAGCTCTTGATCATGTTTGTCGTGACGACAGGATGAGTGAACTCGCCATTACCCGGAGTAATTACTGTTGGCAGCTTTCCAAAGAGGGAGACGGCGAAAGGAATCAATGACGAATTTTTCGTAGCTAACTCAGCGGCTGCCTTTTGCTTTTCTTCATCCGTTCCTTCGTTCAACTTCTTAAAAAGATCATGCATTTCGTGGATGGCTTTGGACATCGTTTCCCAATCAGCATTCTTGAGCTCATCCAGCCCCCCATTTTTTCCGAGGGCAACGTAGGAGGATTCCTTTGCTACAGCTTCAGTCGCTTCTGAATCCGCATTGGCTTGAGCTGTTTCTTTCATTTGCTTCAAGTCGTCTTGAAGCGTCGTTACTAGCTGACTCAAGTCCCCAATTCTTTTCTTATCGTCTAGGGATGCCGTTCTTAATTTTTCGAGCTCAGTTTCTAACTCTCCGACTCGATCTTGAGCGAGGGTTAATTCCGATTGATCAACCCAACTGTTCGCCGTTTTGATATCTTCGGGATCCGACTTGAAGATGATGCTCCCCAGTGAAACTC
>JANQLS010000172.1 GCA_028280485.1 Planctomycetota bacterium
TAGATTTCTTATAGTTGCGATTCGGGTGTCAGGGTTTTCATTTGCTCACTTGCGAGTTCCTGAAGAAAAGAAGAAGCTAAAACTGATGCGAGTCATTGAAAACTCAAAGAAGCTTATCCCTTTAAATAAGCTCTTAAGTTTGGTGGGGTTTTCTTCAGCCCGTTACTACGCCTGGAAGCGATTAGAAGCTGGCTGTGACCTTGAAGACCAAAGCTCCTGCCCAACTTCAAATCCTAATAGGTTAACCACTGAAGAAATCCATGAGATTAAAGACATGGTGATCTCCGATGAGTTTCGTCACGTCTCAACCGGAACTCTTTCGGTCTTAGCTCAACGCTTGGGTCGTGTCTTCGCCTCAAGTAGCACCTGGTATCGGCTGGTCAGAGAGCGCGGTTGGAGAAGACCAAGAATAAGACTCCATCCTGAAAAACCAAGGCGGGGGATACGAGCGAAGAAACCCAATGAGATTTGGCATGTCGACACCACGATCATCAAGCTACTCGATGGTTCTCGTGTTTACCTGCACGCGGTGATTGATAATTTCTCAAGGAAGATCTTAGGTTGGAAAGTTTCAAGTTCATTCAAAAAAATGAACACCGTTGAAATCCTGCTTCAGGCTATCAAAGTCTCGAATACTTGCTCAGGGTATCAACAGCCCAAGGTGATGATGGATGGGGGAGGGGAGAATTATAATTCCAAAGTTGATGAACTCTTTGAATCGGGATTACTCAAAAGAATATTGGCCCAAACCGAAATTTCATTTTCAAACTCGATGATCGAATCGTGGTGGAGAGTGTTGAAACATCAATGGCTTTACCTCAACTCCTTAGATTCTCTCGGTAAGGTCGAGAAACTTATCTCTTTTTATGTGAACCAACACAATGAGCACCTACCTCACTCGGCCTTCAAAGGACAAACTCCGGATGAGATGTACTTTGAGTTGGGAACAAATGTCCCAATTGAATTAGAGGAACAAAGAGAATTAGCCAGAAATAGAAGGCTGGAGAAGAACCGACTACTGTCGTGCTCGGTGTGTGAGGAGTAAAGATTAAGGACCATGAGATCAATTCATTAGCTACCAATGAATCTCATAATCTGTGAAGGGAGAAGTGCCTCTAGTTTTATCTCCGATAATTTAGGATAAGAACATGTCGGGTTAATCGAAGTTGAAGATCTTATCCCAAACATCCCTACAAAAGTCTCATCATCGAGACAGAAAAGTGTAGAATGTTTTGAGAAACAGCAGACCGATGCCTATGCGAGGGTGGTCCCAGAAAGAGTCACACAAGTGGTAAATGACCTTGGATTTGCCATTGATCAGTCTAAAAATTCGCTCGGAGTTGACAAATCGTTGACATCGGATGAAATAAAAAAAGCTGCATGTGAGGAAACCCTTCACAAACAGCAATTTATATCAATCGAAGATGGTGGAGGCGGGGGGAATCGAACCCCCGTCCCGAAGTCATTCCGGTATGGCGTCTACGAGTGTAGTCCTTCTTTTGATCTCACTGAGTGAACTCCGGGGACAGGATTTCGCTCAGCCAGGTCACTGGAATTTCGCTACCCTTCACGCGACCAAAAAAGAGCAACTATCCCGCATTGTTGGCCTCACACCTTCATCTCGCGGGAAGGAGACTCCGGGGAGGGCTGCGCTAATTAATTAGGCAGCAAGTGCATAATCGCTTTTAGCAATTAATTGTTTTTCCAGGGGTTTTACGAGGCCTCCTGGAAACCTCGACTCGCAACCACACTTTCCTGGACCCGGTCGAATCCTAGTCGCCCCCGTCGTAAGAAAATGCGTTGTATCTATTAGTCTAACTTTAATGAGGGGGATATGCAAATGGGTAGGGGATTTTTGGTTGTTGGGTAAAACTAAGTTCCCCTCGCAAGCGCTTCGGGATAGTTAATTGATACTAAGCTTTATTTATTATTATTTTGAAGAGGGTCGATTGATAAACTCTGAGATTTATTGAGTTGGAGTACCAGATCCCGGCCCCTTTAGGGAGTGCTTAAGCCATAGGCTTAATTGCACGATGGAGCGAAGCGACCATTGTTGCGGAGCCGACTACTTTGAGTAATCGACCACTACCTACGCCCCGCCAACTCTCTGCTGGTATCTCGGTCGGTGTCGCGCTTCTTGATGGTTTCGCGTTTGTCGTGAAGCTTTTTACCTTTACCGATGCCCAGCTCGCACTTCGCGAAACCGCGGTTGTTGAAATAGATACGGAGGGGGACGAGAGTCAGTCCTTTCTCCTGAAGTTTTGTGCGAATCTTTTCGATTTCTTTTCGGTGAAGGAGAAGCTTGCGCTTTCTCATGGGGTCGTGATTCGCCCAACTACCGTTTTTGTATTCGCTGATATGGCTACCGATCAAAAAGATTTCGTCGCCTACGATGCGGGCGTAACTTTCCCCAAGGCTCATATTCCCCTCGCGGAGAGATTTGACCTCCGTTCCCTGGAGGACGAGCCCAGCCTCGACTTTCTCGAGTATGTGGTACTGGAAATACGCCCTTTTGTTCTTCACTTGAATCGATTTAGGGGCGTCGGATTTTTTCTTCTTAGCCATAGCTTGATATTCTAACGTGATTTTCTAAGTATCCAGCAAGAAGTTGAAAGAATTCCACTTCTGGAGGCCACCTAAGGTTTGTACATATACAAATTTGTGGATTTGTTTTCAATTGGGAACTTGACCCTGCGACACGGGAAGATAAACTGTCGGTCTTAAGAAATATTGGATATTGATAGCTTATGCCCAGGTGGCGGAATTGGCAGACGCGCTGGCTTCAGGTGCCAGTGCCGGTTAACGGCGTGGAGGTTCGAATCCTCTCCTGGGCAAGAAAATAAAAAGAAGGCTCGCAACGCGTTTTATGTTGTGGAGCCTTTTTTTATTTTAACAACTTCGAATCCGATAAAGGATTCGAATCCACATTCATGTTCAAATGGCTAATCTCAGTTCCACCTTCCCCGTTATATTTGGAGAATTGATTCATGACGACATCGATTGGAATGTTATTTCCTTCACTACCTTACTTACTTGCACTTATTGTCGCTTTTGTTATCTGCATCACCAAATTCAGTAGACACAGAAAAGCAGCTCGCCTTTGCCTTTTCGGCTTGGTGTTAATGGCGAGTCACATAGTTTTTAGTTTAGGATCGTTTTTCTTTGTTCAATGGTTTGTGAGTAATGCAAATAACCAGGGCGGGAATCCAGAAGTTTTTGGTTTTGTCATGATGGCAATACATCTATGCTCCAGCCTTGTTCAAGCCGCTGGAATCATCCTGATCGTTATTTCGGTGTTTGCGGCTCGCGAACCTCAGACAGATGAAGATTTTGAAAAAACCTTTTAATTCACGTTTACTTTTAAATGAGATGTGGTGGTCAACATGAGTGAATTACTAACCCAGCAATTTATAATTCAATCACCATTTTATCTCGGGTTGGTCGTTTCATTTTTCATGGTTGTTTTAAAAAAACAAAAATCTAAACACTCGAAAAACTTGTGCCTCATTGGTTTAACATTCTTTGCCGCCCAAGCATTCATCGGTATCGGCTGGACACTATATAATGATTCACTCAATTCAGGTGATGGTCTGTTTACTGTTAGTTTTTTGGTCATCAACGGATTTCGAGTAGATTCAGATACAGTTGTTGGAGTTATAGCCAACTTGTTTTTTGCCGCTGGAATCTTCTCAATTACTCTTGCCGCTTCTGATTCAAGTGATCATGCCGATACCCCCGCCGAAAATATGGATCAATGCATATAGAGCTTTAATTCGATCTATAGCACTTTTATTACCTTTTTTCGCAGAATTGTTTCTAATCTAAGGTCTTGCCCCTTATTATTTTAAGCTTTGGTTGTGGATATTTATTTTGGGTGGATACTTAGATTTTCTAATTCTTAAAAATCCTTCTAATACACATTCAGTATTATCGAAATTTAATCTGAATCCATTGGAGTCGAAACATGGTCTCAATCGCCGAACTTTGGTTACCCATCTTACTGTCTGGGGTCTTCGTCTTCGTAGCGAGCTCCATCATCCATATGGTGATTCCTTATCACCGGAGTGATTACAAACATCTCCCCAATGAAGACCAAGTCTTAGATAGCCTGAGGCCCCACGATATCGCTCCCGGAGAGTATTTCTTTCCCGCCTGTAAAGACATGAAAGAAATGCAATCCGAAGAGATGATTCAAAAGTGGAATAACGGACCCGCGGGAATGATGACCATCTTTCCTAAGGGAACGATGAAGATGGGCAAATTCTTGCTTCAATGGTTTATTTTCACATTGGTGATCAGTGTAGGGGTCGCTTACGTAGCCGGAAGAAGTCTCGCTCCCGGAGCCGAGTTTAAAGCTGTTTTACAAATTGCGGGAACCGTCGCCATCATGGTTTATGCATTAGCCAACGTAAATAACTCCATTTGGAAATCCGTTCGTTGGGGGGTTACTGCCAAGTTCTTCTTTGATGGAGTGATCTATGGCTTGGTCACCGGATTGACGATGGCTTGGCTTTGGCCTCAAGCTGCAGTTTGATCCAACAAGAATTAATTAGTTTATGTTGAAACAAACTCCTTCGGAGTGCGTTTCAACCGTTCCAGCAAATCATAGATTTGCTTACACTCCGCTAAACATAGGCTCCTACGAGCCTACGTCCGCGGCCGAGTTGATCCCAACTCGGCTTAGTTCCTGTTTAATCAACAGGAACTAATTAGTACAACGAAATTTATAATTTAAAAGCATCTATTAATGGGAGAGGGTCCTTTGAGTCCGACTCAGGTTGAAAGATTACAAGCAGCAATTGCGGAATTAGATGTCGACGGATTTGTCGTAAGCCACATGCCCAATGTCAGGTGGTTAACTTCCTTTACTGGATCCTTCGGCTACGGTCTCGTCACCCCCGACCAAGCTCTTTTTTTAACGGATAGTCGGTACACGATCCAATCTCAAGAAGAAGTCAAAAACTTAGAATGCCGAAGCTTTCGTCAACCGACGGAACCCCACGAATTCCTCTTCAATAATGTCGCTGAGCTGGGCATCAAAAAATTAGGAATCGATGCCTCCACCTTGCCTGTGGGCATGTACGAAAAATGGCAAAAGCAATTCTCGCAAGGAGAGCTCGTGCCGATCAAGGATCCCAGCGATACTCTACGATTAATCAAGAGTGAAGAAGAGATCCAAAAGATTGCCAAAGCCTGTGAACTTTCGGATGCCTGCCTGGAAATGATTCGAGAGAGAGTTCGTCCCGGCGAGACTGAAATTGAACTTCATATCGAAATTGAAGCCTTCATGAGAAGGCATGGAGCCGTAGTCTCCTTCAATCCGATTGTGGTGAGTGGAAATCGCTCTGCCCGACCTCACGGAGAGGCGAGCGATAAAAAATTAGAGGCGGGTGATTTCATTACCTTTGATTTAGGAGCGAGACTCGATGGCTACTGCAGTGATATCACTCGAACTTTCGTAGTGGGGGAAGCCACCGATCGCCACCGTGAGGTTTACAATCAAGTCCTCAAGGCTCAATGTGCTTGCATCGAGGCCTTGGTGCCTGGAGCTAACGGTCGCGAAGTTGACGGCTTGGCTCGTAAGATCTTGGACGAAAAAGATCTCGCTAAGTATTTTGGTCACGGCTTAGGTCATGGCTTAGGAGGTGAAGTTCACGACACCGGGAGACTGTCCTCCACGATGGATCAAGCTATTGAAAAGAATCAAGTTTGGACGGTTGAGCCGGGAGTTTATATCGAAGGATTCGGGGGAGTTCGAATCGAAGACGACATCGTCGTGACCGATGATAAGCCTATAGTTTTGAACAAGTTTACCAAAGACCTTTTGGAACTAAGGTAGTAGGCACACGCCGTGTGCCGTATGGATTAATACTTAAAGAATAAAAAAAACCTATTTTGGGGTAGGGGATTTTTGAATACAAATGAGCTCATTTTGAAATTCAAGAAACCTCCCTTACTACCTTAGCTGAATATTAATATTTAATACCTTTGCATTAAATCGCCTCGCGGAGCGAGACGACTACAGTAGTTCTCAATTATAGTTTTATTGGTCGTTTAAAAATAATGTGGGAAGCTTAGGAAGGCCGCACGTGGAACGTGCGGACTACTCTACTGTTCCAACCATATTTTCTTAGCATAGGGGTCGAACTTGGTGGCGGTCCCTCGAATCTCTTGCTCGGTTTCTAATTGACCCTTTAGGTTCGAATGTTCATCTTCAGGAAATTTGACGTAGATGTAGAGTGTTCCATCTAAGTTCGGGTTTTTTACTTCAAAAAGTCCCGAGACGCTAGGGTTGAAAAGAGTCGGCTCCTGAGTGATTTCGGTGAGTGTTCCTTTTAAAACCAATTCCTTCCCGTGAGCTTCGGTTGAAAATTTATTACTGGATGACAGCTTGGATAACCCGGGCTCAAACAAACTTAATATATATTCAAGACCTAAAGTCGCATCTTCGACAAGAACGCCAGTAGCGCTCACATCTAGATCGAGGTCAAAATTTAAGTTTTGATCGATCGCTTGAAGTGGGTCCTCGACCTCTAGTTCTTGAAGCGAATGATCCAAATCCAACGTTTCGCCGGTTTCTAAATCAAACTGTAGATTTTTAAGCAAATCATCCGCTCCCACATCTTCAATCATCGAATCAGAGAGCACATCCGAATTGGGGATCTCAACATTTAAGCTGGAATCTTCAACTGAAAGAGTTTTAAGCGGATCCTGGAGATTTGAAAAAGGATCACTGGTCTGAATCGTTTCATCCTCAGAATTTTCGAGCGAGGAGGCGAGCATCTCTTCCATCGAAATTTTGGCTTCGGAAAGTTCCTTGACCGGATCGTTGCTCAAGGGATTACGCTTTTTAGTTTTTTCAGAAGGTTTTAGATCTTCATTGATCGATGTCTTCCTCGGTTCCCCAAACGATCGAATCTTGGGTTGATCTGGTTCAGCCTCTTGATCAAAGCTTTCCTCGACCTCGAAGATTCCTGATTCACGCTGCTTTTCTTTTCTTGTAATTTCTATTCCATCAGAATCGTCAGTCGCATTCTCAAGATAAAAATTAACTGGTGGAGGCAGATCATGAGCCCGACTCTCTTCAGTGAGCACTTCACTTAAGTGAAGGAAATCTTTTACCGTAAGAATGAGCTTTTTGACATCACTAATGAGGCCCGAAGTCTCCCAGCTGATTCCGGATTCACTGACCTTGGCGTTGATATATTCTTGAAAGAACCATATCAGCGACTGTTGGCGTTTTTTGTTTAAATACTGAATGAGTGCCTGAGGGTCTCTTCCGATGATCATAAACAATCGATCAAACTCTTCAGATCCAATCTGAACATCGACT
Organism: Planctomycetota bacterium; assembly: GCA_028280485.1. Classification (GTDB taxonomy): domain Bacteria; phylum Planctomycetota; class UBA8108; order UBA8108; family JACQVS01; genus JANQLS01. Next base: position 7,334 of record JANQLS010000172.1, read on the forward strand.
AAATTATGACGACTGGTTAAATCGGCGTGATAGCCTTCACGGAACAGACCGAGATCTATATCTAATTTTTGCGAAAACTTCAGAGTGAATTTTGTTTTAAAGCGAGTTCGTCCATCTTGCCGTTTTAACTTCTTCGCTGAGATCAAGACTTGATGCCCGTCGATCATTCCCCGAATACCGGGCAAGCTGGAACCTGAGGTTCTCACGATATCTAAGTCTAATTTGTGGGCAGCAAACTTCCAGGAGGAGAGTCGAGCTTGGCTGGCGAGAGCCCCAAAATCGGCCTTCTTAATAATGATGAAGATGATGACAAAGGTGAGGAAAAAGAAAAAGAGTATTTGTTCCATGGACGCGCACCTCTAACTGACCTGATTATTTTCTTTAAATAAAAAAGGTAGGAGCAAAATAAAAACCTCCCCAGCTTCATCAGTCTGGGGAGGCTCATTAAAATTTCATAAAAGTTGAGTAAGAAACAAGTTCATGATTGTCTTCTCAGATTCATCTCACTCACCAGTACAGGCATCCGGGCAACCCTGAATGATTCGACATTCAAACCCGAGTGCCGGAGCCGGTCCTTCCAAGAAGAGGTACCGGAGGTTGTAAACTACATCGGAACTGTCGATGACGAAGTCCGAGTTAGTATTGAGCAAGAGTAAGTTAGCGGCATTATTCGGTGATCCGTCCGCACAAGGAAGAGTGATGCCTTCACCCGCGAAGAGGTAACGAATCAAGTGGATCGCATCGGAGATATTGAATTTACCATCTTGGTTACTATCACCGGTGATCTGCCAGCCTTGAGGACCTTTATCTCCATCTCTAAATCCAGGAGATCCGTTCACCTCGCTACTCACCGTCCAGCCGGCTTCCGTCGGCCATTCTTCGGGATTCCCGTTAATATCTTTGAGAACCAAGGAATAACCGCCGCCATCGGTAGTAGGTTGCCACTGATCGGAATAACGAACCTCGAAGATTTGTTCTCCGACGTTTCCGTTGAAGGTAATCGACTCCGAGCGGTCGCTCAAGCTTCCTCGGTATTCACCCGCAACCCTAAAGTTGTTGGTGTCGTAGCGAGAAGAGAAAGTTTCCAGATCGCGTACGAGGACGATGTACTCACCCGGATCGATCGACTGAACTTCAGAGTCTTCGAAGTCGAAGATGACACCTCGCTCAAATCCTGATTGACTGAGATCGATAGGCGTATCGCCGTAGTTCGTGATTTCTAAGAACTCGAAATCGATACCGCCTTCGGGATTGTACATGATTTCAGTCAGCATCAATTTGGGAATCTCGGTGACGTAGATCCCTTCGACAATATCACTCCAGGTGTTTCCTCCCACTAAAGCGCGGGCTCGGATGAGCGTGTTTTCTTCGATCACAACAGGAGTATCCTCAGAATAAAGGATAGCCGTCTCCGAAGGACGACTGTTGCTCCCTCGAGGATCAGAGCCATCCAAGGTGTAATAAATTTCACCCGAAGCTAAATTCATCGTGACAACAGAACCTTTTTCGACATCTCCACCAGCAGGAATCAACTCTGGGGGCACAGTCAACTGGCTGTCCATCCAAGCCAATCGACCGTCGAGCCAGTTCTTCATGAACGTGATCTCTTCAGCGTAGGTTTTACCGACAAACCAGTTTGGCCAGAGTTCAACTCCTAAAATTCTCCAGCGGGTGAAGTTTCTGGGGACGGCTTCTTCTAAGAGTTCCACGTAGTCGTCGATACTCTTTTGTAATACATCGGTCGCTAGGGGGCCCTCACGAAGAGCACTCCAACGTTGACGGTATTCAGTATCGAAACCCTTGTCTTGGAAGAGTCGGGGATACCAAGGATATCCGTTTCCACCGGTGTGAGTGTAATACCAACCCGAGGTCTGCCAGCCGGCATTGTAGTCAGCGTTACCTAGGGAAAGGTTGTAATCCCATACGGGTCCCATGAACATTTTTCCGCCTCGCTTCTTGTACATGAAAGTACTCAAGCGATAACCGTCGATATTCTTACAGAGCTCAACGATCAAATGGTGATCGATAAACGAAGTGGTGTCGATGAACTTGCGATAACCCAACTCGGGATTAGCAAAATTACCACCGTAAAGAGCCGTTTCGTATTGGTTGAGCCAATTAATAATCCACGATCTTTGCTGGGGACTGATGTCATCTTCTTTAGGAGCGTAAAGGGCTAAAGGTTGCCCGCGAGCGGTTCGGATTCCGGCATCTCCCGGATCGAGACGATCGTTCTTGAGGATGTAGCCACCCGAAATCTCGGGTTCATTATTATCCGAAGCGAGCATGTCGTCGATGTCGACACGGCCCGGTTGGATTTTGATCTTCTCCATGAAGACGTAGATACCGCGGTAGTCGTTCGTACTCTGACCGAGCTGACCATTCGCAGCTTGATTGATGTAGAGCTCCACGAACCGAGTGCGAACGGCGTATTGGCCAACGGCGTTACTCCACTGATAAGTCAGAGCGTTACGCATCAAAGTTTTATCCGAATAGGGGCCGTGAAGAATCCAATCGCTGTCTTCCGGCATGTCGAGGAGCGAGACTGCAAGGTCTTCATTGTCGACATCCCAAGTTTCAACGGCGAAGTTTTGTTTTGCAAAACCGGCAGAACTCGAACCACGAACTCGGATACCTCCCTTACCTTGGTAAGCTGGGGTGTCCTTGAAGGAAGCTCGTTGAGTGTCTGGATCTAAATCGAAAACTGCGAGATGCATTTCACCGTAAGTCGATGATCCGGAACCGGGAATACCGTTTCCTAAAGTGTTCACGGTGATGATCGGTAAGTTCGAGCTAAAGTTCTCTACGCGAGCGTGAATCGAAATATATGTATGACTAACGGGTTCACTCGGAAGGTGATCCAACAGATAAACTCGAGCTTTGACGACAGTCGTTCGGTCGATCGTCAGGGGACCTTCGTACGCATCCGAATCTGCGTTGGGAATGGTTCCGTCTGTAGTGAAACGAATCACACCGCCTTGAGCTTCGGTCGTCAATGACACGACGACTTCACCGGTGAAAGCTCCACTTTCAACTGAAAAATCGGGTTGAGGAGCTACAGCGTCGAATCCAATTTGATTGGGCTGACCCGGGCTGGGCTCTTCAAAGTATTGGCGTCGAGTGGTATCGAGATCGCCAACCGTCACTCCCGCTAACTGAGGAAGAACAAAGAAGTCAGAACTCGAAGGACTGTCGTTCATCGCATGGATGGCCAAAACGTTTCGACCAGCTCTCAACAGATGTTTGACGTGGGTGATATCGAAAGTTCGAGTGGTGTTTCCTTCAGTGGAAGTTTGACGACCAGACGAACGAGAATTCCAATTGGGACTGGTGGGGCTGTTGTCGCGAGCAGCTTCTTCACCGTTGAGATAGGCAACAAACCCGTCTTCGTAGTTGATATTGAGGTGAAGCAAATCGAATCCATCGATGTTGTCGACATTGAAAGCAATCCGTTGATAACAGGTCGCGTTCGTTCGCCGCATCACTTCTGAAATGTCGGTTTTGATAAGGTCTGTATAAGTCGGTCGAGATTTGACATCGAACCCGATGGCCGTAGTTCCTTCGATCCAACCTTCGTCGTTAAAATCAGGTTGAATCCAATCCATACCGAGATCATCGTTCTCTGGAACCAAAGCTTTAGCGGGAACATTGATACCGAGAAGCATGCGAGACTCTGAGGGCTGAGGATAGCCGTAGGAGACATCACTGATCTGATGGGGATAGCGAGGGGTGAATTGCCATTCCACCGTGGCTCCATCGGGTCGAACTAAAGCTAAGTATTCTCCAGTTCGCTGGAGCTTAAAATTAGTATGGAGGGGAGCCGAAGGATCAATCTGATGTTTACCTGAACACCAAACCTTTAAGAATCCTCGAGACGGAATTTCAATTTGTGGAAAAGTCCATTTATTGAGGACTTGATTGTTGTCGGTCAGATGCCAACCATCCATGTCGACCACTTCAGGGCCAGCATTAAAGATCTCAATCCAATCAGGAGAGCCGCCTTCTTCATCGAGGCTGTGATCACGGTTACTCGCCATGAACTCACTGATGATGATTTGAGCATCGAGTTGAGGCGCGCTGAAGATGCTGAGGAAAGTGATCAACCCGAAGATCGAAGTTAATGCACCAGACCTCGCTTTTAAAAAGCATCGTTTCATGGAATAACTCCAAGAATCCTTTTCAGTACTTCCCTAAATCAGCAAACGAAATGTAGCTTCAAATGACTGCAATTAGTTTAAATGAACCTACTCTATTGAACCCTTTTACTGAGTGCAGGAAGAAGTTAAACATTGTTAATGAGATTCTATTTAAGAATCTAAGACCCATTCGTATTCAGAAATTGTGTATCAGGACAGTTTTGAAGCGAAATGAGACAGAAGCTCTTCATTCACTCCAATTCAAAGCACTTGCCGGACCCACTTAACCCAGAGCGGATCACTCCCCTCTCACCAGTTGCAAAACAAATGAGGGTAAGCACTTCAAGAACGGTGACCCAGCAAAAATAAATCCCTAAATAACGAGTTAATGTTCTTCTCTAAAGGAGAACATCAAAAGCAGAGTTAATGACAGGGAAGTATAGATATTTTGGCCCTTCTAATTGGTCATCATACACAAGCCCCAATTTTATTCGAGAATTGGACTTAGGTCTGGTTAAAACTGAAAAACTGATTCAGAATTTCTTCAAAACCAGATTGTGTTTTAAAGATAAGTTTTAAATAAATTATCGAGACTTCCCGTAAGGTATTTATTTGTCAAGAATTACGGACAGTGATAGTAACCTGAAAAGGTCCTCATTTAGGTCCTCATTTAGTAGTTTGATCCCTCGCTAAAGCTTCGGGCTTGGTGGGTTGGTGATTTCAAAGTAGCAGGTCTGTAGATCATGCGAAACCCTTTGTCACTATTACACCTCACAGGCAGAAAACACCTATCAAGCCCGAAGCTTGAGCGAGGGATGTTATTAACAATCCCCAGCATTTGAAATCCCCGGTGAGTGGTTAGATAGGGCATATGTACAAATTTGGTTACGAATTTTAAGGGGCCTTTGGGCAAGTAGTCTCAAAGACGGCTTGTTCCGGTAAATTAACGGTTTATCAACATTTTGTTGGGTTACTGGCTTAACTCTGTTAGATTTGTTGATAAGTTCAGACGCGATCTTCCTTTCTTTTTAAGGGACTCCGGCTTAGAACTTGCAACATGACCCTTGAATCAAGCTCATCATTGAACTGGGATTTGGTTTTGGTTGGTGGAAACACCCGTTTCTCCGGTGAATCCACCAGCAGTCTCATCTTTTCATTCAGAATAGCCCTTTAGCTCCAGCTCAAGTGGAGTGCCTGGGTTTTACTGTTGAAGAAACCACCGAATGACTTTGTGATTCCTGTCAAGGGGTCTCATTTCTGCTTAACCTTTTGATTGTTCGCCATTTATCTCCAATTATTTTGAAGGTATCGGTGGCGAAATCAGGCTTGAGGTTCTAAATTTATATTAGAGGTTTTAAGTTTCTTTTAGATTCTTCATAAGCTCTTTATGCGTTAAGGTTCATTTGGTAGTTCGTGATTCAATTCATGTCTTTTGCGCCATAAGAAGGCACAGAAATAAGCACAGGAAAATCACCGATCTCATCGAGAGTGCGATTGACGTTCAACGTTGCAACTAGTGGATTTCCCTAGTTGACTCCATTTGAGTTCAAATAGAGTTCACGGTTCTCTTCTGAGAGATAAAAGACCCCAAGTGCTTACCGACTAAAAACAGAGTAAAAAACAGCTCATCTCATTATTAAAAAATCTTTTAAATAGTATTTAAAAAGGATTGAGCTTTTTTTTCTTCTCCACCGATAACTACTTACGGAAGCAATGTCTTACGTAGGATAAAGACCAAAGCTGATATCGATGTCAGAGACTTCCTCCAGATCCAACATAATGACTGGAATTGATAAATCCAAAGCGGGTTTGTATCAAGATCAGAAAAGAGGAGACGACATGGAACTTACCATGTGTCAACTGGCGGCAGAGGTGAAGGCTCCCACGGAACAATTGGAGAGGTTACTTTTTCACTCAGACCTCTCTCTTTATCCCTTGTCCGAGCGTCGCGCGATTATCTGCCACGCCGTCTATAAGGGTTTCTCCTTTGACGACGATGAGCAAGTCATCCGTCGCTGCGTGATCAGCTGGGAATCCGGAGCTTGCTCCAATTGGAGAAAGCTAAAAATGAAGCGCGACTGTGAAGAACAAATGCGCCACATTGAAACCCACCGCTACTTTCTCTGTATCAATCGCCACGAAGACGTCAACCCTGATATCGCGGCAGTCGACTGGATCCAAAAATACGCTACGGAATGGAGAGAATGGTGGGAGCAGCAGCCCGAATCCAGCCCCGTTAGTCTTCCCAGCGCCCTTTACCTTTCGATCTCCTGATTCCCGCCTTAATTGATTTGCTTCCTAATCGCTTAATTTCCTCTCACTGATTTCCCATCCTTCAAGCGGCATTCCTCCGCTAACCTTCCTGCCTTTTTTATTTTCTATTCTCGAAATCAATCGATCTACAGCTCATCACGTTTGGATGTTTTGAATTCACTAACCTTGCCACCATTACACCTCACAGGCGGCAAATGCCAGGGAAGCCCGAAGCTTTAGCGAGGGATCAAAACGGTCATCCATTTATAATGAGCACATTCAGTAAGTTGATGATTTCAAATATATGGGCCTGTAGATCATGCGAAATCCCTTACCTCAGTTACACCTCACAGTCAGAATCCGCGAAGGATCATTTGGAACATCTACCCAATTGAAAATGATTAATGCGAAACCCATCACTCCATTTAGAGCGCGATAACTCACAAAAAAACCCCAGTGGATGATCTCCCATCCACTGGGGTTTCGAATGTTTTATCTGAAGACTCTAAACGATCAAGAAGCGATCAATCGATCTAAAAAATGAAGGTATAGGCGCTTTGCGGGCTCTCCATAAGTTTTAGTATCTTGAAGCATTTCTAAGGTCTTCATGCTCTTGGTGCTATTTGAAAGTAAATTTAAACACGTCGAGAGGAAGACGAGAGAGCTCAGCTTCTTGGGGTTGTCGCCGGCTTCTTTTACCTTTTTGATCTCTTGGTTGATCGAGGACAGGATCTTTCTGAAGGCGGCGGTATTTGGGAAATGATTGGAAATATCGATACCATCCAACGCTTGAAGGCTATCGCTATTTTTAATCGCGTGAACGAGAACTCGGGTAGCTCCAGTGTAAGCCCCTTTTGCTACGAGGAGCTCCGTAACGGCGATGTAGGTTTCTAATGTAGCGTTGTCTTGTTTGATCTCCTGAGTGAGCAGCTCACCGGCTTCCTTGTATTTTCCACTCTTCATTAGGAGCATAGCTTTCTGAACTTCAGCGCTAGCATCGGGGAAAACAGATGGAGGCATTTGGGCTTGAGCGGTACTTTCGATGCTTCCTTCTTCAAAGAATCTCCAGGGTATCTCAAGACCTTGATGATCGGTGAAGGGGACTCCAGGGACAGGATAGGGGAGAGTGGGTTCTCCGTAGATCGTTTCGAGGCGAAATCGAGGTTTCGTGAAATAATATTCGTCGTGTCTTTTCACTTTCACCGACTGGGGGATTCCCATCCAAGGATGCCAGCTATAGCCTGCTCCAACTCCTCTATAGTTTCGAGAATAGGGAACAGCCCACCCATTACGAAGAAAGCGATCGGCATAGTAACGTCTATTTTGACCGACCTGTTTTTTATAAACACGGTACGCATCCGCCCCAGGGTCAGGGTTGGTTAAGCCCAGACGGGGCGCATTAGGAAACCCTAATCCACTCGAATGCTGAACGCGGTGTCGGTGGGCGTTGGATTCATCGGCATAACTTGAGTTTGAAGTAAAACTCAAGAGAGGAGCAAGGAAAAGCAGAGCAGAGAGAGTGAGTGTCAATCGCAAACGAAAGTTGGCAGCGACTCTCTGCTGGGCACTCTGAGGGGAGGTAGAATGCTGAACGGACATAAAGACTCTCTTTCGATATTCTTCCTTCTGGTCTCTATATTCTGCGGTTCTTAAGCCCGGGATCGAACCCTCTCCAAATCCGGGTCCGAAACAAACCCTAAAGGAATGCGGCTACAAGAAAAACTGATAGAGTCAGATAACGATTGAGATATGGGCAACACTTATTTTAATTCCCCATTTGACCGAGGGGGAGTTTTAAATGGCGTCTCTTTAAGTATTTTAAAAGAAAAACCTTACATCATCCCGGTCGAACGTTCGATCTGCTCGAGCCGATCGCTCAACGATTGAACGGTCGATTCCAATTCCTGGATGCGCTCTTCCAGAGCTGTCACCTGACTGGGCGGAGCAGGAGCTGGAGAAGAGGGAGATGAGCTACTAGGTCGAGAGAACGTTTCTTCCTCCGCTTTTGGTTCCTCACCTTCAGGGTAGAGAGTGTGTGCGTATTTAACGCCTCTTTTTCTCTCTTGAGGGCCGAGCCGGCGAATCAAAGGTTCTTCCCTTTGCATCAAGCTATCTAAGGAACCCACTAAATCATCTTGAGTGGCCATTCTCTTGGAGTTTGCCTTGAGCTCCCCATCGGTTTGAGGACCTCTGAGAAACAACTCACAAAGAATTGCGGCTTCCTGCTTGGTGACCTCGAAGACATCGCCAAAGCGATGGCGAAAACGATCGGTACGCCCTCCCGTAGTCTGCACTAAAGAAGCGAGTCCTCGTTGCCTCAACACGTCTAAGGCATCGAGGACGTCTCCTTCATCCAGATCGCTCTGAGGATTGCGACAACTCTTTTGATTACAAGCATTGACGAGATAATTCAGTGTTAAAGGGTATTGATCGGGGGTGGTGTAACCCTTTTCGATCAAGACTCCAAGTACTCTTCGCTGATTGAAATCAAGCTGCATCAAACGATTCCTTTAAACTCGATCGGCATTCATCGAAAGCAAGAACTCCGCGTTGACTTTGGATTGTTTGAGTTTGGTTTTCAACAATTCCATCGATTCGACGGGATTCATATCGTTGAGAACTTTTCTCAAAACCCAAATTCTTCTTTGTTCTTCTGGATCCATCAAGAGCTCTTCTTTTCTGGTTCCACTGCGGGTGATGTCGATCGCAGGCCAGACCCGCTTATCTGCCAAACGACGATCGAGATGGAGCTCCATATTTCCGGTTCCTTTGAACTCTTCAAAGATAACCTCGTCCATTCGACTTCCAGTATCGATCAGTGCGGTAGCTAAAATGGTTAAGCTTCCACCCTCTTCGATATTTCTTGCCGCACCGAAGAATCGTTTAGGTTTTTGGAGCGCACTAGCATCCACACCACCCGTAAGGATACGGCCGGAGTGGGGGACTTCCGTGTTGTAAGCTCGAGCTAAACGAGTGATCGAATCGAGAAGCACAACGACATCTCGGCCGTATTCCACCATCCGCTTGGCTTTTTCAATCACCATGTCGGCGACTTGAACGTGGCGTGAAGCCGGTTCGTCAAAAGTGGAGCTAATCACTTCACCCTTCACGGAGCGCTCCATATCGGTGACCTCTTCGGGACGTTCATCGATAAGGAAGACGATCAAATCTACTTCAGGATTGTTGCGAGAGATACTGTTGGCGATCTTCTGCAAGAGGATCGTTTTTCCAGTACGGGGAGGAGCGACAATCAATCCCCGTTGACCCTTTCCGATGGGAGTGACGAGATCCATGATCCTCGTTTCGAGAATTTCAGGATCACACTCCATGATCAACCTCTCCTCGGGATAAAGAGGAGTGAGTTCATCAAAGTTAACCTTATCAGAAAGTTTTTCGGGGGGTTCATTATTGATCGCATCGACTCGAAGAAGCGCGAAGTATCTTTCGTTTTCTTTCGGCGGGCGGATCTGCCCCTTGATCACGGTTCCGGTTCTCATTCCGAAACGTCGGATTTGAGAAGGACTGACGTAAATATCATCGGGACAAGGGTAGTAGCTGTAACGGGGTGATCTCAAGAATCCAAACCCGTCGGGGAGGATTTCGAGGACACCTTCTCCGTACATGACACCATCTTTATTAACCCTCTCTTTGAGGATTTTAAAGATGAGATCACCCTTTTTAAGGCCAGTGTATTCGAGGATTCCTTCTTGGCGGGCGAGTTCTTGTAACTCCCCGATCGTCATCGTTTGAAGGTTGCCGACGTGGAGTTCAGAGGTTTCCTTAGAAGCGCTTTGATCTTGAGATGAATCTTCTGGTTCATCATCGTCGTCGTCTTCATCCTCGAAGTCCTCGGAATCATCTTCGTCGTCGTCTGCTTCATCGAGGTCAGGCTCGTCGAAGTCGTCATCATCTTCTTCTTCGAGATCCTCCACTTCGGATCTCGCCAGAGGTGGAGCATCATCGGGCATAGCACCGAACTCTAACTCTTGTTCCACGACTTCGGGTTCTTGAGTTTCCTCTTCGATCAAATCATCGAGTTCTTCAGGAACGATCTTCGTTCGTGAAGATTTAACTTTCTTTGTGACTTTAGATCGAGTGCTCGATCGAGGAGTCCGGGTCGTGGTTTTCTTTTTAGTCGCCTTCTTCTTCCTGACGACTTTTTTCTTCTTGGCAGCCATGCCTACATGCCTTTCTTGCGAATTCGCGGACGAGTTTTTCTCTTCAATTTTGAATTTATACTTTTAATAAAAGGCCCTTTGCCTCTTGGATTCAATTTTCAATCGATTTTCCGAATCTCTTCGAGAATGAAATCAATCTGTTTTTTTGTTTCCTCTAACGACTTTGAATTATCGACAATCCAACGGGCGAGTTTTTTTTTGCTCTCTAAGGGAGTCTGCATTCTCTCTCTCCGAAGGAGTTCTTCTTCTGACCAACCTCGACTCGAACACCGTTTTTGACGAAGTTCAAAAGGGGCATCGACAAAGATAAGGCCGTCGAGAGAGTTCATGACGGGTTCCCACTGATCGAGAAGGGCGGCATCCAAAATGAGGTGCTGCTCGTTTTCGACAGCAGCTGGTTCTCTTCGATATTGATCAATTTTCTTTAGAATTTTAGATTGGATCCTCGGATGGGTGATCTGATTGAGCTCTTCAAGCATCTCCCGATCATTAAAAACCAACGATCCCAATTGCGAACGATCGACTTGACCTGTATTCGCATCAAAGACCTCTCCACTAATTCGAGCACGAATCTCTTCCCTCACTTCTTCGAGCTCTAAGATCTGATGGCCAATCTGGTCGGCATCGATCGTGGAATGCCCGCAATCTATGAAATAGCGGGTCACTTCACTCTTCCCTGATCCGATTCCTCCCAAGATTCCAATGATCATCGATTTGAATACACTTCTCAGATCTTTCGCTTATCAACTCTCAGTGGAATGGAAGTCGAGGTTTACTATTCCAAGGTGATCCCAATCGAAACCGGTATGGAAGCCCGCAGAGCATGGATGATCCAACACTCAGTCTGCTTTGTTCTAGCAGAGATTCAGGGAAGTAGGAATTAGGGAAAGACTTGAAACAGTGAAAACTTGAATAGGGGGGTTGAATCTTTGGGGGGAATGAACTTCCTGGATTCTAACCTAAAAAGTGGCGGAACCCCAATCATTCTCAGTTCCTATTTAGAGAAGAACTCTACCGAAAAGTGAGTTTTGAGAATGATGTCAGCAAAAAGCAGAAATATTAGCCTGATTCCTCTGGCATTCTTCTGGCCTTCATCTGGGGGAGGAGGTGGGAATTCCAACTGCACTTCCTTTTCTTAAGCTAATAAATACTCTTAACTTGAGTACGAGTCAAGTCCCTTTTCAGGGCTTGCTTGAGCACGATTTTAAATTAGGAGATTTTACTGATTCACGTTTATCCCTCGCTAAAGCTTCGGGCTTCCCGGGCATTTTTTGCCTTTGATGCTTAATTAGTTCCTGTTGATTAAACAGGAACTAAACCGAGTTGGGATCAACTCGGCCGCTGAACGTAGGCTCGTAGAGTCTACGTTCAGCGGAGTGGAAGCAAATCGTAGATTTGCTGGAACGGTTGAATCTTCCTCCGAAGGAGCAAGATTCAACAGAAACTAATTAGGGCAAGGGGTTTCCGCGTGGATCTACACACCCATTTATTTGAAATAACCAACCGGGGAAGCCCGAAGCTTTAGCGAGGGATAAATGAACAGACTCGCTCTTCTATCCTAATGACCTGATGTTTAAATCCCATGTTCTCAACTGACCTTTGATTGAGGAAAACTCTGAGATCGCCAAATTTTCCTGAATTCCTAGTATTACGAGGCTGAACTTTGGCTCGATGAGCACCCGTAAAGCATTTACATATAGCTATTTAAGATCTATTTAGATTCTTGCTTGGGGTTTGGGGGCCGGAAGGGGTAAATTAGTTGATTGGTTTTGGAACTGCGATGAGAGTGAAAAGCTCAAGAGCTGCCTAATTAGACTCTAATGAGGAATCTACTGAAAATGGGCTAAGCCCTCCTCTAGTCCGAGAGACGTTCCGAGGATCCATTTTCGATTCAAATTTAGAAGGAATTTAAAAAGCTCGCTAGAAATCGCAGAGTCTCCAGTTGATTTTCCTGAAGTTCTGATAAACTTGCAGGAATCGACGAGCTAATTCTAGCCTTCGCTTCGGGCTCGATCCCGGCCATATTAAATCGATTGGCGGACAGATCTTATCTTTTTGCCAGTTGACGAGCTTAGGGATTATGACAGACACAGTACCTTCAAGAAGTACTCACTCTGAGCCTGAAGAAGAATTACCATAGTCATTGCGCACGGAAAGTATTTATGTGCTCCTCTTGTGCTCACAGTATGGTTTCTTTTTCAGTTCTAAGAATGATTCTGTACTCAAGAGTTCCGGCAGTTGAGAAGGATCCCATCCAGATCTTCTCTTTCTAAGCAGAATTGGCTGGTTAGAAAAACTATAAAATCGTTTCAGCCGTCTTCAGAGAACTTCTTTCAAGCTCTATAGAAAGCTGAATATAAACACAACTAGTCTTGCACCAACGAAGTCTACCTCTTTGATTCGGTTCAGAATGAACGGTTTATCATCGAGGTCTACCCATGATCCCTACTGGGAGGTCTATCCATGGCTCAACGGGAAGGTTCCATTTACCTTAGTTTATTTGTCGCATCGTTTCTCTTATTCGCGATGGCCGTCGTCGCTGCGTTCTGGCTCCATGGCGAAACTGAACGGCTCAAAGGTGAGATTCAGGAAGAGAAAAGTAAATTTGCTGAAGCCGAACTCAACTCTCGTAAGTTAACCGACGAACGAGATAAGCTTCGCGTCCTCATCGCTGGTCCTACCGGTGCCGATGATTGGCCGGGTGAAGCTCAGTATCTCGATGAACTCAAAAACTTAGAGACCGATTTCAATGAAATCCTCGAAAGCGAGAATACTGATCTCAACAAGGCGAATTTCGGTGCTTTAACCGAGCCTTACAGTCACTTGGTTAGCTTGGTCAACAACTTGGCCTCAGAACGTAATACTCTTCGCATCAGTGCAGAATCGAAGCGTAAAGAGGTGACCACCCTTAGAGACAGTCACGCTCGAGTTCGACAAGATTTAGACGCTGACAAAACTAAAATCTCTGAAGAGTTGGCTACCGTTCAAACTCAATTGGAAGAAGCCGAACAACAATCTCGAACTAAGATCGACGATCTCAGCAACGAGAACGAAGAGCACTTAGAAGAGATCGATCGGCTGAAAAGAGAAAACCAACGCCAAGTGGCGATTCTCACCAACGAAATTCGCACCCTGAAATTGCGCTTAGACGTCCTCAACGAAGAACGAAATGCTGTTAAATCTATCGAAGACGTCCTCGCCGACGGTTCGATCATCGACGTCGAATCTCGTAGTGGTTTAGCTTGGATCAACTTAGGTCGTGACGACAACCTCCGAAATGGCGTTGTCTTCCGTATCTTCCAAGATATCGGCGGGAAAAAGGTCTGGAAAGGCCGCTTAGAAGTTCGCCGAGTCGACCAAGAATACAGCCAAGTCAAAATCCTCGAACAAGTATCAGCCTTGAATCCTATCGCTGCTGGCGATAATATCACCAGTGTCTTCTACGATAGAAACTCGAAGCCCTTGTTCGTCTTCGCTGGAGACAAAGGAACGATCAAGTTGGATTCTATCAAGCGAAAATTGCAATCCATGGGTGCTAACGTCCAAGAAGAAGTTGGAGTTAACACCAGTTTCTTAGTCGCCTTGAAAGACTACGAAGGAACCAGTGCTTACCAAGCTGCGAAAGACTTGGGAGTAACGATCATGACGGAAAGAGATCTCATGGAGTATCTCGGACGCTGAGTCGCTGAGTCGCTGATTTTTTCAAGTTGAAACAAAAGCTCCTACGGAGCTTGTTTCAACCGTTCCGGCAAATCTCAACCTTGTCTTTGGCATAGCCCGTTGGGCTGCGGCCTCCACTCCGCTAAACAGAGGCTTATAGAGCCTCTGCAGCAATAATGGAATAAAGACCTATGGGTCTTTATTCAAGGCCGAGTTGATCCCAACTCGGCATAGCTACTGTTCAATCAACAGGAACTAATCTAGTTTTGATTCTTAGGAATCAAAACCACTATGTGACAGCTACAATTTGAGCAAAACCCAGAAAGTAACATTCAGACTCTGAGTGTTTACTTCCTGGGTTTTTTTTATTGCTCGAGTGAGGGGGCCTTCAGGCTGGCTTTTCCTACCGGAATGAACCCAAATTCGACGTTTTCGGAAATCTTGAACGGACTTCCTCGATGTTCAATCGAGGGGCTCCAATAGTAGCTTAAAAGTGATAAAATTGGCGTTTGCGGTTTTAGCTCAACCGGTACGGCCCCTTGCCATGGATTCATGGCAAAACCGACCTTTAAGAGACGAAACTTGCGTTCTGACGAGACGTCGTTATTCTTGTCAGGCTCTCGAAACCGCGACCCGTAACCCCTTGAGATCTAAGGTGAATTCCCATGCGTGAAGTCCGAATGACATTCGGCGAACATCTCGAAGAACTGCGCTCGAGAATTATCATGAGCCTCGTCTGGCTGGGGATAGCTCTGGTGGTGTCATTTGTCTTTGGCAACACCTTTATGGAGGTCACTTTAGGCCCTCACGAAGAAGCCATTTCAGAGGCGCTCAATCAGCGCATGCATAAGAAGCTAACTGAATTGGAGGAAGGCTTTGACGAATTAGAGAAAAAGGTATCCGAAGGTGGATCTTGGGATCTCCTTTTCACTCGAGAAATCCAAGCGGTAGCTTCGTTAAAAACGAGCCAAAGGATTGAGAACCTTTCCTCGAGCTTAGAAGCTCTCTTTCAATCTCAAGATCCGGCAGAACGTGAAAGAGTCAAGACTCAGGTTGCTGCCTTTACGCAGGAACTCGCGCTTTCAATTCAAGACCTCATGGCTAAGGAGGTCACCCCTCTTAACGATCGAGACTACGTAGAAAAGTTTGAGCGCTTCCATAAGAGGCTGAATGACATCTCAAAAGAACTGGAACCGAGCGCAGTACAGAAAAGCTTAGGATTAGGAAAGAGCTTTAAGAGTATTGTGGATCGAGTTGAAAAATTTCTCATCTTTTTAAACGCCCGTAAAAAAGCTGTGGGGGATCACTACAATACGTTTGAAGAAGTGGCAGCCATCAAAGCTCACGCAGGTCAAGTCCTCAGCGACAAGAAGGCTCGAGAGACCTTGGAGTTGATCGAAAAACTTCATGAAGACTGCCTGAAAGCCATCGAGGATTTCGGCAAAAAGAAAGCTAATCCGACTGTCATTCTAAAGTACCAAGAAGGATTCATGAGCTACTTCAAAGTAGCTTTAATCTTTGCGCTCTTCTTCGCCTTGCCTTTGATCCTCTACGAAGCCTGGAAGTTTGTGGGTGCGGGTCTCTACGATCACGAACAACGGTATGTGTTGATTTTCCTCCCGTTCTCCATCGGCCTTTTCGTAGCAGGAAATCTCTTCGGGTATTTCTGGATGGTTCCATATGGATTGAGATTCTTAGCGAGCTGGGGAGCCAATTACTCTGAATTGATGTTCAGCCTGGGAAGCTATATTGGACTTTTCTTTACCCTAACCATTTTATTAGGGCTCGTATTCCAAACTCCGCTCCTCATGCTCTTCCTATACCAAATCGGAATCGTGCGCCCTCAGGGATTTGCCGCAGCCCGAAAATATACCCTCTTGGGTGCCGTAATCTTCTCGACTATGGTTACGCCTCCCGACCCCTTGAGTTGGGCGATGATGGCCGGGCCGATCATGGTCCTCTACGAATTGGGTTACAGAATCTGCTCTGTTTTAGAAAAACGAAAAGTTAAGAAGGCAAAGAGTTGACGTAAGGGGCGTTCTGATGGAAAACAGGGGATTCATCAAACTCATTTACGTCAACTGAAGAGAGAGGGTCGATCATGAAGGTCGGAATCTTAGGCCTGCCATCGGCAGGAAAGACCACACTTTGGTGTTTACTCACCGAAAATTTTGAGGGTCCCGATCCCGCTCAAATGGGAAAGCTTCAACTGCGTACCGTCAAAGTTCAAGACGAACGCTTGGAGCGCCTTCGTGACGATTATTCGCCCAAAAAGTACACCCCAGCCACTTTAGAAATTGGTGATTTCCCCGCGATGGCCCAAGATTCCGCTGATCGCGATCGCCAAGGCATGGCTCAACTCCTCGCTCCGGCCCGGACGATGGAAGCCTTGATTCTCGTTCTCCGCGGCTTTGAGAGCGCCATGCTCCCCGGAGAGGTCGATCCCAAGGCTGATCTTGAAAACATCCGGGCCGAACTTCTCCTGAGCGACTTTGCCATCGTTGAAAAAAGGGTTGAGAAGCTTCGCGTCCAAGTTAAAAAACCGACGCCCACTCAAGCTAAAGACAAAGTGGAACTCGAACTCTTAGAACGAGTTTTACCGCATTTAGAAAAGGAAGAACCTCTCTCCACTTTCTCCTTCACTCCCGAAGAAGAAAAGATGATTCACGGCTTCCAATTCCTCAGCTTAAAGCCGATCGTGCCCGTTTTGAATCGAGGAGAAAGCCCGGCGGATCCCAAGTTACTAGCCGAACTCTCCGAACAAGCTGGTTGCCAAGTCTTTGAAGTTGCCGCCGGAAACGAGTTAGAGATCCAAGAACTTCCGGAAGAAGATCAGGAAGTGTTTCGAGAAGAATTCGGGATCGTCGAAGGAGCCCGAGACTCTATTATCTCTGCTTGTTACCAAGCCGCCCAGCTGATCAGCTTTTTTACTGCGGGTGACAAGGAAGTTCGTGCGTGGACGATTCGAAACGATGAGACCGCGGTTGAAGCCGCCGACGAAATCCACTCCGATATCTCTCGCGGTTTCATCCGAGCCGAAATTGTGGGCTACGACGATTACGTTGAATTCAATGGGATCAAAGGCGCGAAGGAGAATGGGAAATTCCGACTCGAAGGTAAGGAATACCTCGTTCAGGATGGAGACATCATCGAATTTAGATTCAACGTTTGATACTAGCGGCGTTTAAAAACTGTACATATTTGGTGCCCTTAAAAGAGCTGAAGTGAGACTCCGACTCACAAATTACAGCTAGATGTTAGTAATTTGCTTTATCAGATGGTCCGATTATTCCTCGATTCGTTTTAGGACCTTGAGGCTTCAGGAACACATTGAAGCCTGAACCGTCGATTTCCGAAAAAGATGGTATGTTTTCGTAGATGATGAGCTGAGTTGAAGGCACCAGGAATGCTCTCAATACCAGCCTACGAATACCTTTTGGACACCGACTACCCCGATTAAATAACCTCACTCGCATTTGGAGTTTTAAAGATCATGCGATCTAAAATCCTATTGCCCTCCGTTTTCATCGCTTTAGTAGCGTTCAATTTCACTGGCCTCTCTGAACTTTCGGCCGATACCGTTTACCTTAAAAATGGTAACTGGATCGACGGGACGGTCGGTCATCGCTCTAAGCTTTGGTTGGAACTACAGGTGGGAGATCTCGGGAAGATGCAGATCCTCATCGATGACATCTATTTGATCGAAAAAAACAAAAGAACGGGTGGCGCCGCTAAAAACAACTACATTGGATCCGAAGGAAAGAAAACATCTCCCAAGAAGGAAAAATCAAAATCTTCGGGAGAGAAAGCCCAGAATGAAGTGGAGCCAGCTACGGTTACAGAAGACGAATCCGAGGATGACTCCCGCTATAAGCTGAAACCCGAAGAAGTCACGGATGAGGAGCTCGAGGAAGCATTAAAATTCTTGGGTGAGGAAGAAGAAGAGATTTCAGCCGAACTCAAGAAGAGAATTCAGGGTCTCGTCGCTGATTTAGAGCGTCAGAAATCCCGCTATCGGGTTCGGGCCGAACGCCAACTAAAAGCGGTAGGCAGGCCCTCTATCCCCTTCCTAATTCCAATCTTACAGAAAAAAAGCAAGACCTCTGATCTCACTCGAATCGCAGTGATGAGGCTCTTCAATAATTTTGGAGATGATCGGGTGATCGACCCCTGCATCAAGAGCCTATTAGACGTTAATGAGTACGTTCGCCAGTACGCGAATAAGGCCCTGATCCGCATCACTGGGGAGAACTTTGGCTACAATCCGATCGCCTCTCCCCGGAAAAGAGAAATCGCACAAAAAAAATGGATCAAATGGTGGAAGCAAGAATTGGAGGAAATCGCCAAAAGTCGAAGGCTAAATTCTGACCCTTCCAGCGATGATGAAGGCGAAGAATAGTGAGGATGAAAGTGAGGCTAATACTCGTTTCCATCGAAGCCATTCCCTCCCTTTCCAAGAAGAACTCTGGCTGAGTTCACAAGAAATAAGAGACCTACAGCATCCGCGAATTGGGACGCAGAATCCTCAGCTGTCAAGCATCCTTTTAGATAACGTGTAATACGTGATTATATAATAGTGTAAACGATTTTTTTGATTTATTTGAACAAGTGCTTGCATCTTGATTCTGAGAGAGCATGTCAAGCAAAGATGTTACGAAAAAGCCTATTTTTATAGAAGTAAAGCCATCTCTTATATTTTCAAGTTCGTTGACAGCCTCTCTCCCCTTTGATACTATCATCCTCACTTCAAACGTAGTTCAGATCAGTGACTAGCACCTCAGATCAAGGTTTCAAAAGAGCCACAAAAAGAAGCAAAAAAACGCTTCAACTTAAAGCTTTACGGAGCCAATTGAGAGGAAATCTCTATAGATTATCGAGAGATGATCAAAACTTTAATACTTGATCGAGTGAAGCACTTAGAAGCTTAGACTAAGCCTCTTTCCGGGCTTCATCGGATCAGAATCAAAGTTCGATACTCTCGTCTAGTAGCTGGGTCGAATTCTTTGTTTCATTCTTTTTAAACACGGGTTTAAAAGAGGGTTTTGGAAGAGCGAGCGCTGCGGGTGTGAGCATTCTTGTCGGGGGAGTCACTTTAAGAGTGTTTCGTCCACAGAATATTACGTTCACAAAGTAACTGTAACTCCTTGCAATCGCATCTGCCTCCTTTTAGAGCAGCCCTTCGTTGGGCAGTGGAACGAGAAGACGCCCCCGTCATTCGGTTTTAGCTATGAGCTATTAGCTCAGACCCAAAACCAATTCAAAATGATGGTTTAAGGTAGCTACAGAGAACTTAAACCCAATATTGAGCTGAGCCCAAATGGAACTCAGCCAAAAATTAAACACAGTTCGGATGCGTGTCCTTCTGAATGAAGATCTCTAACTAAGATTTTCATCGATGATGGAGAAGGATCGACTTCCCGGATGAATTTGAGTTCTCTGCCTTTCTAAACCCATAGAATTAAGTCTTTCGAAGACGTGACTCTGTGGGTTTCGTTATGTAATTTGAAGTTGAAGCTGGCTTTTTTAGGTGTGATTTCAAGAAACTCCGACTAAAAGCCAGCCGTTCGAGAACGAAAGCTAAATCGGCTGATTCTTAGTCTTCCGTCATAGAGGACCCAGTTTCAGATCGTGGAAATACTGAAGACTGCTCCAGGAGGCGCAATTCTAATTAGTTTCTGTTGAAACAAACTCCTTCGGAGTGCGTTTCGACAATTCTTCGAATTGTCTGCACTCCGTTGAACATAGGCTCTGCGAGCCAATGTCCGCGGCCGAGTTGATCCCAACTCGGCTTAGTTCCTGTTCCATGGAAGCACAGTTTCTAACGGTAATAAATTTAGGCATTTGAACTCGAACAATGATGATGGATCACAAATCGACTATTAAACCTGAACGGTAAGCACGAGCTTCATCGAGTCATCGCCCAAGGCTTTGGCGAGAAATGCCTCATGGATGTTAAATCCTTTAAAGAACGAAGCTGGTGAGAGCTTGCATATCTGAGCTTGCTGAGAAGTCTTGTCCGCAAGAAATCTCTGACAAACTCTTAGATCTCAAGTTGTGCCTACAGGTTAAGCGTAAAGTGGAAGTGTTGGAGTCGAACTGACGATGGGCCTGAGAGCGTTCAAGCGCTCATTCAACCATCAACGGTTACGGCTTCGAGGTGAAGGGAATAGACCGAGGGGATCTCAGAATAGGAGATGAGCGGGGGAATCTAATTAGAGCGGCTTCCGAGACCGGGTCTCAGCATTGGATGATGGATTTGCTGGCCTGACTCGAGGAAGAACTATAACTGGTAGCTTTAATTGGAAAATTGAGCGCTTGGTTCAGTGAACCCGTGACTCTTTCAAAGCTCGAATTTCATTCGAGCTTCAAGATATCTTCGGATACAGGTAAGTCAGGTGGTGACCGCCCGAGACAGGTCATTTAAATTGACCGTCGATCGTTGAATCAACTTTCGTTGTAGTTCAACGTGGGGTCGCGGAGGAGACCACCTGACTACCTTTAAAATTTCAGCCCTAGTCCCTTTTAGGGCTCGGTCGCCGAATCAGTGACATGTAACCGTCACCCGATAATGGGGACTCCTATTTTCCTTACCTCTTAGAACTTGGCTATCAGGAAGCATCCTTCAGTAGGAGGGATGACGTCCTCTCGCTATGGTGTGATGGGAGTGAAGATGAAATTAGGAGAATCGTTTCCAGATCCTCTACCACTGAGCCTCGAAGGCCCATCGTATTCCTCGGAAGGGAATATGAATGAGGAGATGGCACAACGTGCTCCACAGACTGTTTCTCACGATGGTGATTCTCCTCTGGGAGTTCCGTCTACCATCGATGGAGATGCCAGGCTCGATTCTGCTTTGAATTTGAGGGTAGACTCTCCTACCCAAAATTCTAATCAGCTGAGCTATTCACTTAAAAAGGTAGACAGCCTGAGTGATGCTCGCTCCCTCACGGAATCCCTTTGGGCCCAATTGAAGGTTTGTTTAAGAGCTCAATTCGGTGCTTCCATCGAACGATGGTTTAAGCTCATACAAGTTTCTCCCCTCTGGACTCCCGCTGATCCTTCTTCGAACGAGAAACATTCATTAAAGGGTTTCACCTTCAAAGTTCAAACTTCCCTCGCCTTTGATTGGGTTCAGAAAAGGTACTTCCCTGCAATTCAAACCCTGCTCAAATCGCGTTATGGAATCGAAGGCTCCATCGAACTGGTACTCTCTGAAGAAAGCGCGTCTGAAAGTTCTCAGAAATCTCACGAGCACTCCCAATCGGCAAGGCCTTCTACCCCAGATTTGAATTCAACCGGCATGATTCCTGTCGGTCAGAATCCAAGCAGCCTGAATCCAACGATCAAGGGTCAGCCAAGCAAACGCCCATCAAGGATGAGTGCTTCGCGCTCACGGTTGGATCAATTCATTTGTGCACCTTCCAATCAGCTCGCTTTATCCGCCATTCGACAAATTGTTGAAAAAGGGGGAAGGGTCTTTAATCCTTTGGTTCTCTACGGAGGAACTGGGGTTGGAAAATCAGAACTCCTGCATATTCTGAAAGCTGAATTGAAAGCTAAAGATCCGGGTTTAAAAATGGTTTCAACGGAAGCTGAATCCTTTTTAAATCAATTCGTCCGAAGCTTAAAGGAAGGGGAGCTTTCTGAATTCAGATCACGATTCCGATCTTTAGACCTTCTGATCCTCGATGACTTTCAAATTCTTTCCCGAAAGACGAGAACTCAGGAAGAGCTAATCTATACGCTCGATCGGTTGCGTTCACAGGGCTGCCAGATTGTGATCGCTTCGAATGAATCTCCCCGCAAACTAAAAGATTTTAGCCCTGCGCTCATCAGCCGTTTAGTTTCCGGCTTGGTCGTCCCTATCAAGAAACCGGATCTTCTTCTGCGTCAAAAACTCATCGACCGTCAAGCCCGCAAGCTGGGCTTGGAACTCTCTCGTGAAGTACGGCAGTATTTGGCTGAAACCCTCAGAGGAAATGTTCGCGACCTACTGGGAGCGATCAATCAGTTAGCGGCCTACCAACTCACGCAAAAGCAAGCCCTGCGAGAGTTTTCATTAGAAAAGGATCAGGTGGTCGAAATTTTGGGGGATCTCCTCCAAGCCGATCGAAGAGCGAAAACTCCAGAAAACATCTGCAATGCGACAACTCGCTACTTTCGCTTGGAAGCCGATTCATTAAAGTCTAAGCGAAGAGAAAAGACGGTCTCACTCGCTCGCCGGATCGCTGTATACCTCTGTCGGCAGTGGACGGATCATTCACTTAACGAATTAGGACGCTTCTTCGGCGATCGCAACTACGCGACAATCCGAGCTCTCGAGGGACGAGTTAAAAAAGATTTAGACAAAGACCCCGGTTTCCGTGAAACTCTTAAAGACATCCAAGAGCTGCTTTAAGCTCAGAGTAGCTCTAGATACTTGACTGTCAGTAAGTGATTGCTGACAGTCGATCATTGAAAACGTTCTTCCTCTTTCTTACTCGGCATACCACCTCTAGCTACGTGCCAGAAAATCTTCAGTTTGAACATACATTAGATCGATTAGGGCGCATTCGCCCTCAAACCCTTGAATCCTACTCTCGATTAGGCATTCATACCCTAGGTGAACTCCTAAAGCATTTCCCTCGACGTTATGAAGATCGTCGACATGTCTTACCTTTTGAAAGCTTAGAAGTATCTGAAGTTCAAGCCGTCAGCGGTCAGATTGTTAAAGTTCAATTGAGACGACTGCGAAGAGGTAAAAGCTTACTCGAAGCCAGTATCGAAATACCTGGAGGGAAGATCGAAGCTCACTGGTTCAATCAGGCCTTTCTCAAAGATCATTTGCAAATTGGGGCGACGATCCATCTCTACGGAAAGATTCAACTCAAGAAGAAAAAATTCATCCTGATCGCACCGGAGTACGAATTGGAGCGTATCGTCGAGGGAGAGGATCTGGGAGAACAAAATGAAGCCCTTCACACGCGCTCCATCGTTCCGGTCTACCCGGCCACTCAAGGCTTGACTCAACGAACGATGCGCCATTGGGCGAGAAGGGCATTAGAACTTACCGACCTAAGCTGCGTTCCAAATATTCCACAGAACAAATTAAGAACAGAAGAGTTGGAGTGGAGCGAAGCTCTTCACCAAATTCATTTCCCCGATGATTTTGACCAATTAGAACGAGCTCAAAGTCGATTGCGGTATGAAGAATATTTTCTCTTTGCGACGAAGCTTCATTTTCGAAGAAAAAAATTCAGAGAAAAGTCGGCCCCTAACTTTGAAGTGAGCCCTGAGCTTCATTCCAAAATAAAAAGCTTATTTCCCTTCCAACTCACAGGGGATCAAGAAAACGCCATCGAGGAAATTTCTCAGGACCTCTCCAGCGACCAGGCGATGTATCGCCTCGTACAAGGTGATGTTGGAACGGGAAAAACCGTGATCGCACTCTATAGTATGTTAGCGGCGATTCGACACGGTTACCAAGCTGCCTTGATGGCTCCTACTGAAGTCCTTGCGAATCAGCATTATCAAAGCATCTCTTCTTATTTGAAGAATCACCCTCAAGTCCAAGTTCGACTTCTCACTGGAACTCAAATCGCCTCTGAAAAGAAGGCCACATTGAATGAAATCCATCAAGGACAGGCTCACTTGGTGGTGGGGACCCAATCCTTAATTCAAAAACAAGTACGATTCAAACGATTGGGTTTGGTGGTCATCGATGAGCAACATCGTTTTGGCATCCGCCAACGCTCGCTCCTGCATAATAAGGGGGTGGGAGTTCACGTCTTGGTGATGACCGCAACCCCGATACCTCGTGCCCTTTCCAATACCGCCTTCGGAGATCTCGATCTAACAACCCTCAAAGAAAGACCTCCCGGAAGAAAGCCCGTTAAAACTTACTTGGTTTCTCCTGACAAACGCACAGATGCCATCGGTTTTGTAAAAAAGCAATTGGCTCAGGGAAGGCAGGCATTTTTTGTATACCCTTCTATTTCAGGAAAGGAGAGGCCTTCGGCGACTCAGGCTCACCGAGAACTCTCCCATCTCTTGGCTCCCCATAAAGTGGGTTTACTTCACGGTAAGTTATCACCGGAAGAAAAAGAACGTGAACTCGAAGCCTTCCGACAGAATCAGATTCAAGCCTTGGCTTCGACGATCGTGATCGAAGTCGGGATCGACATTCCCAATGCTTCGGTCCTCTTCATCGAAGATGGTACTCGTTTCGGCCTGGCTCAACTTCATCAACTTCGAGGCAGAGTGGGTCGTGGGGGCCATGAAGGTTATTGTTTGATTGGAACGGGTAAAACCGGAAACCCCTCCCAGGAACGCCTAAAAGTCTTCTCAGAAACCACCGATGGTTTTGCCATCAGTGAAGCGGATCTCAAATTGAGAGGTCCGGGTGATTTTCTCGGAGTGGATCAATCGGGCTGGCCACCCTTCAAATTCGGACAACCCCATGAACATTTGAGTTATTTCACGGACATCCGGCAGGATGTGTCTCGATTTTGGACGGATGCAGAATTTCAAGCAGATCGAGAAGCTCTGAAAACCTATTTCAATTAGGGCCCCAAGGAACCCGTAGAGGTCTTAACGCCTAAATTAAGAGGAGATAGGGCATTTTTAACATTGGCTGGGATTCTCGCTTCTGTTAAAATCTTGAGTTGATTATCAGAACACGGCTTTAAGTGTATCAGAAGCTAGAATTGAAGACTGAACAAACTCTCAAACCTCCTTCGGCCAGTTCGTGATGAGCGGTTATTTGCTTTAATTTCCCTCATTAAGTTGAAGAATTTTTGCTGAGATCCGTCCTTTAAATATGCCTCTTTAAGCCGTTTAGAATTAAAAGCTAAAACTGGATTGCCCTCACAGCAACCCGTAAGAAATCAAGTAAGTCCAAAACCTTGGAGTTATCATGAAGCAAAATATCATTATTTGTCTCTTGTCTGTCGTAGCTACTTTGTTGGCTGTTGTCGTCGTCCAAAACTTCACCCAACAAAATGTCTTGGTAGGTCAAAGTGGTGGTAGCACCGCCACCGTCGGCCCTATCGGGGTTGCCACTGGAAAGTTCCAAGGTGGTGGTGATTCTCAAGCATTCTGGCTTTATCTCCCCGGTGAAGACCGATTGATGGTTTACAACTTGGGTTCTAGAAATCGCTTAGAACTCCGTGCCGTCAGAAATGTTGAATACGACAAGCAGCTCTTTGATCATTCTTTCTCAGGTAAGTACCCAAAAGTGAAAGATGTTCAAGTTGAAGTCAAAAAACAAATGTCGAGAACCAAGAAATAATAACCCTAAAGGTTTTCAGACAAATAACTTAAAGCGGTGCGCTGAGTCGATTGAGCCCACCGCTTTAAGTTCTATATAAACAGTTCTAAAAAGTGCCTCTGGAATTTGAGGATTGCCTGGTATGATAGGCACTATTCATTTTCTACTTCGGTAAGAAATTGAAGCAGAACTACCTCTCTATTACAGGAAATGAACCCAGTGATCTGCCGTTCTTCCTGGTGATTCAACACAAACGATTTTCGCAAGTGCAGTAATGATGCTGAGCAAGAATGGGTCTTGCTAAGTAAAGCTGATTTCAACAAAGAAAATCCCATTAAATTCACCAATATACGGTTGATAGGAATACGAGGATAAAGTCGTGAGCGACGAGTTAATTAATTTTAGTGATGCCGCCCAACAGCTCCAGGTTTCAGAATCTGAACTTGATAAATTGGTAGCTAATCGGGAAATCGACTGCGTAAAAGACGGTGATGAAATCTTCTTTAAGCCTGACATCATCGCTCAATTCAAGAAAAGCGCAAAGACTGAACCTACTATCATCCTCTCCGATGATGAAATGGACCTTTTGGATGGCGTCGAGGAAATCAATCTCGACGAATTTGATATTCCAGAAGAAGAAGAGGAAGTCTCTATCAGCCTTTCTGCCGATGATGACGACCTCTTAACCGGAGAACCTGAAGTTGAGCTTTCAGTTCCTGCAGGTGGCGCCGGTGAAAAAGAAGAAGCTGCTGATGACGACGGGCTGGAAGATTTTGATCTTTCCGACCTCAGCCTCGACGATGACGAAGCCGACGATGACTCTGCGACTTCAGTCGAAGATCTCGGCGATCTCACCGAAATTTCACTCGATGACGAAGATGAGGCTGAAGCGCCTCAAGAAGAAGCTGCTGATGATGACTTCGGCGAGCTCACCCTCGAAGGTGATGACGATCTCGATATCCTCAGCTTAGACGACGATGATGATTCTGAAGCCACTCAAGAAACCGCCGACGCTGGCGACTTGAGCGACGATACCGTCTTGAGCCTCGATGGTCTCTTGGACGACGACGATGTCGCCCAGACCGACAGCACGACTCCTGTACCCGGTACTGAGGTTGACGGTTTAGAACTCGATCTCGACGATGATGACGACCTCACTCTCGAAGGTTCTATCTCAGACGATACAATCCTCGACACCGATGTCTTAGATCTCACCGATGAAGACGACGATTTCAACTTGGATGAAGGTTTG
>JANQLS010000201.1 GCA_028280485.1 Planctomycetota bacterium
CCTACGCAGTAATAATGGAATAAAGACCTAGGGTCTTTATTCATGGCCGAGTTGATCCCAACTCGGCTTAGTTCCTGTTTAATCAACAGGAACTAATTAACCTTGAACGCCATGAATCTCTGAGCAAACCATGTTCCGAAATTTGAATTCTTAAGGATATTAAGAAGCGCAATTTCGAGCCTTCCTCTACTTTTTTCAATGCTTCATAACTCCCGACTAAAACCGAAAATAAACGAAGTTTCAGGCGCTTATTAAGGATCCGTTCATAATTATCAATCTGAGTCGGTTGAATTCAGAATCTTTGTCCCTAGGAGTTGAAGGGAGAAATTCCCACTTGAAGGTAAATATTTCCCGTTGTAGAGAGGTCCAGGCTGGGGCGGATATTTAGAGTTCACCTGAAGAGTGCTTTTCAGCCGTTGAATTGGATGGGTTTGATCTAAGGGGCGTTTTTATGTTGATTGGTATCGGACTTGCGAGTTGTTTTTGTGGCTTAAATTGAATGTAAGAAGGTCGAGTCATCGAGTTACCTGAGATAGGTTTTTAGCAAGTGCCAATAAAACTCAATTGAAGTAGGAGCTCTCAGATGAAGGATGCATTTGTGGATTTAAATACCTTCCCAGTCTTTATTCAGAATCTCTGCCAACCTTCAAATTTTCCTCACGAAGTGGAATCCTTTGAGGTGTTTGAAACTCATATTTCGTGGGTGATCCTAACGGGATCTTTTGCTTATAAAATTAAAAAGCCCGTTCGATTGAGCTTTATTGATTTATCGACCCTAGCTAAAAGAAAATATTATTGTGAGGAAGAGTTTCGACTGAATCATATTTTTTCCCCCAAGCTCTACTTAGATGTCGTGCCGGTTTTTGGGAATGAAGAACACCCCAGTTTTATTGGATCGGGTGAGCCGATCGACTATGCCGTTCGAATGCATCAATTTGATCCGACGCATCGATTGGATCAAATTCTTGAAACCGGCATAGAGATCAGTCATCTCCTGGAGGATTTCGGAAAATATTTAGCGAAATTACACTCGACAATAAATGAGAATACTTGCCCTCATTCTTCGGGAACTCCAGAAGTTATTCAGAAGTTTGTCGGTGACAATTTCAGCTATCTCAACGAGGAAATCGTTGATCCTAAATTAAAAACAAAGCTAAAGACCATCCAGGATTGGACTCAATCACAGTTCAGCGAGTTGAAACCATTTTTAATTCATAGGAAGCACGAAGGATGGATCAAAGAGTGTCATGGTGATCTTCATTTAGAAAATCTCGCTTGGGTGGATGGAGAGATTCAACTTTTCGACCGACTGGAGTTCAGCCCTGACTTGCGTTGGATCGATCCGATGAATGAAATCGCATTCCTGACGATGGATTTGTGTTTCCGAAAGAATTCAAAATTGAGCCAAAAGTTCTTAAGATCCTACCTGGAGCATTCAGGAGACTACGAAGGATTGCGCCTCTTGCGATATTACCAAGTGTATCGAGCGATGGTTCGTGCCAAGGTCGCCGCCATTCAAATGCAATCCAAAGAAGGGACTCCTCAGTTCAAGTCGTTTTACAAAAAAGTGAAAACTCTCATCGAGTTCACATATCGTTTACTCGTTGAACCTGAGCGCTTCCTTTGCATCACTTACGGTGTTTCTGGATCTGGAAAGACTACAGCTAGTCAGTTACTTATGGAGCAGAGTCGTGCCATTGTGATTCGATCCGATGTCGAGCGAAAGAGGCTCTTTGGTTTAGGGGTGCTCGAGGAGAGTCGTTCAAATTTGAATCAAGGCATCTACGAAGAATCAGCGACCAGAAAAACGTATCTGAAATTACTTCAATTAGCTCATGCTATTTTGAAGTCGGGCCATTCGGTAATTGTGGATGCGAGTTTTCTCGATAAAGAATTTAGAGACTTATTCTTGAAGCTCGGTCGGGAGGAAGAAGTTAAAACCTATCTTTTAAATTGCCCTCAATTAAATGAAGACTTCCTCGAAGAGAGAATCGTCTCTAGGTCTCTTCAGAGTCGAGATGCCTCTGAAGCAAACTCTCAAGTCTTAAAGCAGCAACTTGCCGAGTTGGATCCTCTGACTAAGCAAGAACTTGAAGATTGGGAAGTTATTGAAAAAGATGAAATCCCCGAAATGGAAGCCTCCTTTTGAGATTTACTCCGAGGAATTCTCCTCAAACTGCTTGTCGTGGAGTCTCCTGAAGAGCCCGTTGGCTTCTAAGAGTTCATCGAAGGTTCCCATCTCTACAATTTTGCCATCCTCGAGAACGATGATTTTATCTGCATCGCGAATGGTTGAAAGACGGTGAGCGATCGCAATGGTCGAGCGCACTTTAAAAAGTTTTTCTAATGCGGTTTGGACTTGGGCTTCACTTTCGGTATCGAGGCTGCTGGTGGCTTCGTCGAGGATAAGAATCGGGGCATTTTTAAGTAGGGCGCGCGCGATGGTCATCCTTTGGCGTTGGCCTCCGCTCAGCATCGCTCCTCGGTCTCCGATCATCGTTTCGTATCCTTCAGGGAGAGAAACGATGAAGTCATGAATGTTCGCGGCCCGGGCGGCCTCTTCGATCTCTTCTTGGGTGGCATCGGGCCTTCCGTAGAGGAGATTGTTTTTAATGGTGGTATCGAAGAGGAAGGGGTCTTGACTGACGATGGCGATTTGAGAGAGCAAGCTTTCTAAAGTGACTGTTTTGATATCCGTTCCATCGATCGAGATCGCTCCTTGAGTGGGATCATAAAACCGGAGGATGAGATCCACCAAAGTACTCTTTCCCGATCCGGTGGGCCCGACGATAGCCGTGAGCTGACCGCTGGGAAATTTCAGGTCGATGCCTTCTAAGACGCTCTCTCTACCGTAATTGAAGGACACGTTCTTAAATTCGATAGAGTTTTTGAAGGGTTTCAGAGTACCGGCATCTTCAATTTCGGTAACGGTGGGGCGAGTCTCAAAGATTTCAGTGACGCGTTCCATCGCGCCCAAGCTTTCTTGAAAGCTGGAATAAGCGCGAGCCAAGGATTTCACCGGAGTGTACATCGTATTGAGGGCCGCTGTGAAGGCGATCAAATCTCCGATCGACATCCCGAGCTCCCCTCGAATCAAATAATACCCCCCGAGGCTCAAAGCGATGATGACGCCCAAATGAGAGGCTAATTCAACCGTCGAGTTCGATAATACTTTTGCCTTTAAGGTTCTCAAGGCTTGGAAGACAACCGCCATATTTCGATTCTCGAAGTGCTCCTTCTCATGAGGTTCCATGCTGAAGCTTTTTACGG
The DNA here is from genome assembly GCA_028280485.1 of Planctomycetota bacterium. Lineage (GTDB taxonomy): Bacteria > Planctomycetota > UBA8108 > UBA8108 > JACQVS01 > JANQLS01. The sequence goes on from JANQLS010000201.1 coordinate 3,271, forward strand.
TTCGAATGCCTCCGAACAGTTGCTCTAAAGCCATCGTCATGACGCCGCGTTTATTCGATTGTTGGCGGCTTCGACGGCGCACTTTCTTGCCAAATTTTAAGACGATAAGAAACAAGAACGGAAAGAAGCTCAGGGTGATAAGTGCTAACCACCAATTGATCATGAAGATCACGACGACCGCCAAAGAAAACATCAGAGGTTTTAAAATGAGATCGCTGAAAAAGATTTGCAGGCTTTGAGAGACCGTCGTGAGGTCATTCGATAGGCGAGAGAGTAAATCTCCCTTCGAGCGTTGATTGAAGAATGAAAGGCTCAAGGTGCACATGTGAGCCATCAGGTCCCGGCGCAGATCCGCGAGGATATGATTGAGGAGGTAGCCGATCAAGTAGGCTTGAATAAATCGGGAGACGGCAATGAGAATACAGACACTGATCCCGAAAATGAAAATGAACTTCAGTAAGCCCATCTTTTCGGGGTCGCTTCTCTGTTGGCGATATTTGATGTCGATGAGGCGTGCTGATGAAAAGACCCATTCTGAGGTCGTGTCAGAGTATTGAGCCTGTGCTGTCTCGAATCGAATTTTGAGCTCCGTGAAGGCTAAGCTCATCGGAGTTGGATTCGATGGCTCATCGCTGGTATAGACTGACAACTGAACTCGGCCATCCGTAAAACGACCCGAACCCCGCTTGAGTTCTTCTTCGGTCAGATCTTCTCTCGAGGCGAGAACTCGAACCTGATCTACTTTTCTCGCTGTGAGATGAGGGATACCGCTGGGAAGATCTTTCGGTTGAGGACTGAAGCCCAGCCAGTCCGAAACTTTTCTCAGCGAATTGGAAAGGACCGAATCGTCACTCAGCTCTTCTGAAATCAAAATCCCGTCGAAAAAGATCGCGGGAATCAAATTTCTCGAATTGACTCCCGCCGAATAGATGATCATGAAAAAGACGGTGAGAGCGAAGATCCCCTTGCGGCGAATCAAATACGGAATCAGGCGTCGAAAACTTCGAGTGCTGAGGTTCGAATTCGATTTTGGGTCGTCGTCGGGATTTTCTAAAGCTGGGGGTTCTGTATGATCGTTCTTCACTGGAGTCATCAAAAGGAGTAAACTGAGATTTGCTTAGTTTCTGTTATCTAACAGAAACTAATTAGCGGATTATCATAATGCGCTCGGTGACTGGTTTCCATGAGGTGGTACTCAGTTTTCAAATTTTAACTTGAGCAGCCCACCCAATATTGACCCGTGAAAAAGATGGTTAATGTGAATCTCATTCAATCTCTCAGATTTAAATTCAGTTTTATACCTTTAGGATTCGCCTACTTCATCGTGGTGGGCCTGGTGGGATTATCTTGTGACACCTACCAGCCAAATCAACAAGTCGTGGTCTACACCTCATTAGACCAACATTACTCTCAACCGATCTTAAAGCAGTTTGAGAAAGAAACCGGAATTAAGGTTTTAGATCGCTACGACACTGAAGCTGATAAAACGACGGGGCTTTTTAACCGGCTTATCCAGGAAAAAAACAATCCTCGGTGTGATGTCTTCTGGAATTCTGAAGTTTTGCGGATGGTCCTCTTGGCGAAACAAGGGGTGCTCGAAAAAATCCCTGAAGGTGTCGGTGGAGGTATTCCCAAAGCCTTCCACGCTCAAAATCAGCAATGGGTTGGATTCGCGGCTCGTTATCGAGTGTTGATCTACAACACTGAACAGGTTAAAGAAGCCGATGCGCCTCGCTCGATCCTCGAACTGGTTTCGAAGAAGTGGGAAGGTCAGGCCGCGGTGGCTCTTCCTCTGGCAGGAACGACGCAAACTCATTTCGGCGCTCTTCAAGCCGTTTTAGGGAAGAAGAAAATGGGGCAGTTCATCCAGTTGTTGATCGAAAACAAAGTTCGCTTTGTCAATGGGAATGCCGTGGTGCGAGACCTCGTTGCCCAGGGGACGGTGGCTATAGGTTTAACTGACACGGACGATGCGAACGAGGGAATAAAAAAAGGCTCGCCTCTTAAAATCGTTTTTCCCGATCAAGAGAAACCCCCGAAGCTCGAAAAATTTGACCACGGCCTTACCGAGCCCCTCGGTTCATTTTTAATTCCGAATACGGTCGCTCAGATCAAGGGAGGCAAAAATCCCGAAGCCGCTAAAAAATTGATCGACTATTTATTAAGCGCCAAAATCGAAACCCAGTTGGCTCAATCGGGGTCGGTACAAATTCCTCTCCGACCGGGCTTAGATCCTCCTGAAGGGATTCCCCATCCATCAACTCTAAAGCTTTTAAAGGTTTCCTTCGAGCAAGCAGCTCAAGGGGTTGAAGATTTAGAGCCCGTACTCAAAGATCGATTTCTTAGATGACGACAAACGATAGTTCGAGACAATTCGGCTCGAGTGGGGTCAAAAAATCTTTAATGTCAATCGGCCGATTGTTGCCCTGGATTCTCATCGCCGGAATCCCTGTACTTTGGTTGTTGGTACAAGCCGTATTGTCGGTATCGCATCTTCCAGAGCTCCTGTTGAGTGCTCGGATTTGGGGACTCTTACTCAAATCGATTCTCGTCACTTTAGCCAGCACATTGATTGCTTTGATTCTGGGGGGGGCGGCTTTCATCGCCTTAGAGGGAAAGCCGTGGCCAAAGTTCCTACGGAATCCTTTGACGATCCTCGCATTTCTTGGAGTCTTTCTTCCCCCTTATTATCAGGTGGCACTCTGGCGTCCCTGGTTTGGTGACTTTCCCATCAAGCTTGAACACTGGCGTTGGCCCATACTGATCGCTCTCTTGGGAATCTCTTACAGCCCGGTAGCTTTCGCCTTTTTTAAGTTGGGCTTAAAGACTCTTTCTCCTCGAGTTTTGGAATCGGGCTTGTTACTCAGTTCCAATCGGTTCTCGTTTCACTTTCGAGTTTTACTACCTCAGCTATTCCCGGCAATCGGCGCCGCGGGTTCGTTGATTGGCTTATTGGTTTTATTGAATTATGAAGTTGGCGCTCTACTATTGATGCGGCTTTATCCGGAAGCTGTCTTTTTAGAATTTGATGGTAATCCCAAGCTAGGTCCCGCAACTCTCTTTGCACTCCCCTTATTCCTTACCGCGTTCGCGGGGGTTTACTGTTTTTGGAAGGTGCTTCAAAAAGGTTTTTTCTCGGGTGAGGCTCAGGGTGGAGCTCAACTATTACGTTATCAACCCAGTTGGCTCAGCTCTGGGCTGAGTTTGTTGGTTGGCAGTGTTTGGTTGTTCGCCGTGGTGATTTGGCCGCTCGGTCGACTTCTTCAACTTGCAGGTGGAACCGAGATCACTGCTACGTTTTCACAAGTTTGGAAGCTCCACGGTGAAGAAGTCCTCGATGGGATTCTCGTTTCGGTGAGTGCCACGGTGGTCGTCATCGTCATGGCATTGCTGATGGTCAATCCAAAAAATGCAGCGTCAAAAGTAGGTTTGTGGATATCGTTGACCTTGGCTTTACCGGGCCACTTATTGGGAGCAGCGCTGATCCAAATCTACAATCAGTTGCCCGCGCCTCTGGACTCGATTTATATGTCGCCTGCGATTTTGGTAATCGCCCAAGTCGCTCGTTACTTTCCCCTCGCCTACCTCACTTTAGCCATCGTCCTGGGACGAGTTCCCCGTTCTCAGTGGGAAGCCGGGGAAATTTTGGAGCCACGACCTTGGATTCGGTTCTTCAAGCTGCGAATTCCGTGGGCGACACCGGGTTTAGCCTTGGCCGGTGGGCTCTTTATGCTCCTTCAATCTCTTGAACTCTCAGCCAGCCATCTCGTCGCTCCGCCTGGCTCTCAGCCGGTTGCTGTGACCGTCTACAGCCTCCTTCACTACAACACGGTTTTAGAAATCCCCGCGGGTTTGTGCTTAATTCAGTTTTTTATCACGGTGATCTTGGGCGGCGGGCTGCTCGGAGTCTCGTATCTGACGTGGTCTTGGATCGGGAAAAAGTAAGTCGTTTTTGTTCCGGCAACAAGTAGATTTCAGCTCTCTCAGACGCTAAGATCTTCGGATTGTATCGAGGTCCGGAGGCGCGATCGTTTCCGTGACCAGAATCATTCTTTCATTTTGCTAAAGCGAACATTCCATGTCTTTTAACGAATTTGATGAAGATCTTCTCGCCAAAAGAGAGCGGTTAATTGAACAAGGCCTCGAGCCCTACCCCTATTCCTTTCAGCGGACTCATGTGACCCAGGAAATCCGGGACAATGAAGAAGAATTGATGGGGAAGACCGTTTCCGTCGCCGGGCGCCTCTTCGGACACCGCGATGCTGGAAAATTGATCTTCGCGGACCTCAGAGACTTCTCGGGCAGAATGCAGCTGATGATCCGTAAAAATGACTTCGAGGATGAAACCTGGAAGGTCATCAAAAAGACATTAGATCTCGGTGATAGCATCGGGGTGACGGGTGAAGTGTTCGTCACCAAAATGGGGGAGCTGAGTATCTCCGTAAAAGAATTTACCCTCTTGGGGAAGACGGTCGTTCGAGTTCCGATTCAAAAATCAAAAGATGATCAGACTTGGTTTCAGCTTTCTGATCCTGAGACTAAATACCGTGAACGTTACCTTCACTGGTTAACGGATCCCAGTTCACGGGACCACATGGTCGTTCGTGCGAAAACGATTTCTGCAATCAGACGTTTCCTCGAAGATCGAGGCTTTTTAGAAGTCACGACACCCACCCTAGAAATTCTTTACGGTGGGGCTGAGGCTCGCCCCTTCGTCACGACGATCAACGCTCTTTCCGACCAACGTGCTTACATGCGCATTTCCCCTGAACTCCCACTGAAGAGATTCATCGCTGGAGGGTTCGAAAAAGTCTTCACCATTTGTCAAAACTTCAGAAACGAAGGGATCGACCGCAGTCACAATCCCGAGTTCACCATGCTCGAGTGGTATGAGGCTTATACTGATTACGAATATCAGATGGAGCAGTTTGAGACTTTGGTGTCTCAAGTCGCCGAGCAAGTTTGTGGGACGATGAAAATTACCTACCAGGGTGAGGAGATCGATCTCACTCCTCCCTGGAATCGCATCACTATTTTAGGTTCTCTCAAAGAGAAGGGTATCGATGCCGAAAACCTCTCTGAGGAAGAACTCCAAGCTGAATTTAAAAAGCGCAAGATCGAACCTCCAAAGCCCTTTAGCTGGGGCCACGCGGTCGCCACCTTATTTGAAGAGTTGGTGGAATCCGAACTCTTTCAACCCACCTTCGTTTGCGACCACCCGGTAGAGATCTCTCCATTGACGAAAGCGAAGAGAGGAAATCCTCGCTTAGTGGAACGATTCGAACCGATGATCGCTGGGATGGAGGTCGGAAATTCCTACTCTGAATTGACCGACCCGGTTGAACAGTTAGCTCGATTTGAAGCCCAAAAATCGTATGGAGCTGACAAAGAGGGAATTGAAAATCACCCGATTGATTACGACTTCGTTAAATCGATCGGTTGTGGGATGCCGCCTACAGGAGGAGTGGGGCTGGGTGTCGATCGTTTAATCATGCTCCTCGCTGATCTCCACTCCATTCGAGATGTGATCGCCTTTCCGATGATGCGACCCAAGTCGGGGACTGAGGCGGAGGCCACAGATGGGGAAGAAACTCCAGCAGAAGAATAAGCTTAAAGGCTTTATTGATGTTTGCTTAGCGATTCTTTTTGCGGTTAGGATGGGAGCTTCCAATTGAGTTGGTGATCGCTTCAACATCTCAATTTATATAATTAGTTCCTGTTGAATAAACAGGAACTAATTACTGAAAATTTCTGATTCCCACCAGACTGCTTCTAAATGGCATTCTGCTAAGTGATATTCTTTTGAAGAATTCGCTGATGTAGCCCTTTAGAAGCGGTGTTCAATATTTTGATCGAAAGTTGAATGTCATGGGTGAAAGGCTTCGAGTTTCCCCGGAAGGGCATCTCAAAATTCCTGATAAAATGCGGGAAAAATTGGGTTGGAAAACTGGAGCATACTTAGAATGCGTGATCCAGGATGGTGTGCTGACCTTATCTGAAGTCGATGTCGATCTCTTTGAAGAGGCTTTGAAAAAGCCCGATGAAGGGTCTTTCGACGAGATCATGAAGCGCCAGGCTGAAGAAAAAGAAAAAGCATTCGACCTTTTTGATAAAAAAATTCAAGAACCCCCCGAGGAAGTACGTCCTGAAGATAAGCCGGGATTTTGGGACTAACCTTCTTTCAATATCAGGCAGGCTCTATTTTTTCCTATTTTTAACTGGGAGGCTGGTTTGATTGTTTCAAATCAAACTCAATTAGTGATTCGATCGCTTCTGAGTACAGTGTTCATTGGTTTGATCATCTACAGTGTTGGATGCTCAAAACCGTCAGATCAGGCGAAGGACCAACCACCCGCAGAGGGATCTTTCTTCTTTAAGGAAGAAGTGAAACTTCGTTTTGGGATCACTAAAAATTTCGATTTGAACGCTTGGAATTCCGTTGAGATTTCCCTGGTGAATCGGGGGAAAGGTGATTTTGATGGAACCGTGGGAATTAAGGCTCTGGCCTTCGATGAGCAGAGAACGGAATGGATTCCCGCCAATGGGATCCACCGTCAAGTTCATATTCCGGGCGGTGAACCTCGTACCTACTCCTTCCTCTATAAAATCTACGGTGGAGCCAAAGTTCTCGTCTCTTTGGATGGTAAAGATTTCAGGAAGAACTATGAGTTCTATATCAGCCAGTCTCCGAAGATCGGTCGGCTTCGTATGTTGGCTGTTTCCGGTTTCGGGAGTCGCAACCAGACCGTAGAGTTCACCTCCAAGCTCGGTTCTGATTTTGAGACCTTCGCTAAGCCGGTCACTCATTTTTCGGAGTACACTCGTGATCTCTTAGCCACCAAAGCCGTAACTTTTGACACGGTTCTTCCCGATAGGCTTCCCCTGATGGGAGAAGCTCTCGATTCTTATCAATTGATTATTCTTCATGGAATCAACCCGAGTACCGTTCCTCTGAACAAAATCGAAGCCCTCATCGAATGGGTTCGGCGAGGGGGAACGTTATTAGCTTACCCCGATGATACTTGGATTTCTCAAGTCCCTCTGAGCCTTCAAGCAGCGTTAGGGATTCAACTCGATGGGTCGATTCCTTCCCCGAAGCTTTCACGGGAAGTTCTTCCGCTTTTGAGCGATGGAGCTAGCGAACTCTATAAAAACATGGGTCCTCGTGAAGGTACCCAAGTCTTTTCGGAGGGTTTGGTTTACTACAATCAATTAGGCGCAGGGGCGACCTACACTTATGGATTTAGCCTCTCCGACGGATCGGGAACCAGCGCTGCTTCCAATCTCCAAGCGAAGACCGCTCGTTACGCCTTAGCGCGAGCCGAGTCCTTTCCTGGGATGCCTTACACGGCCATTCGAGCGGTGGAGCAAGACAGTCCTGCCATTTTATTTGGCTTATGTGGATTTCAGATTCCCGGGGCGGGTCAGGTCGCATGGTCGTTTATAGCGTATCTGCTCTTCGGATTCTTTATTCCCTTTTTCGTGTTCTTGAAACTCAAAAAACGGGAATGGACTTTCGTTGTCATCCTTCTCTTTTCTCTCTTTGGAACAGTCGGAATTTATCAGTTTGGCCTCCTCGCCAGCTTGGAAGAACTCGAAGTGGATGAAATCAGCTTTTTCCGTTTTCACAAAGACGGAAAGACGGCAGAGGTCGCCAGCCTCCTGGGAATCATCGACCCCAGTATGTCGCGAGTGAAACTCAATCTGGCCGCGGATGACAAGAGCGAAGCCTCCCTTTACGAAGGAGCAGACTCCCTCTTATACCAACCCTTGAGAGGTGAGATCTCTTCGATGGATTGGCGTAATACCGTTCGCCCCATCCCCATTCCTCGCTGGAGCCAGTCCACGGAAGATGGCCGCCCTCGTGAATCTAAAACTAAGAATTTATACCCGAATTCAATGGGTTACAGCCGTATCGATTACCGAACGACGTTTAAATCTTCTTGGTACAACTTAGTTGAAGATGGCTCCTCGACGATTCAAGTCAGCAATCCATTCCAGAATACATTACGTGTTTATTTAATGCGGGAAGGACGCTATCAATTTGTGCGCAAGCTCAGCCCTGGAGAATCGGATTCCTTTCTAAGCCCCATCGTTAAAAAAGACGGAAACCTCCAAGGAACTTGGAGCAAAGATTTCAATTTCTCCAATGAATTTTGGAATCGCTACCGCGGTTACTACTACGGGCATAGCAATAGCTATAACCAAAATAGAGACTCTTTCCCATCGGATCCCTTTATGGAGGCTCTTTCGAAACTCAGCCTCCAAGCGATCGCTGAGCCTCAAGAGATCGGGGCCATGCGGAAGCAAAATCATTGGAATAATCGGGGAGTGGCTACATCCAGTGCCTCCTCAAATAAAAAATCTGAATTCGACTCGATTCGACACCTCGAACCCACCTTACTTTTAGGGGTAGTCGAGGGAACGATCAGCCCTCTCGAAATCGATGATCGGTCTTTTAAAAGAAAGGGTAGTACGTTCTTGGTCGTGGAGCTCCCAGTGAAAGAGTGATTTGAACGTGCGATCCCACAAACAGTTGTCGGGTAAATAACCCCAGGCTTAATATCCAGGACTTAAGAATTAGAACTTAAGGAACAGAAATTGAACGAAGAACATTCTCTCCAGCCCGAGACTCCGGAAATCGATAACGGAGAACCATCGACTTCAGATGGAGAAACCCGCTCGGAGGCTTCTCAAAACGAAAGTTCTTTGCCGCACGCAGAACCTAAGGAAGAGGCCTCCGCTCCGGAGCGGAACGTCGCAGTTAAGATTCGAGGGTTAACTAAAAACTACGGCAATCATCTCGCCTTAGATAAATTAGATCTCGACATCCATCAAGGGGATATCTTCGGATACATCGGTCCTAATGGAGCGGGTAAAACGACCACGATCAGAATTTTAGCGGCTTTGCTTTGGCCGAGTTCAGGATCGGCTCAAGTGGAAGGGGTGGACGTCGTTAAAAATCCTTTCCGAATTAAAGAACTCGTCGGTTACATGCCGGATGCCTTCGGCGTCTACGACAATATGACTCTTCACGAGTACCTCGATTTCTTCGGAGCGGCGTATCGTATTCCCCGTAAGAAACGTCGCCAAGTGATCGAAGATGTATTAGAACTCACCGATCTCGGCCCCAAGCGTCAAGATCAAGTCAGTGCGTTCTCTCGCGGTATGAAGCAGCGAGCTTGTTTAGCAAAAACTCTTCTTCACGATCCCAAAGTCTTGATTTTGGATGAGCCCGCCTCGGGTTTAGATCCTCGAGCCCGGATCGAATTTCGTGAACTCCTAAAAGAGCTTCAAAGGATGGGGAAGACGATCATCGTGTCATCTCACATTCTGACTGAACTCTCGACGATTTGTAACACTGTTGGCATCATCGAAACAGGGAACTTGGTCGCCGCCGGGGATGTAGAAAGTATTTTGGCAAGTTTGAGAACGAGTCGTGAATTTACGATTAAGCTTCTCGATAAGGCTTCCATCGATCAGGCAGAAGAAATCATCGAGAAGTGTAAGGGTGTAAAGTCCGTTGAAAAATTAGGCGGTAGCTTGCGCGTGATGATCGATGCCACCGAACCAGAGATCGCCGATATGGTGAGGGCTCTCAATGAAGCGAAGGTTGCGTTCACCGAATTCCGTGAAGAACAAGTCGACTTGGAAACCGCCTTCATGACCCTCACTCAGGGGAGGTTGGCTTGACCGAAGCGAGTTCCCCCTCAACTTCGAACCTCACTTCCCTTCTCAGTTCACCGCTGGTGATTCTCAACTGGGTAAAATCATTCTTGGTGGGAATATGGGATGCGTTTTTTAATAACGCACTCATCAAAAGAGAAGTCATGGCGATGCTCCGCCTGAAGCGGGTGTTTTGGATCGTCGTTATCGGAGTTGCGGGAACTGCATTCATTCCATTATTCAATTGGCCCCATCAAAATCAAAACTTGATCAATCCGATGCGGGGTCGAGAGCTGTACTTGGCTTGCATCATGGTTCAGTTGATCGGGGGAGCGTTGATCCTACCCGCCTTTACTGCGGGTTCCTTCGCAGGGGAAAGAGAACGAGATACTTACGAACTCTTACACACGACCTTCCTCTCTCCCTTTGCCATTATCGTGGCGAAACTTCTCGCTTCGGTGAGCTTCCTGCTGATTTACATGATCGCGGCTGCTCCTGCCGTTATCTTCATTTACCTCCAAGGTGGAATCGAATTTTCGATGGTCACCGATACCTACGGCATGACAATCGCTGGTATCTTGAGTTTGGCCATGGTGGCGTTGACCGTCTCCGCCCGCTGTCGAAAATCTCTTCACGCTTTATTGAGGGGATTCTTTTGGATCATCTTTTGGGGTGGGGGAGTTCAGCTTCTCGTCATGTTAATCACGATGATCATTTGGGAGTTAGGAGGAGCACGGGGAGGTCCACCGAATTGGCTGATGCTTTTTATGTGTAGTAGCCCCTTATTCTCCGTTGCCTTTTCTATTTTGCCCGCTGGGATTACGCCTCCGGCCATGATGACGATCAGCGGAATTTACTACACCTACGCAGCCGTTATTGGTGGAGGGCATCTCCTTTACCTCATTTGGCGAGTCAGGTCAGTGTCCTTTAAGGATGTTCGCCCGTGGGAATTAAAGCTTCTAAAGGGAATTTTGCCTTTCTTTGCATTTATTCTTGGTGGTTGGATCCTACGAAGGCTTGTGAAGTTTGTTATTCCTGCTTGGTACGATGAAACTCACACCAAGGGGGATCGCATTCGAAGACCCATCTTAGTCAAGGCCGCCATGTACCTTGGGCGCATCGGAATCCCCTTATTCCGCAACCCAGTCTTTATGAAAGAGATCCGAAGCGAGTTTTTCGGAAAGGTTTGGTACCTTCGCCTTACGATCGTAGTGCCCATGTTGATCTTTGGGCTGGTCATGTTGATTCCTAACACTTACACCGACAATTTCAACGTCATGGGAGTCATTCTCATGATCGTCATATCATTCTTGCTTCCAGGGATTCTCTCCACCGCAATTCCACGTGAGGTCGAAAACGGAAATCTCGATTTACTTCGCGGGACATTGACTCCTCTCCACCAGATTTTTGCGGGAAAGATGACGGGAGGTCTATTTGGTATCTTCGGAATCCTTCTGGGTTCGTTTTCGGTGATGTGGTTCTATTCCACCTTAGCTGTTCTCTTTCCCAACCTTCATAACCATCGCTGGAATCAAAATATTCGTGTCGATTTTTCAACTGCCTTCGAGATGTACATCGCGAATTTTATGATTTTGGTTTTGGTCTTCAGTCTCACCATCGCCTTCTTGGTTGCGGTTTCATTTTTCTTTACTTCCCTTTGCAAAAGAAATTTATCCGCACTTTTGAGTACATACGGATCGATCCTCGCTTGCTTCATGGTCATTCCCATTATCTTTGGTTTCATCGTAGGCGCGACTAACAGTAGTGACATGTGGTGGTTGCCGGAAGGACTCAGTCCGGTCTCCACTTGGGTCCAAGGAATTGAACAGTTCTATCGGTCTGTCCGCTGGAATAATAATAATTATGACTTTTCGGAAAAAATTCCGATGTTCGTCACTTTTGTATTCTTCTACGGCACGATGACCTCCCTCTTCATTGCGGGGGGGATCTCCCTGATGAACTACCGGCACGCTCGGGATCGTTAGAGTTTCTGACGTCGAACTTAAATACTTATTTCTTCTCCTAGGGTAGTTCTCGAGGGCTTCCGAATTGAAACAAACTTTGCACTCCTTCATTCAATTTTTTAAATCCCCACTTTGGCGAAAGCTCTCTTGGATTTTTGGAGCTCCACTGCTTCTAGCCATCTACCACTCACACCCTATTCTAAAGCGCGAACTGATCGCTACGCTCAGAACGAAGCGAGCGTTTTGGTTGTTGTTTATCGTGGTGGGCGTTTCGGGCTTGATCGCCATTTCGGTTTGGCCTCGGGAAGCGCAGGGAATGTCGGATATGCATAAGATGCAGATCTTTACTTCCTTTAACTACTCGCTCCTCATCGGGATTTTTCTTTTTGTTCCGGCATTTACCTCTGGGGCTATATCTCGCGAGAGAGAAGAAGGGACTTACGAACTTCTCTATACAACCTTATTGCCCCCTTCATCGATCATTCTGGCTAAGATCGGTTCTTCAGCGGGATATATTCTTCTCATCTTAGCTTCTACTTTACCGATCGCCTGCTTGTTTAATCTCATCGGGGGAATCTCCTTTGAGATGATCACTCAGGCTTATTGGGTGATCTTCTTGACGGTGGTCACAGCCAGTTTTGTTTGCTTGGCTCAATCGATGCGGGCAAAAAGTACGGCGCAGTCCGCTGTGGGCGGAATCGTCTGGATGCTGTTGTGGTATTTAGCATTCCCCATTCTGATGGGGTTGGTATGGATGCTGATTTCGCACATCTTAAGAGAGATTGGTTATATCGATCGATCGTTCATGAGGACGTCTCAGGAGTATGTGTGGATGACGATGGCGAGTCTCTCTCCCTTCTTTGTCTTAGGGGCCGTCGTCAATCCTTTAGGGGGAATCGGTGGGGGACTCCCATTTGATCCTTTAATTCTCTTCACTTATTTTTGGTTAGCCTTAACTCTCCTTCACTTTATTTACTTAGGAAGGAAAGTGAGGAAGCCGGATTTGCCTACGGGAGAAGGGCGTCGCTTATTCTTTTTTAAGAGAGCACCCATAAATCGTGTTGTTAGGAAAGTAAAAAGATCTATCGCCACAAAGCTGTTTATCCATTTAGGCGAGTCGGGAGCTTTTCTTTTTTCTAATCCTGTTTTTCAAAAAGAAATTAAATCGGAGTTCTTCGGTAAGATTTGGTACCGAAGGCTTAACTTTTGGATTTTATTTATTATTAACTGCATCCTACTCATATTTATCAATTTAGAATTTCCCGGTTACGAAGCAAAGCTGGGATTTCCAATTTATATTTTACTGATCGCCTTGACGGCCATGCTACCGAGTAGTTGCGCGAGTTCATTTCCCAGAGAGATTGAGCGAGGGAATTTAGATTTACTTCGTGGAACCCGACTTTCTCTTTCACAAGTTTTAGATGGAAAAGCATTGGCCGGGTATTACGCGGTCATGGGACCCTTCTTCGCAACCGTGGCAGCTTGGCTGGTCATGGGAGTCTTTATCTTTGATTCCGAGAAGTTTGCGAGAGCTTTGATTCACATCCCCATGTTGATGGTCTTTATGTTCGTCGCAGCGAGTTTCTTCATCGCCCTCTCTTGTCTCGCTTCTGCGATTTTTAAAAAATCACTCGGAGCCATCCTCGGAACTTACGTAACAATCTTAGCTCTCTATTTATTTTTACCCATCATTTTGGGAATCATGGGTTTCTATAGAGGAAGTACGGAGGGGACGAAAATTTTACTGGCAGCAACGAACCCCTATTTTGCCTTAGGGAATGTGATTGAAGGACTCGATCGGCGCAGATCTTATGGATCAGATGACAGTGTCGAAATGTATGTGGCTTTTCTGTTCGGTCACGGTTTAGCGGCCATTTTGCTTTACGTTATCGCCCGGAATGCAATTCGATCTCGATTGGAGCGTGATCAGTGATTGTTGAGAATTGGAATTATTTTTCAGACTCTTCTCGATTTCATTATGGGTAATTAATTGGAAGAATTCTCAGGAATAAACCTTGTTGCGGTAATCCTAATTCCTTCACTTCTTTACGGATGGGCTAATTCAATTCGAAAGTCATATAACGAGATTGAACCTACCCACTCCACAGGTTCGGAGCTCGCTGAACCCGTGGAGTGATCAGGTTTTAAAACTGATTTTCGTTCCTCGAACTAGGCTTGCCCCGTTTTAATGGAATGAAAAGTTTTAATATCGGTACAAATTAAACGACCGCGATATTTCGTTTTAATTATTTCCCCTCAAGACCTGTTTTAAATCGTCAAGCGGCCTTCCAACGCCCCTCTAGCTCCTGGATCCGAGAGGTCAAGGGAGGATGACTTTGTGCATAAGGCGAATGCGAAATATGAGCCGCCGTATGTTCAGGAGTTCCGGCTTGAAGTTCTTTGAGGAAACGAATGTAGGCTTGAGGTGAATAATCGGCTTTGTGGGCGAGTTCGCTTCCGAAGATGTCGGCTTCTAATTCTTTTTGAGTCCCGTATCCTTCACCCGAGTTGATAAAGTTTTCAATCGCATTACCGACTGGGGCTAAAAGAGGATTTCTTCCCAAAGTTAAAAGTCGAATCCCCGCTTGCATCGCCTTAGCTCGGGCTTGGTCTTTGATTGCGTGGCGTTTGTCGATATGGGCGACTTCATGTCCGATCACTCCGGCTAAGCGATTGTCGTCTCCACCGATGAGCCTCAACATGCCTGAAGTTAAAAAGATATTGCCGCCAGGGATAGCCCAAGTGTTGATAGCGTCAGATTCGAGCACGCAAAAACGATAGGGCAGTTCGTTCCGCTTAGCGGAAGCGATCAGGCGTTCTCCGATTCGTATGACCCGCGCTTGTAGCGTAGCATCCTGGGAGATCGGGTATTCACTTAAAATATGTTGGCTTAGGGCTTCTCCCCATTGAGTCTCGTATTTGGAGATCGCACTCCCAGGAATTTCTTCGTCTGAGAGGATTTCATTTCCCGCATCCTTGACTTCACCCAGCTTTCGGCCTAGCTTCTTAGAGACCTTTGGAATGTTTTGGGAGAAGAAGACCAGCCAAATCAATCCTACGACAATCAAGACGATGAGAATCTTTTGAGGACTTAGCATGTTTTAACTGGACCTAGCTAACATTCGATATCACTCTTGGATTGTCTGGCTCGCAAGAAATTGAGACGTTCACCGCTTCCCATCGAGCAGAATCAGAACAAAAGAATATCACAGTAAGAAATTGAAATACGCACGAGATAGTAGATTACCATAGTGAGCCTCCCCGAATCTTCTCCAGGACCCGAAGATCAGTTGTCACCTGAAGAGAATAAACCCTTAGAGCAACAAGCCAAGAGCGATTCCAGCGATGAGGCTTCTTCAGCTTCACTCGCTGAATCTCCCACACCGGCTGAATCTCCAACACCTAAAGATGCTTCATCGGGAGAGGTTTTTAAGTCTTCGGATCCATCCGAGGCTGTTTCCTCTGAGACGGTTCCACCTGGGACAATTCCGGATGGGACAGTTCCGGATGAGGAGGCAACTCTAAATTCTCCATTCTCTGACTATCCAAGTTTAACACCAAAATCACCCAGTTTGGGCTTTGATCCCGAGCGACTCGGGCCTCAGCCTTCAAAAGTCGTGTTTGTCCCTTCAAGCATTCAAAGTTTGAGGCCTCGTCTCTGGCGAAAAAAAGAGGTCGTCATCGATTTCGAAAGAGGGACGATCGAGATGGGGAAGCAAAAAATTTCGTTTGGAAACCTCATCTTGCTGGAAATACGCCATGGTTTCTTCGGAGCTAGTGATGGGCAGCAATGGATCCAATTCGATGCTTCCGAATATCGTGACTCCCAGGGTTTACCTCTCGTTTCTCGCCGGGGTCAGATTCGTCCCTCCTTCCACTTTGTGTTAGATCGTTTACGTCAAGGCTTTCGTCCGATTCAGGAAGCTCGAGGGGCTGATTTTCGCTGGCAGCCGGAATTCGATCTGAGATTTAAGGTGAGCCTCGATCCGATGATGGTTTTCTTTACCTTGATCAGCATCGGTATATTCTTTGGCTTTGAGTTGATTCAGTATCAAAGACTTCCGCTCAAGGATCTCGATGGAGGCCTGGGAATCTTTTTAATTTCCATGGTTCTCGCCTTGGTGGGTTTTATCTGTTGGCGCTATTTCTCGCGGGTGAAAATCGATGAGCACGGCATTCATTGGAGCCGGCCGTTTTTCAAAAAGTTCATCCCTTGGTCTGAAGTCCAGACGCATCGACACCAGGGCTTAGAAGTTGAGTTTGAATCGAGCGCAAATAAAACCGTCACTCTCAACTTAGGAAGCTTAGAAGTGACGGGGCAGCAGATGGTGATTCGACGAGGGATGCGCCCTTACCTCACTCCTCTTGGACATCACTTCTTTAAGTGGGTCTCCTCTCAAGCGCCGGAAGGGGAGGTTATCCCCCTTCAAGTAAAGGGAGGCCAGCGCTGGTACGCTCGTCTGTGGATCTTTTTGTTGGTGATGGCGAATGTCCTCGGTTTCCTGCTCTCCCGCCCGGAAGGCGAGAAAGTCGGTCGCCTCGAAGATTTTTATTACCTTTTACTGCGGGCACAGGGCTGTCGGACTGAAAATTCTTTCGAAGAACCCCTGAGGTTTTTCTCCGCGCTCTTCTTGCATCGGGACGAAGTGCACTTGGCTTTCAATATGCTGGTATTGGCCTGTCTCGCTCCCTGGATGGGGAGGATTTACGGCTGGGGCCGAGCGACCCTTCATTACTTTTTGGGAGGGATTTTGGGGAATGTCCTCGCGCACTTATACTTTTTGGTAGAAACCTTCAATCCCTCGATTTTCAACGTCTTGGGTTTTGATTTAAGTCGTTTTATTAGTGGGTCTTATGTCGGGTTTCCCTTCATTTCTATCGGGGCCTCCACCGCGGTCTTAGGCATGATTGGTTCCCTTCTCGGAGCCGTTTACCGTCGCCCCCAAAGGATCCCCTTAGCAGTTCGAGCCCGATTTCGATGGGCGATTCCGGTTGTTGTCTTTTTGACGATGGCGATGGGGATGGCGATTAAAAACATCGATAATGGAGCCCATTTCGGGGGCTTTTTGGCGGGGATGATCCTGACTTTCCTCATTCCTCCGCCTAAAAATTAAGCTCCTCCGAAAAAAATTTCCCGCGCTTATTTCCCGGATGCGGGGCTAAACTGGAGGCAATACTTAACTATGGAACGTGTATACCCCTTAGGGTTCTTCATGGACCCTTTGAGGTTGAGCTGAGGGTAGGGCCTATTCCCACGATAATACGGGCAGCTCAACTCGGTCAGGTTTACGGTGAAATTATGGTTACCAGAGAAAACGGTCAAATGAACGGCTTGGGAACTGGGAATGGTTCATCCGAACTTCTCCTCAATCGCTTAGCGACCAGTATCGTCGACGAGTCTTTACCTCTCAAAGAGGTCGAGAGAGAGTTGCGGGGCACCGTAGCCGATATCGCCGTCCGACAGCGGGGAATCAATAAGAAAGAACTCGCCAGCCGTTGTGGGGTCACCGAAAAAAGTATCGAAAACTACCTCAAAGAAACTCGCACCAATCCAAAGTCACCCGATCGAGAAATTGTGCGACTTCTACAAGACCAAGCCTTAAGCCTGGAAGAAGTCTACGAAGCCGTTTTCCCTGTGCTCAGTATGGAGAGAAATTTCGGCTTAGATGACGTGAAAAGGATTTTGGATAAACTCCTTAAAACTGGAGAGATCACCGAACTCTCCGGTAGGCGCTACAAAGCTGCCTCCGGCCCTTCCATCCGCTGTCCGATGACTCCCGAAGCCTACCGGGGCCTCGTCGATCAAAAGGCGAAAGATTTAGATTACATCGTCCTCAAACAAAAAGAGGTCGAAGATAGCGATCTGGGCGAAGATAAAATGAAGCGCTATTCGCGCTCAGTCGATGGCACCAGTTTGATCCGTATCGATTTCACGGTCGATATCCCAGAAGAAGATCTAGCCGATTTTTACGAAAAGCTCTCTTCTCAAATCGCTAAAATGACTCTCAAGTACGAGAAAAAGAAGGGGAAATCGCGAGTCCGGTTGCTCTTGGGGCTCCGTAACGTAGTTTCCTTACTTTTAGCCACTCTGCTCACGTTCCTCCCCGCCGGGAACTTGATGACCGAGGAAGACGATCAGAGCTGGGAGCTCGATAACGTTGCTCCAGTAGGGGCCGCTGATCTCAAAGGACCCGAAGAGAGTTGGGAACTCGATTTCGAAGAAGAACCACCTCTGGGTGAAGGTCCGCGAACGGGACTCCAGCAAGTCTTCTTTATCCGCGGGGATGTAAATTCCGATTACCGTATCGATGTGACGGATGCGACCGATCTCCTGAGCCATATTTTCCTCGCTGAGCCCGTCAACTGTGAAGATGCCGGGGATGTCGACGATAATGGTAAGCTCGAGCTTCCTGATCCGGTCAATATCCTCAAGTTCCTCTTCGTTGAAGATTTCCAAACCGTCAACGAAATGGGAATGGGCCCCACGGTCGATTCCACAGAAGATAGCCTCGAGTGTCTTAGCGGAATCTGATCCCGCACCTGTCCCGTGCCCGACCTTGGGCCCGACCTTAGGCCCGACCTTGGGCAGGGGACACTTAAGCGCCCCAAAGTCAGTAAAAATCGAAAAAAACCTGAGACTCAGCTACCTGAGTCTCAGGTTTTTTTCGATTTTAGCTGAATCGTCATCCAACAATTTTTCTCGGTTCTAAAAGGTTCTTGTAGGCAGTCTTGCGTCCGGCTTAGGTCTTTGTTCTAATCTCCGTTTGATCTCGGCCGATCGCGGGGGGAGAGACCCTGCCGTGTGGCGACAACATGGCATAACTATAGACATCGCTATAGGTATTGCCATTTTCGATCGAAGGCCCTTTTCTTGGCCTTCAGAGTAGCCTAAAGATTTCAATTTTTACCCCTCCGTTGGGGAGAGAGCCGTAATTGCTGATGAGTCAAGCAAGTGATGTTTTGAACGACTTCAGGGACCTGATCGAACAAAAAAATTGGACCGGCCTTGAAGAAGCCTGGGCCCAAGCTATCGAGAATGTCGGGGATGGAGATCTGCCTCCGCTTCAGGGCTTCCTCGTCGCTTCTGAAGCTTTGATCATCGGTTCAGAAAAAGCCAAGGCTGATGTGCTGATCGATTTGACCCTCCCTCTCTACGAAGGGAAGTGTGATCCGGAAGAATACATCCAGCTTTTACGCTTCCGCTGTCTGGCTGCTCCCGATGACACCAAGATTCGCCAAAAGTTTATGCAAGCCTTTCTGGCTCACTACGGTGAGGGTTCAACCGAAGCCGAGTTCTTGAAGTTTTCGGAAATGGATCGAGCGATCGATATTTCGAAAGCCTTTATCGCCTTGGACCGCTGGATGAGTTTCCGCCCGGGTTCCTATGTCTTTCACCCCTCTGGTTGGGGTGCCGGAAGGGTAGAATCGGTCGACACGCTTTTGAAGCAAGCGATTGTCAATCTCGAGAAAAAATCCAATCATAGAATGGGCTTAGAGGCGATGGCGAGTGTGCTTCAGCCCGTGCCTCCCAATCACTTCCTCGTTTTGAGATTCGAGGGGGGGGATGGAATCCGTCAACGCATCGATGAAGATCCCGTCGATCTGTTCAGAGTTATCCTCGATAGCTTCAGAAATCCGATGCCTCTCAAGGATATCAAAGAGCAAGTTTGCCCCGAGTTTATCACCGCTAAAAATTGGTCGAAGTGGTGGACTAAAGCTAAGAAACAATTACGTGCGGATGGCCACTTCCGAATCGGAGATCGATCACCCTACATCGTTGAGAAGCTCGAAAGAGTGGTTTCCTACGAAGAAGAGCTCCTTAGAAATTTCAAAAAAGAACCTTGGTCGAAACGTCGTGCGCTCGCCAAGAAAGTCTTGAAAGATGGTGGGACCGAATTTCCCCAACTCTACGAAGAAATTCAATCTGAATTCGTTCGCTACGCCGCGACGGGTTCGGATGCGGAGTCTCTGGGAGCTGCTTGTTTGTTAGAGCTCCATTCGCTCGTCCCTGAGGGTGAAAGTTCGCCCGTGGAAGTTGTCCTGAAAAGGTCTTCCGACGTGGTCAAAACGATCCGTGAACTCGAGGGAGCGGAAGAGCAACGAGAAGCTGTTTCTCGGTGCCAAAAGGTTCTGCCAGATGATTGGCCGAAGATCGCTGAAAGCCTGTGGGCTGAATCCAGCGATGCCGTGCGGGAAGCATTGGTCGACATCGTCGAAGAATCGAGCCCCCTTGCAGAAACATTGGGAACGAGAGTTCAGGGAGCCATCGCCAGTCCCCGCCAAGGAGCGGAGCTCTTCATTTGGGCGATTAAAAAATACCTGGATGACAACGCTAAGGGATTCATGAAATCAAAGATTGAATCTCTGACGGCCTTACAATCGGTCAATCGTATCCTCGATTTATTAGATTTTGTTTTCCTTAAAAACGAACGTGAAAAGAGCAACGAATTTGCGGCGCTTTTAAGAACGGGTCGAACCCTGATCGGCGGAAAGCGTCTGCCGATTTTTGAGCAAGCTGTCAAGGAAGGCGACAAGAGGGCGATCCGGGATCTCTACAAGCGCTTATTAAAATCAGAAGGCCCTGCTGAAAACCAACGCATCGAACTTCTCGATGTCATGACGAAGGCCAGTCCCGAGCTTACGAAGAAAGAAGAGAAGCCGATTTGGGAACAAGAAGTTATCTTCACAACTCAGGCGGGTCTCAGTAAGCACCGGGCCGAACTTCGAGAGATCATGGAAGAGCGTCTGCCAGAAGTTTTCAAAGACATCGGTCGGGCCGCTGAATTCGGTGACTTAAGAGAGAATGCCGAATACAAAGCAGCCCTCGAACAGCGCGATTTCTTAACCAAGAAGGGTGAAGAAATGCGTGAAGAGATCGATTTAGCTAAATTGATCACCCCGGATATGCTCAAAGATGATGAAGTCACCCTGGGTGCGAAGATCCAGGCTAAGATGCTTTCGAGCGATCAAGAAGTGAGCTACACCATTTTAGGCCCATGGGATGGCGGACCCGATGAGGGAATCCTCAGTTATAAATCACCCATCGCCCGTTTTTTCCTGGGAGCACACGTTGGGGATGTCGTCGAAGTTGAGCTTCCTTCAGGGAGTGAAGAGTACGAGATCCTTCAAGTTGAATCCGGCCTAGCGGAATGATCAAAAAGGTTCGAACTACTCGAGTTTACCGTTTCAATGCGGGACATCGACTTCACGACCCTCAACGTGAAGAACAGTGGAATCGAACTATCTACGGGAAGTGCAGTAATGAGGGAGGGCACGGTCACAACTATAGACTAGAAGTGACAGTAGAAGGTTCTCCCGATCCAGAGACGGGTTGGGTGATCTCTCCCCAATTGATGGATTCTATCGTCGACCGTGAAGTCCTCGAGCCCCTCGATCATCGAAATCTAAACGATGTTTTAGATCTTAGTGTAGCCCCCGTTCCTACCAGTGAAGTTTTGGGGATTGAGATTTGGCAAAAGCTTAAATCTCAATTTCCTCCCTCCTCACCTCTGTTTCGAATTATCCTCCACGAAACCGATAAAAACGTTTTTGAATATTACGGTTAACACTTTATATCGATTTAATAAGCCCGGAGCGTAAGCGACGGGACATGTTTAAGCTCTTGCTAACGTGCCTTATGGTTGGGAGCTAATTTCCTTAGCTGTTTGTAAAATTATATCAAGATGGAACTCTTCACGATGACGTGATCCCGTCGCTTACGCTCCGGGCTTATTAATGGATTGGCTTACGTTGTTATATTCACCCCGAATACTCGGCATAAATCGTGGGGCACTCATAAAGCTTCAGGCGGTGCAACTTGCAGTTCTCTTCTTCGAAGCGCGGAGCGAGCCAATTCCACATTTGAATAACTAAATTTTCACAGGTGGGAACTAAACGATCGAATCCTTCGACCTCTTTGTTGATAAACCGATGATCGAAGCGTTGGATGATCTCCTTTTTAATGATCTGATCGACGGTTTTTAAGTTGAGAACCATGCCGGTTTCAGCCGAGATTTCTCCGGAAACGGAAACTTCTAATTCGTAATTGTGTCCGTGTCCATAGGGATTGAAACACGCTCCGAAGACTTCTCGATTTTTTTCATCGGACCAATCGGGATTGGCGTAGCGATGAGAAGCACAGAAGCTCGCTTTTCGAGTGATCAGGACGTGACCTGTTGGTGGGATCGGTTCAGACATGAGTGAGTTTTTAAAGGGATATACCACCGTCGATCGTAATGATCGATCCCGTGATCCATTTTGAGGGGGCACTTGCTAAATAATAAACTAACGAAGCAATTTCTTCGGGAGTTCCCACTCGACCGAGGGGATGGAAGGGGCCCATCGCTTCCATTTGGGCCGATCGATCGCCTTCACCGTGAATGGGGGTGTCGACCACCCCGGGGCAGATGGCGACACAACGAATTTGTCGTTGGGCTTCTTCCAGGGCGATACTCTTAGTGAGAGAGACCAATGCTGCTTTTGAAGCCGAGTAAGCTGCGTAACCGGCGATAGGACGAATGCCTAAAGTGGAGGCATTGTTGATGATCACCCCTTGAGTTTTTTCTAACGGGTTGAGAGCTGCACGTGCGAGGTAGAGAGGGCCCAATACGTTGATCGACAGCTGTTGTTCCCACTCTTCGGTGGTGCTCTCTCTGGCGGAGCCTCCGCAATAGACGGCTGCGTTGTTGAAGAGGACATCTAAACGGCCGAAAGCTTCTTCCGTCATACTGACGGCGAGCTCGGCTTCCGCTTGATCCTCTTGACGGCAGTTGATGACCAAAGGCTCTCCCCAGCCAGCTTGGGTGATTTCTTCTGCGACGCTTTCGAGCTTGGCTCGAGTTCGGCCTAAGAGGCTTACCTGGTAACCGTTCTGGGCGAAATGAAGGGCGGTGGCTCTACCTATCCCGGAGCCGCCTCCGGTGATGAGCGCAGCGGGAGCTTTACTCAACGTTTCTTACTCAACTTCTTGAGTTCGTGGAGGAGATCGGAGTAGTAGCTACCGTAGGCTGCAGATCGGGGGTCGCCTCCGGCAGGGCTCGGGTTGCGAGTTCCGCTTTTAACCCAAAGGTATTCTTTCGAACCCCACTTCGAGATCGTCCCTTCCACGATTTCATTTAACTTTTTGGTTCGGTCGAGCCACTGCGAAAAATTGGGGGCGTCAGACTTTCCGCCGAATTCATCACCGTCATCCAAATATTGAGGGTGGAGTTGTTTAAAGATATCGGTGGCATCAGCTTTGATTGTTTTTTTGTAGTCGGCCACGGCTTCACTCCTATTTCGTTAAAGACCTGGATTCCAAGATCCAGGTGCTTAAACAGTTATATAAGCAGTCCTCTGAAGATTGGAATTGCTTTTTAAGTTCGTTTTTCCTTGGAGTTAGGATGGCCTTTTCACGCTAAAAACTCAAGTGAAGGGAAGAAATATTCTGGAGTGAGGGTCAATGAATCTATTTCAAGCCCGAAGCGTGAGCGAGGGTGAGGGAGCGAATAGATTTTGAAGCGCAGGCGGACTTAGAGAGTTGCGGTATCGCGGAGTCCAGGACAAATAAATTCGTCCCAATTGATAGACCCGATCAAATTAATAGTCGGCACTCGCTGACGCTTCGCGCTTGAAATGTGATTTGCTTGGGTGCATTTCAAGCCCGAAGCGTGAGCGAGGGTTGGGGACCAAATAGGCTTGAAGCGCGGGCGGATTTAGGGTTTGGCGCCAGCACCGAATCCAAAACGAATACTTCGTCCCAAATGATAGGCCCGATCAAATCAATCATCGGCACTCGCTGACGCTTCGCGCTTGAAATGTGATTTGCTCGGGTGCATTTCAAGCGCGAAGCGTGAGCGAGGGTTGGGGACCAAATAGGCTTGAAGTGCGGGCGGATTTAGGGGATAGATCCGCTAGTTAGAACGGGATTGTTCTTTTGGTTAATTAATCCAAATGGACGGAACGGCTACGTACGGCTCGAGCCTACCACTCCTTTAGGAAGTGCGTGAGCCGCAGGCGAACTTGCACGCTGGAGCGGCCGATAGCCGCGACCATCATTACTGCTGCGGTCTGTTCGTCTTGTGGTCAGAGAACAACTCTTTCATGGAGAGTTCTTTGGAGTGACCTTCGCGAGCCAAGGCCGAGAGCTTAGTGGCTGCGATCCTTAAGTACTCCACCGTATTGCGTCGGGTTAAGTACTTTTGGAAATAGGTAATCGCTGATTCATGATCACCATTTCGCCGGCTGAGTTCTCCCATGAGGTAGTAGAGGTGGGGGTTACGGTTACCTCTGAGAGATTGGTGGTAATGATCGAGAGCTTTACTGAGGTAGGTCTTCTTTCTTTTCTCGGACTCAGCTTCAGTGAGATGAGTTACCGGAGGGAGTCGGAGACACCAATAAGCTCTGAGTAATAAGTTTCCTAAAGCCAATGAAGGACGGCCGAGAAACTTTGCGGATTCATAAGCCCAGACGTATTGAATGTCGGGCAATGGAGTTGAAGAGATCGAGTTTTTAGGGGCTCCTGTGAGACGAGGAGTGACATCTCTTAAAAACCGTTCGCCCACATCGGGAGTGGTGTTGATATGAAAATCTTTGAGGTAGCCTGAATAGCGACACGTTTGACATGTATGGATTTCGGCTTGAATCACATGTTTTCCTTCCATGTGAACCAAGAGATCAGAATCTTGTTCTAGGGCGAATCCGCCACCGACTTCCCTGCCGCACAATCGGCTGCGGCACATGGGACA
Organism: Planctomycetota bacterium; assembly: GCA_028280485.1. GTDB lineage: Bacteria > Planctomycetota > UBA8108 > UBA8108 > JACQVS01 > JANQLS01. The sequence goes on from JANQLS010000201.1 coordinate 27,626, forward strand.
AGTCATTTCTTTGCTAAACCAAACGACCATGAATTACACCAACTAATGTTAATTAATGAAGCTAATCTTGCTGTGAGTTAAGTATGTATTTAAATGAACTCTGAATTCAAAGCTTTACCCGGCAAGACTCTGGATGAGTTCCGGTGAACAAAGTTTCAGGAACAAGTTTAGAGTCCGCTTGTTATTTACGAGACAGGTTCGGTATTGAATTGTAATTGAATTAGAAACGCAAAGAGTGAAGCAGCCAATATCACTTTTGTAACAGTAACATTCGATGTCTTCAGACTTTTTTGGTTTTAGTTATTCAATTTATTTGAGCGATTAAGACTTTTGATGGCTCAATAGCTCAACAGAGATTCAAGCAGTTTTTTCGAGTTGGGATTTCAAATAAAACCCAATTTTCAGTCAATTCCCAGTTAAATATTCAGCTAGAACTTTAAGCTGGAATTAGATTTGAATCTGAAAATCAACTCGCGAACCCGATTATAGCACAAAGCCTTAAAGAAGATCTTTCAAAGTGAAAAAGTCTCTTTATTTACCGGTAAAAATGAGCTTTCCCTACGGAACATCTCAACTTACGACCGTGATGTAGCGATAAGATTTCAGGGTGATTTTTATCTCGGAACTTCAGTGCGGATGGGGTACGGATGTCGGCGGTTTATTCGCATCATTTCAATCCGGTTTAAGCTTTAAATTACCTTAGTAAGCCCGGAGCGTAAGCGACGGGATCTTTTTGCGAGGCAAACTTCAAAAACTTCATCTTTCTGAATTGTAAAAGAGTTTAGATTCGGATTTTCAAAGCCAAAATATGAATTCCAAGAGATCCCGTCGCTTACGCTCCGGGCTGATTAAAAATTTCTTATACGATCTCATCGCTGCAACAACTAAAGTTTTACAAAGTGTTTGAATTGAATACTGATTCATCAAAGGCATAAAAAAACCTCACTGAACTTAAATTCAGTGAGGTTTGAATTTTATGGTGCGATTCAGCTTAATTTAAAGAAATCGCTTTGAGATCAGGAGGAATCTTCAATTTCTTGCAGGACTTTGAGAATAAGAACTCTTTTCGAATAAGAGAAAAGACCAACAAGTTGAGAAGTCATCCCAGTATGTAAAAGACTAGTGCTTACTAGGCTTTTTCCAACCAGGCATTTTTCTTCCAAGGCGTCGCCTTCGTTTGATGATGGCTCGCCCACCGCGTGTTTTCATTCTGTAACGGAAACCGCGTTTATCTCTTTTAACGTTTGTTTTTCTGATTCTGACCTTCATAGGTATCGAATCCTCTCTCGGACGATCGCGTTACTTCGGATCTAAATGGGATCCGAAGAGTCTCGGGTTTGATGTTACCGTTTTAGGAAGTAGCTTCAAGACTCCGGGGGAATTTACTAACAGGGTTTCCCGTGGCTCCCTAAAGTTTTTACAGAGTTTTTAAATTTCAGTAAGAACTTTTTTAGGGTCTATCCCGCTCGGGCCAGGCTACTTGGAAGCGGACTATTTTAGAATTCTTGCGCCTTAAGTCAAAGGAGTATTTTTCCTCTTCCTAAAATGTCATGTAAGTGCAGTAATCCAAAAGGTTTAGATAGGTGGTCAATGACCACTAAAGAGGTGATTCCGCTCACTTCCATGACCTGAAGTGCTTCTGAGACCGGTGCTTCGGCTTCGATGACCTTTGGTTGTGTGATCATATAGTCTTTGACCTTGAGATCGAGAGGGCTCGACGCTTGGGTCACCTCAACGGTCATGAGGATCCGTCGCAGGTCTCCATCGGTGAGAATTCCGGCTAAATTTCCGTCTTCATCCGTGATTAAGGTCACTCCGGAATTCCCTCGCTCGGTCATCTCCTTAAGGGCCAGGCCTAAAGTTCCCTCCAACTGGACCCGGGGAGTCTCATCCCCTGACCATTTCAAAACGTCTTTCACTCTGAACTTGAGCCGTTGCCCCAAGGCTCCTCCTGGATGGAATTGAGCGTAGTTTTCGGACGTGAATCCCCGTAATTGACTGAGAGCCATAGCGATGGCATCTCCCATGGCTAAGGTCATCGTGGTGGAGGCCGTCGGGGCTAAGCCGAGGGGGCAGGCTTCTTTGGAGACGCTGATATCGATCGCGATCTCAGATTCACGGGCGAGGGTGGAATTCAAATTTCCGGTCATTGCCGCCACTTGAATTCCGATGGCGTGCGCCGCTTGAACCAATGCGAGCACTTCGGTGGTCTCGCCCGAGTTCGATATGGCGATGAGGTAGTCATCCTTCCGGAGAACTCCCAGATCACCGTGAACTCCATCGACCGACTTTATAAATAGGGCTGGAGTGCCGGTTGAAGAGAGGGTGGCGGCAAATTTTTCACCAACGATCCCGCTTTTTCCTACCCCAGTGATCCCTACTTTGCCTCCGAGGGAGGCGAGGCGGTTCACCAAACCGACAAAGGAATCGCCCAGATTTTCGCGTTTATCTAAGATCGCTTGGCCTTCTTCTGTCAAGATTTTGCGTCCGATACTGAGGATCTCTTCGGCGGGGTACATGATGCTTCCATTTATGGCAGATTGTTATTTAGTTCCTGTTCAACAGGAACTAAGCCGAGTTGGGATCAACTCGGCCGCAGACGTTGGCTCGTAGAGCCTACGTCTAGCGGAGTGAAAGCAAATCTATGATTTGCTGGAACGGTTGAAACAGGCTCCAAAGGAGCTTGTTTCAATAAATACTAATTAGTTCCTTTTTATAACAGGAACTAAGGCGAGTTGGGATCAACTCGGCCGCGGACGTTGGCTCGTAGAGCCTATGTTTAGCGGAGTGAAAGCAAATCTATGATTTGCTGGAACGGTTGAAACGGGCTCCAAAGGAGCTTGTTTCAATAGATACTAATAGAATGAAAACTGAGAGAGAGCTGGAAAGCAAATTATGCGATTCTGATCAATCTCTCACGCATCTTCTTAATCCGTCTTGCCTCAAAGCGCAAAATCTTTATTCTCTGAATGTGAAATACTTACTCAGATTTGATTTTGCCTGGAGCTTAACATGTCACAGAGCATCCTCTTTAGGGGAGGAAAGATCCTCGGCGTTGCTGGGGGAGAAATTAAAGCATCCGTCACTGTCGAGGGGGGGAAGATTACTGCGATTGGCAAGGAAGCTGATCGTCGGGGTCGACGTCGAGCACACGGATTCAAAAAGGTCGACCTAAAAGGGGCCTACTTGACTCCTGGTTTTGTCGACCTCCACACTCATGGTGCAATCGGTATCGATTTTTATGAAGCTGAGGCCGCTGAGCTCGACCGCTCTGCCCGTGAACACTACCTCGTTCATGGAGTGACCCGTCTTTTAGTCAGTTTGTATCCAGGACCAAAGAGAGAGTTTTTAAACACCATCCGAAGAGTCTCTACGGCGATTCGATCTGGAGCCGGTGGAGGAGTGCTCGCGGGAATTCACCTCGAAGGGCCCTATTTGGACCCTGGGCATCCCGGAGCCCTGCCGGTTCGTTATTTCCAGACTTACACCCCTTCAAATCTGAGTGAACTTTTGGATGCCGGGCAGGGGACTGTTAAGACGATGACGATTGCTCCCGAACGTCCGGGAGGCTTACGTCTCATTAAAGCATTAAAATCTAAAGGCATCATCCCGGCCTTTGGACACACCGGCGCGGACTACGCTCAGGCGCGAAAAGCGATAGATAAAGGGATCGATTACGTCACCCATCTTTTTAACGCTATGGATGGCATTCACCATCGGAAGCCCGGGCCGATCAGTGCTTTTCTCCAAGACCCTAAAATGCGTTTAGAACTGATTTCAGATGGCTTTCATGTCAATCCTGAGGTCTTGAAGTGGGTGACTCAGATTTTACAACCCGAGCAGATCTGTCTCGTCAGTGATTCCGTCGCTCCCTGCGGGTTAAAGCCAGGAACTTATAAATTTGCAGGTGAGGATGTGAAGCTGAAAAAAGGTCAGGTCATCCGAAAGGATGGAACGATCGCAGGAAGTGCATTGACTATGGATCAAGCCTTCAAGCTTCAGGTCGAAGAAATTGGCAGGTCCCCCTGGGAGGTCGCTCTTTCGGCTTCGACGACTCCAGCGAAGATCGCAGGCTGGCAACGGTCCATCGGAGCGATCGCTCCGAATAAGAAAGCCGATTTAGTCATTTTAGATTCAAAATTCAAAGTGAAGGCGACCTATTTAGGAGGCGAGGAAGTCTATAAAGCGTAGGGAACTTCCTTTAATTCGTTCCCGGTTTAATCAACAGGAACGAACAACAGGAACTAAATATTCACTATACAAACTTCGCCAGGATTCGTTTCCAAAACGATAATCGATTCTTGAGAGCTAGCTTGAGGGCGGGACGAGCCCATTCGCAGCTTTTTCTTACGGTGCGCGCGTTTTTAAGGATACGAAGGATTTCATCTTCATCCTCTTCTAAGTAAATCTCGGCGAGGACTTCATACATTTGAATTGTTTCGTCGGGAGTGGCACCGGATTCCATCAAGCCACGATAGTGATGGAATTCCTCTAAAAAATCCTCTTCTCTCCCCAGCATCGACAAGGCGAAAAGGTAGCTGTCCGCAATATTGTCTGAAGCAAAATCGTAAATTTGATTTTCTAAGGCGAACTTGCAGGCCTCGGCGCACTCTTCAAATTTATTTAATCCCAAACACGCCGAAGCGAAATTCGACATCGCCCAGTGTTGCGTTTGGGGATGCTCTCGCCAGTTCTCCATCCATTTATAGGCATCAAGATTGAGGTCTTTGAGGATGTAAGCTCGCCCGACGATCTGCCACAGTTGCGTTTCTTCTCGACAGAGCTTGTCGTTTTGTTTCGCCCAGCCCAGGATTGCTTGCGCGCCACCTTCTTCAACGTAATGATTGAGAACCTTTACGTAGTAGTCGAGAGTTTCCCATTCTTGTCGGCTCGGTTGTAGGAGTGCTAGGATGTCTTCGAGTCGATCCAAGTTTTGATTCTTTGCTAAAACCCTCAACCAGTCATCGAAGAAGGCCGGGTAGATTCTTTTCCCTTTTCTCAATGCGGCGATGCCCTCTTCGGTGGCCCTTTGAGTCCAACCCGCTCCTTGGATAGCTTTCCACGCGATATCTGAACTTTGAGGCATGTTATCACCCTGATAATAGAACAGGTCTTTGATGTGCTTCACTGCGAGAGGGCGGTCCCGTTTTTCGGCGTACAGTTGAATCCAGCGAGCGGTGATGTACGGGGCGGAATCCTTTCGGAGTCGGCTTATTTGTTCTAAAACTTTTTCGGCTTGCTCGGGGCGTTCGCAACGTATCAAAGTGTCGAAGTAGTTCAATTGAACGACGTAGGTTGTGGGGAAATTTTGCGAGAGCTCTTCCCACTCCGATAAAAAGGATTCGACATCATCCGTGACCCTTTCCAAGTGCTCTAAACGCATCACCGCGAAGTCGAGATCATTGAGTAAATTGGGTGGGATCTTATGGAGGATTTCTAAAACTTCATCCGGCTTATCCCAATCTTCGATCAGGGTCAGCAAGCTCGACCAAGCCCATTCTGAATTGGGATAATCTTCTAAGACCAAACGAAAGATTTCTAAGGCCTCGGTAGTCTCATCGTTTTCCATCGCCAAGACGCCCCGAGCGGTCGTCGCTCGTTCATGATCTCCAGTGACTTCTCGATAATGATCTAAGACTTCATCGCAAGCATCGTGCTTGGAGTGCCTTTTAAGGAAGTTACAGTAAGCCCAGACGGCATCCCAGAGACGGTAGTTGAGACGGAGGGATTTTTTGAATTGGTTTTCGATTTCTTCACGAGAGAAGGCTCCCGGCTGTCGATTGAAAGCTCGCGCGACGATGAGGATAGCGTAAGCCCCATCGGGATAGCGTTTTTCTAAAGTGCGCGCGACTTGGATCGCTTCCTCTTTTTGACCTAAGTCGTAGAGAAGTGAGATCAAATCTTCCCACAGGTGCATGGAGTTGGGGCACTGATGGATACCATCTTTTAAGGCTTTGATCGCTAATTCTGGTTCTTTCTGATCGAGGTACAGCTTGTAGAGTCGAGAATAGAGATCGGAATCATCCGGATCTAATCTTAATGCTTCTTGAAGCTCCCCGAGCGCGGCTTCGTGTTCGCCATTTTGTTCTAGGGCACTGATCAGTGAGAGTCGAGCGGAGGTGTAGAGGGGATTGAACTTTAGAAGATCGCGGTAAGTTTGAATTGCATCCTCTTTTTGTCCCAGGAGCTTGTAGGTATCCGCCAAACTGAAGACTAAGCCACTGTGGAGAGGATGTTCTTGAACGCGGGTTTTAAGTCGATCGACTAAAGTTTTTGCTGTCTTTACTCCAGCTCCGTAACTGAGCTGAACATCGGCCCAAGCTTCATCCACATAGGGATCGTCTGGCGAGCTTTTACGCCAGGTTTCAATCGACTCCAAAGTGCGGTTGAGATCGAGGCGTTCAGCGAGGCATAAAGCGATCTCTCGTGCTTGGCCGAGTTGAGCCGTGTGAGAAACGAAGGCCTCGTCGATCGCTTGAGCAAACTTCAGCTTTCGGTTTTCGCGTTCCTCTTTCGGAAGGTAGATCACGGAATCGAACCAGCGCCGCACGCTGTAGCTGTAATCCGGGTCGCTGAGGAAGGCCTTTTCAAAGTAATCGAGAGCCTCGTTATACTTTTCCTCGATCAACGCCAGCTCTCCCTTGAGAGCGATAGCTGAGGGGTCATCTTCGGAGCTGGTCGAGGTGGCTTGCTCGACAACTTTTCGAAATCGATCTCGCTTTTTATCTAAGGTTCGCTTCGATGCTTTCAAGGCGATCAAGCGGAGATCCCAAGCCAATTCCCTCCACGCCCAGGCGTCGAAGGGATTGTTCTTCACTCGGTCCTCTAAAATCTGAATTTTGAGGTCACGTTCACTCAGTCGATCTAACAAATTGAGGTAGATCTCTTCGATGATTTCATTCTTGGGTTCGGCTTCTCTCCACTTCTCTACCAATTTTTGGGCGGCTTGAAGGCCGGAGCTTTTGATCGTCTGATCCACTAAAGCTTGACGAGCACTGTAAAGGCCCGGTGCTTCTTTGACCCATGCCTCGGCGTGATTTTTTTCATCATGGTTTTGCCCTTTTCTCTTGGCGAGTAAGGTTGCGGCACTCTGGTAGAGGCTTCCCGATGATTCACGTTGACAGATCTCCAGGGCGGATTCTGCTTCTTTGAAGCGCCCGTATTTAGAGAGAAAATCAACTGCGAAGCTCGCTAATTCACCATCGCTGGGTCTTTCTTTCAGCCCTTGTAAAGTCGTATCCAAGGCTTCTTGGGGATAGCCAAAGCTTTCCAATCTTGAGATTAAAACTCTCCACGCTCCTCCTCCGCCCGCGTCGGTGGCGACTTTGTCTTTTCGGCGCTTGAGATATTGGATTCCTTCATCTCTCTTTCCCAATTTTCGTAAGCACCAGGCGTAGGCATCGGCGTAATGATCATCTTCTTCTTCGAGGCAGCTCGATATCCGATAAGGGAGATGAGACTCTTTCACCCTCCCTTGAAGGGCTAAGATATCGGCTAAAACGTGATAGGCTAAAGCGCAGGAAGAGTTTTGAAAGATGGCTTTATTCAGCAAGCGAATCGCTTCTTCAGTATTCTCGGCTGATTGGGAGATGATGTCGGCATACTGAGTGACCAAGACCGCTTCAGGATAAATTTTATCCAAGCTGGTAGAAAAGCCGGGCGCCGGTTCTTGGAGAACGATCGCTTTGAGTGTTTCTCGTTGAAGGGCGGTATTTCTTAGAGCCCGGGCGGCATCGAGGATTTCCCTCTGAGCGAGATGGCATTCAGGGGCACCTGAATACAATTGTTTGAATTTTTCTAAGGACTCTTGCGGTTGCGGAGCGTACCTCGCTTGGAGGCCCTCTAGGTAAAGCCGTTCTGCTTCCGTAAATGATGGTTCCTTTAGAGCCGCCTGAAATAACTTTTGAACATCTTCACGGGTACCCGTTTCCCTGAGCTTTTGGTAATGAATTCGGGTGGCGAGGAAAGCTTCACCTTTTAAAGGGACACTCTTCAGTTGGGCTTCATGGGTTGGAGGAGCGAACGCAATACATTCGGGTCCCAAAGGAGCCTCACCCGATCTTAAGCCGCTCAATAACATCTCCCCGATGTAAGCCATCGAGGGATCGTGGTAGATGATCGTACCTAGACCCTCATCGATCCCGACTGCCGCAACAGCGTGAGAGTTTCCCAGTGAACGTTGAATAAACATAAAGGGCATGCCCTGACGAAGAAGCGTTTTCGCCGTTTCTTCATCTCCGATGAAGGGGCGAGCCGTCCAACCCTGTTGTTCAGCCCATTCGAGGGCTCTCCACGATGCCGTCCCTCCGTAGGTCATCTCCTGGACGAGTTGGTCGTGATCGAGTTCAACGCCAAAGGCACTCGCACAACAGAGAAGACTAGAAGGTAAGCAGGTATTCTCCTTCTGCCGTACAGGATTGTGAGGAAGGACATGTCTGTTGCCTTCGGGATTCTTCTGAAGGTGCTCGGAGATCTTTTTATAAAAATAGGAACGAGTTTTCTCGGCGTGAACTTTGAGGTCTTCACGTCGATCTTCGATCTTGGCTGCCCAAGCTTGTAAGTATTCGAAGGAAGCGCGGTGGCGTCGATCGGCGATGGGACTCAGAGTATGAAGTTCGGTGATGAGTTCTTTGAAGGATCCCGGAATGAGTTCACGGATCTTTGTTCCTTTACCTCTTTCGAGGGCACCGAGAGAATAGCGAATTCCCAAATCGAGGAGTTCGTAGCTTTGCTTGGATCGAAAGTGTTCTTTAAGCAGAAGGAGAGCTGCACTTTCAGTTCCTTCTTGGGCATTGATGATCGAACTGAGCATACTAGAAGAAAAAGCTCGTCCGGGGCTTTTATCCCAAGCTTGTTGAGCGGTGACCCGAGCTTCGTCCCAAAGGTCTTGCCGGAATAAGATGTAGGCCTTCGAGGATAAGATCCAGGGGTCGTCAAACAGTTCGATTGCGATTTCGATCTCTCGACGAGCGATTTCAAAGTCGCGAAGATAGGCCCTCTGGTTGGCGTGGTGGGCGATCCAAAGGGAATCTAATTCAGCATCTCCACTTTCCAGTCGGGGAGTTTCTTCAAAGACTCGAAGTTGATCGAGCTCCGTCATCCGATGACGTCGGTTCTCACCGATCGTATAAACCCTGACCATAGGGTTGTCGGGAGCCCGCCGTTCCGCCTCTCGCAGTAGAAGTCTTCGGTAAAGCGAAGAGCCTAGGCGGTTCGCTAAGCGGCTAAGGAAGACGAGATCTTCAGGGCTGAGCCCACTTAAATCCGTTTGGGGGCTCCAAAGGTCTTTAATCGAAGAATACGCATCTAAGAAGCGGTTTTCCTCATAGAGTTGGTGGAGGGCTTCACGTTGGTTCGAAGAGAATTCAAGCGTTGTCATCAAGGCTTCAACTGGGGTTGTCGATTTCGGTCATTTATATTTTGAATCAGAAAAGGTATTTCAGCGGTCTGAGATTATCTCAGTTTTTAGCCACTCACTAAAGCCCGAGGCCCAGACTGAATTCGGGGATTTCTGGGGCTGGCAGGGAACTGAAACTTCTCTAGTCGAGGAGTTCTCGAAGGAGCCGAGCCATTCTAAGGACTTTGATCGTGGGGGACAAGCCTGTCCAAGGTTGATACAAGTCCTGAATTTTGCCCCTTAAGTGGAATACAGGTAGGGTTTTACGGTGTGGCTTAATTCATCTAATAGGCGATAGCGACCACTAGGGTCATCTGATAATATAGGAACTTGGTCTCTAATGATCACAGTGGAAAAGATCTATCTCCAGCAAGCTTTATCTGCTTGAGCCAAACTGATTCCATCGACTGACTCCAGCCGCTGACTCATTTCCAGTGGAGGGAGTCACTCGTTGTCAGCGCTCAAGAAGGTTTGTTTGATGTAAGGATCACCTCAATCTCAATTCTCTCCGGATGTTTGGAACCGGATTGATTAAGAAATGAACTTTATTCATTTCCGTATGCTGAGCTTATGGTCTGGGCACGGAAGTTTCAGAATGTTCTTATTGATTGATATTGAGGTGTGACCTCGATGAACTCTATTCCTGAGTTTTAAAGGTCTTATCTCGTTCCACCCAAATTCTTGGCAAATCCAACCAAGTCTCAGGTTGGAGGTGAGTTCCTGTTTAACGAGCAGGAACTAAATCCTGTACAGAATTCATAGTATCCCGATGTGCTGTTCACTTCTCAGGTCGATTGTGTCTGAGTCGTGTACGGTCAATTGTGTTCATCTCGCTAGGAGATGCAGATTCAATGTATACACTTGTAAATAAAACCACCCAGCCCTTACGCGCTTTGAAATCTTGGGAGCTGTTCTCGCTCTTGAGTTTGATGCTCCTCCTCGTACCGATGGCTTGCAATCGATCGAGTGGAAGTCACCAGCGTATTTATATCAACGAAGTGGTCTCCAACATCTCGATCGCTTCACCGGCGTTTAAGGGGGTGATCAAGGGAGCCGATGGGCTGCCGTTGGTCGATGCCGATGGTCAAGCCGTCGACTGGGTTGAACTCTACAATCCCTCGCAGAATGCGATCAATCTTTCGGGGTACACCCTCTCGGATGACATCAGTCGTCCTCGAAGATTCAAGTTTCCCCAGGGAAGAGTTCTCGGCCCGGGCGAATTCATCCTCGTGGTTTGTGATGGCCGTCCCGAGTTAGGTCCACTTCACGCTGAGTTCAAGCTTCGCGGTGAAGGAGAGACCGTTTATTTCTTCGCTGATAATGGAAATCGTATCTTAGACCGTAAAGGTTACGTCAATTCTCAAGCTGACAGTTCGGTGGGGCGATTCCCCGACGGAACGGAGCAAGAGTATGGTGTGATTTTCGTTCCCACTCCCGGTGAATCCAATAAACCGGTTGGCGTTCGCCCTCCCAATTTTTCGGGGGCTTCCAACTTAGCTCCAGCGGGGGCGCTACCTGAAGAAGATCCCTTACTCGTCACCGTGACTATTTTGGAAGATCGAGAAGTTCTCGCGGCGAGCTTGACCTTCAGAGCTCTCGGAGATTGTGGCGATCCCGACGCCGTTCCTTCTGAACGAATGACGGTGAACGATTACGTCCTAACGGATCTCGGCACGGTGAAAGATACTCGACGAAACTTCCGGGGGAATGTCATCGAAGTGGATGTCCAAAAGCTCGCTTTTACATTCCAAATTCCTCATTTTCCTGAGGGTACGTTACTAGAGTTAGATCTCTTTGCTGAGAACATCGTCGGTGACACCCGAAAGATCGAAACCCAAGTGGTGGGTGGATCTCAAGTGACTTTGGCGATCAATGAATACCAACCTCGTAATGTGGGAACACTCGTATATCAAAGTGTGATCAATGCCGCGGGTGAAGACATTGCCCCTAGGACTCCCGACTGGTTAGAAATTTTAAACTTTGGTGATCAACCGATCGACCTCAGTGGTTTCTCATTGATCGGCTTGGGTGCCTACAGTGAATTGCAATCGGGAAATGCTCGTCGAATTTGTGGAACCACCGAGCGGACTGGAGTTTGTGGTAACGATTCAGAATGCCTTTACATTTGGCAATTCGATGATGTGCCTCAAGATCCCATCATTCAGCCAGGTGAAAAACGAATCATTCTCGCCGATGCCGACTGCCCACCTTTCTTTAAAGAATACCGCCTCTCGGGACCCGATGATCCCGTGGTTCATTACTCGGCGAACTTCCAAATTTCAGGTGATGATGCCGATATCATCGTTTTGAGAGATCCCTGCGGAGTCGTCATCGATGTCGCTGAGTTTGACTTCTCAACTCGCGAACCCCTCGGTGAGATTGCTCCCGACCTCTCCTTTGGTCGTTACCGCGATGGAGCTGGAGCTGACCCGGATGTTCCAGTCGAATGTAATCTCAGTACACTCGATCCTCCTCCTGGAGACGATAATCGAATTTATTTAACTCCGGGTTGTGAATTTAACTGCCCGAGTCCCGGTACAAGCAATGAACTTGCCTGTGACGTGGGACCCACCTTTGATTCCATCGTTCATGTGAATCCGCGTTGTCCTAAAGCCGATGAGTCGGCTACGGTTCGCGCTTTCCTGAGTATCGATCAAGACACCGTGGTGACCGAGCAAGTGCTCGCCGTTGAAAACGAGAATGCCATGAATCTTTTCGATGTGTCGATGACCTATGAAGCCACCTTACCCAACGGTGAAGTGGAGTCTGGAACATTCACGAGAGCAGACGGTTTATTCCTTAACGCATTAACCGGTGTGGATTCAGGTTCGCTTTGTTCTCGACCCAATCCCATCAACGGTGCCGTGACCTTCGAGGTGACAGCGATTATCCCTGGGTTTCCCAAAGGAACATTAGTCACTTTCAGCTATGGCGCGGTGGACCACTTCATGGCCGACTTAGCTTCACGGGGTGTCGTTGATCCCGTATTCGGTGAACCTGTGGTTCACGTTGAAGAAGACCATCCGACTTCGTCTTTCCGTTACCTCTCGGGCTACGATCCCGTCGATGTGAGATGGTATGTAGTCCTTCCTCAAAACATTTCTCATTTAGCTCAGTACTACACTCAAGAGCAACTGGACGATCCTGACTTCCGACTTCCCGATTTCGCGGAACTTTACAACTTTAGTTTTGAAGCGATCGATATCGGTGGAATGTACCTCACCGATTCCGTCGAACGGAACACGGAAGCTTGTGGAACTGACTTCATTCGCGAGGTCAGAAAATTCATGCTTCCTGAAGGACTCATGATCGAACCTAAAAGCTATATCCTTCTATTGTTTGTCAACGACAAAAATAGCGTCATCAGTCTACCTGAAGAATTGGCTTCAAGAACTGTTCTGGTTGACACCATGAACTTAGACAACGTTGCCGAAACTCTTTACTTGATCTCTCAGGATGAGCAAGGTCACTGTGTGGTCGACTCGATCCGTTGGGACCAAGATGGTGGGGGTGAAGTTCAAGTGATCGCGCCGGAAGTGGATAGGTCCTTCGGTTGGTTGCCCGACCAAGATCCCAACTTCCTCGTCAATCCTCGTCTTCGACATATGGACGAACCCACTCCTGGAGCGCCTAACTGTCCTTACGAAGCACTTCGTTTGGTCGGAGATATCACCCACAGGATCGCTGGCGCCCTCGACCCTATGGGTTGCGTTTCCAGTTCGAGTATTGTTTTGATTCAAGGGCAAGTAAAAATTAATGCCCATGAATGGCTACTCGATCCAGACGCTAATGGGCTCGAACTTGCTGAGCTCGTGGTCGATCGCGATGGCGTTGAAGAAACTCTTCCTCTTCAAGTCGTACGTAAGCTCGAGAACTTTGGTGATACTGAACCTCCAACCATCTGTGAAGCTCTCTTGAGCTTTACCGGGACTATTACTCCTCCGCAAACGAGTGTGGTGACGTATACCGTTCGCTTGATGGACAAATCAGGATCCTTGATCGAAGCCGGCCCCTTCAGTTACGGGACTGGCGAATCGACTCCTGAGGTGGCGATCAACGAAGCTCAGTTGATCAATACCGAAACGATTATGGATAAGAACGAACAGTTCTCTCCTTGGATCGAACTCCACAACTCAACGGGTGAAGAGTACGACATGGGTGGGCTCTTCCTCACCGATGATCTCAACCAACCCCGTAAGTGGATGGTTCCTGAAATTCCTGAAGCCGTCTTACCCAGTGGTCCTGGTGCCTTCATGGTGATCTTTATGGATGGAGACACCTTGGACGATCAAGATCTCCACGCTTCTTTGACTTTTAATGAGTCCGGATCGGGACGTCTCTATCTCTTAGGGAAAATCGATGAAGGTCACTGTGTGATCCAAACTTTCGATTACGACTTTACGGATTTAGAAAACGACATCACATTGGGTCTCCTTCCCGATGGCGAAGGGGAAACGAAGATTTTGGAATGTGCCACTCCTGGTCGTTCAAATCTCCTCTGTGATGTGACTCAAAAGAATTTTGTTCGCGGTGACGCCAATGGTGACCTGAGAGTGAATATCTCAGACATGGCGTGGATCTTCAGAGTTCTCTTCGGAGCCGCGGGTATCGATCCTGCCTGCGAAGATTCCTTTGATACCGATGACGATGGAGAGATCACCATTCAAGACGGTCTCTACATCGGAGATTACCTCTTCTTGAATGGACCTACGATTCCGGGGCCGTTCCCGAATCCTGGGCAAGATCTCACCCCGGACTCTCTCAATTGTTTCTAAAGTTCTGAACTCTACAGAACGGTATTTTGAATAAAGAAATTCTTTATTCTTCTCAATCGATCGAAGTGAACAACAACGATCGAACTTAAATAAACGAGGAAAAAAAATGCGGAAGAAGACTTTAGCTTTACCCATCGCAGCGATGTTGTACCTCGCTGCAAGTTACGTGGGGATTCATAGTGTCTTCGGTCAAGAGGAGACGGCCCCTCAACCCGTTGGGGTCATCGACGAAAACCGTATCCGAGAAATCGCAACCGAGGTTGTAGAGAACAATTTCTCAAAGGGATTTTTATCTATCGATGGAGCAGAGATCGAGTTCGGTGGAAAGTTAGAATTGAATTTGATCGATACTGCTTCCGAGAGGTCCCTTCTCGTGGGTAGGACGGATAATCCTGATACTCATTTAGAATTCGATCGATTGCGCTTAACCCCTGTGATCGATGTCGGTCGAGGAATTTCGATCGCAGGTCAGCTCGATTTTTTAGCTGACGAAGATTCCTTTATTAAAGAAGCAGTCTTTGAATGGGATTACGATCACGATTGGTGGTTAGAGTCCGTGGTTTCAATCGGACTTGACGATACCTTTATCCATCGTGGACCGGGTTCAAGATTGAGTGAATCTTATCCCTTATTGGGAGATGCTTTCTGGCGAGATGAAGAAATAGCTATCATCTGGGCACTCACTCTCGGAAATCCCAAAGGAAATCCTGTAGAGATGGCAAAGATTCAAATGGATGAGCACCCTCCGAGAGAGACTCTCACCGACTCAACGAAATTTGATGCTTTTGATTTTAATAACAATCCTGGAGCGCTGACTTTCCATTTCTCACTCGGAGATGGCTTGGCTGTTGATTCTCACTCCGTGAATAAAGATAAAGCTCAGCTTCAACGAGTTATCCACGATGATCGACGTGTGGATGATGGTCTCGCCCTTAGACACTTCGGTGCTGGTGTTACCTACCAGCGAGACTTCAATCGTTTAGGTGAAGTCGGTGTATCGGGTTTTTACTTCAACGATGAGATGAATGATGATGATATCAATTTCCTTCAACAGGGTTTGACTCTCTTCGATGATCTCACCAATGCTCCTTTAGCAGGTTACGGTTTATCCGGAAGTAATACGAAGTACCGTTACGGCGCAACAGTTACCTATCACTTAGAAGGTTTTCACATTTTAGATTACTGGATGGATACCAAGCCTGGTGATGGATTGTATTTAACTGCTCAATATATGGAAGCTCGTGACGGCCAGTTGGAACGCGAAGGATATTACGTTCAAGCATCTTACCGATACTCATTCCAACAACCGCTCTTCGGTGAACGTTATGTTCGCTACGTAGAGCCTTTTGTTCGTTGGGGGGAGTTAGAGTCGAATGTCTCCAAAATCGCTTCACTTCCCCTTACATGGGATCGTGAAGAGATTGTGTTTGGGCTCGTCACCGAAGTCACAGGAAAGGTTATGATCAAAACCGAATACGCTCTCCACGATGAGACAACCGGTGGCTCAGATGTGAATAACGATGAGTTTTTATTTCAACTCTTGATCACTTTCTGATCCTCGATGGCTTTCCTAAAAAAAAGGAGTGCAACTTATTAGTTGCGCTCCTTTTTTTGTTTCTCTATGAATTGAAAGGCACTTTTATTGAAGGTATGGACTTCTATTAAAGAGATCTTTATTGAATTGCCTGCTGTGGGAGCTGGAGACGGTTTCCAAGGAGCATTAGGGGATTTGATTTCGGATTTTTCCATTAAGGCAAACACTTCCGATAAGGTCTCTTCGCTTCAAATTTTCTTTACAGGGTAAAGATTCCTTCATGCTTATTTCCCATGTAAGGAATTGTCATAAAAATTTTAAGTATTTGATCTTAAATAATCCGCATTGGTATTTTTTAGGTCTATAATTGAGGAAATTAAATACAGATCTTTACGGAGTATTTTTAATCTCGTATGCTGAGTTTTTACTCACCATTCGAGTTGGAGATCGAAAACGTGCTTTTTTAGCCGGTTCTCTCCTTTTGAATTTAACGGTGATCACCGTTGAATTCAGCTCCATCTTCAGATGTTCAAGTCAACGCTGGGAACGCTCAAAGTCGTAGAGGAGTTGTTGATTGGGCACTGATATGCCAGTCAGGATGGCATTTATCCCTCAAGGGAAATTGAGGGAACAATCTTGGTCTCACATAAATTGAATAGAGAAATCCGAGCCGTTCCGTCGATTCAAATCGGCACGAACGGAGCTTGAGGAAACAGTTCAATGAGTGAACGATTATTTCTGACTCACTCAATGAATCCTTGGTGACCTCATCGGTACATCGGTAACTCAGTTCATTCAGAATTTGAGTGTTCTGAATTCTCTATTTCTTCGTTAGGGAGGAGTTCTTTTAGGCAAAATGTCGACATTGCCAAATCCAGAACATCCAAATTCTGATTCAAAGGAAGACGCTCCATTGAATTTTTTTTCAAGGCGAGAAATCAAATACGCCTTGGATGCTACATTCGCTGCTCAACTACGAGATTTAGTGAGCGGGCATCTCCCTAGCTACCAGTTTAAAAAAGGGCATCCCTTCACCTACATCACCACGATTTACTTCGATACGGAACACCTTGATTTCTATAACAAGGCCCGGGATTCCTACGACGATAATTTAAAAATTAGAGTAAAAGAATACTACTACCGAGCTCCCCAAGGTTTGGTGACTTACCCTTACTGTTTTGTTGAGATTAAGCAACGAGTTCAGGGGTTGGTCATGAAACGT
Source organism: Planctomycetota bacterium (assembly GCA_028280485.1). Lineage (GTDB taxonomy): Bacteria > Planctomycetota > UBA8108 > UBA8108 > JACQVS01 > JANQLS01. The sequence continues at coordinate 44,554 of JANQLS010000201.1, forward strand.
AGAATTCGATTGCCAAAAAAATTACTCACTCGGTTTATGAAAGGTGAGGATGTTTGGCAAGAACTTGTCGCTGAAGATGCCGGGGTTCAATTTGAAGACATCGAAGAAATATATTCGGAACTTCGACGTTACCTTCGAACATACTCCGTTCGCCCCAGCTCGATCATTCACTACCGACGTAATGTCTTCCAAAAGGATGAAAACGAGCTTCGAATCACCTTCGATGACCAGCTTCAAGTTTTCGAACCCATCGAAGGAATTTATAATTCTGTCGACTCTCTCCACGTCGGCAATCTGGGGCTACCAATCCGATCCTTGAAGCGATTTATCCTGGAGATCAAGTGTCTTAAGGATTATCCCGAATGGCTCTCTGAGGGCTTAGCGGATGTCATGCCGCGAAAAATTTCCAAGTTCACTACCAGTATTAATATTCTTTCTAAGAATGGACCCTCTGGAAGCCAAAATACTGAGGCAGATCGACTCAAAGGAGTCTTACGCCCAGAAGACGACAAGCTCAGCCTCTTGTCTGACCGGGGAAATATCGTCGGAAACTTCGAAGATTCCCAAGAAGGCGAACTTTTCTGTTAAGGAAATTTTGTCGAAAATAGGGCCAGATTTATTCTTCCCTCTGTACCCGTAGCCCTCCTGACGGTAAGATCTCTTCCTTTGTCTCATTCCCCCCTAAATATCGAAGCAAGTAGAGCGAGAAGGTTTTCACATGACTTCGCCCGATCCTATCTTCATCGACTTTGAAGGTATCGATGGAAGTGGTAAAACAACTCTGTCCAATAAAATTGCTGATTACCTCAAAGAGAGAGGTATCCCCGTCCATCACGCCCGTGATCGAGGAGTTTTTCGCTCTAAGATCTCACGCGCCATCCGTGATCTAACTCGGGACCCTAGCTTTCTCCGCATGACGGATGTTACAGAGTTGCTTCTCTATGTCGCCCGTGATGCCCAAATGATCGATGAGTACATTCGACCCAAGCTTGAACCGGGACATATCGTATTCAGCGATCGTTACCTCTACTCTGCAGTAACCCATTGTCATCACGCTCGTGGATTGCCCCGAGAGATGGTCGACCAAGTCGTTGAGGTCGCTGTTCGTGGTTTGTGGCCTGACCTCGTGGTTTACTGCGACGTCGACCCCTTGACTTCTCGAATCAGGAAAAAGATTCAGAAAGTTCGCGATCACCGAAAGAGTGGTGACTTTGGTCGAAAGGGCTTGATGGGGATTGGATTTCGAGAAGAGATGCGAAATGGCTTCCTCGATCTCGCCAAAGAAGATCCCGATCGTTGGTTGGTGATCGACAATGCTAAATCGACCATCGAAGAATCATTACAAAAGATCTACAACCGAATCGAACTGATTCTTCAGAAAAAGGGATTTCAAGATATTCCGAATCCCCATTGGGCGGATCTCTCTCAACCCAGCCAAGCTGAAACCTCGAGTCTTTCTACTGAGGTTCAAAATCTGCTAGCGATCGAAGATTCGGAAACTCGAATCGAACAATCGAAAGAAGTGTTCTTCAAACACTTGAATACTCTAACGGAAACTCAACCCGGTCAGGCAGCCTTGCTCGTTACCGGATTCGACATTCCAGAATCTCACGAGATCCGAAAGAAAATCATCGATGAAGAACCTGCGATGGTGGCCTTCAGTTTAAAGGGATTGAAATCTGAAGAGAGTTTGGCGTTTCGAGAACAACTCGCCGATGTCGAGCCCATCTTTATCGCTCGTTCACTCTCCGGAATGTCGACTATTCCAAAAGCGATTGAACTCCGAGAGAAATTGGCAGAAAAAGTTCCTGATCAAATTGCCATGGCTCTCAGAGGAAATGACACTGAAGAAGCCTGGGCTTTAAGGGAGCGTATTCGAAAAGAAGCTCCCGCCGAAGTGCTTCTGAGTCTTCGTGGTATCGATACTGAACCTGCGTGGAAACTTCGAAATAAACAATATAAGAAAAGAAGATACCTTCCTCAATTGATGGAAAGTCTAGGAGGAATTGATACCGAACAAGCCTGGGAAATTCGCAAGGAACTCGCAGAAGAGTTCATGCCCTGGGTGCTTCTAAGTCTTAAAGGTCTGAAGAGTGATCTTTCTTGGGAGTGGAGACAGGCCCATGTTCATCGCGCTCCCAAACTGATCGTTAAGAGCTTTGGTCGATCGGATGACCCACGCGCATGGGAATTGAGAAAAGCGGCGATGAAGTATGCCAAGGAAGTTCTCGATTCCATCAGTGGGTTAGACAGTGCTCAAGCCTGGGAACTCCGAGCCGCACTTTCTACCAAATGGCCTAACACCAGTGTTTCGAGTTTAGGTGCGGGTAATCAATCCGAACGAGCCTGGAAATTCCGCTGGGAGCAACTCGAAGCAAATAAAGATAATCTACTCCTCTTGAAGCATCTCGCCAAAGCAGCATTGCGCGCGGCTGAAGATGATGAAATCGATGAACTTGATGACGAGGATGAGAACGATTTTACTTAAACGCTCGTGTGGCTTTAATATCCGGGATGCGTTAAATGATTGACGCAACGTGAAGAAAAGAAATTGAATCGTTAATTAGAATTCATACATTTCTTCACGGATGGAGTAAATCAATTCGAAAGCCATATAAAGAGATTAAACCTACCCACTCCACGGGTTCGGAGCTCGCTGAACGCTCGCGTGAGGAACCAGCGACTCGCCGCAGTTTCCTCACACACCTCCTTAGCGAGCCCGCCCTGCCTGGTATTGGTGTT
>JANQLS010000063.1 GCA_028280485.1 Planctomycetota bacterium
TGAAAGTAGGTCGGAACGACCTACTTTCAACAGGAACTAATAATCATTTTCTTGATTGAAAACAGAGTTATTAACTAGCCCGAAGCGCTAGCGAGGGGAATGAATGATTACTATTCGTAATGCTTTATCAAAGACGGCACACAGCGTGTGCCTACTACCTTGAGCCTACTACTAGGGCGATTCGATCGTCACAGACAGGATGATCGGTGAGGTCGGGTCATCGCCTTTGATGAATTCGATCTCTTTAACCTTCTTATCCGTTTTAGTGTGAATCACGATGTAACGCATTTGCTGTCCACGCATGTTGAAGGCGAATTTTGATTTGGGTACTTCAGTGCGACGGATGTAATCAGCAAAGTGCTCACCATTCCTCAAAATGTGATCTTCCTTGCCTCCACCTTCTAAGTGCAAGCGAACGGTTACCGTAGGAGTCTTGGAACTTACGGCGGGATATCCCCATCCACTCACTCCACTAAGGAGGTGAATTGATTTCACCGAAGAGTTACAAGGAACCTTCGCCGACTTGGGCATCTTCGGAGGAATAACTCCATTCGTACCGTGGAGCATGATGACGTTGGCTTGCTTTGTTCCCTGAGCATCCACAAATTGGAAAGGGACACCTTCGACGACTCGAGGCTTCCAATTGGGAAGAATGAGTCTCTCTACCCCAGCTTGTTTACTATTAAACATTCCCAATGTCGAAACAATGGTCGCCGCCTTATCTAACGGCAGAGGTAAGAACTTCCCGCGATCGGTTAAGAACTCTAAGAGATCGACGATCTCTTTTTCGGAAACCAAACTCTCAAATCCTTCCGGCATGAGAGATTCCTCTGAACGATCTAACTTAATGATATTTTCACGAAGAAGATTATGCTTCTTTTGCTCTGCGTCCAGGATCTCAATTGCGGTCCTCGACTCCGAACTCAAGAGGCCTCGAAGAACTTGGCCTTGCTTCGTGATCACGGTGTAAACTCTGAAGTTACCTTCGACACTTTGATTTGGGTCGATGATGTTCGTGAGAAGCTCTTCCTTGGGATGAACGGCCATACCGGTCAAGTCGGGTCCGATTCTAGTTCCCATGCTTCCGTGAACGTGACACTTGGCACATTGCTTTTCGTAAACAATCTTACCGGCTTTGGGATCTCCCTTTTTATGAGTGAGTGGCTCTAATTTTTTGATGACCTTTAATCGATCAGGATTAGGCAACTTCCCACCAGACTCTAAAAGCTTTCTCACTCGTTGAGCGATATCGCGATCGGGGTGACGAGAAAGCGCTTGTTTTTGATCCAACGAGAGATCCGCTAAACTCGCTTCTCTCTTTTCGACCGCTGCTACAAAGGCTTTCGTATTATCCCCTCGGCTCAATAAAACTCTCAATGCGACGTTTCGAGTACCTGTAGTGAATGTACCCAGTCTTTCAACGATGAGAGAGCCCAGACCCGGAGCGTGGCTCAATCCCAAAGCATCCACAAAACCTTCGGCGACTTTAGGAGGAGTTTGGGGACTGATCTGATCCAAGATCTTTTTAACAGGATCGACTTCACGAGGAAGGAAACTCAAAACCTCACGAGCCGCAGCGACTCGATCATCATCACTTCGCTTAGGATCCTGAAGTGCAGCCACCATACTTTCCGCCACTTTAGCGGCGTGAGCAACAAAGGACTTACTTCCCCAAGATGAAGCGAGCTTGATTAAGAGCCCCTGACTTCCAATGGAAAGCTTGGGAAGAAGAGCTAAAAGTTTCTTTTCAGTCTGAGCAGAAAGCTTAGCAGGCTTATCCGCAGGCCAACCCTTTTCCAAACCTTTGATGATGACATCTGAAAACGCCGTGGGCATGGTATCTAAAGATTGAAGCAGAGTAGCAACTCCTTCTTGATCTGCACCACGAGCGAAGTGTTCTGAAATTCTTGCAACGATATCGAGAACTCTTCCAGAAGGCTTAGCTTTCCCTAATGAAGCTAAGAAATGAACATCGTGCTTAGCCGCCGCGGCGATGGCTGCATCGGGCAACCAACGATCGTTCATGTTGCTCGCATCTCCCATAGCTGTCAAAATAGCCCCACCCGCTGATTTGTTAGCCGGCATTTCGGACAAACTCAAAAGAGTCGATAGGCGAACCAAAGGCTCCGAGTCACCGAGTAAATTTTTAGCGAGAATGGCCTGAGTCGAATTATCGGTTCGTGGAAGCACTAAAACGGCGTTACGACGAACCGCCCATGAAGGGTGATTGAGAGCCGATTGAGCTAATCGAGCGCCAGCATCGTTTAGGGGGTGACCTTCATTCATAACTCCGAGGCCGTGTAAAGTCCAAAGAGCGTGAATCGCGCCCACATTGAGTCCTAATGAATCTACCGAACGATCAGCAATCAGCTTCCCGAGTAGAGGAACAACATCATCGATTCCCCGTTCCACCAAGAGGCGTTGAGCGTGAATTCTCCAAAATCGGTTTTCGTGCTTAAGTGCAGAGACGAGTTTTTCTGCCGAGGCATTCTTTAAGGTGAATCGCTCAGCTTTTTCGGCTTGATCGTAAACGATGCGATAGATTCGTCCGTGCTTCTTATCTCTTAAGTCCGTAACGTAGGCATTACCTCTACCATTTCTAAATCCCCTTGGAGTGGGATTGTGTTGAACGATAAAGTTGTACCAATCGATCATCCAAACGTGACCGTCAGGACCGACTTCAGCCATGATGGGCGCCGTCCACTCATCGCGACTGTCGAAGAGGTTGAATAAGTTTTCCGATTTGAAATCGGTACCTTGTTGCTTGATAACAAACGTTCCAGTTAAGTGACCCGTGGGGCCGTTAACAAAAGCCGTTCGATTCCAATACTCTTTCGGGTAGGTCCTAGCCGTGTAGAGAGCGTGCCCCGCAGCCGCAGTGTAGCCACCGAATTGATCCACTTGACGAACTTTATCCGTTGCGGGATTAAACAAGTGATTCTTTGCAATCGATCCTAAAGTACTAGGTCCCCATCCACGAACGGCTTCGTAATAGCGATTAGCAATCGGCATGTAAACACTGGGATTGCGATTCGCTGTTGAACCAAAGACGAGACCACCTTCACTGAAACCCATTCCCCAAGTGTTGTTATTGGTTGAGCGAACGAATTCCATGTCTGAGCCATTAGGCTTGAAACGGTAAAATCCCATCCGGAATCCCACTTCTTTTCCGGCCACTCGGAATCTTGAGTAGTTGTAACCTTGCATCCCCCAAATCCAGTTATCTAATCCCCACTGAAGGTTACTCGCCCCACCGTGAGTATCGCCCATTCCCCAGCCTGTGAAGAGCAAGACATCGACATCGGCCTTGTCATCTCCATTCGTATCTTTGAAGTAAATCGTTTGCGTTTGAGCGTGAACGATGATCCCGCCTTTATAGAATGCAATACTTGAAGGAATACTGATTTTGTCGACAAAAACCGTCGTCTTATCCGCTTTACCATCTCCATCCGTATCCTCGAGGATGCGAATGCGGTCGTTACCTTTTCCTGGAGGTTGAAGATCATTGGGGTAATCTTTGGTTTCACCGATCCACAACCTCCCGGCTTCATCCCAACTCATACAGATGGGCTTGCCCTCCAACATCTCTTCTGAAGCAAAGAGTTCTACTTTGAATCCTTTAGGCACACGGTGATGCTTCATCGATTCTTCAGGAGAAACAGGAAGTTGCATCTTTCCACCCGGTTCCTTTTGAACTCCCCAGCGTCGACCCGGAATGTAGTTAGGAATTTTGGCATCAACGTACTTAAAGGGCTTAGGATCTTTAGCAAACGCTGTCATCTCCGGGACCGGAAATGGAAGATCTGCTAAATATGCAGGAACCGAAGCTACGTTTTTGCGAGAGACCCAACGTATTCCTCTTTCGACTAAATTCTGAAATCCCGGATTCCCCCAAGTACGGGCATCGTGTCCCCAAGCGGTATAAAAAACTCGCCCTTTACCTTCTCGTCGAACCCACGTCCAAGGTTCTTTACCATCTCCCTCCTTACGATAGGAGAGAACAATTCGACCGTCGTCGTTGTGTTTGTGATGAACGTAAGTCTCATCCCAGCTTTCGAAGCCTCCGAAGCGCCTCATAACCTCATGGTCGGGCTTAGCGATCTCGGTCCGAAAAACTTCACCGCCGTGACGACGAAATTGAGCACCGACAAGAGCGATGTATTTAGGAGAGTTCAGAAAGCAATACGAAGCACAGTGAAGAGGTACGAAGCCTTTCCCTGATCGCACATAAGTAAGGAGTGCTTCTTCTTGCTCAGGAGTGATCTTCGTCATATTGCCGTAGATGATGAGGCAGTCGTATTGGCTCAGCTTCTTCAGGTTTAGCGCATTGAGATCCTCGGTGTATTCGATGTCGATCCCACGCCCTTTGAGAACAGGAATGAGTTGGTCGGCTCGGTCTTTAGGCCGATGATGACCTTTATCCCCTAAAAATAGGGCCTTGACCTTGTCTTTGGCGAATGTGGAAGGTTGAGCGAATCCGATAAAACCGAGGCTCAATAAAAACATTAAAATTGCTGAACGCAAACGTAGCTCAAAAGCACCTAACATGTTAAAACTCCGCATATGAGGGCGTGCAGCCAAATGGCTCTAAAATAACGCATCACCCTTTTAGAGGGATAAGTGATACATAACACTCTTTTGTCGACTGAAAAGAACTCGTCGTTGAGCCCTATCTTCAATCGATTTAAGTGTTTATGAGAGACTCTGGCACACTAAAACCCGGGGAGGGAACCGAAATCAGTTCCCTCGAGAGGGTCGAACAGTACTTGGTAATAGATTCTGCCTAAACTCGTTTTCAGTTAGGCTCATCTCGGAAGGTCAGGAAGAGAAGGATTCAGAACTACTGAACCCATGAGGTCTTCATTGTATGAAACACGGTAGAGATAAAATAGTTTCTAAAGACCTTTAATTATTTCCTGATTTTAATAGTGAGCTCTGAAAATTAAAACCCAGAATCGTAGAATACTTTCAAATTAGAAGAATATTCTTCGTACTTTCAACTTAGAGGGAGATTCGAGCCCGAATCTCAGTTTCATACATGGCCCCACCCTCCAAAATTCGCCCCAGTCTGTTAAGTAAAATGAACGAGCGCCAAGTCTTGCGTATCGTTCAAGTCCACGGCCCCGTCTCCCGAGCCGACATCGCTCGACTTTCGGGAATCACGGCGCCTACCGCCTCCAAAGCAGTAGCCTCCTTGCTCAATGCGGGGCTCATTGAGGAAGTTGAGTCGGACAGCGCTCGAGGTCGACCCGCCAAAAGGCTCCAATTGGCGAGTGAAAAAGGGCAACTCTTCGGTTTGGTTTTAGATACCCCGGTCTGCCGCTTAGTCGTAGCGGGCCTCGATGGAAAAATTCGCGAAAACCAAACGACAGAGTTCGAAACTCCCACCACCTATGAAACCTTAATCGACACCATTGTCAGCAAGGTTCAAGAACGAATTCCCGAAGGTGATGCTTCAACTTTCGGGATGGGAATCAGTATGCCGGGCTTGATCGACAGCAAGAACGAAGTTGGAGTTTTCTCTCCCAACTTGCCGATCACGAATGGGAAGTCTCCCTCAAAAGATCTTTCTGAAAGATTAGGTTTTGAATGCGCGCTCTTTCAGGAATCTCACGCTCTTTGTCTAGCTCAACGTCACTTCGGCGAAGCGGGATCGTTAGAAAATTTCGCCGTTCTCGACATGAGTACAGGAGTCGGTCTCGGCATCTGGACCGCCGGAGGTTTAGTCCGCGGAGAGAATGGTTTTGCGGGTGAAATCGGACACATCCCTGTTGTACCCAACGGGCTCAGGTGTACTTGTGGACGAATTGGTTGCTTAGAAACCATTTCGAGTGACCCCTCTTCCGCTAGACGTATTTCTGAGAAACTCGGTCGCCCAGTAACCACAAGCGAAGCCGCAGAACTAATAAGTAAAAATCCAGAGGAGTTCGAAGCCGAAATCGAACAAATCGCCCACTCCATTTCAATAGGGATGGCAGTTGCCATCAATCTCTACAATCCTTCGACTCTATTCCTCAACAGTAAATTTTTAGACTCGAGTGATGTCTTGTTTGAAAAAACTCTTCAAAATGCAAGCACTGCCGCCCTGGAGCCCCCTTTCTCAAGAACCACGATTCTTAAATCGAGAGGGAATAAACGCGATGGTGCGGTAGCCGGAATCCTCCAGCACCTCACAGACTCTCTCGTTCCTTCGGTTTAAGGTTTTCCCAGTTAGTTTCTGTTGAAGCTTGCTCCTTCGGAGGAAGCTTCAACCGTTACAGCAAATCACAGATTTGCTTCCACTCCGCTAAACGTCGGCTCTACGAGCCCACGTTCGCGGCCGAGCTGATCCCAACTCGGCTTAGTTCCTGATTAACAGGAACTAATTAGCGTCAACGAGATAGACCTCTTCCGAAGATCTGATGTTTATATATTTTTAGGAGAGATACCCTTATGCATAAGTCACAAGTGACCCGATTTCCTGCCGCCTCAAGCGAAGCAGCCATCCAACATTTTGAAAATCGATTGAGTTTTGAAACCGATTGTTGGGATGTGCATCATGCCTTGGAACACGATGTTGCCGATTTTGTTCTCTTAGATGTCAGAGGCACTTCCAGCTATGAGGCAGGACATGTACCCCATGCCGTTTCATTGCCCCATCCCCAAATCACGGAAAAGACTTTACCTCCATTAGAAGAAGGCCAAATCTACGTCGTCTACTGTGCTGGCCCTCACTGTAACGGCGCCAATAAAGGCGCCCTAAAAATCGCCCAGCTGGGCCTCCCCGTCAAAGAGATGATCGGCGGAGTCACCGGTTGGTTGGATGAAGGGTTTGAGCTATCAAGGTAGCAGGCACACGCTGTATGCCGGAGTGGTAGGCTCGCCCCGCGAGCCGTACGAAGCGAATACGTATTATTGATCCGTGCTTCGTTTCAAAAAACAATTCTTTTAGCTGATCGATTCATCCCCCTCGCTAGCGCTTCGGGCTAGTTAAGTTTCACTTTAATCCTCTTATAACGAAAGTGAATTATTAACTAGCCCGAAGCGCTAGCGAGGGAGTGTATCGATTATAATTAGCCAAGCTCTATTAAGGACGGCACACAGCGTGTGCCTACTACCATCTTTACGGCTCACGGGGTGAGCCGACCACTTTAATGCGTACAACCACAATGAGAATGACTGTCGACGTTCACGGGTTGGTTGCCGAATTCAAAGAAGAAAGTCTTGCGCAACTTAGCATTCTTCCCTAAGCCATTCATCGTCAGAGCATCGTAGAGGACTCCATTGATCATCGTGTAACGAATGTGCTCTGAGTTTCGAATGTTCTTTAATGGATCTTTGTCGAGGACGATGAGGTCGGCGAGTTTACCGGTTTTTAGTGAACCAATATCCTTATCTAAACCGAGGTAAATGGCTCCATTGATGGTTCCACAACGTAAGGCTTCGTGGGGAGTCATGCCACCTTGTTCAAACATCCAAATTTCCCAGTGCGCTCCCAAGCCTTCTCGTTGACCGTGAGCACCTAAGTTCACGACGACTCCTCGATCTAAAAGTTGCTTGCAACCACGAGCGATGTTGAAGTGATTGTATTCTTCCTCGGGAGCCATATCGGGTCGACGGGCTCGAGAATCCACTCTTTGACGAGGGACAAAGCTTAACAGTCGTTTGTTAGCCCAGACCTTCGTGTGATGGTACCAATAGAGTTCTCCCCAACGGCCGCCGTAACCCACACCCATCGTCGGAGTGTAAGCTGCGCGACTCTGGGACCAAAGTTGATTCACATCGTCATAAATCTTTGCCACCGGTAAGGCATGTTCCACTCCCGTATGCCCATCGACAACCATGGTCATGTTGTGCATAAAAACGGAACCACCCTCAGGAACGACCATCATGCCCAGTTCATCTGCCGCTTGAAGCACCTGCTGACGTTGATCCCGTCGAGGTTGGTTGTAACTTTTTACGGTGATCGCCCCCACTTCTTTCATTCGTTTTAAATGAAATCGGGCGTCGTCTAAGCTGTTAACTTCAGCTTTGAAGTCACCGCTTGCTCCATAGAGGATCGTTCCTGTTGAGAAGATTCTGGGAGAAACGATCTTGCCGGCTTTTTGAAGCTCGCTGGCAGCAAAGATGGTTTGGGTATGGTTGGATGGGTCGTGAATCGTCGTGACTCCGAAAGATAATTCGGAGTACGAAATCCAATTTTGTTGGGGGATGATACCTTGAGTTCCTTGAGCACCGTGAGCGTGCACATCGACCAGACCGGGTAAAACCGTTTTACCTTTGACGTCGATCACTTCAACGTCTTCAGGAAGGACAATTCCCCCGCTCGGACCAACGTACTGAATTCGATTACCGTGAACGACAACCGTTCCGTTCTCGATGATCTCATCCCCTTCCATGGTTATCACTCGGCCACCGACTAAAGCGATCTTGCTTTTGGGTTTTGCCGTGGGATGCTCAAACCCAATTTGAATCCCTGTACTCGGAGGATCAGGCAATTCCTTGGGGGCTCCCTTCAAGTAAGCGAAGGTGTCAGTGAGTTCACGGGTAAATAAAGTGGGACCTAAAACCCAATGTAAGCGCTTAGAGTCTCCCGACCAATGGATATGTTCTCCTGCATTCTTTGTGACTTTCTTTAAAGGAATGCTTCGCGAACCTGGGCCGACATGAATGGGCTTTCCGGTTTCGATAAAGGGGGCGATGTGAACGTTGAATCTCTCGACAAAAGCAATCCACTGCTCATCCGGTGAGATTCGAATATCGGTAGCATTGGAACTTGAATAGTGAACTCGTTGGTTCTCTCCGCGAAGGTCGTAACTGGCTAATACGCGATTCCCTGAGCTGTACGTAAACACATAAAACCGATCGTTGGCCTTACCGAAGTGAGGACTGCTCCCACTGGCGTTGAGCTTTTGAAGATTATTTCCATTAGAACCGATCGTATAGATCCCTTGATTGATGGAGTAGAGAGAACTTCTTAGCGTCCCGCCTCCGATTTTTCTAAAGATCACCAGCTTCCCGTCAGGTGAATACGCGGGCTCAATATAATGCCCGGGTTCTGGAGTTAGCTTCTTCGTAGTGCCAGATGCGATATCAAATTCACTGACCGATCCCAATGTCTCGTCATTCCAGGTGACATAAACAACTTTTTTACTGTCCCTTGAAAACTCGGGGTAAAACTCAAAATGATCGTTTTGTTGGGTTAATCTCTTGGCTTTGCCATCGGGCAAACTGCGAATCCAGAGATGACCTAAAGTTTGGAAGACCACGTTTTTTCCATCCGGAGAAACGCGCACCCAACGTAACATTCGCGTTAAAAATTTCGAGGGAGCAACTTCCACTTTATGGCGAATGGATTCCACCATTTTTCGGGAGTGATCGACCTCGAAGGGAATATCGACCACCTTCTTGGTTTTCACATCGATGCGGCGAATTTTTCCACCCGCCCAAAAGATGATCGACTCGTTATCAGGAGTCCAAGCCATAGTGGGATAGACACCATGAATCGCCCATGTCTCTTGCATATCGCGATCGAGTTCATCGTAAATAGGCTCAATAGCTCCAGTCTTTAAGTCTTGAAGATGGAGTACGCTCTTGAACCGAATACGTTTAATAAAAGCCAGAGTCTTTCCATCGGGAGAAGGAGTCGGACGAATCGCTCCCCCTGCTCCCCCCAACCAACGACGCGTTTCACCCGTTTTCCGATCGACCCTGAAGATAGAGTAAATCTGACCATTGGAATCTTTGCTGTATTCAAACACGCCTCCGGGAGTCGCATCTCGACTGTAGTAGAGGTAGCGCCCATCGGGAGAAAAGGCGGGTTCACCGAGATCTTTTTGATCATTAGGACGAGCGACCATCTGAATCCCTTGACCTCCCGTGTGATGGAAAAGCCAAATCTCCCCGGCTCCTAAAGAACGACGAGAGGTGAAATGCTTTCGGCAGGCAATGTACTGACCGTCAGGAGTCCAAACAGGGCTGTTGATCAGGCGATAGGATTCTTTCGTCACTTGCTTTAAGTTCGAACCATCCTTATCCATGATCCAAATATTATCTCCTCCACCTCGATCGCTCGTAAAGGCGATGCGTTTTCCATCGGGACTAAACCGAGGTTGCATGTCCCAAGCGATACTTTCAGTCAAAGGCTTAGCTTTTCCCGTGAGAGTCAAGAGATAGATATCACCCAAAAGATCGAAGACAACTTCTTTTCCATCGGGGCTGACATCGACGCTCATCCACGTGCCTTCATCCGTTTTTATTTTCGCGTCATAAGTCTTAAACAGAGGAGCATCGACTTTCCATTCTTTGGGCGATTCTTTTTTGGAATCATCGGAGATGGCCGGCGTGCTTAGAAGCAAGCAACCTAAAGTGAAAGATGCTGCAAAGAGTAATGGTGTAACTTTGAACATAAGACGAGCCTCGTGGAGGGAGGTGTTAGAGTAGTTTTTGTAATGAGATTGATCCTGTAAGGGCAGGGCCCATTAATCGGCGAACGCCAAGGAATGGCCTGCCCTATTCCCTGAAAAACGTAAAAAGCCGCATGGATCACGTATGCTCAGGAATCGGCCGCCCACAAGGGACGCCCCTACAGAGGGGATAACCAGCGCTCTAAATAGATCAGATGAACTAAACCCCTATCATATAACATCTCATCCTGGGAGGCAGGGGCTTAGAGGTCAGATTTTTGAAAAACTTAGCCGACAAATCAGCCCAAATCGATATACAAAATCCCATCTTCAACTTTCGTGGGATAGACGGCGACCTTATGATCTTTTTGTCCTCTCAAGCACTTTCCGGTTTTTAAATCAAATTCCCAGCCGTGCCCTTTACAAACGGCTCTCCCATTTTGGGGAGGAGCATGGTGAAGGAGCACCTCTTGATGGGGGCAGATGTTCTTCAGAGCATAGAACTTTCCTTCGACCATATAAATCGCGATTCGCCTCGCTCCGATCTGAACTTCTTTGGGTTCGTTTTCAACAAAGTCATCTACTTTGCCAACCGCTTCAAGCCTCATTGATATTCAGTCTCACTTTCCCAGATTAGTTTTTCAGTTTCAGATACTCAGAAGGATGGTCCGTTATAACGGCTTCCAATCCTTGCTCGCGACACCAGTTAAAATCGCGATCACTGAAGGCGCTGTATACCCAAACCGAAAAACCGAGACTCTTCACTCGTTGAATCATCTCTTTCGACAGAGGGCCTAGTTCAAAGACGAGAGTACTGAGCCCCGAAGAGTAAAGAGAAGTAAAGTAAGCCTCAGAATCTAATTGAAGATTCGAGGCCAATAAAGCTCCAAATTCGATATTAGATTCTTTTCCTTGGAGTGTTTCACTCGCCGCCACCAATCCCTGATGCTCAAACGAAGTCACGACAACTCGTCGTTCTTTTTGAATTAGTTTTTCAAGTAGAGGGAGAGTTTGATCCCAGCCACTCCATTCTTTCATTTCGACATTCCATATGTCGAAATCGAAAGAATCAACCGCTCTATCCAATGTTAAGAGATCATAGCTAAGCTCATTTTGTATTTGAGAAAAGGTGAGCTGAGAGACCTCTTGTCGATTAGCTAAACATCGATCATGAAAGAGCGCCAACTGCCCATCGGAAGTTTGTCTGACATCGAGTTCAACTCCATCGACTCCCATTTCTTGGGCGATCTTAAATGCCTCCCAAGAATTATCTTCAGCCTGCTGACGTGCGCCACGGTGAGCTAATATTTTCATTTCTTCACTCTTTAATCAGTATCAACGCCAAGCGTTTAGGGCCATGGGCTCCTAACACTAAAATCTTCTCGATATCAGCCGTACGAGAAGGGCCCGTGATGAAGCTAGCGTAACTGAAATCAGATTCATCCCGCAGGCTTTCTATCCCTTCTTCCCAAGAAGGGATCAGCTGGGAAGCCTTTGCAATAACGATGTGTAAAGGCGGTAGAACGGAAAGGCGCCGACCTGCAGCCTGACGGCAAGTCATAACAATCGAACCCGTCCGAGCTACTAATTTAAAGGCGGTGGTAACGCCAATTTCATAGGCTTCGAAAGACAACGAGTCTTGAGCTAAAAGATCGTCGGTGCTTTTCACCTTCTCCGAGGCTAATGAGCTGCTTTTTAGAACCTTCTCAATGAGGGAGTCGTCCTGGCTCAGAATACGATTCGGCTCAATTCCTGATACTAAATTTGATAAGGCCTTCCCCGCCTCTTGCGGTGAATCAACTAGAAAGAACTCTCCTTGTAAGGCTTCGAAGCGATGCTGAAATCGACCGAGAAGCGAATCTCGATCCTTCACATCGAGATAGGACGTGAAGTGCTCGTGATCTTGAGGTACCGAAGGAAGGGGCGCGGGATTTTCAGGAACTCCCCTTTTAAGTCGGATGAGAATTCGATCCCGAGCTGTTGATGATTGCGAAAGAGAATCCTTCACTGTTGACGCTCCTTCCAAAGCTCGCCGAAACTTTTCTTCGCTCTCCTCGGAACTTTTTCTCGGAGAGATTTAGGCATCAACATTCGGACAAGTCCTTGAGTGAGTTGAATAAACTTCGACATTCCATTCAGCCGAGAACGGCTTTTAAACACCCAAGCCCAAATCTTTAAAATCAATTCCCACTTGATCCCAGACAAACCTGCCTTCTTACTTCGCCAGCGATTTTCCAATAACAGATGGTGGAGATCAATTTTCACCGGGCAAACATCAGTACAGGCTCCGCATAAACTCGATGCCTGAGCCAAGTGGCCAAAAGAAGCGAGATCTCGGAGATGAGGAGTGATCACCGAACCGATGGGGCCTTGATAAGTGGTGTCGTAACTATGCCCTCCAATCGTTCGGTAAACAGGACAAGCGTTCAAACAAGCACCACAACGAATACACCGCAGGGCTTGCTGAAATTCTTCATCCTGAAACAGTTCACTTCGACCGTTATCCAATAAGATGACATACATATGTTCAGGGCCATCGACTTCTTCTTCGCCCTTAGGCCCTTTGATGATCGAATTGTAGCAAGTCACCTCTTGCCCCGTTCCGCTAGTTGACAACAGGGGAAGGAACAAAGGAAGATCACGAAGCCGCGGCAACATCTTTTCAATTCCTGCGACCACGACATGAACGGGTGGGCAAGCCATCGAAAGGCGCCCATTTCCTTCATTCTCGATCATCACCACCGCTCCCTCATCTGCGATGAGAAAATTAGCCCCCGTGATACCTATTTGAGAAGTAACATAGGCATTCCTCAAGAAGGCGCGAGCCGTCATCGTCAATTCTTCTGCCGTTGAATCGGGATCCGAATTCAATTTCTCATTGAAGAGTTCTGCAATCTCTTCTTTTGATTTATGCATCGCCGGGGTAACGATGTGATAGGGTTTTTCTCCTGCCAGTTGAACGATGAGTTCGCCGAGATCGCTTTCAAAGACTTCGATATCTTGCTCTTCCAAATGCTCATTCAAATCGATTTCTTCAGTCGTCATCGATTTGGATTTCACCACCTGCTTCACTTTGTGACGAGCTATGATCTCATCGATAAAACTTCGAGCGGCTTGTGCATCTTCTGCCCAGAGAACTTGAGCCCCTCGTGCTTGGATCTTCGATTCAAATTCTTCTAAGTAATCCGGGAGTCGATCTAAAGTCGCTTGTTTAATCTTGCCGGCAACTTCCCGAGAATGAGCCCAATCCTTAAATTGCTCCGACTTCATTCCGATGACCGTCTGGTCATAGCTTGTTACCGCTTTGATAATCTTTTTGCGGTGAATTTCATCGAGAGCTTTATTCTCTGAATTATCGAGGAAGGACTGAAGTTGACTCATGAACGAACTCCCGGATGGTTGAGAGCTCGATTTAGGAATTGGCTTAAGTGAAGGATGTCGATGCCCAAGGACTTGCTTGAAGCTTCGGTCTTCAATTGTTGCAAGCAACCTGGGTCATTGGTCACCAGTGTATCGGCTCCACAGTCGACGAATTGTTCTAACCTGGTTTTTGCCATCGTTTGTGAGATCGGTGAAAACTTCACTGAAAACAATCCCCCAAAACCACAGCAAGTGGGCTCGACTTCGGGCTGAACCCACTGACAACCTTCAATTTTTCGCAAGACAGCCCACGGTTCGTCGATGAGTCTCAGCTCGCGCATCGCATGACAAGAGTTATGGAATGCCACTTTCCCTTCAGCTTGACCCGAAAGCTCATTCACTTTCCCCTCTCGAACCAGGAATTCGGTGAATTCAAACACTTTTGATTCGAGAGACTTTGCGATCTCCAATTCTTTTGAAGACTGAAAGACCTGAGGAAAAAACTTCCTCACCATGGCGACACAGGATCCGGACGGGCAAACGATACACTCGGCCTCTTTGAATGCCTCTAAAAAGCAACTGGCTACAGAGTGAGCTTCCTCTCGGTGACCCGCGTTGAAGGCCGGCTGCCCGCAGCAGGTTTGAGCGGGATTGTAAGTCACCTGATAGTTTAAGCGCTCTAAAACTTCGACCATATCCATACCGATCTCCGGCATCGACTGATCCACAAGGCAGGGAATAAATAAAGAAATGGTCGGCTTTGTCATGAAGGTGATCTTAGCGATGGTGAAGAGAGTCTTCAATGGAACGGAGGGTAAAAATGCCTTCGAAGCACGGGTTTTTCTGGTCCCTAGTTTTCCTTGGGTTACAGTGGAGGTCCCAGCCCATCGATTCCTTCAAGCCTCCCCATCAGCATTTAAAAGCAGTATTAAGCTGTTTTTAAATCTCAATTTCCGCCAATCTTTTGAAAAAAGACGATTTTAATTTTTACCCCCAGCCACCCCGACCCGTCTTGGAGTTCATAAGCCCAAAGATCCGGGCAACCCTTTCACGCGAGGCTCATTTTACTAGGACACTGGCCCCTAGGGCGCTAGGCCGAGCTGATTGGCTCAAATTTCCCGAGACGATGCTGCCCTTGGATTCTGACCTCATCGATCGAGCCCGGTTAGGCCATCCCGACGCACAAGAAATGTTGCTCAGGACCCTCAGTCCGCGCTTACTCAATCTCGTTCACCGACTAGGCTGTGATCCCTCTACTGGAGAAGAGCTCGTGTCTGAGGCTATGTACAAGGGCTTGGTCAAACTTGATAAGCTCAAAAAGAATCAAGCGATCCTTCCTTGGTTTCAACGCATTCTGGTGAATCTCTTTCGAGATCACCTCCGAAAGAAAAAACCTAAGGATTCTTTTTTGGAGGATGTCCAAGAACCGGAAGCTCCGCTTCAAGATCAACCCATCCCACGATTAGAAGCAGTGGAGTTGAAAGACAAATTGGAAGAAGCCATTTCACGGCTCCCTACTCGACAGCGAGTGACCTTGAGCTTGCATTACGAATGTGAGCTCGATCAATCGGAAATTGCTGAGGTTTTAGAGACTTCGATTGAAAGTGTCAAAATGAACCTCCATCACGCCAGGAAAAGGCTGATGGCCCTACTCGGCAAGGAAAATCACGGTAATGAAATTCAAGGGAAGGCCCGTAAGAGCCCTCCGAACGAAAGTACAAAGTGTTGAATCCGATGGATGAAAAGAGATTAGAAGAGTTACTCCGAAAAAACTCTCTCTCAGAACCTTCACCTGCAAGCGAGCGCGTGGTCGATCGAGTAACTCTGCGTCTGGCTCAAAGAAGAAAAAGGAAAAATTGGATTCAACTCACTCTTTTAGCGAGTGCCGCCTGCGCGTTAATAACTGGACTTGCAATCTATTTAAACTCGAACCCTCTCCTTAACGACGATCAAAAATCATTCTCACCCAGCCTCACTAAGAAAGAGGAAGCCCAAAAACCCCCAGGCAAGCCTCTTCCTCAACCCAAGAAATTCAATCAAGAAAAAGATCCCTCGTTGGATCCAGCTAACGTCTTTGTTGCATTCCTCACATCTGAAAACCCGACGGAGTTCAATCGAGATTATTTCAAGGTTAATTTCTTGAAGGGTGAACAAGATTTAAAAACTCTTCTTAATACTCGCCTCAAAAAACATGAACTCAGCTTAGCTCTTCTAAATATCGCTCAACTCAACGATCAAGACCTCCATCGAGAACTTGTTCATCTAGCGACAAGTTCTCAACAAGCTTCACTTTCACGAGAAATTCTACACGCACTCTTACTCGATGCCTCTCCCAGTAGTTTAGCTCACAGCTCTCAAATTTTAGAGAACACAAATTTGGTGAGAAAACTGTTGAAGAGTAGTCGAACCCAGGGAAATTCCACCCAAAAAGAATTACTTAAAAAGTATCTCACGAATCCTGAGATCCGCTCAGAATCGATTCGAGCTTATGCTCTTCTTTCTCTAACAAAAGCATCGCCGAGAAGAACTGAAGAATTGTTCTTTTCAGGACTCCAAGGAAGTTTGATCACGACCCAAGTCGAATCTGATTCGCTCAGACAGTTGCTGATAGAAACACAGAGATTCGACTCCAAAGCCTTAGCAAAATTCTTAAGCAGCATCTCGAGGAAACAAAACCGTAAATCATTGGCGAATCGTGGCTTCACCAAAGGTCAACGGAAATTGTTTTTGAATACCCTTGCCCAAGTTCGACCCAAAGGGACTTGGGAGTTCTTCAAAAACCAAATTCATCAATTTGGCCCTCAACCCGAGTACCTGGAAAGCTTAGCTCTCTTAGGTGACTCTAGAAGCATCCAGCTTTTACGCCCCTGGCTTGAACGACCCGATACCACTGGAAAACTCTGCATCGAAACGATTGGGAAAATTCCCACTCAGGAGGCTGTTGAGCTTCTCGTTCAGATCTTCACTCGCTGGCACCAGTTCCAACGTCTTCAACAGAGAAACCATAATCAATATCAACTCCACCAAAAAACTCAGCATCTCGCTCAAGTCTTAAATGAACGAAAAACCGAAGTCTTCGAACTTCTCGAAACTCAGCTCAAGAAAAAGCCCAACGATTCTAAAACCATCGTGAGCTTGCTTTCTCTGTTCCCTCTCGAAGCTCCGCAAAAGTTAGCACAACGGGTCGGAAATTTTCCTCTTCGAACCCAAGCTACCATCATCAGAGAATTTCAAATCCTGAACAATCATTCGGCCCTGGAATCTTTAGTCCAACTATTGGCTGATCCAAACGTGAAGCGTTTAGCGCGAAACGCACTTATTTCTCTGGCCAGAGAAGATTTCGGATCGACTCCCGAAGCTTGGAAGCCTTGGCTTTCACAGCAAAAAGAGCGTGATAACAACCGAGCTTCTGATAAGAGCTCCATCGAGCTTTTTGCTCAAATTCACCCGACTCCCCTCGTATCCCATCCTCAATAATATAAAAGAGACCTACCATGAAAAATTTCCGTACCTGCCTCCTCCTCGGCTTAGCCTTGAGCCTGCCTCACCTCACCTGGGGTGAAGGCCTCGTACTCAAAGATAACAACGTTCGTAAAACTTACGATCTGTCCAATATCTCTCGAGGGGATTACAACGAATACAAAGAATTGTTACTGACTTGGCCTTTAAAAATTCGTTCTAGCAAAGAAGATGAACAACGCCGGCAAGAGTTCAAACCCTTTCAACCGATGCGATCTTTTGTGCGAACCGGGGAACTGAGTGACGACCTTTTCCTTCCCGGGGAAATCACCAACCTGAGTTACTTCGGTTTCATGGTTCACGAAAATGATGAAGAGCACAATCCTCGTATATATATCGATGACATTAGCGGACCCGAGTTTGATCGTGATACCTTCATCGAACGGTACCCTGAGTTCTTCGATCCTGGAATGCAATCTCACTTTAAGCACTTAGGGGATGGCGTCTACGAAGTCACTAGCTCTCAAGATTTTCATAAGCGCTTTGAAGCTGCCACCTCCTCCCTCAACAGTTTTTGTAAGACAAAAGTTCGCTTAGAGTGCATTCTCACCCATCCCTCAGCTCTCCAATCGATTCATCCCGGCTGGCAACAAGGAAACAGAATCCTTTCAGAAGACACCTTTTTGCAGCTATTGAGCGATCGTCGATCTCAATTGATGATCGTCGAGGGGCGAATCGGGCAACGACTTTCGGCTTCTCATATTGATGATCAAGTTTTCATCAGTTCCCAAGAAGTAAATCAAACGGGAGTCATCCCCGTCTCCATTCCCGTTAGTGATAAAATCTCACTCGGCACTCGACTCTTAACTCAAATCCATTCCATTCCCCACCAAAACCATCTCTGGATCGATTTAGGCATCAGCGAGATTCGACAGAAGGGAGAGCTAAAATCCTCTAAAGCAGAAGAATGGAACATTCAGCTTCCCACTCTCCAAGACTCATTTCTCTCTTCGAGTTTCATTCTGCCTGACAACTCTAAACAAGCACTGATCGTAGCCCATACTGATGACCATGATGGGGCCTTGGTCATCGTTAGAGCTCACCGCTTAGGAAGCCCTGAGTCGCTTTACTCAGAACATATCCTTTCAGAGAATAAGTATTTTAAGTTCCACGATATTAAGTGGCTCATCGGTTTTAATCCTGATCGCCCTTTGGTTGATGGTCAAAGCTGGATCACCGGAACTTCCTCCATCACTTCCAAGAATCTTCAACTTGAAGACAATGACATCGAAGACTCATTGCCCGTCTTTTTCGAATCGGAAAAAATCCCTCCATCAGCTCGATGGATCTTTTTTCCTCAACGAACAAGCACTCAACAAGCAGGAAGTAGTCTTCTTGGTTTAGTCACCACCAAAGATCACCACGATCGTCTCACCGAAAAAATCAACGCAAGGATCAAACGACAAACTCAAAGTTACATCATTGAGTTTGAGCAAATTCAAGGCCCGCGGTCCATCTTGTCAGCAGCCTTGAGAAGCCGCCTCCCCAACTCTTCAGAGCTTAAGAAGGATTGGAAAGAGGCGCTCAAGAATGCAAAAACAACCACCTACCAACGAGGAATCACCGGTATTGTGGATACCCCTCAAATCATTCGCCTGTCAGAGATGACGACTTATGTGTCCAACGTTCTCGTCGTAAGCGGAGGAACCGGATTTGCGATTTTAGATACCATCACCCCCATTCTTAGCACAGTGGGAGATGGTACGGAGCTGAGTTTCTTGGTTAAGCCCACCTCGGAAGAAGGCTATTACCAAGTGAACCTCAATGGGGGTCAAGTGGACGTAGAAAATTGGACGAAAAGTTCCCTGACCATTCCGCTTTACCGCCAACAGGAAAGCAAAGCCTCAAAATCGGCTATCCACACCACGACAACCCAATCTATTCCGGTCGTCTTACCGAAGCAAAGAACTCAAAACTGGAGTTTTGACCAAAAACTAAAGGCTGATGTCCCCATTTTGATTCGAGCCAACGCTATTCCTAACACCGATCAGGCGAACCTCTTAGTGATAAAAATTCGCCCAACCACGTTCTGAGTTCAATCTCCCTCTTGGCAAGTTTCCTGAACTCGGTAATATAGTGAGAGACACTGAATTCAACTCCCCGGGATTTCGATCTCGGGGAGCTTTATTTCTCTAAACTTAAAAAGGAAACTGAAATCCATGGCCTCACCGGGAGATCTCAAACGCGGCCTCATCATCGAACTCGACGGAGCCCCCTGTGTCGTTGAAAAGTTAGAAATTCAAACTCCATCGGCCAGAGGTGGTAACCAGTTGTGGAAGATCCGGGCTCGTAACCTTAAAACCAAGGGAAAAGTCGATAAGGTCTTCAGAAGTGGAGACAGTATCGTCGAACCGCATTTTGAGAAACGACAGGTTCAATATCTTTATGGCGATGGTACTCATCACCATTTCATGGACCTTCAAGATTACGATCAATTCCCTCTCAGCCAAGAGATGCTCGAAGACGAGAGTCAGTATCTGATTGAGAATATGGAAGGCATCTCAGCCCTCATCTTTGAAGAGGAAGTCATCGGAATTGAACTTCCCCTTGTTTTAGATCTCAAGATCACCGAGTGTGATCCCACCGTTAAAGGGAACTCCGCAACCGGAAGAACTAAACGAGCCGTTTTAGAAAGTGGCCTCGTTCTTCAAGTCCCCGAACATTTAGATCAAGGGGATACCATTCGAGTAGATACGACGACAGGGAAGTTTATTTCGCGGGTTTCGAAGGGATAAATTTGAAACATTCAATGTTTGGAAGACGCCCGTAGCCGAACTTGTAAAAGTTTGGATGGAAACGATTACTGGCCAAATTTTTACAAATTCGGCTACGATTTATGAAATAAAAAAAGAGCGCAGTGCGAATCGCACTGCGCTCTTTTTTTGCTGTACCGGCTCACGATTTTAGTAGTAGGCTCGCTCCGCGAGTCGTACGAGGCAAAAAAGTTGTTCTTGCAAAAACAACCTGAAGAACTCAATCACTTGGCTCGTGAGTAAGGCTTTCTTAAAAAAACCAATCCATTATAGGAAGTAAAGTAACACGACTCGCGGAGCGAGCCTGCTACTAGAGCCGACTACTTATACCTCTGGAGTCTCACAGCTTAAGGCAGAGTCTTGTAGCTCTGCTCCACCCATGAAGAGGTAGTTGAGCATGTAGACTGCGTCAGAGATATCGAGTACCTGATCCGAGTTTACATCTCCGGCTCCGTAACAAGGAATGGGAGTTCCTTTGTAGAGATAGAGCAAGGAAACGATGACATCCGAGAGATTAACGGATCCCGACATATCGACATCACCCGCAAAGATTGCATTCGTTTTTCCGGGAGTCGGTTTTGAGATCTTCCAATCTCCCCAACAACCGGTACGAGCGTAAGAAGTGTCAGGATCGAGTTTGCCATAGTCGACGATATCTAGAATCGAGTGAGCTCCATTCCCCATAGCTCTCGCCAATACGATCTGACGACCGGTATCAGGGAGGGTGAAACCGGAGTGAAGAGGACCTTGTTCCCGATCGTTATCACAGTAGACAACTAGGAATTCGCCTGGAGCCAATTGCTTATTTCTTGGCAACGGCATCCAACGGTCACTCGAGGGGAAACCGTCCCCTAAGAGGACTCCATCGAGAGAGATGGCGCGGTCACCGCAATTTCGAATTTCAACCCAATCGGGAGTTCCTCCCAACTCGTCACGAAGACCTTCTTCGTTCTTAGCCACGACTTCAGAAATTTGAAGCGTAGAATCTCCTTCATGCATGGCGAGGGTATAAAACCCAACATTTCCCGTTAGGGTAGAAGGAGCCGCCGGGTTGGGGAAAGTCGTGAGGTTATCACTCAAGTCTTGAACGGCCAGTTGATAGCGAATGGAAGCGCCTTCAGGCAAGCCTTCTTCGATGACCCCTGAGAACAAACCATCCTGCATTTCACCATCCCCGTGGAGACCATCGTCATAGAGGATAACGCGCTTTAGTTCATCATCGGGAATATCCATACGTTGATAAACGACAGTGACATTCACGATACCTTCATCGTCAGAACCTTCTCCGAAAAGTCGAATGGGTTCGTTCGGAGCTGGAATCTCGAGGAAATCCACCCCGGTGACCGCAGACTGAATACGAGTCAATCGAAAACGAGGAGGAACAGGGCCATTGTCGATATTTTCTCGACCCGGGCTGGGGAAGTTGTTGAACGCGAAACCTCGGGCTCCGTCGTTAAAGCGAGCGTAGGAGATGTTGGGCTCTTGAGGACCGAACGGCACTCTATCTCGTTCCCGGCCTTGAGCATCGAAGAGATGGAGAAGTCCACCGCGTCCCGGTAAACGGAAGCCTGTGTGGAATTCATCTCTTAAAGTTTTCGCTAAGACGACGACTTGGTAACCACCCGGTTCGATGATCGATCCGGCGGGGAATTTATATTCTCTCGTCGGATTACCTTCAGGATTGTAAATCTTCATACGAGTGAGAATCCATCCACTCATATCGACAGCTTCAGAAGCCCCGTTGTAGATTTCAACCCAGTCGGGACGTCGGCCCAATGAATTGGGTAAGGTATAGCGATTGTTGATCGCGAGCAGTTCATTGATAACGGGACCCGGCTCAGAAACTCGTTCACCCTTTGAAGGAATAGGAGCGATGTCTCCTGATCGAGTACTCAATGCTGTCCAAAGGACCGCACCGGAACCTACAAGGTCAGCGAAGCCGTCTCCATCGAGATCACCCGAAGCTAACAGGCGACCTGAAGGAACGTCGACACTGAGCGCCGGAACCATCTTCCCGCCTTCATCCGCGGTTAAAACTACGATACAGGAAAGAATCTGACAGGCGACCGCCATATCATTGATGCCGTTGCCATCAAAATCAGCCGAGACCAGACTTGAAGCGGGGAACTCTGTACCAGGGAGTGCTTGGGTGGAACGAATAAACTGCATTCCAGTGTGCCCCAAGTAAACCATCACCCCGTCCCCTGATCCCAAGATCAGGTCCGGATCATCATCGGCATTGATATCCATGATCCTTAAGGTTTGAGTTCCGAACTTCCCTTTACTCGGAGTTGGGTAAAGAGTGATATCGAGTTCTTTTTCGTCGAGGAGACCCGACACATTGGTAACGACATTCACATCCCCCGTGTAGGAAGCACAAGCGACATCGATGTCTCCATCGTTATCAAAATCTGCCGCTGATAATCCACGGGGCTCGTAGAGGAATCGATGCACGTTGGTAAATTCAAAAGTGCCATCGCCATTACCTCGGAAGAAGCCGATTCGACAATCAAAGAAACCGGTAACGATATCGACGTTTCCATCTTGATCAAAGTCAGCGACGTCGACACCAAACATTCTTCCCCCGACTTCGGCCGGGATGTTGACTTGACGTTGTTCGCTAAATTCACCCTCGGCTGAAGCAAATCGAATGGTGACCGTTCCTTGGGAAATACCTGATCGACCCAAAGTAGCCACGACGAGATCCTTGATCCCATCGTTATTCACATCGACGAGCTTTTGACCATTGGGCAAAGTTCCCATTGGATAGTAAACAGGTTCTCTGAGCGCTCCTCCTTCTTCAGCGTATCGCACACTGAAATCGCTGGAGGAACGGTGAACCTGAATCACATCGTCTCGACCGTCATCATTGACATCAGAAACGATGAGGTCAGCGACTTCACCATCGACGGGGTAGATAAGGCTTGAGCCTCCCAAACCCGCCTTGCCGGGAAGACCCGAGGCGATGCTGACGTCAGAAGAAACTCTATTGATAACGGCAAAATCCGTGTTGCCGTCAGAGTTGAAATCAGATTGAACGATTTGACGTGGACTTCTTCCAACAGGCAATTCGGTTGAAGGAATTAAAAAACCACCTTCATTTTGGTAAACCAAAACGAGATCTAAACAGCGAACGACGACGACCATGTCGTTCCAGCCATCTTTATCCAAATCGATAATTGCGATATCCCGAGGTCCACCCGGAATCGCCATTTCGAGCTTTGGATCAATTTTGAATTTCCCATCGATGACACTGGGGTCTTCCAACTCATGGACATTGACGACACCATGGTCCCTCGAAACCATGACCAAATCGGGTTTACCCGAATCGGCGGGAGTGGAAATCGGAGCCATCTCTAAACCGTAGACCCAACGATCGATGAAAATACCGTGCTCATGCTTGAGGAGGTTTTCTTCATTCGGCTTGAATGTCATCAAACCGCGATCGTAAGCATGGGTCGCGATTAATGAATCGCGAGTTTCCCCGGGAGCCCTGAATGTCACCATCGAATAAACGGGACGAGTTCCTGAGGCCCATTGAGGTCGAAGCTCAGACATCGCACCGACTTCGTTGAAAGTCCCTTCCCCATCGCCTTTGTACTGCACGATTCCTCGTGAAGAACCGGCAACGAGAAGATCTCGTTTACCATCCCCATCGAAATCACCCGTTTCTAAATCACGAGCAAACTGAAAAGTTCTTAGAGCCTTAGGCTCTTCAAAACTTCCATTTCCATCATTGAGGTAAATAAAAGTTTTAGAATCCATGGGAGCAGCAACTGCAATATCGATGGCTTCATCTCCATTGAAGTCATCACTGACGATACCGCGGAGTGTGGCTGCACCGGGTTTCAGGTGTAGAGCTTGATCCCATTGTCCCCCACCGTGGTTGTAAAGTAGGGTGACGGTTCCATCCAGGTTCGTGATGGCGAGGTCGGATTCTCCGTTTCCATCGAAATCGGCAGTGGTGATCCCTTTGGGACCTTCACGCCCTTCTCTCCAGGTGGAGGTCACTTCGGGGTCACCTACATCCAATCGGCGACCGAGCCCTTCCAGGTTTTTAAACAATTGAGCTGAAACGGTATCTGGAATGAGGAACATTCCAACGACTAAGAGACAAAAGGGTATTCTAAGAAGACATGCTTTGAGCTGACTCATAAATCCCTTCCCCCGATTCAAATGTGGTGACTGATACCTGGAGCTCTCGAAGTATCAAATTTAAATGATGAATTAGAGCAATTGTGCTCAAACGCGCGCCCACCCCGTAGTAAGTAAAGGACTCACCCAAAAAACCTACAGGAGGTTGGTAAGAGACTAAAAGGCATAAAATATAGAGACCGCTTAAATTGTGTGCGGAGTTCAGAAACTTTAAAAGAACAAAACCTAGTAATGCAGGAATTTTAAAGAAGTCTTAACCTCCCGCTTCTTTGAAGAGCAAAGCAGGATGCTTTAAAAGTAAGCAATTCAAGAGGGTTTAGGAGATTGGGATAAACCTACTGTAGCGCCTGGGCTTGCCCCAGGCCTAAACCTGAAAGCACAACTTGATTTTGAAATCTCAGTTCCGTAATTTTGGGAATGGCCACCCACAAGGGGTGGCGCTACAGACGGGATTTCATTTTGAATTTCAACATGATCCCTGAACAAAGAAAAAGCCGTTGAGGAACATCGTTCCTCAACGGCTTTTTAATTGTGAATCATTCGCTTTACGAAAAGATCAAAACATCTCTTCGTCACAATGAATCAACAAGCGGGTTCGACTTCACAACCTAAATCGACACCATCCGCATCATCGCTAGGATCAGGACCACAAACTTCCTTTCCAGGAGGAGCAGGCGGAGCCGTACCGAGGAATTGGTGAGATAGGTTAGCGATAGGATCGGTAATTTCGACCTTACCGTTGTCATCGAAATCCGCTGCATCCATACAAGGTGGAGTGAAGGTACCGAGGAATTGGAAAGCGAGGTTATTGATCGGATCCGTGATCTCTAAAGCACCGTTTCCATCCGTGTCACCACGTTTGAATTCTGGACCAGGATCAACTTCGTCCGAGATTCGCCAGATTTCCAAGACCACTAAGTCACCACCATTAGGATCACCCGAAGTACCGGCATTACCACCAGCAGGCCATCCACAACCAGGATTAGAGTTCCCTTGGAGTTGGTGGATTCTCAAATAGTCTTCCGTCACTTCCAATGTAGGACTGTTAGGACAACTTGAAGTGGCCTTACCCTCTTCATCCATATTGACAAAGACAGGATCAGGAGCGTTGCCATCTCCTTCTGGAGGATAGCGGCCATCGAATCCGACTCTTGCAAACACACCTTCACCCGGCCGATTCGCATCGAGGGTACCCGTTCCTTGTTGAGCTTGATCGAAGTTATCGACCAGGACCACGTGAGCATCCGTGATGTCAGCAGGACCACCTACTCCACCATCTTCAGCGAGAATACGGTGAGAGTGAGGATTCTCAGCATCTCCGACGGCTGCAACGAACTTGTAGAGACCAGGTTCAAGATCCACACGGAAGATGATTCCATCGGGAGCGATGGCATCTGAACAAGGTGCATCGGGATCTGGAGGATCGAAAAGCAGTGAGTTACAAACGGGGATAGCGAAGTTTTTCGCTCCGATGAACTGACCGTAAATCGCGTCATTACAGAGACCATCATCGGGGAATGCTCCACGATTATTCGGAGAATCATCGAAGGCGCCGAATTGGCCGTAACCACCGCGTGAAGCATCACCAGGCAAGATGACTTCATAGCCATAACCCAGATCAGGATTGTAGATCACCGTATCGGGACCCGCTTGGATCAAATTGGTGTAGGTGATACTGTCATCATTATTTGACGGACAAAGGAGAAGACGAGGACCAAAAGTGAACGCAGCGATCAACTCAGCGTCTTCATCGCCAGGTTCATTGGGACAATCTCCACCTTCTAAAGCGCAGATGATAGTATTCGCGCCACTGACGGCTTTACAACCTTCGGCCGCAACAATGGAGCCGCCAAAAGTGTTAGAACAATCACAACGATCGTCAGGTGCTTGGATGACATAAGTAATCGTTCCGGCAGCTGCGGGTGAGAAGGCGATCGTATTTCCATCGACCGTTCCTCCACCATCATCGTTTACGGCAAAACCTTCGGGGAAGGTTTCAGTGATCACAGCACCGGCGGGGTCACCCGTAACTTCCAGATTAATTTCGATCAGTTGACCTGGAGCGTGAGTTTCAGGATCGATTGAACGAGCGACGTCGATGTCTAAACCAGGAACTTCATCCGGAGGAATGAGATCGGTGATGATGCTTCCATCGGTGATGGGTAAATCATCGGTGTCACGTACGACAACTCGAACTCCTGATCCTCCACCATTTTCGATGGTAGCGACTTTTATATCGTTTAAACCAGGAACCAGAGTCACAGGAACGCGATCCCCATTACCGTAGGGACCGACTCCACGACAAACGGAATTCACGTGAGCAACGACACCATTAACGATAACCTTAACCGCGTCATCACTTCCTACTTCGAGGATAACATCGCGACAGGCATCGCTTCGGTTGTTGAGATAAGTAATGGCGTAAATGAGGTATTGATCTGTAGGTCCCACATTTTCAGGCAACTCATAGTTGATGTATCCCGACTGATCGGCTTTTAGGCGGTAAACTTCTAAAATACCACCCGCGTTTCGATCGGGATTACCTGCTGGCTTAACTCCAAGACCACCAGCGGCACCACCATGATCGGGCTCAACGAAATCACCTTCTTCAACAACGAGGTTAGATTCACCAAATTCACCATCGGTGAGGTAATCGGTGGATCCAAGCAGACCGTTATCATCACAAGCAGCTCCGACCTCGAAGCCAAGATCGATGGGACCGATGATCAAGAAATCTTGGACACCACCCTGGGTAGAAAGCGCACCAGCGCAAACCATCCCTGTGTCCCCAGTGTAAGTAGCGGAGCAGCCTCCTTCAGGCTCACCCGTACCCACGATCGTCGTTGCGAGACAAGTATCTTCTGGAGCTCGGATGGTGTAGGTCACTTCGCCATCGTCGTCTAGAGAGAAAGTCAAATTACTTCCTTCGACCGTTCCTCCCCCATTATCTACAACACTGAAACCGGCAGGTAGGCCTTCAGTGAGGGTGGTAGGAACCGTGACCCCAGTAGCGTTCAGGGTGACGGTAATCTCATCGCCAGGACCATGTTCTATTGGGGAAATGGTACGAGTGACATCGACGAATGCCCCACCGGAAGGTACGAAATCGGAATCGACTCTCCAGAGCTCTAAGAGAATCATGTTTCCACCATTCGCATCCGCGCCGCGAACTAAACCCGTGGCTGCGTTTCCTTGGAGTTGATGCACACGAATGTAACCTTCGGTGACTTCCAAAACGGGACTAATGGGCCCATCTTCAGAAAGAAGACCATCGTCATCGTGATCGATGAACTGAACGTCAATCCCATTTGGAGGCAAGAAACAACCAAAACCCGTTCGAGCGAGCTGACCTCGTTCATGATGAGCTTGGTTAAAGTTACTGAAAAGAACGGCGTGATTAGGTCCGATTCCTACGGGCGCACCTTCACCACCATCTTCAACTAAAATGCGAGAAACGTGGGCATTGTCGGAAGAACCCGCTACTGCAACGAATTGATAAAACCCGTTGGGAACATCGACACGGAAAACAATACCTTCAGGGTCGATGACCTCTGAGCAAGGTACTTCGGGATCCGGAGGATCTACAATAAATTCATTACAGGGAGTGGTAAAACCTTTCGCTCCGATGAAGGAGTCGTAGATTTCGGTTTGGCAACCCGGATCGGTGAACACATTACGATTGTTCGCGGACTCATCGAAGGGACCAAACTGTGCGAAACCGGCTCTCCCCGCATTACCGGGATCGATGACTTCGTAACCCCATCCCCTACCTGCATCGTAAGCGATCGTTGCAGGCTGATTATTGATATGATGAACCATCGTATAGTTAGTACCCGGTTCATTAGCGACTTCACAGGTGAGATTTCGCGATCCAAAAACAAAAGCTGCTTCTAAGCTAGGATCGTTCTGAGCTTGAACAAGCTGAGGAAAGATGAAGAGGACCAATAAGAAACTGATCCTGGTAAAAGAGCTTCTACCTATCATAAAACTCCTTTCGGCACAGAGTGCAGTTTTAAACGACCACTCATCCCCTCTCATCGAGAAATCGTAGATCGTTTATTTGTGCAAGCTAGTGGACGGCGTGGTAACGAGCGCGTACCCATCTCTCGAGAACCAAAATCCAATAGCTCGTTTAGGAACGAGATTCACAGACTCAAACTTAATATTTAAAACAAAGAAGGCTCAGTTTTTTGGTGAATCACGACCACCCAAATGGGTTTCAATTTCAAACCAGATAAAAGAAAACCCAAATTCTTTCAATCTGCTGAGATCACCCCTAAAAGACTTCATTTGAACGCTTTTGTTGAGCAGGCAAAGACCGTATCTTTAGGCGGTACCGATACCTTCAGAACCTAAAAGATCCTGTGGAATCAGATCTCGCCGAAGATTCTGAGTGATCTACTGATAAGGAGCTATAAATAGCTCGCTAAAAATTGACCCATTAATAGATATATTCTAAGCTTCAGCCCGATGAAGGGTCAAGAACGTTAACGTCGGAAAAACCGATTCTATAAAGATATACAGCAACAAAAACTACTCAAATAAACGATTGTGGTCTAAGATGGGAGTTTCCTCAAAATGGGTCTGAAAGCTACTCCAATCTCTTACTTCCAGCTCACTTAAAAACGACCTCGCTCCCACTCATCCATCGGATAATAATTTCCAAATTGAATTGGGTTCTTGGATCTTCTTATTGAGTCGAAGAGATGAGATGTTTTTGGAGAGTACTCATTCGACATCATTTTGTAGAACTCTTGTTCCATCAGTCGATTACGAACCTTCCTATCTTCCATTCAAAATAATGATACGAACTCAACTTCGTCCAATTCGTTCAGTTCTCGCAATTGCCATCCTCCTTCTCATCGTCGCGAGTCATCTCCAGGCTGATCCGGTAGTCTACATCGCACCTGGATCTGATTGGGCTTATTTTCGTGGGTTGAGCGCTCCTTCCGATCCCATCGAAGAGTGGAAAGAGCCCGACTTCGATGATTCGAGTTGGACGACGGGACAAGCCCCCTTCGGTTACGACGATGGTCCCTTCGGGACAGACCTGTCAGCCCTCAATCCGCCGATGGAAGACAACTACTCTGCGTTGTTCCTCCGACAGTCTTTCGTCGTGAGTGATGCAAGTCAAGTCGCCGGGCTCACTGCGATGGTCGACTACGATGATGGCTTCATCATGTGGATCAACGGGGATGAGGTTTTAAGAAGGAATGCCACTGGAGACAAAGATCACGAAGGCTTCGCCGATAGTAATCACGAAAGCGGAACGATCGAAGAGTACGACCTCCCCGATCCTGATGGATACCTCGTCGATGGAGAAAACGTCGTCGCCGTTATCATTATGAATAATCAAATCTCAAGTAGCGACTTAAGATTTGATATCGACATCTCCGATCCCTTCGGCCCAGACTTAACTCCCCCTCTATTAGCCGGCATTTCTCCCGGTGGCGGAACGATCGTTCGGTCCCTCTCCCAAATCGATATTACTTTCGATGAAGAGGTAACAGGGGTGGATGCCAGTGACTTACTGATCGACGGAGTTCCCGCATCTTCAGTCAGTGGAACCGGTGCCGGTCCTTATGAATTTACCTTCGATGCCCTTGACCCCGGGAACTACACCGTAGGCTGGGTTAACAATCCAGGGATTACGGATCTTTCAGAAGCCGTCAATCCCTTCACACCGAATGCTGATTGGACCTACGAAGTCGACCCCGATGCACCGGAAGCGCAACTCGTCATCTCGGAGTTCTTAGCTTCCAATGTCACGGGGATCACCGATGAAGATGGTGACCGCTCCGACTGGTTTGAAGTGACCAATATCGGTGATACTGTTGCCGACCTAGGGGGTTGGTCCGTAAGCGATGACGAAACCGATCCCTCCCAGTGGATCTTTCCTTCAAGAACACTGGAACCGGGCGATCGCTTGATCGTCTACGCATCAGGAAAAGATCGCCGCCCCTCAGGAAACGGTGAACTTCATACTAATTTTAAGCTTCGCAGTTCGGGAGATTTTCTAGGCTTATTCACCAACGCCGTCCCCCGAATTCCCGTCTCTCAATATTCACCGAATTATCCCGAACAACGTTCGGACCTCGCCTATGGAATCGGAACGGGTGGTCAAATCGGATATCTGGATCCCCCCACTCCCGGAGAAAACAACGGCGCTATCGAATCCATCAACGGGATTGTTTCTGTTCCGATCGCAAGTCACGATCGCGGTTTCTACGTCAATCCTTTCGATCTTCAACTCAGCGCAGTTCCCAGTGACGCGAACATTCGTTATACCCTAAATGGTTCAGAACCGACTACGACACAGGGAACGCTCTACAGTGAATCCATTTCGGTTGCGCCTTCGACGAGTCGTGCGGTCATCACCGTTAAAGCCATCGCATATAAAACGGGATACCTACCCTCTACGACTGTCACTTGGACTTACATCTACCCCGAATTTGTATCGGATCAACCCGCCAACCCGAGCGGCTTCCCCAACAGTTGGAGGGGAGCTCCCGCGGCTGATTACGGTATGGATCCCCAAGTAGTCGACGACCCTGCTTACAGTGCGTCGATGGTGGAAGCATTAACCCAAATCCCCTCCCTTTCCATCGTCATGAGTATCAATGATATGTTTGGAAACAGCGGGCTCTACCCCAACCCAGGAGGTGAAGGGGTGAACTGGGAACGCGGGGGATCTGTCGAGATTCTTCATCCCGATGGAAAAGAAGCCGCTTTCATCAATTGCGGAGTTCGCATGCACGGGGGAGCCAGTCGTTCGCCCAGTAAATCTCCCAAGCATTCATTCCGTTTGCTCTTTAAAGGAATTTACGGTCCTACCAAGTTAAATTACCCGCTATTTGAAGGTTCGCCGGTCGACAGCTTCGATACCGTCATTCTCAGATCGAATTACAACAACTCTTGGATTCACTGGGACAGCGGCCAACGTTCTCGAGGCCAAATGATTCGCGACCAGTGGGTTCGGGACACTCACTTAGAAATGAGTGGATTCGCATCTCGAGGAAGATACGTACATCTTTATCTCAATGGCTTGTATTGGGGAGTCTACAATTTGGTTGAAAGACCGAGTGCACCCATGGCCGCTGAGCACCTTGGGGGTGAAAAAGAAGAATACGATGCATTGAATTCGGCAAATCCTGTCGATGGGAATAGCCAGGCCTGGTCGCAACTCTTGAGTCGATCGAGAGGGAATGTCTCTAGTACTGCAGGCTATCTTTCAGTACTCGAGTACCTCGAACCGAATCACTTCGCTGACTACATGCTCGTCAATTTCTTTGGGGCGAATGCGGACTGGCCTAGCCACAATTGGTATGCCGTTAGACGAAGAGCTCCGAATCAACCCTGGTATTTCATGAGCTGGGATGCCGAACGAATCTTTGAAAGCACCTCGAGTAATCGAATCAATGCCAATAACGGCAACTCTCCTGGAGAAGTTTTTCAGGACCTTAGAGCCAACGCCGATTTTAGATTAAAAGTGGCTGATCGAGCCCACCGCCATCTCTTTAATGGAGGTGCATTGACCACCACCTCCGTCCGAGAACGGTGGTTGAATCGCGCTGATCAAATCGATAAAGCAGCTATCGCCGAGAGCGCTCGCTGGGGAGACTACCGACGAGATGTTCACTCATCGAGTAACGGTCCGTATGAGTTCTATCGCATGAACTCTCACTATATCCCAGAAAAGAATCGTCTACTGAACTCTTACTTCCCTCAACGACCAGGAATCTTTCTCAATCAACTGAGATCTGCCAATCTTTATCCTAATGTTGGCGCACCGGTATTTTCCCAACACGGCGGACAAATTCCTGGAGACTTCCAACTCAATATGTCTCGCCCTCAAGGAACGAGCGGAACGATTTACTACACGCTGAATGGTGACGATCCTAGAGAATTTGGTACGGGAAGTGTTTCAGACTCCGCTGAAAATTACACCGGCTCAGTTCCTATCGATGGCTTCGCTCACGTCAAAGCGAGAATTCGAAGCGGAACGACCTGGAGTGCACTTACAGAAGCCACGTTCTATATCTCATCGGATGTCAGTCCCTTAAGGATTTCAGAGATTCACTTTAATCCAATCGATTCCTCGGAATCAGAGTTTGTTGAGTTGTGGAACTCAGGATCTCACGACCTCAATTTAAGCGGTTTACAATTCACAACCGGAATTACATTCACCTTCCCCGAAGGGACTTCACTTGCTCCCGATGAGCGAATCGTCTTGGTTTCATCATTAACGGATTTTGAAAACGACCATCCGGGGATTACTCCTTTAGGTCAGTATGAAGGCCGCCTCGACAATGGAGGGGAAAACCTTCGGATTCGAAATGCTCAAGGAGATGAGATTCTTGAAGTAGAATATAACGATGGCGATGGTTGGCCTCTGGGAGCCGATGGATTTGGGTATACCTTAGTTCTTCGCTCTGAAGAAGCCGACCCCCGACGGCCCGAGTCGTGGAGAGCCAGTCAAAATCATGGCGGAACTCCAGGCGATACGGATGCCGGATCTCCCGAAGATCTCATCTTCTTCAATGAAGTTCTCGTAGGAGGAACAGGAGTTTTTGAAGATGCCATCGAACTTCGAAATTTCTCCGATGAAGCTGTCGACGTCAGTGGTTGGTTTGTCAGTGATGTTCGAGAGACCGCGAGTTCATTAAAGAAATACCAACTGCCGGCTGGTTCGATTATTCCCGCTGAAGGTTACTTGGCGATCTACGAACAAGACTTTGCCACGGGACCCGCGAACTCAAGTATCGAATTAGCGCCTGAAGGAGGCCGTATCTTCTTGAGTAGTGCCAATGGTTCAGAAAACCTCACCGGCCATATCGTTCGTTTGAGTTACGAACCGGTGTCCTTAGGAAGAAGCTTCGGCCTCTACTTAACTTCTCAAGGCTATGAATCCACCAGCTTGGAACGCCCCACTTTCGGAGTCGATTCACCCTCAAGCTTACCGGATTTCAGAACAGGTGAAGGAGATACCAATGCCGCTCCTGCTAATAGCTCTGTCGTCATCAACGAGATTCACTACAATCCTTCCGGTGGATACTCAGAGTTCATCGAGCTTAGAAATTTAACGAATAACGAATTCTCTCTCTTCGATTCCGATCTCGATCGAGGTTGGATGCTTCGAGGTATTTCTGACATCACCGACACCCAGTCTTTTGAGTTTTCATCTCAAGCCACTATCCCTCCCTTGGGCTATGCCTTAGTGGTGAGTGTCGATCCTTCTTTCTTCAGAAGTATCAACAACGTCCCTGCTGAAGTTCCCATTTACGGTCCTTACAAGGGAGCCTTGGACAATGCCGGTGAACGCTTGACCCTTCTCCAACCCGGCACGGATGCCGATGAACAAGTTCAACACGTCATTCAAGATTCAGTTCGATTTAACGATCGTTCTCCTTGGGACGAAGATGCGGATGGCTCTGGCCCAAGCTTAGAGCGTCGACTTGCGACTGAATTTGCCGATGATCCGCTCAACTGGGGAGCTTCCGATGATCCAGGTGGAACACCGGGAGCCGACAACAGCGTATCCGGTCCCGGAGGAAACCTCCGCCCCACAGCGAGCTTTACCTTTGAGGAAACGGGACTGGCTCTAACGATCGCGTTTGATGCCAGCACCTCCTCTGATCCGGAAGGAGCAATTTCCGAGTACCATTGGAGCTTCGGAGATGGATCCGATGCCACCGGAGTCGAAGTTGAACATACCTTCCCCTTACCCGGCGATTACGATGTGCTCCTTCAAGTCACCGATGCTGGCGGACTCACTTCAAGCTCCATTCAACGCGTTACTCTCGAATTTGCAGGAGGTCAAATCCCGGGTGATGGTAATCAGGATGGAGTACTCGATATGTCGGATGCTCTACATTTCTTAAACTACCTGTACTTAGACAGTTCGCCTGAGCTCCCCTGCGGAGACACCGAAGGATCGAGAGTTCTTCTTGATACCAATGGGGATAGCTTCTTAGATTTGGGAGATGCGATCTACACTTTGATCTATCTTTACCGAGACGGTAATGCAGCACCCGCCTTGGGCGAAGAATGTGTCGCGATTCAGGGGTGTCCTGAGATCTGTGCGCCTTAAAAACGTACTAAATCATCCCACGAAAAGCATTTTCTCCGTGCCAACCCTCAATCAAAGCTATGCGAAATTGAGCATATCATTAACTAGCCCGAAGCGCTAGCGAGGGATTGACCTCTCGCTAGCGCTTCGGGCTAGTTAAGTCGACATTTTTGAACGCAAATTTGTTTGGCCCAGTTAGATAACCCACTCATTCCTACCGATAAAGTCCCAAGTTCCGGGCAAAAAAACCCGCCAAAACCTTCAACAAACGATGAAACAAATCATCCCTTATGGTAAGGTGATCCGCTTCACATCGTTTCTAACAGAACATTCTCTTCCTCATTCAACGCGTCTGTTCATGTGTATTCAAATACACTATTCAGAGTTCATTGAGGGTGATAACACCTTTTGTTAGCGGGAAATTGATTTTGTATCCTGATTCGGAGGTTCGGATGACTTCTAACCTAGCCGCAAGATTAAGTCTTGTGATACTCGTTCTTCTGACCTTACCTGCATGTAATTTGTTTAAAGGACTTGAACTGGTGAACAGCACAAAATTCGGAGTTCTGCCCGGTGCCGATGGCAAAGAAGGCACAGAAATTAAAATCTACACACTGACCAACAAAAACGGAATTGAAGCTCGGCTCACCAACTATGGAGCGACCCTAGTTTCACTCAAGACTCCCGACAAAGATGGGAAACTTGACAACATCGTTTTAGGATTCGATACCTTTGAAGAATACCTGCAAGAAGGCAATCCTTACTTCGGTTGCACGGTCGGCCGATACGCCAACCGAATCGCGAAGGGTAAATTCACCCTGAACGGCAAAGAATACACTCTCGCGACCAACAACGGTGAAAACCATCTCCACGGGGGAATTAAAGGTTACGACAAAGTTGTTTGGAAAGCCGTCCCTCTCAACTTGGCGGATCTTCCCGGTGATCTCGAACATAAAATTTCTAAAGACCAAGCCATCACTTTTGCTTACAAAAGTAGCGATATGGAAGAAGGTTATCCTGGAAACGTCGCCATGTCCGTCACCTACGTTCTGACTGATGACGATGAGCTAAGAATTGAGTACCATGCTACCACTGATCAAGCGACCCCTATCAACTTGACGAACCACTCTTACTGGAATCTTTCCGGTCAAAGTGGAAAGGGAATCCTAGATCACGAAGTGATGATCAACGCCCCTCAAGTCTTAGCTGCTGGCGCTGGCCTGATCCCTACGGGTGAATTAGCTTCCGTTTCTGGAACTCCTCTCGACTTTACAACTCCCCATGCCATCGGCTCTCGTATTTCTCAAATCACTCAAAAAGATTTTGAGGGTGGATACGATCACTGCTTTGTCCTCGCCGACAAAGGGGATAAAGATATGGTTCACGCCGCAACCGTAACCCATCCCGGGACGGGGCGTGTTTTAGAAATTTACACTTCAGAACCTGCCATTCAGTTCTATACGGGTAATTTCCTCGATGGATCTTTGACCGGCTCCGGTGGAATCAAATACGAGAAGCACCACGCCTTCTGTTTGGAAACTCAAAAATATCCAGATTCCCCCAACCATGCCAACTTCCCAAGTTCGATTCTAAAACCGGGTGAAATCTATCGTCACACGACGGTTCATAAGTTCTCCGCAAAGTAATTCCTTTCGATAAAGAACTTAAATCAAATAAAAAAAGGGGACGCTTCGAAGAAGCGTCCCCTTTTTTTGTGAATTCGGTTTTAAAAGTTTGTTCTCTACGGTCGAATCGCTGATGATAACTCCAGTTTATGGGCCTACTTTCAGTTCTAGTTTAAAATTCATCAGACGTTTGCACTCGTGACCACAGCTTTTTCAACTGCTCAAAAAAAACGCTCGCTCTTAGAAATTCTATTTGCTCCCATCCTAAGCCCATTGAGGCTTCTAAAAGGAGCGAGCCCGATCATCAATCGAGATTTTGTTCATCATCTGAGAACAGCGCGGGCATTCAGAATCACCCTGATCACGCTTTTCACTTGTGGAATGCTCCCGTTACTCCTTTGGCCCGATCCCGGGCAACCGATGCCTGAAACGGTCGCGAAGCTTGCCTTTGAAACTTACCGAGGAACTTTCTTTGCTTCATTGCTGATATTTGTACCTGTGATCACAGCGAGTTCGATCGCTCAAGAGCGAGAAGCTGGCACCTACGAAATGTTAGCGATGACTCACATCACGATGTGGCAACTGTTAATTGGAAAACTGATAGCCGCCTCAGGTTATTTTGTGATCCTTATCATTTTAACTTTCCCTTTAGCGTGTACGTTCTTTTTACTCGGTGGATCGGATGTATGGGATTTTTCACTCAGCCTTCTCGCGATGGCGATCTTAGTTCCCAGCTTGGGCTTGATCGGCTTATCGTGTTCTGTTCGTAGTAAGAACTCAGCTAAATCGGTTTACCACGCATCCATCATCTCAATCCTCTTTTTGCTGGTAGCACTCCAAGGAGGCCTCTTTGGGGGGATGGGCTTAACGGCCCTCGTCCATGGAATCTTTTCCAGAGAAATCGATCCCATCACGATGGGCTTCTTAGCGGGCTCCCTAGCTTACGCTGGGGCGGGAGGTGCCTTTGGTATTGATTTATTAATCTCAGTGAGAAGCCAAGCCCGAAGAGCCAAACGATTCTCGACGGCAAAGAGGAACTACAGAACTCCAGCTTTATCAGCCGCTCAGGGTGGAGCTCAGGGATCTAAAAAAACTCTTCCCCAGCTGAATCTGAGGAAACATATCCCGAGGACAAACTGGACGAAAACCATGCTTCAAAAAATGGAAGAAGGCATCCCTGATAGATGGAATCCCTTCTTTGCCAACGCGCTCCGTTATGAAGCCTTCGGTAGTGCTAATTTAAGGCGAATTCCATTTTGGACCCTCTTCAGCATCTTCTTCATCATTTTCTTAATCGTCCTTCCTCTGTACTTAAGCAATAAGAATAGTACAGCTCTACATATCGGTTTTATGGTGGGTTCGAGTGCTCTGCTTTTGTATTTAGTCGCCGCAATCCCGGGTCCGATGGTTTCTTCGATCGCCTTAGAAATGAATCCTCTTCGTTTCGAACTCATACGAGGTACAAAACTGACGAGCTCCGACATCCTGAAGGGAAAAGCCCACACCATTATGAGCGGCATGTTTAATTTATTTCCTTTGGGACTGGGATTCTCCCTCATACTCACATTGTTGAGCTTAAGCACTATCGCTACTAACCAAGGCGATGCGGTTGAACTCTTAACTCTCGGTTTGATCTTTGCGATGGTGTTTATAGTGCTCTCAGCATTTGGATTAGCAACGGCCTTTTTATCGACCGTTTTATTTCCCGTCACCATCCAGGCCCAATCGTTTGCCTATTTTATTGTATTCGGCTTTCTCTTCATTCTGCCGTGGCAGCTGTGGCTCTGGTTGCCCCAAGAGTGGGCGAGCATTTCAAGCCCTGCGATATCGTACGTCAATACCTGCCTGCAATTCAGTGCTGATTTTGATATAGAATCATTGGCTCATCTACTGATCGCGCTTTGCTTCATCACCGTCATAACACTGATCCAATTAGGCATCGGATTATTGTATTATTCGAAAAAACGCATGCGGGAAATTTAAATTGTAGGTGCAGGGCCCATTAATGGCTAATGCTAAGATAATGCCTGCCCGATTCCTGAAACGACGTAATGATTTAAAACGGTTCACGCATGCCCGGTAAACGGGCGCCCACAAGGGACGCCCCTACAGTGGGAATTATTAATTTAATTTCGCAATCACTCAAAAATCACCAACGGATTATTGGGATAAAGCTTTGAAGACCCGGATAGCCAAGTCATGTCTTTCCCGTTGATATCCCCGAGTTGAACTTTCCTCGGAAATAACATCGAACATGCTTGAGTGAGATCTAAGTACTTCAAGACATTGAAGAGGGCGTTATCAACAGGTTTTGAACGGTGAGAACTCGGGAGATTAGAGAACCAAAAATCGTTCACCCCCGGTTCAAAGATCCCTGCGTAGACCGAACACGTCGCCATATTTCGTTCGGCATAAAGGGTAATGTTTTGCTTTTCGAGTCCTTTAATCTTCCGTGTCGCTCGGATGGCTCTCCTGATATCTAAGACATAGGTCTCTTCTAGCGCCCGACCGATCAAAGAAAA
Organism: Planctomycetota bacterium; assembly: GCA_028280485.1. Lineage (GTDB taxonomy): Bacteria > Planctomycetota > UBA8108 > UBA8108 > JACQVS01 > JANQLS01. The sequence continues at coordinate 38,389 of JANQLS010000063.1, forward strand.
CCGTCGGCGAATTTGATTCGCCTTCTTCGACTTCAAATCATCGATCCATCGAGTTGGGCCGACTCCCCTCGGGCAAAATAAAATGTAAGATTGATTCTGCTGGGTCACCAAACGATGGACTGAAGCAAAGCTTTTTCGATTCTTCTCCGTTCTCTCTCCCTTAAAAGCGTTCATCAGTTTTCTCCAACCGAGTTCACTTTTAGAATCCAATACGTGAAGAATAGTTTTTCGTCCTGCTTTCTTTTGTTTCCCCTCGATCACCCAAAGAGGAAGGTGAAACGCGTTATCGCTGGTCATCTCGAAACCACGAACGACGAGCCCCATCTCTTCAAACTCCGATATCTTCTTGAGACTCAATGGTGCTTGTACGCGATCTTCATGATTCAAAACCTTTTTCAAGAGCACATCTTTCCACTTCGATTGAAGATTTTTAAGGGCTCCGAGATTCTTCGGCACTGTTGGAGCTTTAAAACCAGGAACAAAAAATTCGTGCGCTTGAGTGGTTTTCTCATCTTTAGGTAAAGCTTTGAAAACTCGCAAATCTTCTACATCGAAATGCTTTTCTGCCGTCAATGTTAAGGGCTTCCCATCTTTTTTACCTTTGAGCCATCGTTCAAACCAATTGAAAGCGGGTACTCGCAAATCTTGAGTGTCCTTATGAGGGCCCTCCGTAATCAACAAGCCCAGATGGGATTTCTTATTGTAGAGTTCATAAATCTTCCTCACTTTACTGTGACATCGAACCACACCGTCGAGGGGGAAAATCGTATCTTTATCCGTGTTCGCAAAAAGCAAGGGGCGAGGAGCAATCAAGGCCGCGAGGTTGGCGAAGTCCCATTTATAAAAGTTAACCGGATACATACAGTCGCAATGGCCTTCGATAACACCATTGACGACATGGTCTTCCATATCCGTTAAACCCGCAACGGGTACAAAAACTTGAGGGCGATCATCTAATGCAGCAATCCACCAAGTCCCGATTCCTCCACCACTTCGACCGGTCACTCCGATGCGTTGAGGATCGACATCGGGTCTTTGAGTTAAGTAATCAATTGCCCGAATGGAATTCCAAGCCTCTACTCCTCCCGGAGTATAACCCCGAGACATCCACCACCACATGTCGTAGCGGTAAGTACCATGATGGATCCCTTCGATCTCTCCCAATTGAATCGTATCGATAACTAAACAGACGTAACCCATGCGAGCAAACCAAGTGGGGTGATGCTGGTAGTGAGTTTTATTACCGTAAGACACATTACCTTTTCTAACGCGACCGTGACCACAAAGGTAAAGAATGGCAGGTGCCTTCCCCTCAACTTTCAATGGACGGTACACATTTCCCGTGACGTAAAGCTTGGGCACAGATTGAAAGTGAACTTTATCAACAGCAATACCGAGATCATTGCGAACGATCGTTCCCGTAACTTCAGCCTTTAGATCTCCCCGGGGAGGCTCAGGAAGGAGCCCCAACATCTCTTTAAGTTCATTTCGTAACTGAACTCGCTTTTTCTTCCACTGATCTAAATTCTCAATTCCCGTCAGGCAGTTCTCTTGAATGAGCTTCACTTCTTGCTTGAAGAAGTTTTGAAGCATTTGTTTCCCGACTTGAGTGTCCTCGGCAAGTCCAATGACGGGAAGAATCAACAATGTGAAAAGTGAAATTGATTTTTGGAGCATGGGAACTATCTGATGATTTTTATTGTGATTTACCCCTGTAGGGGCGTCCCTTGTGGGCGACCGTCCTCTAAACGATGAAACAGACATATGTAACTCGAATAGCACTTCCAGGAATTGGGCAGGGACGAGCCCTGCCCCTACAGGATAGAATTAGAAACGTATTACACCCAAAACTTTAAAACATCCTAAAACATCCCTTTAGGAGTGCGCAAGCCGAAGGCTTGCTTGCACGATGGAGCGGCCATTGCCGCGACCATTATTACAGCAAAAAAAAGCGAACGTTGGGACTATCCTTTAGGATAGCTCCAACGGTCGCTTTTTTTTAGCGCGAATTGCTTATTCTGATTTAATCGCACTGGCGACGACGACCTCTGAGGGTCGAAGCACTTCACCATCGATCAGATAACCACAACGACGTACGGATACGATAGTTCCAGGTTCTTGATCGGGTTTTGCGGGTGCTTCATCCACCGAAACATGCTTCGAGGTGTCATACTTTTCACCTAATGAACTGAAGGGTTCAACCCCTTCACATTTCAGGGTGATCAACAACAATCCGCGCAAGTCTTCGAGGGCTTCGACGCGAGCTTTAAGCGAATCGATGGTCTCCTGATCCACTTTTTGAAGTTGGCCTTCAAGATTCAATCGTTCAGCTTCCATGCGTTCGAAATCGCGCTTACCCAAGAACCGTTTCATGAATCCCATGCGACGTTCTTGGCTAACCGACATGTCGTCAGGTTGTGAAGCACGGTTTCTTTCTCGCGCCACGAGTTCTTGAACCGAACCACGAAGGCGATGATCTAACGTATCAAAGAAGGTCACCATTTGAAGCAAGGTTTTCTTGCGTTCGTTATCGTGCTTCTCTTTAGAAAGTTCGGCATCACGACTGACCGACTGCACACGCTCATCAAGAACCTTTTCTAGGTGCTCAACGCGTTCTTGATAAATCTTTTCTAAATCGGCAATCTTATTGCGGAAGATCTTCTTTTGCGCTTCCACTCGTTGGTCGCCCATACGAATGGCATCGAAAACTCGCATCACTCCCGACTCTTTAGCCTGATCGAGCTTGCCTTGAGTTTCCTTAGTGAGTGCGTCCAACTTAGCGTCAGCTTGTGAATTTGCTAATTGAACTTTTTCGTCAGCTTCACGCTTAAAGAGGTCGAGCTTCTTATCGGCTTGCTCCACCTTTTCATTCGCTTCTTTGGTGACTTGTTCAATTTTTTCGTCAGCGAATCGCTTCGCTTCATCGAGCATTTGTTGAGCATCGCCCTTCGATTGTGAAACACGCTTATCGGTTTCATCTTGAAGAGCCGAAATCACCTGATCCACGCGGGCTTTTTCGGCTTCGCGCAATTCACTGATCATGCTCTCAACTCGTTTCCACTGATCGTCACGAAGTTCGCCCAGGGTGTTTTCCAAACGTTCAACGGAACTTTTATGATCAGCTCTGAACTCAGCGATCATCCCCTCAACTCCAGCTAAGCTAACCGGAGGGGCGTTGGTGCTGACTTCGCGTACATTCTCGTGAAGACCCGAAATTTCATCTCGAATGCCACTCAATGAATCTTGTAAAACTTGCCACACTTCACGCCGCTTAGCGTTGAGTCCGGCTCGATCCATCGTGCGTTGATCGATCAAACGATAGATCCCTTCGATGATGGAGTTTTGCTCACTCGAAACTCCGCGAACGGTTTCTTTAACTTCGGTAGCGCGTTCATCTAAGCGATGCTTAACATCATCCAACGCTTTAGATAAATCACCATTATTTGACGAAGCGACGGGCTTCGCTTTTGAATCTTCGTTTTCATTCAACACTTCATTGGACTCCTCACTCGGTTGGGAGGATTCAGTGATATCCTCGAGACTCACTTCTTCAAGATCGCCTTCAGAAGTGCCTTCATCAATATCCAGCACTTCAACCTCTTCGAGATCATCGTCGATGAGATCGACATCTCCCAAACTCTTCGTAATATCACCCTCACTGGTGTCACCGTCAACGACGAGAACATCCTCGGGTTCATCTGCAAGAAGTTCGACTTCTTCTTCAACCTCTGGTTGATCGATGGAAGCCTTTAGACTCTTCGACTTCTTTCGCTTCTTTCCGATGCCACCCGCATCATCTTTAGCCTTGGAACGCTTGAACATTTTCAAGAAACCCATGATCAATCTCCCATTACTTTGGGGGACCCCTTCTTTAAATCTTCGACTCTTCACTCAAAGAAACTCTTAAAGCGGAAAAACAATGTGCGTTGTTGAAATTAGCTTGAACAACAAGTTTCAACCACAATCAACACAACATAGTTAAATCCAAGTGAGAGAATCCAATTGAAAACATGAAGCACCACCCAAATACTCATTGGGTGTCGATGATTAAAATTGGTAGGTCACTTCTTTTATTTAGAATCGATTCAAGCCAAACGGACAAAACTCATCGAGACCTACCTAAGCAACTGATTGAGCAAAAATCCTTCGACGAAAAAGCAGGATTCAGCCCGAGGGCTCAATCGAATAGATAGGCAATAAAAAGAATTCGGATGCCGGGTTTCGAAGATACCAGTCCTTGAAACTGAGATTTTAATTTTGAATTAAAAATCAATCTCGAGTTGAGAATCCCTTGGGGGATCCGTGCTAGGGCTCCGAACAGGGAACATCAAGCTTAGGAACGGTTTGTTGGCTCGAATGCGAAACCTTCCGATATTGTTACCCCCATCATCATCGAAGGAGGCTCTGTACGCAAGCCTGGATTTGCCTGACTTTTTCCTTTAAGAAGATCCCTCAAAATCAGGCGATTTATGCCTTAAAGCGAGCCAGAAAAGAGGCTAACTAAGAACCCTCAGGAAATTCAAAATCTCGAAACCTAAAACTGAGTAATTCAGCAACTTTTTGGTTGGAAACCTTCTTTCCCAATGAGGAATGAGGAGAGTGAGATTTCCCCCACACCACCGGTTTCAGCCCACGATCAGCGAGTATTCGATCATAAAAAGATTGTCGAGTTAGAGGCTGCCCATTAGAGACGTTAAAAATCCCGGAGTCTCCTCGAAGGAGAAGCTGAGCGAGAACCTCGACGGCATCGCTTTGGTGAACGAGATTCAACCAACTGCTTCCATCGAATCGCTCTTTCCCCGCCTGGAGGTGCGCCACCTGAGCCGGCCCGCGAGAGGAATTATAGAGACCTGCTAATCGTAATAGGCAAAAATCAAGGTCAGAACCCTCTGCCTTCTCAAAGACTTGACTCTCCGCTTGAACCAATAGCTTTCCATTAGCAGCCTGGGGATCTGTAGGTGAAGATTCACTCACCCAAGATCCGTCATCCTGCCCGTAGACGGCACTTGAGGTGATCACATAAAAGCTTTGGGATCCGTCGGTTCGGAGAAAATCGAGAACGTTCCCAAGCCCTTCCTCGTAGACTCTTTGATAGGCATTTGCGCCATCCTTCGATCGCCCGGGCGCAGCACTGAAGACCACCCGATCCGCCCAATCCACCTGATCTCTCAACCGATCACGATCATTGAACACTAGCTCAACGGGTTCGATGCCAACAGATTTTAAGGAAGGAAACTCAGAGGTACTTCTTCGAGTCCCTCGGATATTCGAAACGGAGGATTCCAGGGCTAAACGCGTTCCTAATTCCGTGCCAAGCGAGCCACAACCTAAAATTAAGAGCTTCATAGAGGGGAATTGGAGGTCTTGAGCAAATCTTTGGGGAAGGGGTTGAGAAAACTCTGAGATAAGATGCTCTCGATACGCCCTTTATCTGCGATATCGGAGATGAGTTGAAGGGGCCGTGAAATGGGAATTTCGCGACGTTGAAATCGAGAGATAGATAATTCCAAGTCACTCAATTCATCTTCAGCGGTCATCGACAAGCAAGCACTCAATCTTCTCAATGCTTCAGCGATGCGTCGACGTGCCGGTGGCTTACTGATGATCTTCAGAAAACCCAGAACATAAGTGCCCGCAAATTCGGGCCTCTTGGTCGCTGGGATCTTCACAAAAATCTCTTCTAAGTGAGCGGCCGCATGGCGATTGTGAGCTAACAGGAGGAAGGCTTCCCTTTGGTGGAAAGCTTTAAAATCTTCGAGAGTCCAAGGGCTGGCCAAGAGTAAACGGAGGCGATGAACGGCAAAAACCCTCATCAACCAATGCTGACGAAGATCGTCGGCTTCCACCTCATCTTCTTGAATTATAGGAAGATAGGGAAATGTGTTGCGGAAATACTGGCTGAAAAGCCCGGCACCGGAAGAGAGTTCAACCCCATCTTCTCCAAATCGAGGGACTTGTTTGAGACCGCAGGACGGGGATTTTGATTTAAAAATCGCTCCAGAAATGCGTTCCTTCTTAAGGAGGTTACAGAGCTCTTCACTCTTCTCAAGACTTGTGGCTGACCAGTCTTTTTCAGAATTTCGACCCACCAGACGGACACCGTCATCCTTTTGTCGAATCTCGATAGGCTCACGGGGAATCCCCATCCCCATTTCAACCTCAGGACAGATCGGGACCCAATCCACATGAGGCTCTAAATGCTGAACGAGGAACTCATTCTTCTTATGGTCACCGTCATAGCGCACTTCTTCACCCAAAAGGCATGCAGAAATTGCAACTTTTGGGCGCTTAATAGAGTAACCCGAATTTTCTAATAAGCTTTGAACCATGATTTTCCCAACCTGTTCATTTTTCTGAACTATCTTCTTTTCAACACGATTTTGAAACCTCTTCCGAGATGAATACATTCAAACCGATGAGTTGGTATGCTCCAGGTTCAGTTCTGTATTCTTATCCCGTTCTCAGGCTACTCTCAGCCAGTTCCCCATCATGAGACTAGTTGGAAACTAGTCGGATCAGGAATGAGAGATTCCATAAAGCGCCTTGCGTTGAATCCATATTCTATGCATGAATCCACCCCAAAATCGAGCTGAATATCGGATCAGCTCAGAAACAAGGCTTGACCTTAGTCCGAAGATCGTGCTACGAAAGGGGGTTGTCCCGGGGTCCTCATGGGATCCATTTAGGGTCCAACCCGAATCCTTTCCCGAGCTGGCCTTGTGGAGTGAAAAAGACATAAGCCATATTTTTATAAGGCCTTATAAAATTTATCACTAACAAAGCTCTGAGCTTGAAGACCGGATTTTACGGTATCGATCGTTTTCGGAACATCCTAGAAGCTCTAAGCAAGGTTTGCGATTAGAGTTAGACCACAAGCTTCGAGAATGTTATACTTTCGAGTCATTCTGTATGGCAGTTGTACTGGATCCCATTATGAATTCGCCAGTCCCAACCGAGATTAAGCAAGCCAGTTCTACTGAACTTCAGATTACCTGGAGTGACGGCCAGGTTTGTACCTATCCAGTTGCTCATTTGCGCCGAAATTGTCGGTGCGCAGCGTGTGTGGACGAATGGACTGGGGCACAAATTCTTAAACCTTCTGACGTCAATGACAGCGTAAAGCCTATAACTCTTAACCCTGTAGGTAATTACGCCATAAATATCGAGTGGAGCGATGGCCACAAAAGCGGAATCTACACCTTCGAACACCTCCGGGAACTTTGTCCCGCTCAATAAGGAAGCCCGAGTTCCAGCCTACCCTCAAGGTCAAGCTGAGACTGCAAACAATGGAGCTCCCCAAGCAGCAACCACCAACAATGGTGCGCCTGCTCATGGAGCAACGGCTCCTGCTCAAACTCCCCCCACTGCTTCGGCATCGGTAGAGGTCGAGTCTGACCCTATCCCTCAAATGCCGACAGCATTGTCTCTGCCCGATGCCGATCCGACGGAAACCCGAGAGTGGTTGGAATCCTTCATCGAATTGGTTGAAGATGGCGGACGGGAACGAGCGCGGTACATCCTCAGACAGCTCCTGAATAAGGGTGAAGAACTCGCAGTTCGACTCCCCTTCTCAGCGAACACTCCCTACATCAATACCATCCATCATTCTGTCGAACCGACTTACCCCGGCGATCGTGAAATCGAACGTCGAATCAAAAGTATCGTTCGTTGGAATGCGATGGCCATGGTCGTTCGAGCCAATCGAAAATTTGATGGCCTAGGGGGCCACATCTCGACTTTCCAGTCTTTAGCCACGGTTTACCAAGTCGGCTTCCATCATTTCTTCAAGGGAAAAGATCATCCTTTGGGTGGTGACCACATCTACTTCCAAGGCCACGCTTCTCCGGGTGTCTACGCTCAGGCCTTTATGGAAGGTCGGATCACCATTGAACAGATGGAAAACTTCCGCCGCGAATTGGCTGAAGGTGGAGGCTTATCTTCCTATCCTCACCCCTGGTTGATGCCCGACTTCTGGGAGCATCCCACCGTTTCGATGGGTATTGGCCCTCTTCATGCGATCTACCAAGCAAGATTCAATCGTTACTTAGAAAACCGAGGCTTGATCTCCAAAACCGGCGGCCGGGTCTGGGCATTCTTAGGAGATGGCGAAACGGACGAACCCGAAAGTTTGGGATCGATCTCTCTCGCAGCTCGCGAGCGCCTCGATAACCTTACTTTCGTGATCAATTGCAACCTCCAACGCCTCGATGGCCCAGTGCGTGGAAACGGTAAGATCATTCAAGAACTTGAACGTAACTTCCGCGGTGCCGGTTGGAATGTCATCAAGGTGATCTGGGGAAGCGACTGGGACCCTCTCCTCGACAACGATAATTCTGGCTTACTGGTTCGTCGAATGGGTGAGGCCCTCGACGGTCACTATCAGAAGTACTCCGTCGACAACGGCGCTCATATTCGAGAACATTTCTTTGGTAAGTACCCCGAACTCTTAGAGCTTGTGAGTTCTTACGATGACCGCCGAATCCAACGACTGAAACGGGGTGGCCACGACCCAATTAAGGTTCACGCCGCCTTCAAATCTGCTGTGGAACACGAGGGAGCTCCTACCGTAATCCTGGTGAAAACAGTTAAGGGATACGGCCTCGGAGAAGCGGGAGAAGGACGTAACGTCACTCACCAGCAGAAAAAACTCAACGACGATGAACTGCGTACTTTCAGAGATCGGTTCTCCATTCCGGTCTCCGATAAAGATATCGCAGAGGCGCCCTTCTATCGTCCCTCCGAAAACAGCCAAGAAATCAAATACGTTCGAGATCGCAGAAACTCTTTAGGTGGCTTTGTTCCTTCGAGAAAAGTCACCGTTGAAGGCCTCGAACTTCCTAAAGAAGATACCTACGCCGAATTTCACAAGGGTTCCGATCGTGAAGTCTCTACCACGATGGCCTTCGTGCGAATCTTGACCAAGTTGATCAAAGATAAAGAGATCGGTAAACGAATTGTACCGATCGTACCCGACGAAGCTCGAACCTTTGGTATGGATTCGCTCTTCCGTCAAATCGGTATCTACTCTTCCATCGGTCAACTTTACGAACCTGTAGATAAAGACCTCTTCCTCTACTACAAAGAAGCCAAAGACGGTCAAATCTTAGAAGAAGGAATCACCGAAGCTGGTTCGATGTCATCCTTCACCGCGGCGGGTACCACCCACGCCACCCACGGCATCGATACGATTCCCTTCTTTATTTTCTATTCGATGTTCGGTTTCCAACGAGTTGGAGACTTCATTTGGGCTCACGGAGATCTCCGTGGCCGAGGTTTCCTCTGCGGTGCCACTTCAGGGCGAACAACCCTGAACGGAGAAGGCCTCCAGCATCAAGACGGTCACAGTCACTTGCTGGCGAGCACGATCCCCAACATTATGGCTTACGATCCTGCCTTCGCGTACGAGATCGCCGTGATCATCGAAGATGGTATGCGACGCATGTACCAAGATCGCGAAGACATCTTCTACTACATTACCTTAGGTAATGAAAACTACCCCATGCCCGACATGCCGGAAGGCTGTCGCGAGGGGATCTTAAAAGGTATCTACAAGTACCTTAAGTCAGAGAAAGCTGGTAAGAAAGGCTTCACCCGAGCTCAACTCATCGGTAGCGCTTCCATTATGAACAGCGCGTTGGAAGCTAAGAAAATTCTCGAAGAGAAGTACAACGTGGCTGCTGATATTTGGAGTGCCACCAACTACAAAGAGCTTCGACGTGAAGCCTTAGAAGTTGAACGTTGGAATCTCCTCCACCCCGAGGAAGAGCAACGCATACCTTACGTCACCCAACTCTTCCAAAACGAAGAAGGCCCCGTGATCGCTGCCTCAGATTACATGCGCTCCGTCGCCGATCAAATCTACCAATGGATGCCCAATGGTATGTATACCCTCGGTACGGATGGCTTTGGTCGCAGTGATACTCGCGAAGCTCTGAGAAGGTTCTTCGAAGTCGATGCTGAATTTATCGTCATCGCCACGCTCACCCAATTAGTCGAGCAAGGCAAAATCGAAAAATCAGTGGTCAGTAAGGCGATTAAAGATCTCGGAGTCAATCCCGAGAAATTGAATCCGTTGATTTCGTGATCCTCACTCGATGAATAAATAGTAAAGGCATGGCTTCTTGGTTGCGACGATTCCAAAACTGGCGGGCCAACCAAAGAAGCCAAAGTCTTGCTATTAAGAGCATCGACGACCTCTTCACCAAAGCTGCACTCCTCAAGCAAACCTCCCTTAAACCCCACCACCGATCTCGCTGTGTGTATTTACGCCACGGCTTAACCGAGTCAGGTGCTATTCACTGGGTAGAATTTGGCATTCTTAGGCATCCCCGCCCCTACGCCTTCAGCCAACAATCCCACAAGGTCATCGAGCAATATCGTTACGATGTTCAAGCGCAAACGATTGAACGTTTAGGTGGATTGAATCTTACCCGTCAAGATGGGAAAGACGCGGACTAGGGTAGTAGGCACACGCTGTGTGCCGTCTTTGATTCAAATGGCTTAAATATACTACCTGTGATCCAATTCCCCTTAACTAGCCCGAAGCGTGGGCGAGGGAACGAAACGTTGAATTGATTTCAAATAGCTTTAATCTACATGAAGTAGATAGGATTCAATCCCACCATTGAACAACTGCCGCCCTGGGCTATAAACTTGCCGGCTTACAGCCCTTGGCGTTTTATTAGTAGTAGGCTCGCTCCGCGAGTCGTACGAAGAGTCACTCTAAATTCGCAATCCATTTCTCATTAGTTTAGAATACGCCTTCTCTTCAAATTCAATCCATTCGTTTCACGCGAATAGTAGCCGGCTCACCCCATGAGCCGGAATGAGCAACGAAGTCAACCTAAGGACAGAGGGTTTTGTTCTTTCAGATCAAGCTTTAGCGTTCTTTAAGGTTCTTCTAATCAATTCAACTAATTCCATTCAGACGGCACACAGCGTGTGCCTACTACCATGACACTCAACAACTCACTCAATCGTAAACTGCGTATGGCGATGGTCGGTGGCGGCCGCGGCTCCTTTATTGGAAGTGTTCATGCTATCGCCGCACAATTGGATCACCGCGCTGAATTTGTCGCAGGAGCTTTATCCTCAAATCCAGAGCGAGCCAAGGAATCCGCTTCTGATTACGGCCTGAACCCCGACCGGGCATACGGATCTTTCGATGAATTGATCGAAAAGGAAAAAGCTCTTCCTGAAGACCAGCGCATCGACTTCGTCATCATCTGTACACCCAACGACTCGCATTATCACATTGCGAAAGCAGCCGTTGAATCCGGCTTTCATGTCTTTTGCGATAAACCGATGACCCTAACCTTAGAAGAAGCTGAAGGTCTGGCTGATATCGTCAGTGATAAAGATCAAATCTTTGCGCTCACTCATAACTACACGGGCTATCCCATGGTGAGGCAAGCCAGAGAAATGGTGATGGCCGGTGAATTAGGTGAAGTGCAAGCCTTTCGTTCAACTTACATTCAAGGTTGGTGGCGAACTCGATTAGAGCTCGAAGATCACAAACAAGCGAAATGGAGAAACGATCCTTCTAAAGCCGGTGCTGCCGGAACCTTTGGCGACATTGGAACCCATGCCTATAACATCGCTCGATACATCACAGGCTTAATTCCTAAAGAAATCTCCTGCCAACTTAAAACGTTTGAGGAAGGTCGAGCTCTCGATGATTACGGGCATGCGATCGTCAATTTAGAAAACGGCGGATTGGGAACGATTACTTGTTCGCAAATTTCTCACGGAAGAGAAAACGATCTATCGATTCAAATCGATGGAACCTTGGGAGCCTTAGAGTGGCGGCAAGAAGATCCTAACGAATTGATCTTCAGAAAGAACGGTCACCCCAAAGCCATCTACACCCGCGATCCCAATGCGCCATTCACTAAACCCATCAGTGCTGCATCTTGTCGCTTACCCTGGGGACACCCTGAGGGGTTCTTAGAAGCCTTCGCCAACATCTATTGTTCAGGTTACGATGCCATCGTCGATCAGGCTGAAGGAAAGAAAGTTGATCACGTCAACACGATCTACCCCAACGTCAACGACGGCGTTGAAGGTATGTACTTCCTTCAACAGTGCGTCGAGAGCTCATCCCAAAATGGCACCTGGTTACCGATGAAACACGAACGGGCAAGAAGGTAGTCCGCACGCTCCGCGTGCGGCCATCTTTAAAAGCTAAATAATTTTAGAATCTTAATATTGCTTAGGTATTAACAACGAGCCCCTTGCGACAAACGGTTGGCTTCATATGACAACACATCTCAGAACCCCTAAATTCGCCTCCATTACGATTCTTCTATTCTTCATATTTATCTCCGTTTCCATTCAGAAAGTGAATGGAAACGAAACTCAACACCCGTACAGAGAAGAATTAAAATCCTGGGGTATAAACCCGGATTTTTACAATCTGGAAAATAAAATAAACTCCCTTCAAGGATTACTTCCTTCAAAAGCAGCCCATCTCAAATGGTTACCCGAGGGAATCGAGGAGATTTTCCTCTACTTGTATAAAACTCAAATCGAGAATCTGGAAGGAATCCCATCCTCTGTAAAAAAAATAAGCTTAAGAGCTGGTGGTTCAAAGCTAATCTCCCTTCAAGGCATTCCAAACTCCGTATCCGAGTTACATCTAGATTTAACAAAAAGTGATCTCAAGAGCCTGATAGGATTACAGAATGGTTTAAAAACTCTATCCCTGAATATTAGAGCAAGTGAACTTTCTAACCTCGATCACATCCCAACGACTGTTACAGATTTAAGTATTTCCATAACTGGTGAAACTAAATTTAAGGGTCCCTTAAAACTACCTTCAGGCTTACTTAAATTACGATTAGCATTAATTAAATCACCCGTCGAAATTTTGGAGCACATTCCTGACAGTGTAACTCAACTTGAACTTGACCTAACTCAAAGTCGATTTACTCAAGTGGCTAAGCTTCCCAAAAACACAGAGTCTCTAAAGATACTTTTAGGCATCTGCGATCCTCCAAACCTATTAAAACTTCCGGAAAACTTAAAAGAGGTCTCAATTCAGAGAACAAGAATTGGGATCAGAAAGGTAAGGGCGGGAAAGTCCAGCTCTCGATTTGACAATGAGAGCTCACAAGTTATGAGTAATGATTTTAGTTTTCTCCCTAGAGGCTTAACGACATTCAATGCTCCTAACTTGATTCAGATAAATTCTTTAACTGGCCTCCCTAAAAATCTCAAATCATTTAGATTCAAAATTAAATGCGATAAAAACAAGCAACAGGATTTGATCAACAGTTTAACTATTCCAAATAAAAACCTTTCAATCCAGCGATACGATGATTTTCTCTCTCTGTCTTCAAAGAAATCTCGAAACAGTTATGATGAAAACTTCATGAGAGTTAAATGGTGGCCGTTAGATATCGTCACTGGTGAGAGTTCCTATTATTCAAAACGAAAAATCACCACCAAAACCCATACATTGGCAGTGGATTTACATGTAAAAAATTTAGAAGGGTTCCCTGGGCATATTAAAAATTTAGATCTTAATTTTGATTATTCTGAAGCAAAAAACCTCAAAGGCCTTCCAGCCAACTTAAAATCTTTAATCATCAAAAGTTCAAAATCATCGGCGCTTAAAAGCTTGGAAGGAATACCGAAGAAAGTAAGCGAAATAGAATTAACTCTATCTGAATCAAAAATCACGAATTTAAGTGGCTTACCTGATGAATTAGATAGGCTCAACATTGATTTTGATGGTAGTTCAGTAAAGAGTCTGATTGGACTGCCCAAGCAGGTAGATAAGCTTACTCTTAATTTGAGCAACTCAAAAATCAATTCACTCACTGGACTCCCCAAAGAAGTAGAGAATTTCAAGTTGAGTATTTTAAATTGTTCAATTTCAAGTCTTGCAGAATTACCCCAAAAAATGAAATCTCTGGAACTGCATTTGGAAAACACAAAGATTTCGAGCTTTAAAGGAATTCCAAAATCTCTATCTAATCTGAAAATCCTCTTAACTACTAAAAATATTCCAAGCATAGAGGAATTACCTGAGGTATCTAATCTGAATATTACAGTTCTTATACACACGCCTCTTTAATAGAGCATCAAAAAAAAGCCCGGCCAAAGGCCGGGCTTTTTTTGATTAAATTTTGATTACTTAACCGTAATCGGTCCGAACGCCGGCGCTGCCATATCCGCAGAGTCGACCAGGTTACAGATGGGATTGAGACCGGCTCCGTACCAAACAGAAGCTCCCTTGGGGATGGGATTCCTCAACTTTAAAATCACCGTGTGATCATGATCCTTACTGACAGAAGCATCGTAGATGAGATTCAATGGCTTACCATCGGCATTGAGGATACTGAATCCAGCGATGTTGCCACTGGGTGAGAGTTTACCGTTCACTTCATTAAACTTAACATGAACGCTCACTCGGTTACTCCCGAGAGAAACGCTCTGAAGTTGTGGCCCTAATTTTAAATCTTTTTCTCCGAAGAGCTTTTTACGAGCAACATGAGCAAGCCTCTTACCCGCTCGCTTGAGTCCTTGAGTTCCCACATGAATGAGATCATCGAGTTGAAGATCCATCACCGAGATAACTGCGGTATTCGGAATGCTTCCCGCTAAGGTACGTTGCTCTTCTTGAACTTTCTTCCAAGCCATCACATCTCGGCCTTGGATGACGAAACGTCCAATTTGAACATAGTAGAAAGGCAATTTAGGCTGATTGAAATCTTTACGAAATGCCTTGATCAAACCTTGGAATCGTTCTCTGTATAAAGGTGCTGCACCTGAGTTCGCATCGGATTCACCTTGGTACCAAAGAACACCCTTGACGTTTCCGCCAGCACGCTTGGCTTGCTTGAGCATCGAACCGTAGAGGGAGGCGCCTCCCTGATCTTTCTTTGCAGGATCCCACTGGGTCATCGAAGTACCACCGTGAGCTGCGGAAATTAAACCAACGGGCACTCCCGTTTGCTTCACCATTTCTTTTGCGAAAGCCAAACCTAAGCCTGTGCCTTTAGTACGCCGTTGTCTCTCTTGAGCTCTTCGTTTCCGACGTCCTTCTTCGTCTAAACCCTTCATACGCCCTCTAAGATGAACAGGATCACGAGAGTCAATCAACCAATGAAGAGGTTCCGTAGCTAATTCCCAGCGATGAGCCATCGTGAAGTTATGAACTAGAGGATGAGGTTCTTCGACATCGATGAGGTCCCCCACACCTTGCATGTTCGATTGACCGGCGAGAATCCAAATGTCACCTACGAGTAGATTGGCGACATCGGTAATCTCTGCAATATTACCCAGTGAATCTAATCGACGGACTTCAACGGTGTATTCTCCACCAGCGGGAACTCCCGAAATTTTGGCTTCAAATTTACCGGCCGCGGCTTTACCGACGGTCTTCCAATCGAATCCAGGAACGGTTCGACGCCCTTTCAAGATTCTCGCCTGAATAGGGCCGTTACCGGCAGCAAGGCCTTTGAAACTGAGATCGGCTTTGTTGTATTTACCTCGCTGATAAACACGGTAAGGTTCCAATCCTTCAGTAACTAAAAGCGTTCTTCCTGATGGTCGAACGGTAAAATCGATGACTAATACATCATCCAAGGTCGGCCCAACTAACTTCACAAATTCTTTGTGAGCAGGATGGGGAAGATAATCGTCTCTAGCATCGGCATTGATGAAAGTCACTTGAAATGCGTGAGTGAATCCGTTGGCCTTCGATACGTCTGGGAAATTATTTGTTCCGGCTGAGTAAGCGAGCAGACCAGGGATCTTTTTATCTAAGCTTCCGAAAGCATCCACGATCTTCTGCACATCTGAACCTTCTTTAAATTTAAAGAAGACGAGGTGATGCACTCTTCCCGGAGCCATCGGCTTTCCCACTTTATCCAGATCGAAATCGAAGACATGAACCTTTTCGATAATCGGTAAAGCGATTTTTAAAAAATCTTGGTGAGCTTCGTGGGGTAAGTAAGCATCTCGAGCGGCGGCATCTTTAAAAGTCACCATCCACGCATGCGTGAATCCCTTTTGTAGACCTTCAGGACTGTTGTCGGTCCCCCATTGAAAACCAACAATACCGGGGATTTTCTCCGGTAACTCTTCAAAGCCCCTTAGAACGGCTTCGATTTGTTGGGGCTTAGCGTTATCAGTGAATTTAAAGAATACGATGTGCTGAACGGGCTTGGCGAAAACGGCGCCGGCGAAAAACACACCAAAGAATAATGACAAACAGGAAACTCGGGAAAAATGACGCACCTTCAAACCTCCAACCGGTCTATGAGGAATTGTGACAGGGAGACTACAGAGAATAGAACTAAGGGGAATAGATCTATGGATGGTCTCGTTCGAATACTTCTAAGTAGAAGATGAGACTAAATTACCTCACTTCGGTTCAAGAAAAAACCGAAGAATGAGATGATGAGACTTCGGATTTCATGAGATGATGTTCCTAAATTTGAAAAAGTGCACAGAAGAAGAGAATATTAATAGGAGAGCTTAAATTGATGAGCCATCCTTCAAAAACTTCAAGTCGAGGCGAAATCCTCTGGTCCCCCAGTCAAGAACGGAAGCAGCAGTCCCACCTCCATGCGTTTCTGAATCAATTAAATGAATCACAACAGCTCAAATTCGATTCTTACGAGGCACTCCACCAGTGGTCGGTGACGGAGCCTCAGCTCTTTTGGCCTGAAGTGGCACAATATTGTGGTTTAAAACTGATCGGCGATCCAAGCGTCGTTTTATCTGAGTTCGTCATGCCCGGCGCGCGTTGGTTCCCCGACGCTCAATTGAGTTTCACTCAACATCTCTTGGACCCCTCTTCAAAAGTTGAGGCCGAAACCCCAGCTATCATCTTTGAAGGCGAGCAAAAAGAATTTTCCAGAACTCTATCCTTCAGCGAACTCTACCAGCAAGTAGCCTTAGCGGCAGCAGGGCTCAAAAAGTTAGGAGTTCAAGAAGGAGACCGCGTCGCAGCCTGGACCCCGAATGTTCCCGAAGCCGTCATCGCGATGCTCGCAACCGCCTCGCTTGGTGCTATTTGGTCATCCTGTTCACCAGACTTCGGGCCTCAAGGGGTTTTAGATCGCTTCGGACAAATTGAACCCAAAGTACTCTTCGCAGCCGATGGTTATTCCTACAACGGAAAGATTCATGGATCGGAATCGCGGCTTCAAAATATAATCGATTCCATTCCATCGATCGAAGAGGTCATCATCTACCCTTACACAGGACCGAAAATTGAAACACTTCCTCAAAATTGGCACACCTGGGAAACATTCACGACTATCGATCCTTTAGAGAAAGAAGAACTCTTTAAACCCTACCCGTTCAATCAACCGCTTTTTATTCTCTACACTTCCGGTACAACTGGGAAGCCCAAGTGCCTTGTACATTCAGCGGGAGGAACTTTACTCAAACACTTTCAAGAACACCAACTGCAAGTCGATGTGCAATCTAAAGACCGACTCTTTTACTTCACCACTTGCGGCTGGATGATGTGGAACTGGCTAGTAACCGGTTTAGCGAGTGGAGCTACCATCGTTCTCTACGACGGTGCTCCGACCTACCCTAAATTAGACCGACTTTTCGAACTCGCCGACCAACATAAGATTTCTATTTTCGGGACCAGCCCTCGATTCCTTTCGGTGATTGAAAAGAACCATCTCAATCCCAAAAAGGATCACGACCTAAGTTCCCTTAAAACAATGTTGAGTACGGGCGCTCCTCTTCACGCCCCTCAATTTAGATTTGTCTATGAATCAATTCACGAAGATATTCAACTCAGCTCCATTTCAGGGGGAACCGATCTCATCGGCTGTTTCGTGGCAGGATCGCCGTTTCACGACGTGAGGGCCGGCGAAATTCCCTGTCGAGTGTTGGGAATGGACGTACTCAGCTTCAACGAAAATGGCGAGCCCCAAGTCAACTCCAAAGGCGAGCTGGTCTGTAAAAGCCCCTTTCCTTCAGTGCCCCTTTGTTTTTTTGGGGATTCAGATGGATCGAAGTTTCAGGCAGCATACTTCGAAAAATACCCTGGGTACTGGCATCACGGTGATTTTATCGAGATCACGGATGAGGGTTCTGTCGTCATTTACGGGCGGAGCGATGCGACTTTAAATCCTTCTGGAGTTCGAATTGGAACGGCTGAGATCTACCGTGTCGTCGAAGAATTCGATATCATCGAAGATGCTCTCGCCGTAGGCATCGTCGAACAAAGTAAGAAGGATTCTTCAACCTCTCAAGATGGTGATGTGATCATCTTGCTCTATGTTGTTCTCAAAGACTCTCAAGTCTTAAACGAAGAGTTTGTAACCTCGGTGAAAGCAAAAATTCGTGAAGCTCTGACTCCTCGACACGTGCCTCACGAGATCCATCAAATCACTGAAGTCCCAAGGACCATCAGCGGGAAGCCCGTTGAAATTGCGGTAGCAAAAATTCTCCAAGGACAAGAACCCGGTAATCGCGAAGCCCTCGCGAATCCGGAGAGCCTCGACCAGTTTAAAGCCAGGTAAACTCTTGAAACGACATTTCTTCCTCTGTCTCAAAATCTTAGTCCTCTTTTTGAGCATCACTCTGCAGGTGACAAACGCCCAATCCGAGCAAGAAAAAGGGGAAGAGCTCAAAAACCTGCTTCCAAGAATTAAAGGCTTATCTCCCCAAGAGTCCCTCAAAACATTTAAGCTCGATCCCAAAGTAAAAATAAAGCTTTACGCCAGTGAGCCTCTCGTCATCGATCCGATCGCAATGGCCTTCGCTCCGGATGGGAGTGCCTTCGTCGTCGAAATGAGGGATTACCCCTTCATCGATGAACCGAACAATTTAACGCATCACCTCGATGCTAAAAAACAACCTGCGGGACGAATTCGACATCTCATCGATGATGATCGCGACGGTCAAGCGGATCGTTCAATCGTGTTCGCCGACCAATTAACTTGGCCAACGGGCATCGCTCTTTATCGCGATCAAGTTTTAGTTACCGCTGCCCCCGACTTGATTTCGTTTCGGGATACCGATGGCGATGGAAAAGCTGACGAAAAGAAAGTTCTTTGGACTGGGTTTGGGCGGAGAAATGTACAAGCTCTTTTAAACGGAATGAAGTGGGGTCCTGACAATTTCTTGTACTTAGCGACGGGCTACAATGGGGGCATCATTCACCAGCCAGGAAAGAAAAAAGACTATAGCATCAACGCTCGCGGTAATGATATTCGATTTCACCCTGAGGGATCGACCTTGGAACTCATTCCCACTGGAGGCCAATACGGCTTGGATGTGAGTTCGATTGGAGAACGGTTCATCTGCTCTAACTCACGCCATCTCAGGCACGTCATCATCGATGGTGTCTATTTGAATCGAAGTAAAAACCTATCGCTATCAAGTTCAGTCATCGATATTGGAATCGATGGCGGTGCTGCTCCGGTATTTCGAACCAGCCAAGCTGAACCCTGGCGGCTCGTTCGCACCCGGTGGAGAGCCAATTCAAAGGATGCATCGCGCTTCCCTAAAACGGAGTTAGTTCCCATCGGCTACTTCACTTCAGCCACCGGCCTCCACGTCTACGAAGGAAGTGGATTGCCGCCAAAATTCAAAGGGAATGTTTTCATCGGAGATGTGGGCGGCAATCTCGTTCACCGTAAAGTTCTCTATCCTAACGGCTCAACCTATTCCGCCAAACGTCCCCAAGAGAATGTTAAAAGCGAGTTTTTAACCTCGACGGATAATTGGTTTCGCCCCGCCTTTATTACTACGGGGCCCGATGATGCACTTTACGTCTGCGACATGTACCGTGAGACCATCGAACACCCCTACTCCATTCCACAGTCGATTAAGCAGCATCTCCACTTGACTAGCGGGAACGATCGAGGACGAATTTGGAGGATCGTCAAGGCAACAGTCCAATCCCAGCCGATGACTCCCAATTTAAAGAAGCTATCGAGTAAGGAACTCACTCAGCAATTGGGCTCCCCCAACTCTTGGTTGAGAGAGACGTCTCTAAGAGAAGTTTTAGAAAGAAAAGATGACTCGGTCATTCGAGAGCTTCAATCCATCTTTTCAGTTAGCCCTCATTCAACGGAGCGCTACTTCGTTCTTCAGGCTTTAATTGGATTAAAAGGCCTCAACGAAAGTCTCCTCAACCGTGCCCTTAACGATTCCGATTCCCGTGTCAGCCAACACGCCATTCGAGCGACGGAAAAATTAGAACCCCTCTCCTTCGAAACTAAAAATATACTTCTTAAATTGGTCGACAGTCCTAGGCTTAAAACTCAGCTTCAATTGGCCCTATCGGCTGGTGAATGGCCTACTGATTTTAGAATTGAAATGGTGAAGAGCTTGTCGAGAAAACCTCTAAAAGATCCCTGGATAAAAACAGCGATACTCTCTTCGGTGAGTGGAATTGAAGCCGAGGTCTACCTAAAGCTCTTTGGGGGACCGGATAAAAACTGGGGTGAATCTATTAAGTTCGCCGAACCTCTCGCTGAAGCCGTTGCCAATAGCAAAGATCGATCGGCTCTGATCACTTTGGTAAATGGGCTTAAAACTCATTTGAATCAAGAGTCCCCTAATTCAAAAAAGCTGATCCAATCCACTCTCAAGGGAACTTCCAAACGGAGTGGAAAATCAGGTTCCAGTCTTCTCAGTCTTTTAAAAAATCGAGATGCTGAAAGCTTTAAAAAGCTATCCGAAAAATTGAATGGCTTTTACCAAAAAGCTGCTAACGATGCGAACGAAGACTCCCTAAGCCTCAAGCAGCGCCGAGAGGCTATTCGCTTCCTTGCGAACGGGCCTCAAGAAATCGTATTAGATGCCTTGAAGAGTCTGCTCAACGTCAATAAAGACCCGGCTCTTCAATTGGAAGCTCTCCAAGCTTTATCTAAGCGAAGTGAAATAGAAGTGAGTTCCATCATTCTACAACGATTTAGCCAGATGAGCCCAGGCTTAAAACGAGAGGCTATCGAACTTCTCTTTCGGCGCTTGGATCGTCTTCAAGAATTACTAACATTTATTGAAGAAGAAAAAATCCCCGCAAGCGACATCGATCCCGATCGAAAACTTCAGCTCTTACGCCATCCGGATAAAAAGATTAAAGAACGATCAAATAAACTCTTCCAACAAACTCAACGCGATCGACAAGCTGTCATAAAAAAATACCGATCAGCCCTAACGCTTAAAGGCTCCCCTGAGAAAGGGAAAGCCTTATTCACAAAACACTGTGGAACTTGTCATCAGCTCGCCGGGTTGGGAAAAGCCGTCGGGCCCGACTTAGCGACCGTAAAGAATAGAGGAAAGGAAGCCTTACTCACTCAAATTTTAGATCCCAATCGGGAAGTTCTCCCCACTTATATTAATTACCAAGCGATCACTCGTGATAGCCAGGTGATCAGCGGAATGTTAGTGGCTGAGAGTGCGAATAGTATCACCTTAAGAAGAGCGGAGGGGGCTGAAGATACCCTTCTCCGAAAAGATCTCATTAGTCTCGAAAGTCAGGGCAGCTCGCTGATGCCAGAAGGACTCGAAGAATCGATTTCCCCTCAAGATCTAGCCGATATTTTAGACTTCATTTTGAATGGCAAATAAATTTCCCAACTCACAACAGATTTAAAATTCACCCCTCGATTCTCTGAAATCTTCCCCCTTGTCGTACGACTCAATCCCTATAAACTAAATCCTTTTGAAAGCGAATCCAATCTCTCGGTTTTAATCAAAAGGTCTATATCGACATTTATGAAACCAATTTACAAAAGGTGGATTCTATACATGAAAAAATCCACTTTAACGTTCCTCATTTTTAGCTTTCTCGGAGCCGCCGGTCTCTCATTAGCCTTACTGATTTTCAGTGTTACCTGGATAGGTAGATTCGGTGGTGCGGGCTTTTTATTTCTATCCATCTGCTTGATGATCTGTAGTCGTTACGGCTTGCCATGGCGATTCTCCTCTGGTCGGGGAAAGATTATTTGGGCGAGCTCTTTTACGTTTGGCCTACTCCTACTTTTACCGTTAGTGATAGCCAGGGATTCCGGAGTGAGTCAATGCGACAATCTACAAGTTCAACATATCTTCATGAATCCCAAGAAGAAATTTCCGAAGTGGGCCTTGGGAAACTTAATCCCGGAAGAAGATCAAGTTTCATTAGGAATTGAATTAGCTTGTTGGGTGTTACCCGAATTTGACAGGAACAAAGCCAAGAGAGTCAAAGATCTCACCATTCCGTTATATCAACAGCTCGAAACAGATCCCTGCTTTAAGGATCTTGGGTCGGTCATGAATTTCGCCTACGCGGAGTTGAGTCTCCGTTCTCCCGACCGCGAACATTATGTTGCTCTTCTTCCTTCGACTAAGAAGCCTAAAGCTTCCATCTTATTCTTACACGGTTCGGGAGGAAACTTTTCGTGTTATTGGTACGCATTAGCTCCACTGGCAAAAGAAAAAAATATTGCCGTCTTCTTCCCGAGCTTCGGATTCGGAAATTGGGATCGAAGATTGAGCGAAGAAGTGATCACCAAAACTCGTAAAGACATCATCGAACGATTCAACGTCGACCCCAAGTCACTTTACCTTGCAGCTCTTTCCAATGGAGGCCCTGGCGCAGTTCGAACCATCGCAAAAAATCCCGCAAATTTTCAGGGATTGATTCTTCTTTCAGCCGTCCCCCGATTGAAATGGGTAGAGGAAGGCAACACGGTAGATGCTTGGAAAGATTTACCTATCTACTTCACACACGGTGCTGACGACTTAAGAGTTCCGATCAAGCCCAGTAAGGATCAAATGGATAAGCTTAAAGAATCGGGAGCTCGCATTTCGAGTCATATCGAACTCGATGAAGATCATTTTCTGCTCTTCTCAAAACGGGCCCAGTTGTTAGCATCGATTTCTGATTGGATCGATGCGTCGAAGAAAGAATGAGGTAGTAGGCACACGCTGTGTGCCGTGCGAAGCCAAGTCATTTTATTGATATGGGTACGTCTTAATAAAAATAATCGCTTGCTGGAGTCAATTGATCTATAGGACCAACCAAGCGAATGCCACGTGCAAAGACGCCAGGGAAGTATTTTGCAATCCATTAGCAATCCATTAGCAATCCATTAATTAGCCCGGAGCGTAAGCGACGGGAAGCGTCATCGTAGTAAACTCAGATTTAACAAGTTCTTCTGAATTACTAAAACATTGAGTCTCCACCCACAAATCACATTAGCAATGTCCCGTCGCTTACGCTCCGGGCTAGCTAACGGGATTTCGCTAAAAACTCACAACCTCAGACCGGGACGAGTACTATAGCTACCCTTAGAAAACCATCCCCCCTTTAGAGAGTGCGCAAGCCAAAGGCTTGCTTGCACGATGGAGCGGCCGATAGCCGCGACCATTATTACTGCGGAGTGAGTGAGCGCAGCGAACCTTCACGATGGAGCGCCCCATAGCGACGACCATTATTACTGTGGAGTGCGCAAGCCAAAGGCTTGCTTGCACGATGGAGTCGCCGATAGCGACGACCATTATTACTACCCACAGCACTTCTTATACTTCTTCCCACTCCCACACGGGCATGGGTCGTTGCGGCCCACTTTGGGCTCTTCTCTTCGAATGGGCTCAGGAAGAACGACTTTCCCATCGACGAAATACCAAGAGCCATCTTCTTTTCGAAATTCACTAACTTCGTGATGCTCGAGCTCTTCGTCATCGGATCGGTATCGTGCTTTGAATTCGACGATACCTGTTTCATCGGCCGGACCACCCGCTTCAGTCTTGATGATTTCTAATCCCTGCCAATCCGAATTCTCAGCCCATTCTCTAGCTTGGTCAGGGTCGTGGTTATTGCGAGTCTTGGGATCGTGAGTAGCGGTGATGTATTCGATGGTAACCTTGGTATAAGCCGTGTACCTAGATCGCATCAAAGCTTCCGCAGTGGGAGCTTTTTCTTTTCCATCGATATAAGGCTGGCAGCAGATGTGGAATTCTTTACCGGAGCCGCAGGGGCAAGCTGACATGGTAGTCTCCTCTTTTGAAACTCCACTATCAATTTAAATTTAGCGAAGTCTCCTGAACGGGTAACGCAATATGAGATTGTGAAACAAAAGGTAGCGTTTACCCGACTCAGGATCAAGAGGGGGCTTGAGACTATTTTAATTTAAGCCCTAGCAGCCGAAGGGGTCAGGACTCGGATCTCGACCGGGGAATGGGAATGGTGCGGTCGGAGGCTCGCCGTTTAAGAAGAGGAAATTCAGTAATCCGATGGCGTCTGACATCTCGATTCGACCAGAATCGTTAAAGTCCGCAGCATCGCGGCACTCGACTTCACCCGTCAGATAAAGATAGTGAAGAATTCCAATGGCATCACCTAAATTCACCCGATCATCATTCGTGGCATCTCCACGGATAAATCCAGGGTTCAATACATAGGTAAAACCATCTTCGATCACTAAGGGCTCCCCAGAAATAAATTCGATGGTGATATCCACTTTTCCATCACCAGAAAAAGGAAAGGCTGCTGGAGGAACTCCGATTCTGAGTTCCGTGTCATCCACAATGTCGAAATCGAAGGCCACTTTCTCCCCGATTTTCACCGACAATGCATCGTTGAATCCCACCCCCTCAAAAACGATTTCTTCACCCCCGTTGGCACTTCCAGTCTTAGGACTGTAGTCTGTGATGAAAGGGGGTTCGATACCAGCGGTATGAATAATATTAATCTCATCCGAGCCCAATAAATCACCTTCAGAATTAAATCCCAATAAACTGATAGGATTCTCCCCAGCTTCTACTTGAATCGTACCTCTCCACCGAGTTTGAGAAATAAATCTGGGTTCAAATAAAGTGGGTTGCCCATCGCCGATGGTCAGCAATAGAGTTTGCATACTCACGGGGGCCGTACCGTTTAAAACAACATCAAATTCTTCAACGAAGAAATCTTCACCACTATTGTTGGTGATCTCTAACGGAGAATTAACGGCATTACTGACCGTCGAACCTAAGGTGTTTTTAGATGACTGGATAAACGATTTGATACCCGATGGATTGTGCCCCACATCTCTTTGTAATTGATCCAACCAAGGACTGGCTCGAGACGAATCCCAATACCCTTGGAAGTACTCATTTAAAATTCCCAGATAGATCCGACGAATTAAAGGTCGACCCAACATTCTTGAAATATCTGGATCTTGTGAACTGAAGAGGCTTATACCGGCATTCCTGAATGAATTATCCATATCGAAGGGAAGCAAATTCCACAATCCGTCGACCCCATCGTAAACCAAATAACCATTGTGTCCGTGTCCCACTGAGAAAGCGTCCCAGCCGTCGGTCAACTTAAGCGGTGTAATCACACGAAGGAAGGCCGCAAGGTCGACCTGATCTTCCACATTAGCATCAAAAACAGTATTGCTACTCTCGGTCGCATCCATCACTTCGAAAAGATCCATCAATCGATCCCAACGATCCAATGATTGTTGAGTGACATGCTTGAAGAAGCCTCGATAGTTCTCTTGATTTCTCAATCGGTAAGTATATGCAGCCCCATCCCAAGTGCGCATCGTTCCCTGATCGTTAAAAGCCATTCTTCCGATCG
>JANQLS010000089.1 GCA_028280485.1 Planctomycetota bacterium
TCCCGAGCGAGAGTCACATCTTAGTCCGTGGCTTTGGAAGCCAGGGTTTTATTTAAATAATTGAGTTCACCGTTCTCGAAATTAACGAGGGCGGTTTCACCGGGATTGACCTCTTTCGTCAAGATCATCTCGGACAAGGTATCTTCGATTTTATCTTCGATAATCCTACGGATTCCACGAGCGCCCTGACGTTCGTTGTAACCCAAAGAGATCATGTAATCCACCGCTTCATCTGAGATTTCCAGTTTAATATCTTTTTCATCCAGACGCTCAATGACCTTTTGTACTTCGAGGGTGAAGATCTTATGAACAGCTTCTTCACTTAAGAAATTGAAGAAGACGATCGCATCGAGGCGGTTCAAGAATTCGGGACGGAAGTGGTCGCCCAACTCTTGGTGAACAAACTTTTCTTGGGAGTGAGTAGTGTTGTTTTCAGAGTTTGAGCTGAAGCCCAAGCCTGATTGATCCAATGTACTTTTGACTCCCAAGTTTGAAGTCATGATGATGATCGTATTTTTAAAATCGATCACTCGGCCGAAGTTATCGGTGAGGCGTCCCTCTTCCATAATTTGAAGAAGGAGATTAGCAAAGTCAGGGTGTGCCTTTTCAACTTCGTCAAGAAGAACAACCGAGTAGGGCTTACGACGAATCTTCTCGGTGAGTTGCCCACCTTCTTCGTAACCGACGTATCCAGGAGGAGAACCGACCAACCTCGAAAGGTTGTGGCGCTCCATGAATTCCGACATATCGATCGAAATCAAAGCATCTTCGCTTCCGAAGAGGAAATTTGCTAATTCCTTAGCTAAAAGTGTTTTTCCGACACCTGACGGACCGACGAAGATGAACGATCCCAAGGGACGGTTCGGATCCTTCAAACCGGCGCGCGATCGACGGATCGATTTTGCGACCACCTTCAAGGCTTTGTCTTGGGCGATCAAGGATTCCTGGAGCGTCTCTTCCATATGAACTAATCGCTCGAGTTCGCCTTCCTTCAAGTTGGCGACTGGGATACCGGTGATCTCAGAAATGGTGTCGGCGATGATGTCGGCGTTGACTTCACCGTCGATCTCTTTTGAGCTGTTCTTCCACTCATGAAGCTTGGTTTCACGATCGGATTTAAGACGTTCCACCGTATCCCGAATGCGTGCAGCGAGTTCGTAATCTTGAGAGTGAACGGCTTCATCTTTTTTCTCTTCGATGCGTTGGATCTCTTCTTCCATCGTGGTGAGATCTGGTGGCTTCGTACAGCGACTGATCCGTTCACGGGAGCAGGCTTCGTCGATGAGATCGATCGCTTTGTCAGGAAGGAAACGTCCTGAGATATAGCGACAGGAAAGATCTACCGCAGCTTGAATAGCATCGTCGGTGATTCGAATACGGTGGTGAGCTTCAAAGCCATCACGCAGTCCGTGCAAGATTTCGACGGCTTCTTCCTTCGTCGGAGGATCGACGATGAGGGCCTGGAACCTACGTTCCATCGCACCATCTTTTTCGATGTGTTTTCTGAACTCGTCGAGAGTTGTCGCTCCAATACATTGGATCTCACCCCGAGAGAGTGGGGGTTTAAAAATGTTTGAAGCATCCAATGAACTTTCAGAAGCACCAGCGCCCATCATGATATGAATTTCATCGATGAACAGGATGATGTTTTTCGCTTCTTGAACTTCTTTGATAATCCCTTTAAGGCGCTTTTCGAATTCGCCCCGATATTTTGTGCCCGCTAAAACGGCAGCGAGATCCAAGCTGATCACGCGTTTGTTGAGCAAGGTTTCAGGGACTTCCCGATTGGAGATTCTTTGAGCCAAGCCTTCGACGATCGCCGTTTTTCCAACGCCGGGTTCACCGAGGACGACGGGATTATTTTTAGTTTTACGACTGAGGATTTGAACGATTCTCTGAATCTCACGGAAGCGTCCGATGACGGGAGAGAGTTTATTTAGTTTCGCTTGTTCGGTGAGATCGATACTAAACGATTCCAATACACTCAGATTCGATTTTTGGGGAGGAGCGTAGTTGAATTTTTGATCGCTCGATCCTTCATCCCCTGAACCGCTGGGGCCTCCGCCCCGTAAGATGTTTTGAATTTCTTCGGCGAGTTGAAGAGGTTCGTGTCCCGTTTCACGCAAGATTTGGGGAGCCGAACCTTCCTCCTCGAGGATCACGCCCAAGAGAAGATGTTCCGTTCCGATATAAAAATGCCCGCAGCGAATCGCTTCATCACTGGCTAACTCTAAGCATTTTTTGGCGTGAGGAGAGAATGGGATGCCTTGTTTTTTCTCATCATCAGAATTCGTATCTTCGAGAGAGTCGATCACTCTTTTAAAGATGATTTCTGGATCCAAATTCGCTTTGACTAGAGATTGAACGGCTAAGCTATCTCGTTGAGCGAGGATCCCGTAAAGAAGATGCTCAGTTGAGACAAAACTATGAAGTCGTCTTTCAGCTTCATTGCCGGCGATGAGTAAAACTTTTTCAGCATTATCAGTGAATTTAATAGCCAAGAGAGATGTTCCTTTCCTCCGGTTGCTAGTATCGCTGGGCTGATTCAGTGAAGTCCCACTGGCCCCCCATGATGGGGAGATCATGAATCGTCCCGTTGAAATCTAACTCACACTGAGAGAATTGCCAAAGTGCCCGCCACATTCCTCATAAGGGATTTCCGGAAGAAGTTTTCCTAATCCCTTATGAGATAAAGGCTCCCATTTAGAGCACTCAAAACTAAAAACATTTCCGGTCGAAAAGCTTAATAGAATCGGAACATTGCTGATCACGATTACCCATGGATGTGCGGTTTTTGGACGGCTGGGATCACGTTGCCTGATCTGAGGGGTGTTGTATCTTTCATCAGACTCCTCTCGTTCTAGCGAGGAAAGCTTTGGTTCTTGCATTTCTTTAATAAAACCACCATCCCCTTCGTAATTCATGGATAACACTGCTCAACAAACTGTCCCGGCCGCCGGAGTTGTCGTTCCTGGGCGAGAGCTTCATTTGGTATTAGATGGATTAAAGCGCTGGTACTCTCGAGTTTCGAATCCAGGGCCAAGGAGCATCTTAGGTTTACTCACCGGTGAGGCTGGTCTAGGCAAATCATTGATCGTGCGCTCGGTTCAACAGGCCTGTGATTCTTTAGAAATCCGCTGGGCATCGGCTCGTTGTCCTAAGCGAGCGACTGAACCCTTAGGTGTAATCCTCGATTGGATCGATCAATTATTCGAAGAAGAGCAGGTGGAGCTCAATGAGATCGAGAAATCACTGCTCGCTCACTTAGCTTCAGATCAAGAAGTTACGCAAGCTGTCGATCGAAGGCTTAAAAGCTTATCAGCAGGATTGGATCGATCGAGAACCGTCGATGCTCTCGCCTGCATGATTTTAAAAATCGCGAACGGCAAACCTCTCGTTTTGTTTTTAGAAGATCTTCAGTGGATCGATGGAGCATCCTTAGAAACCTTGATCGCGATGGCGAGGATTGCTCGTCAACGCTCCGGTGAAAATGGTTCTCAACTTTTATTGATCGCTTCCTGTCGACCGAGTGAGCTTTCTCATGTCGCCCGAGCCTGTGAACTATTGAAATCACGTCATGTGAGTTTTGAAGTGAGCTTCAGGGGATACTCTCGGGATGACCTTCGCGATGCATCTACAAACTTTTTAAAAGACCAGCTTCCTCTTTCCTTACGAGAGGAGCTATACCAACGAGCCAGTGGAAATCTTCGGCTGGTTCACTGGGCCTTGCGTTCCGCTCGGCCCGGACGAAGACCCGGTACTTTTAATATCTATTGGCCTCACGGGCAAGCTCCCTTCCAATTAGCCGAGCTGCTCGAACTGCGATATAAAAAATTGCTTCCGGTAGCCAAGTCGGTTTTGGCTCTCTTCAGCAGTACTGCTCGCCCCTTGAGCGTCGATCAATTGAACCATCTCATCGAGCTCCTCGGCTCCGATCATCCCCTTTACAACCAAAGCCCCAACTACTTGGCTAAGGTTTGCTATTCCTTAGAACAAGAAGGTTGGCTCTGTCATCAGGGACGGAACTCAGATGAAATCATTTGGTCAGTGAATGGTCCAGAGGTGGCTGACTGGTTGGAGGACGCCTCAGAAAGCACGATGGATATTCATACCGCTTTCGGGAAGAACCTTCTCCAACGCTCGGTTCAAGACCAAAATGCTGACTGGATCTTTGAAGCTCTCTATCACCTTGAAAAGGGGAACGATGCTCAGGCACGCTTGGATGCCGGCTTCCTGGCCGCTGAACTCGCTGAACGTCGTGGTGCTTTCAATCAAGCTCTGGAGATTCGAGACCGCATCTTGGAAGATCTCGAAGTTTTACCCTCGGATGAACTTATCCCCGTTTGTGAAAGCCAAGCTCGCCTTTTGGAATTGGCCGAGGTCTATCGAGAGGCGATCGATATCTACCGAAGCTTAGCCGATGGTCACATGGGAGTGATCTCGCCCGAAGACCACGCCCGCTATTGTTTAAACATGGGGCAGATCTATCGTGCGATGCAGGCTCACTCTCAAGAAGCCAAAGCTTATGAGGAAGGAATTCAGGCCGTCGAACCTCCCTTGGACGGTCCATGTGTCTGGGATCTTTCCTTAGCGCTGGCTAGGAATTATTGGGAGAGAGGCCGTCGACGAGAAAGTGAGAAGATCTTTCATGAGGTAACTCAGCAACTCTTAGCTAAAGAGGGCGAGATCGGGAGTGATCATCTGGGCTCTCTACGTTTGGCCCAAGAGAATGCTTATTGCCAAGGGGACCTCGAGCTCGCGTTTCAACTGGAGTCCCGTCGATTCGAACTTTCGAGGTTGCTGGGGAAAGTCGAAGACTTGGCCGAATCAGCTCAGAATCTTAGCCAGCTACACTGTCATAGTGGGGAAACAGAAAAGGCTGAGGATTTTCTCTTCGAAGCCTTGGACGCCGCGAGAAAATCGGGGAGCCGTTGTTTAGAGGCTCGCTTGGAAGCTGAGCACGGGCGACTTCTTCGAGGACGCCGAATGATGTCGGGCGCAGTTTCAAGCTTGGAGAGAAGTCGGCGAATGCTGAACGAGTTGGGTTTGGAAGAGGAAACCACACCCATCGTCGGAGATTTACTCTTTGAGAAACTGAAAACTTATACCTTCGTCGAAGCTCTCACAGACCTCAGAACTTTTGTCCGTTTAAAATCCAACTCCAAAAATCAGGTTTTCGTACACTCAGTCTTCCCACCGGTTTATCAATGGTCCCGTGACCGTGAAGAGAAAATCGCGGAAATCCAAGAAAAAGCGGAAGCTTCTCGAAATGGCTTATCCGATAGCGATCTCCGACATCTTGGGGATTTGCTCTTAGAATCCGGTAAGACGAAGGAGGCTTGGAAGGCTTATAAGGAAGTGATGAAATCTCCCAAAGTCTCGGGAAATCCCATCGCCATGGCATTGACTCTTCAACGTTTGGGCCGTTGGATGCGTCTCAATGGTCATTATTCCGATGCCCTTCAGCGCTACGAAAAGAGCCTTGAATACCTAGGGCCCGTTTTGGAGAAATCCATTTTGGGTAAGGCGTATATCGAGGTGGGGGAATTGTTGACGATCCAAGGGAATCTCAAAGTGGGTTACAACTATTTGCTTCGAGCCCTGCGAATCTTTTTAGAGCTCGATGATCCTCTGGGTCTGTGTGAATCGTTTCTCGGCTTAGCGAAATTCTATAACATCGCTGGAATGAACTCAGAGGCTGAAGCATTCAGTCAGTGTGCTGCAGAGGTGAGTCACAATTCGGGCTTGATTCGAATTGAAGCGGAGGCTTCGAGAGTCAGAGGCTACGCTTTATGGCGTCTGGGACGCTCGGAAGAGTCGCGACAAGCCCTGATGAGAGCCGGCCAACTCTTCGAGCGTTTGGGCCTTGAGCGCGGTCAATCTTACTTGAAGCATGATCGGGCTTGGATGGCGTATCACTCCAATGATTTTGAACGAGCGATCGACTTGGCTCGAAGTGCATTAGAGTGGGCACGGGAAGTGGGGGACCAAACGATGATTGTCGACGCTCTCCACTTGGTAGGGGCTATCGATGGGCACCCTGAAAATCGAAATAAGAATTTTTTACGTAGTACCGAAGCCCTACAGCAAGCACTTGAAGGAGCGAAGGCACACCGACGAGCCCTCACGAGTCGATGGATTTTACAGACTCTAGCGGGTGTTTATGAGGGGAAAGGGAAGTCGGATTTCGCTCGTGAATATGTTGTTGAAGAAGCGGCCGTCCTGAAAGCGATTAACAATCGAGTTCAGATCGAATTCTGGGAGGAGTACAGCCGGGAAGCTCGTCTCCGTGCCGGTAATGCCGAGCTGCTGAAAGAGCTCGAAGAATCCCTTGTTTAACGCTGTTTTTTCATGAATTTCCCATTAATTTCAGATTGAAAAAGTGGAATTTTCACCTCCGGGAAATCCCTAAATCTTCTGTTTAGAACATCTAATGAAATTGTTGATGGATTGTTGATAACATCTGAAAAAAAGCATTTGGGTTATTGACATTCCCCCCCTCAACCTATATAGTTTCATTTGTAACCGTAAATACAGACATCACAAGTCTATCTCTGCTCGGTTTCTTCAGAGTCTCTTTAAGGCTCAAAGTGATAACTGAGTCTCATTCAGTAAGAACTTCAGAATTTTCTGAGCTATCTACTGATCGAACGGTTACCCAATTTTGACTTTTCTTCATTTTTCTCTTCACTTCTTTTCTAAGGGCGTCATAACTCCTCTGTGACGTCCTTTTTTTATGCCCTGACAGAATCATTAAAGTTGAAACTTGCTCCTTCGGAGACAGTTTCAACCGTTCCGGCAATTCTTCACTATGTCTTTGGCATAGCCCTGGCGGGCTGCGGCCTCCACTCCGCTAAACGTAGGCTCTGTGAGCCTAGGTTCGCGGCCGAGTTGATTCCCAACTCGGCAGAGTTCCTGTTACAACAAGCTCCTTCTGAGCCCTTCCAGCAATTATTCTTCACTATGTCTTTGGCATAGCCCTGGCGGGCTGCGGCCTCCACTCTCTTGAGAGGCTCTGAATTTTTATCAAGCTTGGTTCCGGTGGGATTCCAATATAGTTGAAATACGGCCTTAACTAGCCCGAAGCGCTAGCGAGGGGCCTCTTCTAAATAGTGTTGGCCCCTCGCTAGCGCTTAGGGCTAGTTAAGTTGGAAGTCATTAAAACTCACAACCTCTCAGCAGAAGCTCTCCCGCATTCCCACATATGGACAGTTAAAACTTGGGGGCTATTGGATGGAGCTTCGGTGGTAAGATGGGGACCATCATGAATTCCCCACAACCCAGCCCTCAGTCTGATTTGAAGCGAAATAGCGGTTTACCGCAGGAACCCTCCACGAGTGCGATGTGGCTCCTCGTCTTACCGATCATGCTCTTAATTTTAGATCTCGGAGTTCTCCTGGCATGGGATAGTTTGAAGTCTGCCATCGGTAGCTGGCTTGGAGTGGAGCTGGGACTCCTCATTTTCCTGAATATCTTAGGGGGCTTCTTAGTACTCGAATACCTGGAGACTCGAAATCGTCCTCCCAAGATGTTTTCCTGGTACTACCGGCTACCTCTTGGAGTTCGTTCTGAAAGAATCGATACCTCTCCACCTCAAGTGAGCGGGTTCTTTGGGTATTGGAAGTTTATCTTAATACTCACCTTAGGATTCTTTATCGCCGAGAATTTCCTCTTTCCCCTCTTTTTACCCCCGGCTTGGGGAGTAGCGGTGGATATCGCGATGGTCGGAGTGATTATTTGGTGTCGATTTGCTCTCCGAAATTTCATTCATTCGATCTTTGGCCGAAAAGCTCTAGGTTAAGGCTGAGATATTAGTTAGGGATTGAGTCTTATCCGACTTGGCGATGATAAATAATACTTTATTTGAAAAAGAAATTGGATGCCCCGAGTTGACGGGAAGATATCATCCGATAATATTGACTCTGATCGAAGGCTTTGATTTTTAGCTGTATCACTCTCGATTTTCAGTGATAGATATCCAGAGCTAAATAAACAGAACTAACTAATCAAAGCCTGAATCATTCCTAGGACTTTTACTGGCTGCCCTTACTGGTGAGTTAGGATCTTCAATCTGCCCAACAGATAGAGATAAGTTTTAGGTGGGGACCCGTTCTTTAAAAAAGAATCATTAATGATTTTAAGAAAGAACTCTTAGTGAAGTGGATTTCATTCCGTGTATTTCATGAAGTGAATTCACCACTTCCGAATTATGTCTTCGTCTTTCATTTTTCACTTCATTCTTGAGAGTCTTGATGGACTTTCATTGGGGGCTCGAGATGAGTGACGAAAACTCAGAATTCGATTCACTCTTAAGCTGTGCAACATGACTTTTGAGTGAGCGCAAATCCTTCGACCCGACCCGAAATTCCCCATTAAATCCCCCTAATCGGGTTGGGTCTTTTTAAACTCTCAATGTTTAAAAAGAGGCTCAATCTTTTTCTACTATCGTGGTTGATCGACCACAGTAGAGACAAGAAGTTTCATTCGAACGAGTTTTTCTCCCGCACCCCCGGCAGTAGAGGCTTTGCTCCCTCTTAAGCTTCATGCGCCAGTTTTCAATATAAGAAGACACCACCAAAACATCTCCCTTATACAGCTTCAAAAACGCCCAAACCTTGCGCTTCAATTCGGGTGGAAGATCCGGTTTAGAGTGCAGGTTTATGAGGTTTAAAAAACTGGTCACATCATCTGAATATTCTTTGGTCAGCCATCCGTACTCATCGATCGCTTTTCCGAGGAGATCCAAGCCCTCGTAAATCTTCGCTAAGCCTTTTCGCGCCCGGACTGAATGAGTATTCTTACTTATGAACACTTCGAGGGATTCTCGGGCACGGTCTAAGAGTTGTTCTGGTTTGAGTTCATTTTCATTGTCTATTTCGTCGGGTGAACGAGAGTGACGGTTCCAAATTTCTAATAGAGCTAAGCCCACAATTTCTTCTAAGTGATAGGCATACTTAGGATCACCTTCGCGGTCTTCCAATGCCGGTAAATCATTAAAAATAAAGCTCTCTAATTTCGAAAATTCATCCAGTTCGAACAAGCAAGACAATCGGCCAAAGAGCTTGGCCGAGTCATTGGAATCGAACGGGAACACTCGCTCGAGGTCATCGGGAAATTCTTTTTCATCGACCAGTTGTAGGAGATCGGAGATCGCCCCTTCGATCAGGCCGAGATACCGTTTGGATATCGCTCTTCCAAGGTAAGCTTGGCGTTTTAATATTTTGATCCGTTGATGGCCTTCAGACTCTAGGGCTTGGGGGACGGGTGGCAGAGAATCTATATAGCTATCGAAAAGCCGGTGGGCCCGATCCCAATAAGACTTTTGATCGGTCGTTTGACTGAGGATGCCATCGATCGCTAAGCTAAAGCTCAAATCTTCATGCGTGTAGTAAAGTGGAAGGGTCTCTAAAAGATAGCGGTAGAGTTTTTGGATTCGTTTATCGGTGTCTTCAGCTAAGGCAGAGTCTAAATGAGCCAGAATCTGAGAATGAGCATCCTTGGTTTTATCTAAGGACAGTGCCATATAGAGATGCCCAACGGGATTGCTCCAAGAGCGTTCGTTGGTTAATTGAAGGGATCGTTGGAGTGCATCCTTTGCCGACTTATAATCTTTGAGATCATAGAAGCAAATTCCTAAGCCGAGTAAGCTCACTTCGTCGTCGGGATCTGCCCAGAGGGCTTTCTTAAAATGATTGAGCGCTTCTTCGAGGTAGTTGGCACGGGCTTGTTCGTTGAGCTCCGTTCCCTCACTTGCGATGAAGCGATCTAAGACGATCCAACCCAATTCTTGGTGAACGGCCACCTGCAAGCCATCAGATCCTTGGGGGATGGAGATGAGGAGCTGGTTCAGGGTCTCTTCCCGGTCGGATTCCTCCAGTCGAAGGCCCTGGATGTGACTCATAGCAAACTGAGCTTGGAGGGCTACTTGAGAATTTTGAATCCCAGGCAGGTTGAGGATGCGATCAAAATCTTCGTAGGCTGCTTGAAGATGTTGGTTTGATCGGGGTACCGAAGAGTCTTGAGCTAAACTGAGATAAAGTTCGGCCCGACGAGTTAGGATTTCGGCCTGTAGTTGGGATTCTCCATCCTTTCTCGCGACCTCCAATGCTTCGTTAAGCTGTTTAATTGCAACGAGATAGTTCCCTTTTAGCGAGTCTCGCTCGATCGTGGATAAGAGTGGGTGAAGCAAACCGGGATTCTGGCATGCCGTCAGAGAACAGAGGATAAATGCTGAGAGAATTGATAGATTTCGCACTGTGAGGGGTGTCGAGAACTGATTCTTGGACTAAAATACAAAGTTGACTTCAAGAACTGCGGAAGGGGCCATCCGGAAGAGGTACAGTACCAGTTCTATAGAAGATCCCGTATGAGTTTTGTCGTTGGTCCGCAGTCAGATCCGATTCTAAGATCGCTCTGAAATATCAAATAGGTAAGAACGAACTCGATCTGAGGCAAAGATTTGCTTCGAACTAACACTAAACTACATTAAATCCGCGTAAGCGCAACTTCCACTCTCTTCATTCAGATACAGATTAGTTAAATCTCTTGAAACCCTTCTACCTCGAAGTCACCCAGGGTGATACCCCATCCGAAACCCTCCATTTTCCCGGGACACCGATTACCATCGGACGGGATAGTTCCATGGACGTCGTGCTCGATGATGCTAAGGTCTCTCGCCAGAGCGCCTTGATCATCGAACGAGGGGGACAGCACTTCCTTCAGGACTTAGGTGGAAGGAATTTGATCCGTATCGACGAAAAACATGTCGTCAGCCGCCGCCTGATGCACGGCGATGTCATTCTGATCGGAGATTGCCGGTTGGCCTACCGTCAGGCAGAGCCTGGGCAAGTGACCCCGATGGAAGAATCGAAAGAAGGAGAGATCCTGCTCGATCCTCGAGGGGCCATCGAAGAATGGGAGCAGGGCGGATCGCCCGGGAAACAACCGACCGGTAAAATCCTAGAAATTCTCCATTCCTACGCTGAGCTTATCCGTCGACTTCCCGATCGAGAATCTCTGTTTCAATCGGCCTTAGAACCCATTTTTAATCTATTAGATATCAAACGATCCTTCATCGGTCTGTTCGATAAAGACAATCCCATCGAGATTGTGGCTGAACTGAATGCCGACAAAAGTCGAAGCGACGGATTCAGCCGGTCGATTGTCGAGCGCGTTCGAAGGGAAGAAGTCGCCATTCTCTTTGGTGACGAAGCTGAAACACCCTCCAGAAGCGACACTCGAAGCCAGGTGAAGTATCGCATTCGGTCTGCGATGTGTGTCCCCATTTTCGGTCAAGAAGAGGTGCGGGGAGTCCTCTACCTCGACAACCGTGAAGCCCGTAAGAAGGAAGGGGCAAAGATCGTAGGATTTACCCGCGAAGATCTCCAATTTGCCACCATCTTGGGGCACCTCATTTCCATGGCCTTCGATAAGGAAGAGTTGTACCGCCGTATCAACGAGGAAAACCTCTCCCTTAAATCGATGCTGAGGAAAAAGCATCGACTCGTCGGTACGAGTGATTTAGTCAAAGAGATGCGGCGGAAGATTAGCCGGGTAGCGGCCTTCGATACCACCGTATTAATTCTCGGGGAATCGGGTACTGGGAAAGAGCTCGTAGCGAGAGCCATTCACGATCGCTCCCAACGAGCTTCAGGACCGTTTGTGGCGGTTAATTGTGCGGCAATTCCAGAGACTTTATTGGAGAGTGAACTCTTCGGTTACGCTCCTCATTCGGGTATTTCGGGGGCGAATCCTCAGGGTAAAGCCGGAAAGTTTGAGTTGGCGGATAAGGGAACATTATTTCTCGATGAAATTGGTGATATGAGTATCCAAACTCAAGCCAAGATTCTTCGCATCCTCGAAGAGAGGGTCGTCGATCGATTGGGGGGGCAAGAGGTGACTCCCGTCGATATCCGAGTCGTTGCGGCAACGCATCAAAACTTAGAGGCAAAAGTTTCAGATGGGACTTTTCGTGAAGATCTTTTCTATCGACTGAAGGTCCTTCGAATCGATGTTCCGGCTCTCAAGGATCGCTCCGAAGACATTTTATCGATTGCTAATTACTTTCTCGAATCGCTGGTCGCCGACACTGGCAAAGAAGTGAAAATTTCCCCCAAAGCCTGTGAATGTCTTCTGGCTTACAGCTGGCCTGGAAATGTTCGCGAGTTGAGAAATGTCATGGAAGAAGCCCTTTTGATGGGTAATGGGCGTACGATCTACCCTGAAGATCTTCCCTCCGAGTTGAGCCAACCTGAGAATCAACGCCATTTTGGTCGTCTCGCTGATATCGAAAGAAGCCATCTGCAGCGAGTATTAGATGGGGTGAATTGGAATAAGCGTCGAGCTTCAGAAATCTTAGGGATCAATCGTTCAACTCTCTACGACAAGATCAAGCTTTACAGTTTAGAAAAGCCGGAAGCTCCCGCCGTAAGTGGTTCTCAAGAGAGTCTCTGAGCCCTCTTTCAAATCCCACATCCGACATTCTTCAGAAAAAATCCTTTACTTCTGAACGCCTGAGCTTTATCCCACAGTTATCGGAACTGGTTGAATTGGATTCAATCCCGTTCGTTCCGGCTCATGATGAACGGTTGGAAAAGTTCAGCCGGAAGTACTCAATTGTAAAAGTGAAGAGACCTGAGGGAGACGCTGTGAACGACGCACGGGTCGTGTGTCAGTCCCCAGGAGAGTAGAGGATCTAAAGGCCTACGGCCTAAGAAAGGTACGGTAACCGATGTCTTCCAATTTGACTGTGGATGAACTGCACGCTGGTATGGTCGCTCAAGTGCGTCAGACTCAAGAGCTGATCGAGAAGACCGATTATCAAGCGGTCGGGAAGTTTGTGGAATGCCTCTTCGATGCCTACAAGACAGGGAAGAGAGTTTTCATCTTCGGAAACGGTGGGTCAGCCGCCTGTGCCAGCCACCTGGCTGAAGACCTTGCTAAAGGGGTGTTAGATAACCTCGATGGTAAAAAACGATTGAAAGTTTTAAGTCTCGCCGACTCTACCCCCTTTATCACTGCCTTGGGGAATGACTGTGGCTACGAGACGATCTTTCGCGAACAATTGGTCACATTGGCCGAACCTGGAGACATCGTTTTAGGAATCAGTGGTTCAGGGAATAGCCCTAATGTACTCCGCGCGATGGAGTGGGCTAAAGAGAACGGCCTCTATGTCTGTTCCATGACTGGATTCAGTGGGGGAAAAGCGAAAGAGCTTTCCGATCTTTGTATCCACTTCGAAATGCAAGATATGGAAATCAGCGAAAACGCCCATCTCGTCGCCCTTCACTTGATCGTGAGTGGCTTGAGAGGTGTCCTCCAGCGCGAGGGTTGATCTTCAAAAAGATTATTCACTCTAAAATTCGATTCAAAAAAAGCACGGCCTCTGGCCGTGCTTTTTTTGTGTGAAGACTTTGCTATTTATACGGTTTAGAGGATCGCATTAATAATCGTCTCTTTAGTAGTCGTCTCGCTCCGCGGGGCGGTTTTTGATTCGGTAAATCGTCATGAAAATTCAGAATTTGTTTTGTCGGGTATTTTTCTGAAAGCTTAGTTCAATGTGTTCACCAAGAATTGAATACAGATACATAATTTCGTATTTGGCTATTTGGGAATCAGTTAATTTATTATGTGGCTTTAAATCGCCCCGCGGAGCGAACCGACTACTAAAGACGTTTAAGGAAGGGCCGTTTTGTTTTTATTTCGTAAGCCAAGTCCAGCTGCTATCCAATCGCTCTTGAAGACTCAGCAAGGCAAAGATTTTTCCTACACTGAATTAGGGGCTACAAAAAAACACGAGTGCCCACCCGGGTACCGTCCCAATCACCTGAGGCTGAAAATTGGCGAGGGTCGAGAAGCTTATCAAAGAGCAGTTAAAGCTCTTAATGAGCTGGAAAACCTCAAGCTCAGTTGGTGTCAATTTCATTCTTCTGAAGATCGCCTGGTGGGAGGGGCAACCATCGCCATTTGCGCGCAGCATTTCGGTTTTCATTCGATCAACTTTAGTCGCATTCTCGAAGTGTATGAAGATGAAGTGAGAGAATCAGACGGAAAGTTAAAGTTGAGGTTTGGATATATCTACGGAACTCTGTCGAGTCATGATTTGATCGGGGAAGAGCAATTTTTAGTTGAGTTCAACGAGGAGACTCAAGAAGTCATTTATGACATCTTTTCGTTTTCAAAGTTGCGTACTTTATTTACTCGGTTAGGGGCCCCGATGGGGCGTTTGTTGCAGCGGCGATTTGTGCGGGAGTCGGGGGAGGTGGTTAAACAGTATATACATTCGCACCACGAATGAAGGGTTTAAGGTCTGATAGCCCAATAAAATAGAATGCAAATTCTTGAGGGGAGAATTTCTTTAGTCGCTTCACCATTAATTCACCGAAGAAAAAGTTATTCAACATCTTAATTAATTCATCCTTTGAGGAACTTTTGATTTTTTGGATGGTCGCGTACTTAAAAAACTGAGGAAGAGCGTACTCCGCATTTGCCTCTTGGAGCGTATCGTAAAAAATCGAGCCAAAGTTTTCATCCTCATGATTTTGGTTCATTTGAATTACCCACCTCTAATAAAGTTTCACTCAGTTAAGAATCGTCTCAATCAATCTTCTACTAATGTCTGAGGCGGGGGTTCTTATTTCAATAAAATACGTTTCAAATTAAATATTCGTTTTGAAATCATAGCTATAGTAGTCGTCTCGCTCCGCGAGGCGATTTACAGATTCGGTAAATCGTTTCGAAAATACAAAATTAGTTTAATCGGGTATTTTGCCGAGATTTTCGATCTTTAATAATTGTGTTGAACAAAAATTGCAAACAAAGACAAAACCTCGTATCAAGTTCTTTTGGAATCCATCATTTCATTCTGGTGCAATAAATCGCCTCGCGGAGCGAGACGACTACTAAAGAGACGATTGCTCGTACCCATCTGCCCACTTCATCCACTCCTCGCGGGCCTTCAGGTTTTCGGTAGAGCCAGGGCGGGTTTTGATATCAAAGTTCGACTCTTCCACTTGTCGGAAAAACTTGAGTCGTTCATGAGCCCAGTAGCGACACGATTGAGCTTTGTCGCCTAAGAGAGTGACTAAGAATTGAATTTTTCCTTTGGTGGGATGGAAAGGGAAGAAGCGAACGAGTTGAGGCCTCCCTAACCCCTTTGTACCTTGAATCACTTCTTGAAGGGTGGTGTCTAAGTCCTCTAAAGGATGGCGGGCTTGGAGGAAGCGAAAGAGCATGGTGATCTCCCGACCGCCTTTTTTCTGATTGAGAACATGGCGCAGAACCTCCCAGAGAAAAGCTTGGTCTTGCTCCTTAACTGAGCCACCTTGTAAGCGGATGTCTAATCGAATTCGACTCTCTAAAGTTTGTAAGATCGCCCAAGCTTCGGTGGGGCGGCGATTAAATGATGCGCGTTTGAGTAATTCCCAAAGCTGCTCTTTGAGAGTTCCCGTGAGTTCCTGCTTCGAAAAAAGTTCGAGGAGAGCCAGTCGCTCCGATTCGTTAATCGATTTGTAAAGTTGGATTAACCGTTGGCGGTTTTCTCGATACCAAGTGGAGTTGAGAACTTCTGTTCGTGACAACCACGCGAGATTTTGAGCGGCTTGAAGTGCCTCACGTTGAGAACCCTGTTCCACTTGTTGAAGCAAGTACTCCTCGACAGAAGGACTTTGTTGATTTTCATCTTTCAGTTCTTCCGTTGAGTGGGTGAGGGCTAAAGGCCAAGCTTCCACTTTAGAAGCCCAATGATTCTTAAGCGCGGGAGGTTGGGCGCTTATCTTAGCCAGGACTTGATGAGCTTTCTTGCTCACTTTGAATCGAGCATTTTTTAGAAGAG
Source organism: Planctomycetota bacterium (assembly GCA_028280485.1). Taxonomy (GTDB): domain Bacteria; phylum Planctomycetota; class UBA8108; order UBA8108; family JACQVS01; genus JANQLS01. Next base: position 15,833 of record JANQLS010000089.1, read on the forward strand.
GAGTGAGCGCGCGTATCGCTAAAGAGCGTCCCGATTTTGGGGGACAATATTCCATCGTCGAAAGAGTGCTCAGCGCAAGATCAATATTTGAGTTTGCGAGTTGAAGGAGTTTTAAGAGACTCTCACCCAGCTTGGAGTCGTAAGCTAATCCTTCTTCTCGTATACGAAGGTAGGTGAGGGTTTCTAAAAGTGACTCGACCTCTTGGGTGTCATGGGAGAAACCATCGGTCAAATGGCTCTGTCGGATTTCTAAGCGCTTTAATATTTTTTGAATCGAATCTTGGGGAAGGCCCTCTCCTGATTTTTCTAAAAGAACACCTAATCGTGATCCTAAGTGGGGAGTGCCCACTTGTCCGATGAGTTCTAAGGATCGTTTTCGAATGGAAAGAGGCTCGTTAGAACGACTCACAATTCGGATGGCGTGGACGAGAGCTCTCGGAGTTGCGAGGGTTTCCAAGAAGTTCATGATTTGAAGCCGACCCTCGAGAGTCGATCGAGAGTCCAACTGAATCAAGGCATCGGCTAAGGCTTCTTTTTGCCAGCTACGATCGGATTGTTCGAGGATGGCGAGGAGCAGATTTAATCGAGCTTTTCCTTCTGTTTTGGAGTCGTACCACCATTGGATTCGGCCCTCTTTCACCACGGCTTCGAGAACAAGGGGCCCCAAGTTGTAGTTGGGTTGAATCGGTTGGGTTGATGGAGACAGAGTCAGCATCAACTGGCGAAGCGATTCTTGATCAAACGGGGGCAGTGGGGAGTCTGCTAGGGCTTCGGGAACTTTTAGAGCGATGAAAGCTAAGAGTTCTAACGAGAGTTCGCGAATTTTTTTATCCTCATGGGTGGCTAAATCGAGGAGGCGGCTTCTCCATTCCTTGCTCTCGGGACTGGCGATCCAAGAGTGAATGTTAAAGACCTTGGGTTTATTTCCTGTTCTTAAACCCAGTCGACGATGACCGTTCATTTCAAAAATATAATCATCCGAAAGACACCAGTGGAGGACTTTAAGTTGATCCATCAATGGCGCTGATGAGTCATCTAAAAGAAGAGCGCCGTCGACGATAGCAGAAGGGTATTCGGTGAAAAATTTATCGAGCTCGCGATGCGCGATCGCGGCATCATCAATTTGTGCGAGTTGAGTCACTCTTTTTCGAAGACCTTCGCGATGGAAATATTTATAGGTTAAGACTCCCAGGCCGGTGAGGATCAAGATGGGGAAGATAAAAAGCAAACGTCGCTTCAAGCTGCCCTTCAGTTCATCGGGAAGATTCTCTTGGGGAAGCTTCATTTTGGGAGTGGGGCTGACGCGGTTACTACGCGCGAGCGAATTTGAAATGGGATCGAACCGAGCCATCGTGATGAACCAAATAGTTGAAAAGGGGAGAGGTCCATCGCCCCTTCTATTCAGCTCGAGCGGGTGAAGACAACAATGATTTTAGAGTTTCCGTTCTCTCGGTGGCTTCACGTTCTGAGCTCGCTGATAGAATCGCAGAGGAGACTGCGATGCGGTGGACTCCTGAACCCAAAAGTCTACCTAACTTATCGGCGTTTATGCCTCCGATAGCGAAGGCTGGAATTGAGATCTGATTAAAAATTTCGGCGCATTTATCGGCCCCGAGGGCAGGGCCGGCGTCTTTCGTTTGGGTTTCAAAAGTGGGACCGATGCCGATGTAATCGATTTCTTGCTCCAAGGCTTGCTCGGCTTGCTCTAAGGAATGCGTCGACAGCCCCAGTAATCGTTCCTTGCCGATAATTGAGCGCGCTGTAGGAATGGGGAGATCGTCTTGACCTACATGAAGCCCATCGGCTTCGAGGGCTAAACAAATATCGGCGCGATCGTTGACAATGAGAGGGACTTGATACTCTCGGGTTAATGCCCTGGCGACTTCACCGTAGTGAAGCCACTGGGAAACAGGCGTATTTTTTAGGCGTAATTGTACGCAACAAACTCCGCCCACCAGAGCTCCCTTCAAAATGGATTCAGGGTCCGTCGTGCACAGAGATGGTGTCCATAGGAGATAGAGGGCTGCATCCCGAAGTCGTGTTGATTTTCCTTCTGAGAGAAGAACTAAAAGTTCTTTTTCTAAGTTGTAGGCTCGGTAGCGAAGAGATTGAACGACCCGGGATAAATCGGGGGAACTCAATTTAAGGACCTCTTCGATCGTCCTTAAAGATTCTTTCAGTCGCTGGAAATTTCTGAGAACCAGTTCCTGAAGTCCCGTCTGATTTTGGTTCCCAGGGGCGCTTGGGGAGGCGATCTCGCAGCCCACATCCCCCAGGATGTCTCGTTTTTCAATCTGCTTGAGTCGAGTCTCGGGATCGGGAGCCAGAACTCCCAGCAATTGATGGCGGAGTTTCTTGAGTCCTTCAGACAGTGATTTATCGGACATTCCCAAGCGAGCGATCTCTTCCACGACCCGAAGAGCTTCGGTGCTGCGATTCAAATTCGCGTCTAAAATTCTTTCTTCGTTGGATCGTTCGTTGGGGCCGAGGTTCATTTTGTCTCTATCGATTGGGCGAAGTCTTTTTTCGGCTGAGGCCGGAATTGGGGGAGGTGAAATTTTATATTGGAACCCCGATGGCACAAAGGGTAAAAGGGGGGTCTTAAAGCATCCTTCAGTTGTCAGTCCGATCTCATCTCTTTATAATCCTCAGGATCAATCCTGCGTTTTATCGGCAGATCATCATGAGAATCGATTCGAGATAAGATACTAAAAGATTGGAAGTCTGGTAGCTTCCTCGCGCCCAGTTTACGGTTTTGGGCCTGAGAATTCCTACTAATCTTGATTATTCAGCTCTTGAAATTGGCCCAATGGATCACTTGAATGTCTCACGTCCCATCGCGATCTTGCTCTCACTCGTTCCGGGTTGGGGTCATATCTACTTGGGATTTGAGGCGCGTGGACTGGTGATCTTTACTCTCGCGGCTCTGGGGGGATTCGGTTGGATCAATGCTACCTGGATCTACCTCGGTGAGGGGCAATCGATCTTCCAAGGCATCACCTTAGTCCTGTTCGGAGGGCTGTTTCTTTTTAGCCTGGTCGATATATTTATTCGAACCGCAAAAAAGAGGGTCTCCCGGAGTTCGAAGTTGTGTGAAAGCCTTCTTTGGGAAGGGATGATGCACTACGTGATGGGAAACGACCTCGCCGCGGAAGAAAAGTTTCGCGAAACGACTCGAGTGGATGGGCTCAACGTAGAAGCTTATTTTCGTGCGGGGATCGTCGCCGCTCGAAGAGGAGAGCTTCAGCAGGCGAAACGCTTTCTAAAAAAAGCTCGTCGCTTGGATCACGATTTGAAGTGGAGTTGGGAAATACGACGAGAACTTGAGGTCAACAAACTTGAGGTCGCTCCTACAGACCTTCCCACCCCAGCCGAAGAAGCGGCTCATTCCGATGCGTCCTCGGCTTCTGAAGATGAAGCGACCACCAACGAAAAAGAAATTACCTCTTGATGGCTTCGAAGAACTGACTTTTGGCCATCGAGTTTTAAAAGGTACCTTCAGGCCATTATTCTGAATTGAGAACTGAGAAGTGAGGAACACTTAATCATGGCAACTTATAAGGATTCTGGAGTTGACATCGAAGCTGGAGATCTCGCGGTTGAACGCATGTCTCACTATGTCAAAAGTACTCACTCTCCAAAAGTCCTCTCGAACAGTCACGGTGGATTCGCCGGAATGTTTTTGCTGGATTACCCGAAGGGAATCTTGCGCCGCGAGTATAAAAATCCGGTTCTCATGGCTTGTACCGATGGAGTGGGAACGAAGCTTGAAGTTGCTATTCGCTTAGGTATTTCAGATACCGTCGGTATCGATTTGGTGGGTATGTGTGTGAACGACCTCATCGTTCAAGGGGCCGAGCCCCTATTCTTTCTCGACTATATTGCAGTGGGTAAACTCGACCCTGAACAGGTGGCCGGTATCGTTAAAGGGATCGCGAAGGGCTGTCGGGAGTGTGAATGTTCGATCTTAGGAGGAGAGACGGCTGAGATGCCGGGATTCTATCCTCCAGGGCATTACGATATCGCCGGCTTCTCAGTTGGAGTCGCTGAGCGTTCCCGCATTATCGATGGTCGAAGTGTCCAGCCTAAAGATGTGATCATTGGGGTAGCCTCTTCAGGTTTACATTCCAACGGTTATTCCTTGGCGAGAAAGGTCTTCCTCAAAGGACGCAAACCGAAGCTCGACAAGTTTGATGATCGTTTAGGTTGTACCTTGGGTGAAGAGCTACTTCGTCCTACCCGACTCTACGCGAAGCCCGTCTTAAATATTTTAAGACGCTATCGTCACAAGCGACCCATTCGGGCGATGGCTCACATCACCGGTGGTGGGCTCGTGGGTAACGTTCCTCGCGTCTTGCCCAAGGGATTGGACGCCGTTATCCGAAAAGGTGCTTGGGAAATTCCTCCCATTTTTGAGTTACTCAAAAAGCAGGGCAAAGTTCCCGAAGCTGAAATGTATAAAGTCTTCAATATGGGAATCGGCTTAGCTGTTGTCGTTTCACCTCACTTTGCCAATTCGATCATCCATCAATTCAATCAGATGGGTTTCCCTTCCTGGCGAATTGGAGAGGTCGTCAAAGGTACGAACGGGAAGAGCAAAGTTAAAATGAAGAAGTGATTACTTCCGAAGATTGAACCAATCGGCATCCACTTCTGCCGTGAAGACTTCTTCGGCCGGGCCGGTCATGAAGACTCTTCCGGTCGCTTCATCGAATTCGATTTCCAAATCTCCCCCTCGAAGATGAACGAGAACTTCTCTCTCAGTCCAACCCGCTAGGAAACTCGCCACGACAGCGGCACAAGCTCCCGTTCCACAGGCTAAGGTTTCGCCGCTGCCTCGTTCCCAGACTCGAAAATCAATTTCGTTTCGATTTTTGATGGTGATGAACTCGGTATTGATTCTTTCTGGAAATGCGGGGTGATGCTCAAACAAGGGGCCGATGGTTCTCAGATCTAAATCATCTACGTTGTCAGGAAGCGGTTGGTGATCTCCCAATCGAATCACGCAGTGGGGATTTCCCATCGAAACTAAGCTCACCTCAAAAGTCCCTAAGCCATCGACTTCCAAGGGGACGAGTAAAGCGGGTTCCTCGACGTTCCCGGTAATATCAGCGGGCAGGTCTTTTTGGGCGGTATAGGGAGGGCCCATATCGACGCGAACGGACTCCACTTTTCCGGCTGAGTTTTTGGTAGTGTGGAGCACCATCAAGCCAGAGTCGGTTTCGACATTGATGACATCGTAATTGGCAATTCCGTGGTCACTCACAAACTTCCCGATACAGCGGATGGCATTTCCACACATCAATCCTCGGCTGCCATCGGCATTGTACATTTCCATGCGGCAGTGAGCGTCACCGGTGGGGGGCTGAATAAGAACCAGGCCATCTCCTCCGATGCCAAAGTGGCGATCAGACACCATTTGGGCCACTCGGGGCGCATCCTCGACCTGAGATTCAAAGCCATTGACGTAAACGTAATCATTCCCGATGCCGTGCATCTTCGTGATTTTTAGCGGGGAAGACATAGGAATAAACCTTCTTTAAATACTATTCATTAATAGAGCTGAGGCTGAGCGATAAGAGTCAATTGAAACAAATTCCCGAATTCTCTAGCAAGGTAATCTCAGCTTAAAGCGTCTATTATTTTACGTGGAAGTAAAAAAAATGCGTTTTCGAGTTAAAATTATTGAGAGTTCCTGATTTAAGCCCGATTTAGCGAATCGGATTTTATATCCTGAACGTAAATAAAAAGTTTTAGTTCCTTTCCCAAGTCTTGAGGCTGTCATGGATCACCGATCTTATCACTCTACATTTTGGCTGAAACTCGCATTAGTCCTCGTTCTCGCGATGGGGAATCCGATCAGTTCCGGTCTTCTGTGCTCTCAAGAGGAACAGACAAAAGCTCTGAATTCAGATACGAAGAAGACAGAAGCTAAAAAGGACCCTTCTAAAAAGAAAAAGTCTAAGGAGGTCGACGAGCGTCTGAAGCCCATCCCCAAGGATAAACTCCCAAAGGCGACTCGAACGAAGCCAGACCCCAAAAAAGAGCAGTTTAAAAAAGTTCCTGTATTCGTCAGCTGTGATGAGATCATCATTCCGCGAAATGGTGAGTTGTACGCCCCAAATCTTCCCGTGATTCAACCCTATTTAGCCAGTTACTTTGCTCGGGCGGGATACAAAGTTGTCGATACCCTTCAGGAAGCTAAATACATCATCGTTGGGAATTTCGAGGGAGCATTCGTCAAGGAACTCAAGTTTGAAGGAGTTTTAGTCGCCGTTAATTTTGGGGGAGAAGTCTCGTTTGAGGTCTTAGATCAAAAACAAAAAATCATCGACTCGTTCACGATGAAGGGCATCGATGCCGAGGCGACGATTCCTAAACTCAATAAAAAGAAAACGAAGAAAAAGACGAGCCAAAAAGAACCGAAGCTACCGGAAGAGCATTACGCCGTAATCGACTTGAGGCGAAAGATTGCGAAAGAAGTGTGGAAACGCCTCTATCACAAAAAAGGTCTGTTCTCGGATGGCAAGGTCTCGAAGTTAATAGAGTCTGTGACTGTCGATTCACTCGAAGCAGAAAATCCGCTTTCCGGAGATCAGGTTTTAGAAGAGTTAGTTAAAGCACGCTTTCAAGCAGTCCCCTACTTATTAGAGGCCCTGACGGATACTCGAGTCGTGCTCGCACCCTTTAAGTATCCCGGATTGACGCCCCTCAATTCGGAGCAATTGAGGGTCTACCACTTTGCCGATAAAGTTCTGGAAGAGATCTTTCAAAAGGTCAGCCGGATGGGGCTGGATACTCCCGATAAACATCGATTCATCATCATTCAGGGTTGGCAGAACGAGTGGAAGCGATTTTGTCCTGCCTGGAAAAAGATCACCCAGAAAAAAGATGCGGTGACGTTCAAGTAGCCGAACTCGTAAGAGTTTGGATCCATAATCTAAATTCGATAATCGTCTATAGCGCCTGGGCCAGTAATCGGCTCTCGCCAAAAAAGTTGGGGCCAGGCCTTACCTGAGATTAGATACAGCTTTGAAATTTTAATCATATCCTTTAAGGAACGGCCACCCACGAGGGGTGGCGCAACGGGGCTTTTTACAACATTATCAGCATTCTGAATCAGATTCCTTGTCCCCTTCCTCGGGGATCGCTAAAATAAGCCCGCCTTGACGGCACACTACCCGACTACATTTTGCGCATATTCACAGAGCTTTCCTCTTGATGGGTTAGCTATTCCTTAGTTGATTCCTGAAAATTTAGGCCGAAATCGTGACTTTAGCTGACTTTAAGCTTTTGTCGTGCAACCTCTTGTGAATCTCTGCCGATATAAATTAAACCTGAGTTTTCAACTCAGCTGAATTTCGTATTTACCCCCCATCTGATTCTTAATTCTTTTATAGCTGATCGTTCGAATGGACCTGGCCTGGCAAAACATAGAATGGATTGCGGACATATCTCTTCAAGGGAGAGTTGCGTTTATTCTCATCGTGGCCCTCGTTCTGTTCGCGACTCGCTGGGTTCGATTCGATGGTGTGGCTCTCATCGTCTTAACTCTCCTCATCGGTTTGCAAGTTCTCGAGCCTCAGGAAGCCCTGCTCGGTTTTGCCGATAAATCGATCATCGTGCTGGCGAGCCTCTTCGTCATCACCCGAGGGCTTCAAAAATCAGGCTTTGCCGATACGACGGCCGTTCAGCTTCAAAAAGTTGCGGGGGGAAGTGAGTTTAGGATCTTTCTGGTTCTCTTACTCTTAGTGGGCTTGATGTCGGCGATCATCAACAACACCGCGGTCGTTGCGATGGCGATTCCCATGGTCGTTCGTTGTTACGACCGCCTCGGCAAGAATCCCAATAGCATGTACTTGCCATTGGCGTACGTCTCTTTGATCGGGGGAACGATGACCCTGATCGGTACCAGTACCAACATCGCCGTGAACGGTGAGTTAGAAAAGATCGCGATCTCATTACAAGAACAGGGGCACGCATTAGCAAGTGAGATCAAGAGTATCGGCATGTTTGAAATGGCTCCGATGGGAGCTATTTTCACCGTGGTGGGAATCTGCGCTCTATTAGTGATGAGTAAATTCTTAATGAAGAGTAGCAACCGGGAAAGCCTCTTCAATAAGTACAACGTTAAAGAGTTTATCTCCGAGATTTTGGTCAAACCTGACTCCCAAATTTTAGGGCGGCCGATTCAAGACCTGCACTTCGGGGCCAATTACGACATCACGATTATCGGGGTTGTTCGAAATGATAAGACCATTTTTTCGCCCCCTCCCACTCTGACCATCCGCAAGGACGACGTGATGATGATTCAGGGGGGAGTCGAGAATATTATCAATGTGAGAAAAGAGCAAAAGCTCGAGCTTCTCAACGAGATTAAGGTTGAAGAGAAAACCTTGAGATCGATCGACCTGATCATGGCTGAGGTGGTATTGCTACCGAACTCCAGCTTCATCGGTCAGTCGATCCGGGGACTCGATCTAAGAGATGGTTATGGCGTAACCATTCTGGCTCACTCCCGCGGTGGAATGAAACATCTCACCAATCTCGCAGACCTCCCCTTGGATATGGGGGATACCCTACTGATTCAGGGGCATCCTTCCGGGATTGAAAGATTGCGTCGCCACACCAATTTGTTGGTTCTGGAGACGATCGACCGTCCGTTGACGAACCATAAGCTTCCCTTGGCCGTAGGGATTCTTTCGGCCATGGTTTTAGCTAATTCTGTTCTGGGGACGTCCTTGGTCCTCAATTGCTTGATGGCCGTTTTGGCTATGTTGGCGACCCGATGTATCACTCTTCGAGATGCCTACGATTCGGTCGACTGGAGGCTCCTCGTCTTGATTGGGGGCCTTCTGCCTCTGGGAGCTGCTTTTGAGAAAAGTCAGCTCATCGACCCCTTGCTGATCTTTCTCACAGAATCGGGTTACGGGGAATTGGTGGTCTTCTCGCTCCTTTTCCTGGTGACGTTTGTTTTGACTCAGATCATATCTAATATTGCGGCGGCGGTCTTGATGACCCCGATCGCCGTCGATTTAGCTATAAAATCGGGCCTCCACCATCGCCCTTTCGTTATGGCCGTAGCTTTTGCCGCTTCATTTGCCTTCCTCTCTCCGATCGGTCACCAGGTTCTCACGCTGGTCATGGGGCCAGGTAACTACCGTTTAAAAGACTATTTAGTCATGGGTGGGATCCTCGCTGTGATCCTCTTTTTCGTGGGAATCTTTCTCATTCCGGTGCTGTTCCCCTTCCAACCCTGACGAAATCCGAAAATCCTATCCCCCTGACCCGTTGAAGACGGGGCGCCTTAAAGGTATAAATGGGAATGGTGCCTACAGGTTACTAAGCACATTTTATTCACCTCCAATTGGTTTCTGTCGGATCAATAGATGGATCAGCAGAAGCTATTTACCACATTAGGAGTTATTCATGGCTATCAGTGTTCGCATTCCAACGCCTCTCCGCAAGCTCACTGACGGGAAGGCTGAAGTGGATGCGGCCGGCTCAACGATCCAAGAACTGTTTGACAATTTAGAAAGTCAACACGCTGGGATCAAAGAGAAGGTCTTCGACGATGAAGGCGAGATTCGCCGTTTCATCATTGTTTCTCTCAATGGAGAAGATGTTCGTTATATCGATGGTGCAGCGACTTCAGTAAGCGATGGAGATGAAATCACCATCGTGCCCGCCATCGCGGGGGGAGTGTAAGTTATGGCTGTCAGCAAGGATCAATGGCTGAAGCAACTGAGAAGCGATATTCCTGAGGTCAGTCCTGAGGATGTGCGCTCTGAGTTGGATGCTAAAAAAGATGTCTTGATCGTCGATGTACGAGAAGGCGATGAGTATCGCCAAGGACATCTCCCTGGTGCCGTTCATCTGCCACGTGGTTTTCTTGAGCTTCAAGCTGAGAGCAAGCTCACTGATTCGACTAAAGATATCATCGCTTACTGTGCGGGTGGGGTTCGCTCCCTTTTCGCGGTCGATACCCTCAAGAAGATGGGTTACGGCAAAGTGCGATCGATGGCAGGGGGATTCACTCGATGGAAGCAGAACGGTCACCCCTTCGACGTCCCTGAAGTTCTCGATGATGACGATCGTGAACGCTACGCTCGTCACTTGACGATCGATGAGGTCGGTGAAGCGGGTCAGGTGAAGTTAAAGAAAGCCAAAGTTCTTTGTATCGGAGCGGGTGGACTCGGTTCACCTGCGGCTTATTACCTTGCTGCTGCTGGAATCGGTACATTAGGATTGGTCGATTACGATGTCGTCGATAAAACCAATCTTCAGCGTCAAATTCTTCATACCGATGATCGGGTGGGGGAATTGAAGACCGAGTCCGCGAAGAAAACTCTTTTAGGGCTCAATCCCAAAATCGATGTGAAGCTCTACAATGAGCGAATCACCAGCCAAAACATCGACGAGATTGTCTCGGGTTACGATATCATCGTCGATGGTTGCGATAACTTCCCCACGCGCTATCTCGTTAACGATGCTTGCGTCAAGCACGGTATTCCCAACGTACATGGAAGTATCTATCGCTTTGAGGGTCAGGTGACTGTCTTTTGGCCTCCAAAAGGCCCCTGTTATCGTTGCTTGTTCCCTGAGCCTCCTCCACCTGAGATGGCTCCTTCTTGTGCTGAAGCCGGTGTTTTGGGAGTACTCCCTGGAGTGATCGGAGTCTTGGAAGCTATCGAAGTTATCAAAATCATCCTGGGTAAGGGGGATCTCCTTGTCGGGAGGCTGTTGACTTACGATGCATTAGAAGCCAAGTTTCGCGAGTTGAAATTGCGTCGGAACCCTGATTGTAAGTACTGTGGTAGCGATGATTTCCCCGGATACATCGATTACGAACAGTTCTGTGCGATTTAATCCGATAGTTCGACCTATGCTCTCTATCGTGTTCTCGTGATTCTCACTTCCAATTCCAGCTCATTCTGACACCCACATTAAGTGCTATGGCCGATCCCAAGTTTCTTCCCAAAGAATACCTTCCGTTCCTTGAACGAAGCCCCAGTTTGGGCTTGATCGGTCAGACTCCGATGGTGCGATTAGACCTGCCTGAATTGGCAGATCGCCCTGAGCTGGAAGTGTACGCAAAGATTGAATATTTCAATCCGGGCGGTTCGATCAAGGACCGCCCGGTTTTTTGGATGCTTTGCCAAGCTATTCTTGATGGTGTGCTCACCTCTGAAAAAACGATCATCGATTCCAGTAGTGGAAACGCAGGGATTGCTTACGCCATGATCGGAGCGGCCTTGGGACACAAGGTTGAATTAGTTGTTCCGGGGAATGCTTCTGAAGAGCGCAAGAAGCGAATACTGGCTCACGGAGCTAAGTTAACTTTCACCGATCCGATCGACGGCTACGATGAAGCCTTGAGAACGGCGCATCGTCTCGTCGATGAAAATCCGGATGCCTATTTCTTTTCCGATCAGTATGCCAACGACCAAAACTGGCGAGCGCATTACTACACCACAGGAAGAGAGATCCTCGAGCAAACTCAGAATCGAGTCACTCACTTTGTTGCCGGAGTGGGGACGGGGGGGACGATTACCGGATCGGGTCGCCGTTTAAAAGAAGACAAGCCCGATGTGGATGTCACCCTCATCATTCCCGATGCCTTTCCCGGAATCGAAGGCTTGAAGCCTCTAGAAGATCCGGAAGATATCATTCCAGATATCTACGATGAAACGGTCGTCGACCGTAAGGTTCCGGTCTCCATCGATCTCGCTTATACCCAATGTCAGTTCCTCGCCACGAAGGGGCTCTTCGTCGGTCAGTCCTCAGGTGCCTACCTCCACGGCGTTAGAGAAGTCATCAAAGATCTCGATAAGGGAGTCGTGGTGACCGTCTTCAGCGACTTGGGAGAGCGATATTTTAGTACCGGTCTTTGGGGCCGTTGATTTTTTTAATACCCCGCCCTCCCGCAGTTTTCTTTGTGCCAAAATTTGTGAATTTCTCCGTCTGGGGCTCTGCAATCGAGTTGGGGTCCTTGTAAGGTGCTTTTATTTAATGACTTAGGGTTTTCCTGTTGGCCGGGGCTAAATAAGTTTGAATTTCTCTACATTGGTAAGTCTTTTTAATTTATTAGCTTAAGTAAACTGAAGAAGTTCAAAGTTTTGGTAATGTTTGCGACTTTTTTTTACCGGTTTATGATGTTTTTAGATACTGTTATGTGAGACGCAATCAAGTCGCTTAGAGGACTCGCTAAAATAAGCGGCTATTAAAGTTGCGTAAAAAAGGTGTACGTCTCGAGCCTCGTTCGCTCTGACAAATAAAAGAGCGAAAAAGAAGATCCAAAAGAAGACAACGAGAGCAAGAGAACAGCCTGGGTGGCTCAAGCAGAGATGCTCGTACCCTAAGTGAAGAGAATTAATACTTGGGCTGAGAGGAAATGACGTTAGAATCGTCAAAATTTCCTTTCCTCGTTCTCAGCACGAGCAGTGCCTCCTTAGTCTTATCTTCGGGGTCCGCATCGACTGAGAGCCCAAAACCAATAAGGTCCCTTTCATCCCTGAAAGAGTTCCCGGACCCAGTTATAGGCAGAGAGAAACTTTGAAACCATTTTCTGAGTTCCGACCTTCCGATCCTCCTCCAGCCATCCGTCCATCGGCTGGTGGTGAGGTCTTTAAGAGTTTCGGTTCAGGCCGCACATCTCCCATTTACATGGGCGGTGAAGAAGCGGCTTCTTCACCTCATCTCTCCTCTCCAGCAAGCTTCCTGCAAAAAGCACAGGTGGCTCAGCTGCTTCGTTGGATGTTGATGTCGAGAGAGCTCGATCACGCAGAGCTGCGCCTTCTCCGTCAGCATAAAGTTTATTTTTCGATTTCTGCTGCCGGTCACGAAGCCATCCAGGTGGCGACTGCCAGCCTATTAAGGCCAGGCGTCGATTGGTTTTTCCCTTACTACCGAGACCGAGCCTTGTGCTTGGCGTTGGGAGTTACGCCTGAAGATATGTTGCTTCAAGCGATGGGGAAAGTCGGAGATCCCAGCTCGAGTGGACGGCAGATGCCCGCTCACTGGGGAAATGAAAAATTAAATATCGTCAGTCAGTCGAGTCCTACTGGTACGCAGTTCTTGCATGCCGTCGGAGCCGCTGAAGTTAAGAAGATCGCTCGGAGCCTCCCTCCAGGAGACGATCGTCCTGCTTTCAAGCCTGACGAACTGGTCTACGTCTCCAGTGGAGAAGGAAGCACCAGTGAAGGGGAGTTCTTCGAAGCCCTCAATCACGCGATATTAAAAGAACTACCTGTTCTATTCGTGATTCAAGACAACGGGTGGGCTATTTCAACCCGAGTCGAAGAGCAGACCCCCGGAGGAAGTATTTCAGCTTACCTCAATAATGTGCCGGGTTTAGAAGTCATCGAAACCAATGGTTTAGACGTCTTCGAGTGCTACAACGATATCAGCCGTGCGATCGAGAAACTTCGATCAGGTGCGGCTTCTGGCCCTGTTTTGGTTCATGCTCACGTGGTTCGCCTCTTGTCGCACTCCAATTCAGATGATCAGAGAAATTACCGAAGCGAGAAAGAAATCAAAGAGGCGTGGAAAAAAGATCCTATCTCTTTGTTCAAGGATCGCCTCGTTCGTGAAGAGTGGTTGACTCAGGCTGAGATTTCTCAGGTAGAGCAAGAAGTTCGTGAGGCGGTTCAATCGGCGATCGAGCGAGTTGAAGATTCAGCCGAGCCGATCACCACCGTGGAAGCTGTCACTAAAAACCTCTTCAACGAAGACACGAACGATCCTTCAGAATACTTTGATGTCGAGACTTCGCCCAATGTTGATACCTCGGCCGCGGGTGAGCCGAAAACCTTGATTCAGTCGATCCAGCAGACCCTCGTCGATGAGATGGCGCGGGATTCACGCATCGTCGTCTTCGGTGAAGATGTGGCTGACTATACTGATCGCGATCTCACTGGAGATACCGATCCCGAAACAGCTGCCAAGGCACTGGACGCTGATCCGAAGCCGATGATCGGAAAAGGCGGCGTCTTCAAGGCTACTCACGAGCTTCAGGGTAAGTTCGGTAAAGATCGAGTTTTCAACACTCCTATCGCTGAAGCTGCCATCGTGGGACGAGCAGTAGGTATGGCTTTGCGAGGTCTTCGTCCGGTCGTCGAGATTCAATTCTTCGATTATATCTGGCCGGCCATGATGCAGATTAAAAATGAATTGGCGATCATGCGCTGGAGATCGGATGGCCGATTCCAAGCTCCGGTTGTCATCCGAGTTCCAATCGGGGGGTATCTCAAAGGTGGATCGATCTACCACAGCCAAACGGGAGAGTCGATCTTCTGTCACTGCCCCGGCTTGAGAGTGGTCTTTCCTTCGAACGGTCAAGATGCCGCCGGGCTGTTGCGAACTGCGATCCGTTCCGGGGATCCTGTGCTGTTTTTGGAGCACAAGCATCTCTACCGTCAACCTTATACTCGAACTCCGTATCCTGGAGAGGGCCATCGCGTTCCCTTCGGGTCAGCTCGTATCGCTCGTGAAGGAACAGATCTGACGATCGTGACTTACGGCGCCTTGGTCCAACGAAGCTTAGAGGCTTGCGAGACCCTACAAAAGGAACATAACCTCAATGTTGAGGTGATCGACCTACGCTCCCTCAAGCCCTTCGACTTTAAGACGATCGAGCAGTCTGTCAGGAAGACGAGTCGCGTTATCGTTGCCTCCGAAGAATGTGCCGATTTCGGTGTCGCTGCTGAGATCGCCGCTAAGATTTCGGATGAACTCTTCCTGAAACTCGACGCGCCGGTGAGACGTATCGGAGCGTTAGATACTCCAGTTCCTTACAATCCCGGTCAAGAAGAGGTCACCTTGCCTCAGATCGACGACTTGATTAAGAACGTTTTGGAGTTGTCGAAGTTTTAATCGGCTTTAAAAATTAATATTTCCAGAGAGCTCACCTCGAAGAGGTGGGCTCTTTTTTTATGGGCAGGAGACGATGTTCTCTAAAGTCACCAACCCAGGAAGCCCGAAGCTTTAGCGAGGGATAACTTGAATTTTAAAATAATTTTTAAACCTGGCATTCCAACACTAAATTTGTTTGAGCCTGTACCTTAAAAATCTAATACCGCTTGGGTTCGTCGGGAATCCGCACTCGGAGAGTGCGGACTACGCCCGAAGCTTTAGCGAGGGATAGCCAGAAGTCGAAACCGGTTTTGATCTTAGTCGGATTATTTGGAATTCTTGTAAGCTGGTTCTGTAAAAATCAAAGCAACAATATTAACTAACCCGGAGCGTGAGCGACGGGACATTGCTAAAGTATTTCGTGAGAGGAAACTCATTGCTTGAGCTATCCATGGGAACATGTCAAAAGGGAGTTCAGGACGATGACGAATCCCGTCGCTCATGCTCCGGGCTAGTTAATTGATTTTTAAAGCAGGTCCATGCACCGGAAAGTGTGGACTACGTCCGAAGCTCAAGCGAGGGATCGACGCGATAATTAAGTTGCGCGCCATCGACCAGGTGCTATAAATGCAACGGTAGAGGCGATGGCTTCTCCCTTCCACCGATTTATTGATCTTCATTTTCTCTTACCCTGAGTTCGAGGGCTCCAGCTTGAGGGGGCCTGATTCAAATATCGCGAGCTCAATCTAATAAGAATTGGCAGCCCTTGTTGCATTCTAGTTGATTGGAACTTTTTTATGTCGTTGTGCGTTTTACTATATAGAACGGCATTCGATTTTTAAGAGTCCCCACCTGAATGAATCATTCTTGAGTACGCTCAAAAAAGTGTTTTTTGTGAAATTTTTTAGAGTTTCAAACGAATGATGATTAGGGGTAAAAAAGGCTTTAACCCACGAGTTAATAGCGTAAGTGTCGTTTTCTAAAGACCTTTTACCGTCAAGTGTAATGTTTTGTAAGTTCCAAAGAAAACAAGTAAACAAAACCTCTCGACGGTCGTCTAACTATTAAACCAACCAATCGCAACCCACCAACCCGTACGAACTTTTAAAGATTTTGTAACTCCCCCCTGACGAAGAGAGTCTTTAAAAGAGTGAAGAGCCGATATTCAGGCCACGAACAAGTTCCTGTTCTTCGATAGAAACTTATTAGGCAATGTGGACTCGCCAGAATTTCCCCGGAGAGGGAAGTCATGAAGGAAAGGCACGCTATGCAGATTCCCAATAATGAACAAATCAAAAGGAAAAAAAGGAAGCCGAGGAAGGCTGCAGCTCTTCCTAAGCCGACAAATTCTTTAGCTACTGATATCGAAATTCCCACTCAAAAACTTCTCGATGCCCAGGAAGAAGCCCATTTGGGTAATTTGATTCAGGTTTCTTTTTCTCGTATCGAGCGCTACTTGTTATCCACCATATCGGGTTACGAGCAATGCCTCGAGCTTCTCAAGGAAGTACGGGATCGCAAACGCGTCATCGCTCTATGGTTTCCTCTTCGAGAGCGCATGGAAAAGGATGCCAAAAAAGCTGAGAAAGAGTTGAGACTGGCTCGGGCTGCGATGGAAAAAAACTCAAAGAGTAGCCCCAAAGAAGCGCGTAAGCATTTAGATAAAGGAATTAAAGTTCTTAAGCGATACGCTCTGAATCACGAATTTCTGTTTACCTTTGCCACCAAAATTCGTGAGGCGGATGAAAGCTTGCACGCACTTTATGAGTTGCCTTGCTCGGTCAAAGCTAAAAAGATCGTTCTACGATCGAGAGATCGCTTGGCTAAAGCTCGCGACCAACTCGTCCTTCCCAATTTACGATTGGTGCTTAAAGAAGTCTTTAGGTTTCAGCCTACTGGAATGAAACGAAGTGACCTTTTCCAAGAAGGCATTTTGGGACTTCACCGGGGAATCTTTAGGTACGATCCTAAGAGGAAAACTCGGTTTAGTACTTACGCCACTTATTGGATTCGTCAGGCCATTCGAAAGAGCCTGATCGACCGCTCGCGACTTATTCGCGTTCCTCAAGCCGTTCAAGAGGACTTAAGAAACGAAGACAGCAAGAAAGATCCGGAAGAACGACAACGAGTTCAACGGATCATGAGGGGCGGCATGTCGATGTTCGGAGAAAAAGATGAATCTCCTCGCGATCGTTTCGACTGGGAGGTTGCCTCCTCTGAGAACGACGCCTCGGTCGCCAGCGAAAACTTTCACGTTGAAACCGTTCCGTCTGAAGTTCGAATGGCATTGAATTCTCTGAAGCCTCGTGAGCGAGAAATCTTGAGTCGGCGCTTCGGGATCGATGGGCGAAAAGCCCAGACCCTCGATCAAATCGGCAAAGCTCTCAAGCTCTCACGAGAACGAATTCGCCAAATCGAACGTGAAGCATTGAAAAAGATGCAACACAAAGAAGAGCTTTTAGCGGTTTACGAAGAGCTTTAAGCCCTGAGTTCGAATTCTCTTTTCCACTCGAACCCAATCCAAACAAGACTTATTTCTTTTTGTCGTGCCTCTGCAGGGAGCCCCCAGCCTGCAGAGGCTTTTTTCTGCCATAATGGTCGCGGCTCCCGGTCGCTCCATCGTCGGCGTCCCGCTCCACGGGGCGGCTTCTGACTGATGTAATTATTTTGATTCATTCAGGGGCGTTGGAATGGATGTTCCGTTCAAGTCGTTTAGTTTAAATATCAATACAATTTTAAATTCTAAGAAGTACCCAAAATAGTCGGCTCACGCCGAGACTGTGAATTTTTAGCCTAAAACCGATAGAGCCTCTTTTATCCCTCGCTAAAGCTTCGGGCTTGAGAGGAACGAATGGCTTTCAATGTTTAATTGTAGTAACGGATTTCACGTAATCCTTCTGTAAACAAGTATGAACTCACTAACCTCCCAAGCCCGAAGCTTTAGCGAGGAATAATGAAGCGCCAACTGACTTAAAAATTGATTCGCCCTAAATATTCACAGTCTCCCCGTGAGCCGACTACTTTTGGAGAAGCGAGAGTCTTTACTCTGAATCGGATTTATGAAATTCATCTCTTGCAGCTCTATAAAATGCTTTCCATGTATCGCGGAGATCTTCAGGGATTTGGTAAAAGGAATCAGACTGGATATCTTTAATGAAGGCTCCGTAATAGCTGATTGCCATGTATCGATCTTTCTCGGTGGGGGAGCTTAGCTTTATTGCAGATCCGCCTTTCCACAAAAAAGTCTTATCGTTCTTTTTAGATTTTTTAAGCAACTTTAGCAATGGAGTGGAGGTTGTTTTTAGAGCTTTATCAAATTCTTTATAAGAGGTGATGCTGCCCCATCTGAGGTTAAATAATACAAGTTGATCATAGGATTCGAATTCGTTGTCTGGATACTTGTCAAGGTCCTTTTGATCGAGAACGGGTTTTACAATCTCTTTGGTTTCTTGGGTGTTTATAGATTCCTTTGGGCTTGAATTGCTGGTCTCGCAGCTTAAGTTCGAAAGTGCAATTACGATGAATACGATGAGTTCAATCTGTAAGTATTTCATGAGAAACTCCCGTGCTGCTCCAATTCCGATCCTGTCAACGTTTAGTTTTAGTGTAAGAGTGATTTGATAAGGAGCCTAATAAATTCAATCGTCATTTCAAGCCCGAAGTGTCAACGAGGATCAGCAACCAGGAGCGTAAATGGCGACGCTTGTTTCCTGAATCAATATTTCACACTGAATCAGAATCCAGAGCGCACTTCAATCTTTGGAATCGATAAACACACTCGCTTACGCTTCGCGCTTGAAATGGATTTCGTTAGAATTCCAACGTAATCGAAGTTATGCCTGTTATCTCCAGCTTAATCTCATCTGCTTCTAATCGAAAAGAATCTTCACCCAAGTCGATTGAGTTGATTTCTTCTAAATCTTTGTAATCAGAAAAATCTGAATCCCATTCCGGTTCCATTTGATCGATTGGGAATCCTGACGTCTTTTCATATTGATCGATAGCAAGAGTAGCTAATTTATAGCAATTCGCTTCATTGGGTTTAATTCCATCGAATTCCGGATGGCTCTCTAACAAACATACTTCAATAAAGATTTTTATTTGCTGAGGAAGCACTTCCCACCCGAGTAGAAAAGAACCTTCGATAAAGATATTTTTGAATATGGATTTATTCATTTCTTCTGACGGTTACCTCCTTCGTCTTCTCCCTCCTATAATCCGCATACTCCGTAGAGATACCAAACATATAGAGCGGATTGAAAATCAGCATGAGGATGAGAAGGGTCACTGAAAAATGGATAGTTGATGAATAGAGCAGGTAATAATCGGTATTGGGGTCCAGAACTTTGATGGAGTACTTTTCGATGAAGAGATCTCGATAGCGGTGCTCATTAAATAAACTCGTGAAGAAGATGATGGAGCCGCATGTCCAACAAAAAAGAGTGTGGCTCTTTTGGTAGAGCAGTAACCGAATATATTTTTTATTCGCAAATTCTATGGACTCTTTGGCTGCTTCCTTCGGAGATTTTCCCAGTAATAAATTGGGGATGATGGCTAATGAACCTATTTTCCAACGTAGGTATAGCTGGTAATGTTCTTTCTGTTCTTTTCGTTCTCTTGCGGTGTCGTCATTATCCTTTGATATGCGCATCAGAAAATAAGAAACCTTTTTCCAAAGCGAAAGGAATTTGAACATCCATAGAGCCTTGAAATTTTCCATCATGCGCTTAAATCCATTTGGAGCATGTTCGGTTTCTTGGCTCTCGGGCTGGTTTTGTTTTAGAAATATAAACCGCATCCAGGATCGAGTTAAAGATAAAGGGATCGAAAGCAAAACGGTTATCCCATAGATCACTGCGAGAATGATTAATACTAAAGGGTCGGGGGCATTAGGGTGGTCGACTTCATGTGAAGAATCGAATTCTGTAAGAATTTCGATGCTGTAAAGTCCTGCGAAGATCGCAGAGGAAATAATGATGGCTTGAAGGAGTCCAATGAACAGGACCACTGGATTTATGAATGCCTTAAAAGCATTTCGGGCTGTGAATTTGAAGAAAAACCTAACTGCTTGAGTAAACCTAATTTTTACGTGCGGTATCTTGGGCGATGCTTTTAAGTGTAAATTGGTAAAAAGAGTTTTAATCTCATCCAGGGTCATCTTTACCCCTTAGCGTTCATCCCGAATACCCAATTCGCTCTCCCTCGCCTTTTGCCATTCTAAAACTTCTTCCTCGCTCACCTTTTGGAAGTTATGTAACGCCCAGTTCAAGCAAGCCATCAAATCAGGAGCGGCTTCCGTGCCGATTCCTAATCGGACGAAGCGAGTGATGCCCGCCTTTTCTAATTCTTCTTCTTGGGTGAAGTATTCAGAGACCGTTCGGTGGTGATTGACTTTGGACGTTAAGCCATCGAAGCTTCCCGCGTAACGAAAGATTTTGCACATGGCTAAGACATCGGCAAAGTGTTTGGCTTGGGATTCATCCGCATCTTTGACTCTGAATGACATCAAGGAGGCGTGGCGATCGTACTGACTGTCGATGAGTTTTCGTTGCGGGTGGCTGGGAATGCTGGGATGGTAAACGGATTCGACGAGAGGATGAGAATCCAAAAACGATGCCACCATCTTCGCCGTTTCACAACGGGACTGGTGGCGGGCATCGGCCTCTTCAAAACCTTTTAAAATGGCTTCCGCTCTTCGCCAGTCGAGAGTTCCTCCACGCATAGCTAATAAGTCTTGC
>JANQLS010000154.1 GCA_028280485.1 Planctomycetota bacterium
GGAACTAAGCCGAGTTGGGCTCAACTCGGACATGAATAAAGACCCTAGGTCTTTATTCCATTATTACTGCATAGGGGCGAAGACCCTATGCTTAGCGGAGTGAAAGCAAATCTATGATTTGCTGAAACGGTTGAAGCACGCTCCACAGGGGCTAATTAATCCACAAAAATCGGTATTGGATCTTAGTTATAGGAAATGAGTTTTCAGTAAGAATCCATTTGCACTCTATTTGACCTCAGAATGAACCAGCCAAAATGATCAAGATAGGGCGAATTTCGGGGATTAACTAACTCTCCACTAACAAAGTAACGAATAATAAGACATCAGGCAAGAAATGATATTATGGGAAGCTTAAATTCAGTGGGGAGCTCTAGAGGGTTCTACTTAGAAAAAGAAGCTGTAAAAAACCTGGGTAACCATCCTATAAATCCCTATAAAGCTTTAATAATGGATGACCTAGAATTTGAGGAACTCGATCGAGATCACGGATTGGGCTAAAAAACCCAAATTTTATGAGTTCCTATTGTCAAATAGGAACTCATGATGAAATCTCAGTCTTTTCCTTAGTTGGATTGATATACATTCACCAAGGGTGTAAAAGCCGAATTACCTTCCTCGCTTGGCAGACTTCTTGACGTTCTTCTTCGAAGCGCTTTTTTTCACCGGTTTGCCGCGACCTTTTCCCGCAGACACCTTGTTAGCGGCTGATTTGCCGCGACTTTTAGGTTTTGAGGCAGGCGTTTTTTTCGCTGACTTCTTTTTGGTTTTTGAAGTCTTTTTAGAACTTGAAGACCCGCTCTTTTTGCTTTTGGAAGGTGATTTTTTAGCTGCTGATTTCTTCTTTGAGGCGGACTTTTTATCCGTCTTTTTCGACTTTGGAGCAGCTTTCGCTTTCTCTTTTTTAGTCGTAGCTTTCTTGGCTACCTTCTTAATCTTCTTAGCAGCGACCTTCTTGGATTCTTCATCCTCAGTCTCTTTTCCGGCCTTAGGAGCTTTGGCATCGGCAGGAATTTTCTCGAGGTTATCTTGAGTGGCTTCAAAAGCCTGTTCGATTTCTCGAGATCGAGCTTTACGCTTCTTGCCGTTTTTCTTGCCCGCTGGATTTGCCAGCTCTTCTCGAACCAACTCCAACTTCTGTTGGGCAACTTTAGCTGCACTCGAACGTGAATGCTTCTGCATGATGTATTCCAAAATCGACGTAGCGAAAGGCAACATCTCTTCACCTAATTCGATGAAGTGGAATCCAATGTAGAAGTAATCATCCGGTTTGAGATCGCGATTCCCGATTAAGCGAGCCACCAATCCAGGAGTATCATCGTAAATCAGCGCGCGCATCACTTGGAGGCCCAAGTTACGTTGGCGAGCCAAAGGCGAGAGGTTTTTCCGACTCTGCTTAATGAGCGAGAGGGCAAAAAGATAACGTCCTTCAGGAGTGATCAGATGGTGATCCCACAGGACTTGCAAGTAACGAGAAACGTTCTCCCATTTGTCGGGAGATTTTGATCTTCTAATCTTGGAAACAACCTTATAGATCGCTTTTCTCAGCGGTTCTGGATCGACCCCGCGAATGAACTCTAAATAGACTTGAGATCTTCGATCGTGTCCTTCGAAGAAGTGAAGGAATGTTTCAACGGCCTCTTTGAGAACTCGTTTTCTCACGTTGAGCGGATAGTCTTTGAGCATCGTGACGATCAACTGACTGAAGTCAGGATCCTCAGTGGCCTTCATGGTATCCAAGAGCTCTTTAACCGCCGAATTCATGGCGCGCAAGGCTTCTTCTGCCGCTTCTCGAACCCGATAACTGGGGTCTTGAAGGAAGGGGATTATCGCCTTAGCGACTTCCGGGCGATTCTCTTTTGCGAGCAATTCAAAGACATGGATATGAACCTGATGGTGAGGTGAAGTCTCCAGCAGCTTGAGAAGCTGTAAGGTCTTTTTCGGGATCCCTCCCAACTTGTGGAACGCATTGAGAGCGTGCATCGCCACATTGTTCCAATCGGGATCACTGAGGCAATTTTCCAAAAACTTCAAATGATCAGGCTTCAAAGGAGCTTCTTCCAGTGTGCTATAGAAAGCGATCATCGCGTAACGACGCACTTCGGGAGCATGCTTCGGATCGACGTAAGAGATCAACGCGTTTCGTACTTTAGGAAGCTGCTTCAATCCACGGAATCGACCGAGAATGATGATTCCGATGACGAGAGCTTGGAGATCTTGATGCGTTTTGGGGTCTTCAAGGAAGGCTAAGGTTTGTTTGAAGACTTTAGGGAGCTTGGATTCTGGCAGGCGGTCGATGGCTTCAGTCAAACACTGACTCATGTGCTTCTGAAGCTCAAAGGATTCACTGACAAGTGCCTCGAAAAAGAATTCGAAGGACTTGGGACTGGCGATTTCAGAGAGGGCGGTAGCGATCGAGCGCTTCGTGTTGTAGTCGCCTTCAGGATAGAGCTCAAGGAGCTTAGAACAGGCAGGTTCGCCCACCGAGATGACCACTTCGAGGGCCCGGTCTCGGAGCTCACCTTGCTCTTCAAGCAAAGGAATGACGTAGTTGATAACTTCTTTGGCGCCCAGCTTGAGCAGACCTTTGAGCGCGTGGATCTTGAGCGCCGAGGGAGCTTCTCTCAAGGATCGACCCAAAAGACGTACTGCTGATTTGCCACCGACTTCGAGTTCGGCGATGATTCGCATCGCAGCCATTCGAAGCTCTAAATCTCCACCGTCGAGAAGCTTAACAAGTTTCCTGGTGGTTGTATCCATAACTAAGCCTTCCAGTGCGACCTTCTCGCCTCCCCCCTGAGAACTCTACAAGGACCGCATTCAATAATGTGTAAGGTGATGTTCACAGCTCAACACCACCCGACGCTAGTTCACGTCGAAGATAGGGCTGATTGCGGAAGATACTCCGCGCCTAACTCATCAGCTGAAAAACGATTTTACCAGCTACATCGCTCATCCAGGGCCCAACTTTCATGCCCCATTCCTCCACATACTGTCGGAAAGTCCCACAATTCTTCACAAATCCTTAAATTTTCAACCCTTAACTCAAAAAGAGTTCCGGATGAAATTGTCTACAATTCAGACAAAATCTGACATCCCATGGGCTCAAAATGAGGTCCCATAATCCTAAAATCTGAATTTTCAATACCTTGCAAACTGGCGAAAAAATTGAGATCCGCCTTCAATCAGCTTCAATTCGAAGCACGCCCAGGGCTAAAATTTCAGAAAAAAAATCGACGAGAGCCACCCAGAGAAGAAGTTGAGGCGCAAACTCAGGGAATGCTTGTCGGAATCTCCTAAATTTCCCCAGAGCGACTAAGAACCGGGTTCCAAATTAATAGAAATACAGCCTTAACTAGCCCGAAGCGCTAGCGAGGGGCCTATGCTTAATTTAGGCAGCCCCTCGCTAGCGCTTCGGGCTAGTTAACTCACTGCTTAGATTGAGCCTTGCCCTCCTCAATCTCCATTCAAGAGACTATCGACGAGAGAAGAAAGTATGGGAAAAATCCAAACAGATCTATATCCTTAGCGGCCCCCACGAGAGACGCCATCTTAGGGTTGATTCTTATGATTTAGTTTGGAGCTCTGTTTTCGACAAGGAATGAAGATATCAGGCAGGGAACAAATGTGAAGCAAAAGTAACCAGAGCTCTAGGGGCCGATAAAATAGCGTTATCGCCCCTTATCTTCCGGCAGGATCTCAAAATTGACGTCGCGGATACCCTCATCATCGTCATCGGAATCATCCTCCTCCTCTTCGGAGGGTGAGTGAGAGGAGGTATGGATCTGCTCTGGGTTAGGATCTTCCTCTTGAGATTGAAACGGAGAATTTGAGCCCATCCCTTCAAAAGGAGGCATCCCTCCCATAGTGAATCCCCCTCTAAATCCCCCATTTTGACTGAAGAAAGACCATCGCCCGGCTTCCATTTTCTTTCGAATCCGAGGCAGAACCAGGTACCTTACGGGTGGCAAGAGAAGTAATAATCCAACAACATCGCTAACCGGCCCGGGAAATATCAGAGCTAATCCCGCCACGAGGTCGATAACCCATTCTAGAAGGAGTCGGGTCGGATCTTCGATCCGGGTTCCCTGCTGAACTTTGATGGATCGGGACCGGGCCCCGGTGAAGAGTGCCCAGGATCCGATAGCGAGAGATCCCAAGATCAAGGCAAATGCTCCTCCTGCTCCGATGTAAGTACCCAAGAGTACTAAAAGGAGAAAATCGGTGATCAGCAGGATGAGGTAAATAAAGAAAAATGTGCGCATTGTTAAGGGGGCGTGAGACTCCTCTCAGACAAGAGTCCAATAGGTCTTAGCGCCACCGCCCTATAAAGAGGTCAGGAGACAGACATGAGTACAACTTCAGGAACCACCACAATTATAGAGCTATTTCAATCTCTAGGTATTCCATTTCCCCAAAGTCAGGGCCAAGAAGAGTCTATTTCAGAAGTTTCTGAGCCTTTTTTAGGGGCCCACGATGGAGATTGGCTCGCCGATGGAGAATTGATTGTCTCAGAAAACCCCTCCACAGGGCAAGTGATCGCCAAGGTTCAAGCCTTGGATCTCGCCTCCTACCCTCAGATCATTCAAAAAGCCCAATCTGCCTTTGAAACCTGGCGAACCTTCACCGCCCCCGCTCGGGGAGAGTGGGTTCGAGTCTTGGGGGAAAAGCTACGGGAACACAAATCCGCCCTCGGATACTTGGTATCTTTGGAGTGCGGAAAGATCCTCTCGGAGGGAGAGGGTGAAGTCCAAGAGATGATCGACATGGCCGATTTTGCCGTCGGCTTGTGTCGCCAACTCTACGGGCTCACCATGCACAGTGAGCGCCCTGGGCACCGCATGTACGAACAGTGGCACCCCCTCGGCCCGGTTGGAGTCATCACCGCATTTAACTTTCCAGTCGCCGTGTGGGCCTGGAATGCTATGGTCGCCGCAGTTTGTGGCAATACCGTCGTCTGGAAGCCCTCGGAGAAGACTCCCCTTTGCTCCATCGCCATTCAAGCTCTCGCCGATCAAACTTCGAAAGAACTCAACTACCCCACCGTTTCTTATTTGATCAACGGTTTCCGGGACCTGGGAGAAGCGATGGCGAAAGATCCCAACTTGCCCCTCATCTCAGCGACGGGAAGTTGTGCGATGGGAAGGAGCGTGGCTCCGATTGTGGCGGAACGCATGGGACGAAGCCTATTAGAATTGGGTGGTAATAATGCAGCGATCATTCTCGATGATGCTGAACTCGACTTAGCCTTACGCGCCGTCGCTTTCTCGGCTGTAGGAACGGCCGGTCAACGTTGTACCACTTTGAGGAGAGCCTTCGTTCAGGAAGGAATCTACGACAAATTCAAGGCCCAGCTTCTGAAGGTTTACGAAGAACTCGCCAAACGACACGGAAGCGCCACTCACACCGACACCCTCGTCGGCCCCTTGATCGATAAACAAGCCATAAACAATTTCGAAGCTGCAGTAGCTGAAGCTCAAGCTCAGGGAGCCACCGTACTCTTCGGCGGTTCAACGTACAAAAAATCGGAACTCGCTCCCGAACTCCAAAACGGAAACTTCGTCACCCCCACCCTCATCGAAGCCACCCCCGACCTCAAAATCGTCCACCAAGAAACCTTCGCCCCCATTCTCTACCTCATCAAAACCAAAGACCTCCCCCAAGCCATCGCCGACAACAACGCCGTCGACCAAGGCCTAAGCTCCGCCATCTTCACCACCTCCATAAAATCCGCCGAAAAATTCCTCTCCGCCGCCGGAAGCGACTGCGGCATCGCCAACGTCAACATCGGAACCTCCGGAGCCGAAATCGGCGGAGCCTTCGGAGGAGAAAAACACACCGGCGGAGGACGCGAAGCCGGCAGTGACTCCTGGAAAGCCTACATGCGAAGGCAAACCTGCACCATCAACCACTCGGACGAGCTACCGCTAGCGCAGGGCGTTAAATTTGACATATAGTAGCCGGCTCTCGGAGTAAGCCGGTAACGGACTCGGAATCGGAATCGGATTCTGATTCGGACTCTGATTCTGATTCTGATTCTGATTCTGATTCTGATTCTGATTCGGATTCGGGCTCGGACTCGGGCTCGGACTCGGACTCGGACTCGGATTCGGACTCGGTGTCCTTAGTAGTCGGCTCACCCCGTGAGCCGGTACGCGGTTCAAGTTCAGCTCACATACACTTAATAACTTCAGGCGTCGATTCAACCAAGGGCTGAAAGCCCGTAACTTCATAGCCCAGGGCAGAGCGAAGCGTCGCCCTGGGTTGGGTGGCAAGAATGAATCCAGCCCTGTAAGGGCGGCAGTACCTCGTAAGGGCTGACACCCTGAGTGGGACTCGGACTCGGTGTCGGATTCGGATTCGGAATCGGAATCGGAATCGGAATCGGAATCGGACTCGGATTCGGACTCGGACTCGGACTCGGTGTCGGACTCGGACTCGGACTCGGACTCGGACTCGGACTCGGACTCGGACTCGGACTCGGACTCGGACTCGGACTCGGACTCGGACTCGGACTCGG
>JANQLS010000165.1 GCA_028280485.1 Planctomycetota bacterium
TATTTATAGATAGATTGCGTGAAATCCTTTGCTACAAATTAAACATTGAAAGCGATTCGCGCCCCTCAAGCCCGAAGCTTTAGCGAGGGATAAAAGAAAGTTCATCGGTTTTGGGCTAAAAACTCACAGCCTCCCCGTGAGCCGGTCATCAGTAGGCGTATCCAGTTTTCTATATAATCACTGAGCTGAAGCACGCAGCAAGGTCAATTTAAGACTTATAGTGCCATCGAGCTTCCGTTCCGGCTTCCGGGGTGAGCCGACTACTTTGAGTCAACGACTAGGTTTTTCAAGTTCTGTGTGAATCTAGCTTGGTGATGACGGTTCATTTTGGGAGAATCTGGGGTTTGAATCAAAAGAATTCGAAATCCAAGCAACCTCTTATAACCCAACTGCTCAGAAGCCTTTCTGAATGGAAAAGAACGAAAACATGTCTTCAGTCCCTGCGGAAACCGGAGTGGATAAATCGGGAAACCGTATCCAGCAGATGTTTGCTGATATTGCTCCACGCTACGATTTCCTAAACCACCTCTTAAGTGCCAATCAAGATAAGGTTTGGCGTCGAAAAGCGATCAATTGGTGTCAAATCCAAGCGGATTCCAAAGTTCTCGACGTCTGCTGCGGTACGGGAGACCTGGCTTTCGAAGCAGCGAAGCGGTTGGACAAACAGACTTCCGCAGAAGTGCAAGCGACCGATTTCTGTGAGGAAATGGTGGTTTTAGCCCAAACGAAAGCCGAAAACCGACCCGAGACCGAAGTTCCAGTTCACTTTCAAGTCGCGGACACTCAAATCCTTCCCTTCGAGGATTCGAGGTTCGACCTGGTTACTGTCGGGTTTGGGATTCGCAATGTGGAAAGCTTAAAGAAAGGCATCCAGGAAATGATGCGAGTCGCCCGCCCCGGGGGACAGGTGCTCATCTTGGAATTCACGCAGCCCAAATGGAAGTGGTTCCGAAAGCTCTTCGGTTTTTACTTTCACCGTATCCTGCCCAAAATTGGCCGGTTACTCTCACCCAAAAAAGCCAACGAGCGAGACGACGCCTACCAATACCTTCCCGAATCGGTAGGTGAATTTCCGGATGCCCCCACTCTGGCTCAAAAAATGGAGGATTTCGGCTTGGAGCAAGTGCAGTACAAATCCTTGATGCTGGGGATTGCTTGCGTCCATATGGGAATTAAACCCAACGAAAGCTGAACTTATCACAAGCCTCCGTTAAAATAAGGGTCGTCCAACGATTCCTTCACCTCAACCCTCTAAACAGAACTCCAATATAATCTCATTTAATCGTGCCCGCCTCTAGTTTGATCCTCATGCCGGCGAGTTCTTGCCCTATCCAGCCGGTGGCTAAAACCATCGCCGAACATCTCGACCTCATCCCAAGCGATGTCGCCACTCAAGTTCGGTACGGTGGAGGCATCTTAGTCCCTTTAGAAGAAGACTCAGAAAAGTTAGATCGCCTGGGCCGGAGCTTAGCCGCACAAGAAGTTTGGACGCGCATCGTCCCTAGTTCGTTCCTCGGCCAAGGAGAACGCCCCTACCGCATCACCCACTTAGAAACTCGGGAAGAAACTCTGTGGGCGAGACTCCCCAACAAAAGAGAATTAGATTTTCGAAGGGAAGAAATTCAGGGCATCCGAATTCACGCCGTCGAAAAAGAATTCACTGAAGTTTCCCCGGAAAACGATGAGTTCGACAACCAACGGTTGATCGATGCCACCTTAGAAGTCGGCGGAACCACCTTTAGTGAACGCGGATTAGCTCTCCTGAAATCCTGTCAGGAAGAAGAAAAGCCTCTTCCCGAGTTGTGGATCACACTCTATTTAACTCCTCCCTTGCGCCCCCTTCGATGGGAGCGATCGGGCTTTGATTACTCGATACTGGGAGAACAGAAAATGGATCACAGCCTCGATAATTTTCTTCTCTTAGTGGAAAAATTACTCGCGGAGTTTCCCGAGATGATCAATAGGGAAAGTGGTGATGCTCTTTTGAGTGAATTGACCTGCGAACCGATCTTAATTTCGAAACCCGAAGAAGTTCCCAACTTCGATCGCTGGATACGCGCTTGGCTGAGTTCAGAAAAAGAACTGGGGCAGGGGTCATCCGAGGAAGAAGATATCTCCTCCTCTCCCAGCGATGGCGAGGAAGAAGACTGATGCCCGAAAAATGCGACTCCTCCAATCTCCCTGTCGTTATCGGCATCACGGGAGCCTCCGGTTCGATCTACGCTCTTCGACTCATCGAAGAACTAACCCATAGAGAAATCCCAATTCACTTAGTGGCATCTTCGGCTGGCAGACAGGTCATCGCCCACGAGCTTCCTGAACGCAGCTCGAATGCGGATGAGATTTTTACGAACCTTCCTAAGTCTCTCGTCGAAGTTTACAAGGACAAAGATTTCTTCGCTCCATTTTGCAGTGGCTCGTTCAGTTCGCGGGCTGTGGTCATCGTGCCCGCCTCGATGGGAACGATCGGCGCTATCGCCAATGGCATCTCTTCTAACTCTTTACACCGTGCGGGAGATGTTGCTCTTAAGGAACGCATTCCCTTGATCACTGTGCCTCGAGAAACACCCTTGTCGACGATCCACCTACAGAATCTTCTGACACTCTCCCAATCGGGTGCGGTGATCTTACCGCCCGTTACGGCGTTTTATCAAAACCCACAATCTCAGGACGATCAGGTCAATTTCATCATCAGCCGGATTTTAGACCAACTCAACATCGACAACGATCTTTCCCCGCGCTGGGGAATGCCTCAGGAGCACGAATAAGATTCGTATTCGCATCTCATGACGACGAACTCGGCCCCCACTCAAGCGAATTCTTCATCCTTTAGTTGGTTTCAGAATACAGTCATCTTCAGCAAGATGATCAAGCTTTCTCATTCCATCTTTGCTTTGCCCTTCGCCTTGGCTGCGGCTTTCTTAGCGAGCGAGGGATGGCCCGATGCCCTCATCCTCTTCAAAATCGTTCTCGCTTGTTTCTTCGCTCGAACTCTGGCAATGGCTTTCAATCGTTGGGCGGATGCAAAAATCGATGCTGAAAATCCCCGGACGGCTGTTCGAGAAATCCCTCAAGGTCTCTTGCGCCGTAGCACGGTGGGTTGGATTACGGTGGCCTTCTCGATCCTGTTTGTTTTAACCAGCTATTGGATCAACTGGTTAGCGTTCTACTTAAGCCCGATCGCCTTAATCATTCTCTTGGGTTACTCCCTTTTAAAACGAGTCACTTCTAACACTCACCTCTTTTTAGGTATCGCGTTAGGCTTATCTCCTGTCGGGGCATGGATCGCAATTAAAAATGAATTCGCCCTCTTACCCGTCGTGCTGGGCTTCAGTGTAGCGTGTTGGACAGCGGGCTTCGATATTATCTACTCCTGCCAGGATGCCGACTATGATCGTAAAGTGGGCCTCCATTCCATCCCCAGTAAAGTTGGTATTAAAAACGCCCTGTGGATCTCAAGGTTCCTTCATTTAGCCACAGTCGGACTTTTGATATCCGTAGGAGCGATCGGAGACCTGGGAACTTATTATTACATCGGCGTCGGCATCGTAAGCGCGATTCTTACCTATGAACAGTGCCTGGTCAAACCCAACGACCTCTCGAAGGTCAACCTCGCCTTCTTCACCCTCAACGGCATCGTCAGCATGGTTTTTATGACGACGGTCATTCTCGATCTCTTTAATTGATGGATCATCTACCGCATGTCGAAACAAAATAGAAGTGGATTCCCCATTCTTCGACCGCTCGCATTGTTGATCCTTCTTATCTCTGGCCTCCTCTACTTCACGCAAATTTTTAATGAGCCCTCCCAGGTAGAGGAGCCAAAAAATCAATCGCGTGTAGATCTGAGGGAAGCTCTCTCTCAAATCAAATTAGTTCTCCTCAGTTCGGGATCTTTTCAGAATCATAGTTCATCAGTATCCAAAGTCATCGATGGAGATACGGTGAGGCTGAAAGATCAAACGGAGGTCCGTTATCTTGGCATCGATACCCCCGAAAAGGCTTCACCGTTTTACCGAGAAGCTTCCCAAAAGAATCGGCAACTTGTAGAAGATAAAAGTGTCGTCATCCTCAGCCCAAAGCACAAGTCCAGAGACTCTTACGGACGATTGATAGGAGTAACCTTCGTTTCCCCAGAGTCAAAGCCGCCTGCAGATTTGGTCTGCGTCCCCTTCAGACTTCTGTCATCGGGCTTAGCCCACATTTACATCAAGGACTCAAACCCGCTCCTCAGCTCCCTCTTACCCGCCTACCAACAGGCCCAAAACTACGCAATTCAACAAAACCTAGGAATTTGGAAGACGTTTCGGTTAAACTCCAAAAATGATTTCATCGCAACGCGTTTTAGGTTTCATAAAAAAGACTGTCGCCATATGCAGGGGAGGAAGAAGATCCAGTGGATCTCTTCCCTCACAGCTTTTAAAAGTGGTCGCAGCCCCTGCCGAACGTGTCGCCCCGCGCTCCATCCATAACTCGCAAAAGATTGTATATTGAATAATGGCCCCATCCGATGAAACTCCCTGGTTAAGGGAAATGGCCGACGAAGAGGTCGAAGATCTCTTCGAGGAAAACCCTCAAACTCTTCAAAGAATTGTTCATCGCTACCTCGAACGCTTAGCGATCGATGACCATTTAGCCGATGACTTCATCGACACTTTGCTTCAAAGCTTAGAGCATCACAACGACGACACGGATGCCACTCTTTGGATCATCCTCATTCTGGGAAAAGCAGGGATCATTCAAGCGATCCATCCCATCATTCAAGCCCTGGGAGATAGCGAGTCGGAAGAAATTCAACGAGTGGCAAACATCGCTTTGTTGATGCTGGGTGAGCCCGCGGTCAATGCCCTCCTCGATTTCCTAGAGGAAGAAGAAGAGCAACCCGCTCCTGAGCTTTCACTGGCAGCCTATAAGCTGTTCGGACACCTTGGCTACCTCGACGATCCCCAACTCCACCAACGAGTCATCGAATTTCTTCGCGTACGATTAGAATTAGATGGGATTCGCGAGCAGGGACTTCGACTGCAGGAAGAGGCAGCTCTCGCCCTCAGTTTGCTAGGTGATCTCAAAGCTCAAGAAAAGATCAAAGAACTACAACAGAAGTTAGACCAAGAGCACAACCCCGCCTTCTTGGATGCTCTGGAACACTTAGAAGAAAATAAAAACGGGGCTCCCTTAGCTCTCGATAAAATTCCCGGCGAAGAAGATTACGAATGGATCTTCGCCTTCGCCCCCGAGCCCACTCGGAAACGAATGGAAGAATCTGAAACGGATCAATTAGAAGCTCAGGCGGATATGGCTGAATCTGAAGAAGAGTTCGATGAAGACGATAGAGATTTATTTTATAAGGGAATGGGGGGTGATTAATTTATTTTAATCATCGGATATAATTCCATCACTTCTTCACGAATGGGCTAAATCAATTCGAAAGTCATATAAAAAAATTAGACTCGCTCACTCCACGGGTTCGGAGCTCGCTGGACGCTCGCGTGAGGAACCAGCGGCCCGCCGCAGTTTCCTCACACTCCTCCTTGGCGGTCCCTCCCTGCCTGAT
>JANQLS010000170.1 GCA_028280485.1 Planctomycetota bacterium
CAAGCCAAAGGCTTGCTTACGCGATGGAGCGACCGATAGTCGCGACCATCATTACCGCGCCAGCCTAATAAGCCCCACGTAACGCCCGAAGATTTGAACATCAGAGTGATCTTCCTCGGTGATGACGATGGGCTCAAATCTTTCATTCTCGGGCAGCAAGGAAACCGATTTTTGAGTTTTTGATTTTCCTTTCGTTGTCGATCCCGACTTGGAGCGCGAAGAATTACGGTTGCTGTTCTTTTGGGTCGACCAACGCTTTAAAGTACCAGCGCCATCGATGGTGACGGCTGCAATTTGGCCCTCTTCAACTTGAGGCTGTTTTCTAATGATGACGTGATCACCATTAAAAATCCCAGCTTCAACCATACTATCTCCCTGGATCTCTAAGGCGACGAGATCCCCAGGCTTTGCTCCTCTTAAGAATAAACCGGGATCGATGTTGAGCTCGGGAAACTGATGAGATCCCGGCATGAGTGGATCGACATCGTCAGTCTCTACCTCGTAATTTTCGATGGGTTCACCGGCAGCGATTTTTCCAACCACGGGTACTCCCGAGCCCCGAACGACTCGAATGCCCCGACTTTTACCCGACTTCTCAATTACCCCCGCTTCTTGTAAAGCTTTCAGATGTTTGTGAACAGTCGCCGGGGCGTTCAGACCAACGAGCTGACCGATTTCTCTCACCGTAGGATTTTCACCCTTCGATTGAAGAAACAGAACGGCATCTAATATTTGTTGCTGCTTCGGGGTTAAAGTCACGATTTTCCTTCCCTTCACTCGAAAATCTTTACCTATCCCTTACAGGAATACTGAAGGAATACTGTATGGCGCGGCATGAGATCGACCAAAAAGCCACTCTCATCAATACCGTGCTGCTCCCGTTTTTATCGTGGAGCGTGCAAGCCAAATGCTTGCTTACGCGTTGGAGCAGTAAGGAGTGGCCAACGGCCGCGACCATTACTACTGCTGTCTTTAGGAGTGCGCAAGCAAAGTGAGCTTGCACATTGGAGCGGCCGATAGCCGCGACCATCATTACCGCCGTCTTTAGGAGCGTGCAAGCCAAAGGCTTGCTTACGCGATGGAGCAGCCAATAGCTGCGACCATCATTACAGTGGAGCGTGCAAGCCGAAGGCTTGCTTACGCGATGGAGCGGCCGATAGTCGCTCCCATCATTACTGCTGTCTTCAGGAGTGCGTGAACCAAAGGTTCACTTGCACGATGGAGCGACCGATAGTCGCTCCCATTATTACTGCACTGTTAGAATAATACTACAGTCAGTATCAATCCCGCCATAAGCGATCCCGTCAGGGTGTGATCCCAAAAAGCTTTAGTTGTGATAAGCTCTTTTGCTTTGATCCAACCCTTAACGAGTTTTTCTCGGGCTTGTTCTAAACTTTTTGAATCCAGCCCTAAACTGGATTCATGACTCACGACAGCCCCATCTTGGGTCAACTCTAAGGAACTCACCCCCGATGGATCCAAGCTTGAAACTGGGGGTTGACTGGAACTGGAAGTGATTTGAGGAAAAGAGATTTCAGAATCAAACTGAAACTCTTGCTGCTTAAATTCGGTACTATCAAGCTCATCAGGAACAACATCCAAATCTACCGCTCCATCCCCAGCTTTAAATGGCCCAGCTTTAAATGGCCCAGCTTTAAATGGCCCAGCTTTAGAAGCATTCTTTTTTCGAACCGGCAATAAGTCTCGCATCTCTTGATCATCAAAATAAGGAAGTAAGGGTTTTTGAATTTTCGACAAGAGAGATAGAGAGAGCCTAAAACCTGGAACAATGAAGCGACGAGCGAATTTACTGGCCTCACCTCGCCTCTTCTTGCTGTAGGAATCAGAGAACTCCTTTGGGCTGACTTGAGAGCTTCCCTTCTTACTTTGTGAATTTTCTCGCAGTGAACTTTTATTTGTAGCCTGCTCAATAAAAAACTCTTGGGCCTCGGGGACTCCCTTTAGAAAAGACACTCTTCTCTTTTGAGCGTCGATAGACTTCTTAGAGGAGAACCGAGAGTTCGATTTATTGCTTTTTTTAACTTTTAAGCTGGGAATGATACTGACTTGCATGGTTCCTCCAGTATCGAATCGATTTCTTGGATACCACAGGCCTCTCGATCATGAGCAGGCTTAGGTCTGAAACTCGATTTCGTTTTTCTTAACTCTTCACTTTTTATAACTCTGTAGAATACCAAAATAATCTTGGTTCCCATTAATGGGTAGCTCTACAGGACGCCGAACTTCCACTGTCTTTTCTCTTGAGTCCTTAGGATGGTTAGATCCTTTCGACTCTTGCTCCTTGGACTGATCGAGAAGGCCATTCCTTCAATTCTCTTGTTCAAATTCTCTTCTTCATTTTCACTGTAGAGAATTCACTGTAGAGAATTCAGCCGCTGGGCCTCTTCATGGAGGATTCTTCAGTTCCTTCACTGAACGATTATTGAGGAACCCTCAACGGATGTTGCTGGGTGTGCACGCCCAGCGAACAATTGTTCGCGCCCATTGTTTATATCGAACATTTGTTCGCTCGCCAAAATGTTTCTCCTTAAAACCTCAAAATAGTCTTTTTCGGAACTTGGTCCTTCTGAGGACCACGGGCAGGAAACTTCTATAAAATATTTAAATACAAAACCTTAGAGATCAGTCCGGATTTAGTTTATCGACTATTGCCCCAGAACCCCGTCAGCGATTAAGCTCATGGGCCACGGGTTAGGTCCATATTTACCAGACTTGTTCGCCTTCTTTGTTCAGGCTCAAGTTCAGCCAAAAATTAAATATAGATAGCTTAGAAAACTCTCATCATGATTCTGATCGATTACATCGTGCTCATCGTTTATTTCCTCGTTCTAACTGGAATCGGTATCTATTGCATGAGGAGTGTGAAGAAGCAGGAAGACTTCTTTCTAGGTAGTCGATCATTCGGAAAATTGGTTCAAACTTTCGCAGCCTTCGGCGCGGGTACGGGCGCAAACGACCCGGTAGTCTTAGGCCGAACGACTTACACCAGCGGCTTGAGCGGCATCTGGTCGGTATTGATGTGGCTCTTCGTCACTCCGTTCTATTGGATCTTCGGCGTTTGGTATCGACGCATGCGTCACCTCACCCTTGGGGATTGGTTCGTCGAACGCTATGAAAGTCGATCCCTGGGAGCGGCGTACACCATCTTCGGCCTTATGTTTTACTCCGTTTACTTAGCGGTGGCCTTCAGCGCGGTTGGAAAAGTTTGTGTACCTCTCATCGGATACACCCACGTTGATCTTCCGTTTTTTGCCGACCCCGTGAAGATCGAATCCCTCCTCGTCCCCGTGATTGGCTTAATCGTCGTCGTCTACGGGGCTCTGGGAGGTCTGCGAGCAGCTTACTTCACCGATCTAATTCAAGGAATCTTCATCATCTTCCTTTCGCTGATGCTGATCCCCTTCGGCTTAAAGGAACTCGTGGAAAAATTTGGGGATCCCACCACACAATCCTTCTTAGAAGGCTTCCGCTTGATGCATGAGCAAGTTCCCGATGCTTACTTTAACATCATCGATAGCCCTCGCGGAGGTGAGTTCCCTCTCCACTACATCGCAGCTATCACCCTTCTCAATATGATTGGAATCGTGGTCCAACCTCACTTCATCGCTACGGGAGGAGGATCAGCCAAATCAGAAGACGCAGCGCGCGTGGGTTTAGTGGTAGGAAACTTCCTTAAGAGGTTGTGCACCGTGGGTTGGGCTCTAACTGGCCTTATTATCTTAGCTCTGATGGCCGACAAGATTTCAATCGCCCAAGACCCTGACCGAGCCTGGGGAATCGCTGCTTTAGAGATTCTAGGTCCCTTGAAAATGGGGCTCGTAGGTTTGATGCTCGCCTGTTTATTGGCAGCGCTGATGTCATCCGCCGATTGTTACATGCTCGTCACTTCCGGCCTAGTCGTCAGAAATCTTTATGTAGGTTACGTTCGCCCCGACGCATCAGAAAAGGAGTGCCTCTGGGTGGCGAGATGCTTCAGCTTTCTCCTCATTAGCTTGGCCGTTATTTTCAGCCTCTCTCAGCTCAATGTCTTCGACCAACTCAAGCTCGCCTGGGAGATCCCCATCGTCTTTGCCGCCCCGTTTTGGTTAGGATTGTTTTGGAGAAGAGCGAATACGAGAGCCGCCTGGGGAACGATCGCCTTCAGTGTATCGTTCTTTTTTATTCTCCCGATATTAATCCCGTTCGTGGCTCCCAACCTGAGAATGAGCGAGACTTTTACCAAAACGAATGAAATTATCACCACGACTTTGCTTCGTCCCGCGGCTCCCTCCGATGTCGCAAAAAGAAAGGCGGCCATCCAAGCCTGGGAACTAGCCAACGAAGAAGCAGAAACGGAAGAAGCGAAGCAAAAATTAGGTCCGAAACCCATTCCTTTAGAGCAAGGTGTGGTCTTCCGGGATGCCTATTCGACCGGAGGAAAATCGATCTATTGGAAAAAGGGAGTAAAAACTCCCGAAGGAGAAAGTCCACCTCGAACCGAAATTTCCAGAGTCGTGAGCCCGGACAACACGAAGGAAGAACTCAAAGAGAAATATACTGGACCTCTGATGGGGCAAGGCATCTTTAATTTCGAGCTTCTCCTCTACGATTTGGTGGGCATCGATCTCACTCAATTGGAAAACTCGACGTTAGAAACGATGCGCCTTCCCCCAAGATTGATCATGCCCTTTGTCGTGATGATTCTTCTCAGCTTGGTCACGAGAAGAAACTCAAGAGAGGCTCTCGATCGTTATTACGTTAAGATGAAGACGCCCACGGAACCGGAGCCAGAAAAAGATAAGGAAGAGCTCAATAAAAGCTATAATGATCCTGATCGCTTTAACGAAAAACGACTCTTTCCTCAGTGGACCGGACTGGAGTTCTCCAAACCCAAGGTCAA
Source organism: Planctomycetota bacterium (assembly GCA_028280485.1). Taxonomy (GTDB): domain Bacteria; phylum Planctomycetota; class UBA8108; order UBA8108; family JACQVS01; genus JANQLS01. Next base: position 4,901 of record JANQLS010000170.1, read on the forward strand.
TGATGTCGTTGGATTCATCGTTTGTTTCTTTGGAACTTTCGCCATCATCGGCTTGGCGATCTGGGTAGCCTCGATCGGAAGTTAATCTTTATGAGCAAACTCATATAGAAACGTTCCTTTGTGATGAATCAGGAGCTTAGCGTACTTGTTGAGGGTTGCCATCAAAAGCACTTGTTCTTTTCGATCGAGCCCTGATTTGAGACCGGAGTCATCGAAAACGAGCTCCCAACGAAACAAGAGGTGAGAGAATTGTCCCTCTTGAAACATTTTAAAAACTTGCTCTTCCGTCTTGCACGATTTCAAAATCGTGATCAGGGTGTGGTTCTCAAAGAGAGCATCCATATAGTAGGATCGTTTGACCAAGTACCCGGGATTTCCTGAGGCAGCGAGAAAGACTCGAGCATCTTGAGGCAGTTTTTCATTTAGAAAAGCAAATACCGGATAATCTCCACAGGCGATCTCCCGCTCTTTAAATCGATCTTCACTCTCCAAACCGAAGGCTACCGGTAAAGGATTGTGACTGGCAAAGCGCATCAGCATCGAACCCAAATTCAGAGTGAAGGCTCCGATCAGGGCGAAGGTTGCAATTCTCCGTGCGCCTAAACTTCGAAGCTCAACTACACCGTAGGCGATCACCACCGACAAGACGGCTAATGAGGGAATCAAGAATCGCATTTGACGAGTCGTTAAAACCCAAATCGCCACGAAGCACACAGTGAAGAACAATAGAATTTGCCCTAATCGCTTTCCTTTTAAAGCTAAGAACAAAAAGGGTGTTCCGATCAAGAATGCAGGCCCCATCACCCCGTCAAAATTTTCTATCGATGAAAACTGAGCCTCAAAGGTCAATCTCCAGGGTAACTTCATCAAGCCCCACAAACTGGAGTCACCACCAAAATTCTTGAAGTAAATCGAAAGCGTTTGGGCTCGTTGGGCATCCCAACCTTCTCCTCCAAAGACGCTATAAAGGAAGGGGTAAAGTGGATTCCCCGTGAGAATGATGTTCTTGAGGTACCAGGGTGAAACGACGACAATCGATACCGTTCCCAAGATAAAAAGGTCTTTGAAGATCTCTGATTTTTTACGGCTTCGCGCTAATCCCGAAATGATCAGGCCGAGTCCTAAAACGACACCGACTGCTCCCCCCGTGTATTTACAGCCGGCCCCAAAACCGATGAAAATTCCGGTTAAAACTAACAATCCCGTTCTTCGATCCCCCATGGGTTCGACCCATCTTAAAAAAGCTAAGATGGCGATCATTTGGAAAAAGACTAAGGCTAAATCCACATAGGCCCAACTTGAAATAAGAGCCACGCTGGGAACAGTAGCAAAGATACAAGCAGCCAGACTTCCGCCTCGACCACCCGTGGCTCGAGAAGCCACCTTGGCAATCGTGGCTACCGCTAAGACTCCGAATAACCAGTGAAACAAGTTCGCTAAAGGCTCCACTTCTAGTAAGAGCGCCAAGGTAAATAGCATTTCAGCGTTCTCGGGGAAGTTGGCGTAAAAGTTACCAGGGATAAATACAAGTCCACCTTCATTCACATAGGTCTCAGCCGCAGCCAGATGATAAACCAGAGCATCTTGGCTGATCGAAGGAGTTAAGCTTGAAAGAAAAGTGATCCCGGCGACTAACGCTAGAATTCCCCAGCAGATCTTTTCACTGAGGTCTAAAGGAGAGGATCGGGAAAATCGGCTCTTCAACTCTTTCCAAGCATTCCAAGGTGAGCCCGATACAAAACTCATTCCCACTAAAAGGCACCAGGCACTGGGTGTAGAGTAAAGCCTCAAGGCGCCTAAGAGAAAGACAGAAAGGCATAGAACTCCGAGGCCTAAAGCAAATTCATATAGCAGCCTCTCTGAACCAAAATGATCTTCATCACTCTTTTTATCGAAAGTGAATTCGTCGGTCCAATAACGAAAGAGACGAGCTCCCGTAGCCCAGGAAGCCCAAGCGCTCAAGACCAACAAGAGGGGAGCTTGAATAACTTTGGTAAGGAGTTGAGTCGGATCTCCCCCCCACCAAACGGCCAAACCTAAAAAGGAGAGCGTCCAAAATGCCGTTAGACTTGGGGAAAGGAATTTGGGAGGGCTTAGCTGGGAAGGGACTTCTCTTTCGGGCCCTTCATCTTCAAGCTGACTTTGAGGAACTTGGACTACAGTATCTTTCATCAGGATTCATTTCGCTCTCAATGTCCCTCTCGAGAACACGCCCGTACTGCTTCGAAATCTAATCGCTCACTCAAGCCATCTCTTCTTGAGCTCGATACTCTTCAGCGTATTCGAATTCTTTCACTTTGAGCTTTTTCACGCGATAGCGGAATGATCGATAACTCATTCCAAGTAACTTGGCGGCATTTGTTAAATTACCCCCAGTTTTTTTCAGAGCTTCTTGAAGATAGCGCCGTTCGTAGTCTTGAAGGTGTTCCTCAAGGCTAAATCCATTGTCAGGGATCACTAAGCGTTCGACGGAACGAGGAGCTTCTTTAGTAGGCTCAGGAGCCTCTTGGCGAGGCACTCCCATCGGTCGTGCATGATAGGTTCGTCGAAATTCGATACCCTCGATCTGGGGGCCTCTTGCTAAGGCGACCTGACGTTGGATGATATTCTCCAACTCACGAACATTTCCTGGCCAATCGTGCTCTTGAAGTTGTTGTTGAGCTTCTTTGGAGAGGTGGTCGACATTCTTTTTCATCATGCGAGAATACTTCGCTAAGAAGTATCCGGCTAAAAGAGGAATGTCATCTTTTCGCTCTTTTAATGAAGGAAGGTAAAGAGGAATCACGTTGAGTCGATAGTAAAGATCTTCTCTGAAGTTTCCTTTTTCGACTTCCTCTTCAATGTTTTTGTTCGTCGCTGCGATGATACGAACATCGATCGGCTCAGAAACATTCGCTCCGACCGGGCAAATTTTTCTTTCCTCTAAAACCCTCAAGATCTTCACTTGAGTGGTCAAACTCATATCGGCAACTTCATCCAGGAACAAAGTTCCTTGATCCGCCGATTTAAAAAGCCCTTCTTTGTCTTCGTGGGCTCCGGTGAACGATCCCTTGATATGTCCGAACAGTTCACTTTCAAGGAGGGATTCGGTAAACGCGCTACAGTTAACCGAGAGGAAGGTTTTTTCTCTTCTGTACGAACGATAGTGAATCGATCGAGCCACCAACTCTTTACCCGTTCCACTCTGCCCTTGAATCATGATGGTGGAATCGGTTGGAGCGATGCGCTTGATCATATCGAAGACATCCTGCATGTGAGGATTGTTTCCGATGATCTCACTTTTGTAAGAAAGGTCGTCGCGTACCCCTTCAGGAGAATTTTGAAGGATAAGGCGTTGCTCGATGGCTCGACAAACGATAGATCGCACCACGTTAGTGTCGAAGGGCTTTCGAATGTAATCGTAAGCTCCTAAACGCATCGCCTCGACGGCATTATCCCAAGTTGAAAACGCGGTGATGACGATCACAGGCAGATCGGGGCTCTCGTTCTTAAGATTTCTTAAGAGCTTAATACCGCCTTCGCCAGGCATTCTCAAATCATGGATAACGAGATCGATATTCTCTTTTTCTTCTTGGTAAAGCTTAAACGCATCTTCACCATTTTCAGCAGCGTAGACTTGAAAGCCTTGGCCCTGAAGCATGATCGAAAGCAGTTCACGCATACTACTTTCGTCATCGACGACAAGTATCCCTCGTCCAGTTAAATCTAAGTTGATGCTCGTCATTACGTTGGTCATGTTGACAGAGATTTGGGCTCCAGAGCAACGATCTTCGTGCTCTTCAGCTCTTCAGAGAGTTCAGGTTCCATTTGTACCCAGGGAAGACTCACTAAAAATTTAGTTCCTTCACCCACTTTCGATTCCACTTGGATCGATCCCTCGTGATCTCGAATAAAGCGATGAACCAGAGAAAGTCCCAAACCCGTTCCTTTTTCCTTCCTAGTGAAAAAAGGAGCGAAGAGCTTCTCTTGGTCTTCTTCTGTGATTCCCTCTCCGTTATCTTCAACACTGATACAAACCATCGGCGCTTGGCCTTGAACTTTTGATTCAAAGAGCCGAATCTGTATCATTCCCCTTTCGGGGTCGGTAGCATCGAAGGCATTCAAAACAAGATTCAGTAAGATCTGTTGAATGCGTTCTCGATCACCGTGAATCCAAACATCATCTTCCGTGAGGTCTAATTCGACAGCTCGATTCTTGCGAGCATCGTTGCGACTGATCAACAGACCAAAATCATCCACGATATCTCGAAGATTCATCAGCATCGTTGGGCGCGGCCGTTTTCGAGTAAAACACAAGAAATCTTCAACGATTTGATCTAAGCGATCAGATTCCTTACAGACGATCTCAATCAGACGCGAACGTGTTTCAAACTCAGTAGTCTCCCTACCGATCTCTTGAACACAACCTCGAATCGATGCCAAGGGATTTCTAATCTCATGGGCAATCCCTAAAGCCATCTCGTAGAGCTCTTCCAACTGACGAATTCTTCGCTCAGCGACCTCAACTTCTCGTTCCAAGCCGAGATCCCGAAACAATGCAACCCGAAAAGGACGAGCTCCTTGTTCTCCATGCGACGGAGTGATTCGAATTTCATAGGGAGCCACTCGGCCATCCGCCGACTCCCAATAAAACTCCTTCACTCCACCTCTTCGTTGACTCTTTAATAAATCGACCCATTCCTTGTAGGAGGGATCGGATAAGACTTGATCAATCGATTTTCCGGTGTGTTCAGAAGCATCGATATTTAAAATTCGACAGGCTTCTCCATTGGCATGAAGAAGGATCCCTTTAGGATCGACGGCTATGAGCCCTTCGCCAATATTTTCGATCAAATCTAAATTGAAATTTTGAATCCGCCACAATCCACTCGTCAATTGGCTTCCTAAGAAGGCAACCAAGTGAAGAGCGACACCGACTCCAATCAAGTATGTCGATACCAATCCGAGTTGCTGACGTTCGAATATCGATTGGAGTCTCGGCGTTTGAACGGGCAAGACTCCCGTTGAGTGGCCGAGGGTCACCACCGCCAATGCTGTAGTGGCAATCGCTGCGAAAGCGAAAACTTCTCGCCGCTTAAGAACCGTACTCGCATTGAAGAGGGAAATAAACAACAGAGGGCAAAAGACGGAGAGTACTCCGCCAGAAACTGCTGTCAATGCGACCCCAACGATAAGATCGATCGTGACTTGAATTCGCGAAAACCACGGATGCTCCAAAAATCTGGAAGCTATTGCCATGGAAGACAAGGCGACGAGTAGGTACGTCCCGAGGGTTAAATAGACGAATTGAACTCGTTCTAGTTTTTCATTATCCTCGAGCCCCATCTGGTAAAGAAGTACCAGGCAAAGCCCCAGCAAGATAATGGCAAACCGAAGGATAAGATACCTACGCGCCGCTGCTTTCCGTGTGCTCTGAATCGAGAGCTGAATCACGGAACTGACCTCACTTTCCGCTGAGTGATCCCACCATTTTGAAGATGGGGAAGAAGATTGCCATAACCATTCCACCGACCAAGAAACCCATAACTCCAATCATGAGAGGCTCAATCAGTGAGGTGAGTGATTCAACGGTCACTTTCACCTGTTGGTCATAGAATTCAGAAATCTTCTCGAGCAAGGTTTCTAACGCACCCGACTTTTCCCCGATACTGATCATTTTCGTAACCATGAGAGGAAAGATCTTGGTTTTAGCTAAGGGCTCACCGAGAGACTCACCCTGCCGAACACTTTCAGAAGCAGAGTTAATCGCATCGGAAACCAAACTATTCCCAGTCGTTTCAGAAACAATTTCCAGTGCCCCGAGGATCGGGACACCACTTTGAATCAACGTTCCAAACGTTCGGGTAAAACGAGAGATCGTCACCTTGGAGAACAACGTTCCGAAGACCGGCATGTTTAAAAGTAGCCAATCCTTCAGACGGCAACCTTTATCTGTCTTACTGAACATAAAGACTCCCACTCCGATTCCGATACTGGCGGGAACCCAGATCAACATATTTGTTTTCAAGAACAACGAAGTCGCCAGCAAACCCTTAGTAATCGCGGGAAGCTCGACATCCATACTTGAAAACATCTCTTCAAACTTGGGAATAATGAAGACCAATAGGAAGAGAGTGATACCTAAAACCATCACCAAACTCACGATGGGATAAGTCATCGCAGACTTGATTTCAGCCTTCAACGCTGCGGCAGCTTCCTGATAATCAGCCAAACGATCTAAAACGATGTCCAACTGACCGGAGGCTTCTCCCGCCTTGATCATGTTGACGTAGATTTTAGGGAAAACTTTTTTGTGAACTCCCATCGCCTGGGACAGGTCGCGACCCGTTCGCACTTCAGAGACGACTGTGTCGAGAACGAGACGGAAGCCAGCGTTACTCGATTGCTCGGCCAAAATCTCTAAAGATTCCACCAGCGGAATACCGGAAGAGATCATCGTCGAAAGCTGGCGGGTAAAAACCACCATATCCTGAGCCTTAACTCTGACTTGACTCAGCTTGATGTTCTTTTTAGATCCACCACTGAATAAACCACCGCCACCGGACCCGCCGCTGGCTGCTTTACCCCCACCCTTCATCTGGGTGAGATTCAAGATTACAAATCCCTGACGTCGAAGTTCACCGACCGCATCGGTTTCATTCTGGGCAGAGATAGTTCCCTTGATGGGTTTACCTTGAGCATTTTTTGCTTTGTATTGATACTGAGGCATTAAACTCGGCCTTACTTCTTTGGCTCAGTCGAGCACACTCTGTTCCACGATCCATGCAAATTGATGATTCAAAAATCAACCTGCTACCACTGGTGTTGGATAATCCAAAACAGAAACCAATTTCGACTTCTGCAAAATAATTTTTAAGGTTTAAACGAACTAACCGTCTTTAACAGTCACTCGTAAAATTTCTTCGATGGAGGTCTTTCCCCGAGCCGCGTTGAGTAGCCCAACTCGTCTCAGTGAAAGCATTCCTTGCTCCATCGCTTTCGCTTTGATATCGAGAGCGGATCCTCCTTCGATGATGACCCGCCGAAGTTCTTCATTGAGAGGAAGCGTCTCTAAGATTGCAAACCGGCCTTTGTACCCTGCGGCACAACGAGGACAGCCCACCTTCTCGTAAAGCTCTAAATCATCGAGCTCTTCTTCTTTATATCCCAGTTCGATCAGATGCTCAGCTGGAGGATTCGCTTCCAGGGGTCGTTTACAGTCAGGACAAAGTCGTTTTCCCAGACGTTGGGCACAAACGCACATCACTGAAGAAGCGACCAAGAAGGGATCGACCCCCATGTCGATCATACGAGTGATCGTCGATGGAGCGTCGTTGGTGTGAAGAGTCGAGAACACAAGGTGACCGGTGAGCGCAGCTTTCACTGCGATCTCAATCGTTTCTTGGTCACGAATCTCACCCAAAAGAATCGTATCCGGATCCTGACGCAGGATAGAACGCAGCGCCGCAGCAAAGGTGAGACCCCGCTTCACGTTGACCTGGACTTGGTTTACCCCATCCAATTGATATTCAACCGGGTCTTCTACGGTAACGATATTGTCATCCGGTCGGAGCACTTCCCGCACACAAGAGTACAGTGAAGTCGACTTTCCACTACCGGTAGGTCCGGTGACCAAGGTCATACCGAAGGGCTGACTGATCGCCGTACGAATATCGTCTAAGCATTTTTGTTCAAAATCGAGTGCGTCGAGATTCAAGCTGAGGTTGCTTGAATCCAAAATACGCAAAACGATCTTCTCACCGTGAATACAAGGAAGAGTAGAAACACGGAAGTCAATTTGGCGACCGTGGATCTTCAATTGAAATTTTCCATCCTGCGGCTTGCGTCTCTCGGCAATATCTAAACCGCACATAATTTTGAGACGACTCGCGATCGCATTCTGCATTTTCTTAGGCGGAGTGATACTCACACGACAGACACCATCGATCCTGTACCGAACCTGAATGTGTTTTTCCATCGGCTCGATATGGATATCACTCGCCTTCTTTTGAATTCCTTCGTAGACGATCAAGTTCACCAACTTGACGACGGGGGCTTGATCGCCATCCTCACCTTCGAGTTGGAACTCATCGACTTCCTCTTTGGACTCTTTGATATCGAGGTCGGGATCTTCCATATTGTCGAGAAGATCCTGAACCATTTCTTGCCCGCGGTTGTAAACCTCGGGAATCACCGTTCGAATGGTGACATCAGTCGAAAGGACCGGTCGGATCGTACAGCCCGTAACGATTTGAATGTCATCGAGCTTTAAGATATCAAACGGATTAGAAACGGCGAGAGTGAGAAGGTTTCCGATTCTCGTCACAGGGATGACTTGGTAGTAGTTAGCCAAGTTTTCAGGTAATAGCTGAACGACACTGTCATCGGGAGTGATCTTCTCTGCATTGATCGGAGGAATATTGGTTTCCTCCGCAAGAGTCATAAGGAGATCGGACTCCTGTACATACTCTTTTTCAATGAGAACTTTAGACAGAGAATCTCCGGCCTCCTCCGCTTGTGCTACGGCTTCGGAAATAGTTTCTTTATCAAGCTTGCCTCGCTTGACCAGAATACTTGCTAGTCGTTTATCGAATTTGACAGCCGACATCTCTTTACTGTGTACTTACCTTAAAAGTTTTAATGATTTGATTGTGAAACGAATACAGCTTTCAGTTTCCATTCCGCCTTGAAATCAAGTTTGACGTTGGAAGATCCGTTTGAGATCTTCGGGATCCATCGACCGGTTCAATGCTTCGTCATAAGTGATGTGATGTTGACGATAGAGATCGAACAAAGCTTGATTCATTGTTCTCATACCGTACTTACCACCGGTTTGAATGATCGAAGTGATCTGGTGGGTCTTATCATCACGAATCAAGGACCGAACAGCCTGATTAGCGATCATGATCTCGGCTGCGAGCATTCGTCCTCGACCATCAGCCTTAGGAACGAGTTGCTGGCAGAACACTGCCTGCAGAGTGAATGAAAGTTGAGTTCTGATCTGTTGTTGCTGGTGCGAGGGAAAGACATCGATCACCCGGTTAACGGTTTGCACGACATCGTTAGTATGGAGGGTCGCAAACGTCAAGTGACCCGTTTCTGCGATGGTGAGAGCCGCTGAAATCGTTTCTTGATCTCGCATCTCTCCCACCATAATGATATCGGGATCTTGACGAAGAACCGTTCGGAGTGAGTTATGAATGGATTTAGAGTCCGTCCCCAATTCCCGTTGATTAACCAAGCAACATTTGTTTCGGTGAACGAATTCGATGGGGTCTTCGATCGTGATGATGTGATCATTTCGAGTTCGATTAATGTAATCGATCATCGAAGCCAGAGTCGTCGACTTACCACTTCCTGTAGCCCCGGTGACGAGAATCAAACCTTTGGGGCGCATACATAAGTCTTCACAAATATCTGGAGGCAACCCCAAACTTGACAAGGGCTGAATGTCGTAAGGGATAACTCGAAGTACAGCGGCTACCGTACCTCTCTGTAAGAAGACATTCGTTCTAAATCTTCCTAATCCCGTGATCCCAAAAGAGAGATCTAATTCGCATTCTTTTTCAAACTTAAGAATTTGCTCATTATCGAGAATGCTATAGATCAAACGTTGAGTTCCATCAGGATCTAAAACGTCTTGCTCCATGGCCACAACACTACCGTTGATACGGATCATCGGAGGGGCTCCTGCAGATATGTGGAGATCAGATCCTCCACGCTCAACGAGTTGTTGTACCAGCTCTTCAATAGTGACCATGAACTTCCTCATCTGATGAAGTAATTAAATTTGCGAACAAGAGTTGTCATCGAAGAGTAGCATCTTTGCCAAAATTTGTCGGTCGAATGGCTTACTGGTACTTGAGCGACCCAATTTATAAGGGTTAGCAGCGTTATCACGCATACTATTCAGGTAATGTTCGTTGATGGCGGTGATAAAGCTGACTTTATGGGTCGCTCGGGACGTGATTATGCCGGCGTGAAATTTGAGGTAGAATTTAAACGAAGAAGTGTCCAGGTTGTAGGCGGGTGATAATCGATGATGTGGGGATATCAAATGGGATTCCCTCTGCTCTATCGCCTGTAGCGCCACCCCAGATACGTTTCTAAACGGACAATCTTGTGGGTGGCCGTTCCCAAAAACTAAATTACTTCTTTAAAAATCATGACCCTTTTATGAAAGAGGCCTGGCCCTATCTCGGCGAAAGCCAATGCTGGGCCAGGCGCTACAGCCGATGATTCCTTTCAAGCGCATTGACTCAATAAAAAAGGCTCAGTGCCTCCTTAGGTAGCACTGAGCCTTTTTTAAAGTATAGATTGAGCGCGAAGCTCTATTGAGTTAGTTGGTATTCACCGAACTGACTCTTCTCTAGTTTTTCTTCGTTACATATTGGTCGTCAAATAGCCGTATCGTTCAGAACCAAAATCTCTACTCGGCGATTGGCTCTTCGAGCCCTATCGGTTTTACCGAGCTCTTTAGGTTTGTGGTAGCTATAGCCCGCAGCGTAAAGTTTCTTCGAACTCAGACCACGTTTTTCTAAGTAACGCACCACCGAACAAGCTCGAGCGGTAGAGAGTTCCCAATTACTTGGGAACTTCGTGATGTTCTTTTTAATCGGAATATCATCCGTGTGACCTTCGACCCGAATCTTACGACCAGGAAATTCCCGCGCGATCACTGAGATAACTCGGTCTAAGATCTGTCTTCCCGAGGAACTCAGTGAAGCTTTCCCTAATGGAAATAAAACTTCATTGGGTAAACGCACCCAAGTTCCCTCTCTCGAAATCCCAGTTTCAATATTGGGAGCAATCTGAGGTAAAGGTTCATGGGCTGGAGTGTTGACCTGAACAACCCTGGTTGTGGGTTGTTCATTGAGAAGCTGTTGGAGGCGAACGATTTCTTGATCTTTCGCATCGAGTGATTGAGTGTATTGAATCACTTCTTGCTCGAGGCGATTATTTCGAGAAACCAATCGGTCGTTAGCTTCTTTGAGTCTTCGGTTGGTGTTCTTGAGCTCGGTGAGAGCACAACCAGAGGCTTGGATGGCGACTAGGGCAAGCCCTAGAATTATAGCTAGGCGAGACATATTTCTTCTCATTCCCTCCTCCTTCGACAAGTCCTGCCGATTTAAAGAGGCCTTCTTTTCAGTGACACTTGAAACTTCCAGAATCAAATGCCGGGGTTGAATGGACCTTCTCGATTCGAATCACGTTTAAGGAAACGAGACAGAATCAAGGAAAGTCATTCACCATTCTCTTCCACCATACCTGAACATTGAAGATCATCCCGGGAAGGGCCCCAGAAAGGACCCTGGGATAGATGGATCAAATCGAAAGGCAGATAAGACCCCAATCTTGTTCATGTTCCGATATAAAAACTTAAGTTACATAAAGATGAGTTCTTTCGCAACATATGAATTGAAGAGATTCCGCAGTTTTTTCGGCTAAAATTCAACTTGCTGACACAAACAATCCCATGTACCAGTCTAAAAACATGCGGAGCATCCCCGGAAAGAGGAGGTAAATTAAACATCCGAGAGAGAGGAAGGGCCCGAACCACAAGTAGCGACTCTTGATCACCAACATTCGGGCGATGCCGACCATGGAACCGAGAATACAGGCCAAAGCGAAGCCCACGAGCGCTCCTTGCCACCCTACGAGACCGCCCAGAAAACCCATGAGCTTGACATCCCCAAAACCCATCGCCGGCTTCTGAAAGACCACCGAACCGATCACCCCGATCATAAAAATCAAAAAGGAACCCGTGAACATCCCCAAAATACACGAGCTAAAACTCACGATGCGTGGATGGAGAGCCCATTGAGGCTCTAGGTAGACGGCACCGACAATAACTAAGCAAAAGGCAGCCAAAACTCCAGCTAAGGCACCGTCATCCAGTTTCTTGGGCGTCTTGTGAACACATTTCCAATAGACCTGATAGCCGTAAATTCCCCCGCTAAAGCCGACAACGGCTAAAACCACCAGAACCACCCAAAAAGCCACCCCACTCAAGCCCTGGCCCGGCAAGTTTAAAGTTGGCAAAATCGAATGAAGGCTCTCGAGACGCCCCCAAACCCAAGCATCCACCGGGCGGGTGTGAAAACCGGGCCAAAGAATACAGATGAGGGGAATCAGCATCATCCCGGTCAGAGTGATTTCATCGGGAAGGATCTTCAAATCGATATCGATGAACGAAGCGACGATGAGGGCTGAAACAATCACCGCGAGAACGAAAAACTCTCCCCAACGAAGCTCGGGAATTTGATCGAAGGCGAGTCCATGCGGAGAGAGGTACTTCAGGGCGATGATGACGTAGAAAAATGACGTCAACGCTTCTACGGTGAAATAACGTACCGAAATCCGGCCGCGGCAGCTCCGACAGTGACCTCCAAGGAGCCACCAGCTCAAAAGGGGAATATTATCATACCAAGCGATCGCCACTCCACACGAGGGACAGTGAGACCGTCGCGGGTTACCTACTTCCAGTCCCTTCCGAGGCATCCTCCAGATGCAAACGTTGAGAAAGCTACCGACGATAGCTCCCAGAAGCGCAGCAAAACTTAAAACGAGGAAATCTGATCCAGTCACGGTTTCTATGAGGTCCTATGAAATCGCTTATTTTCCTGCGAGACCAACTGAAAAATCTAAACGCAGCTGGGCCCAGAAAAGGGGAAATCCTTATCAATATCGGAATTCCACTCCTTCGAGATCATCGATTTCGAGGAAAAATCACTCGAAGGAGCGACCAATAAAACTCAACCCGACGTGAGATCCCTTAAAATCCCCCATCAGCGGGAAATGCCGAGATCATAAGGTATTGAGTACCCGTAGAATAAACAAGAACTCAGCCGTTTGAGATCAACTCGGTCACGAATAAAAGCCTAGAGGTCTTTATTCAACAGAATCGAAATAATTCCTGCTAAACTAAAGGACGTCGAGCAGCCTTGAAGAACTGCTAGAAGATCGAAATCCTCAGCTAAAATTTACGATAGTACCGGTGAGAACTCTTACTCTTCCATGCCTCCTCTCATTCCTGATTCTCTCACCCCTGGTATTAGGGCATGAGGCTGAAGTTTCGCTGCCCCCAGACAGTAACAAAGATCAGCCATCCGCTCAGGATTTAAGCTTCTACGAAACTCACATCCGACCCGTTTTCATCAAACATTGCTATTCTTGTCACTCGACTCAGGCTGAAAACTTAAAAGCGAACCTTCTACTGGATCGAAAAAGCGGCTGGCTGAAAGGGGGAGATTTAGGCCCAGCGATTATCCCGGGACAAGCCGAAAAGAGCCTTCTTTTTAAAGCGATCAGCTATGAAGACCCTGATCTTCAGATGCCCCCCAAGTCGCCTCTCCCCGCCGAAGTCATCAAGAAACTAAAAACCTGGATCCAAAACGGCGCTTCCGCACCGGGTGACGAAGCTGTCATTCAGCCGAAGCAAGAGATCTTCGATCTTCAAAAGCGAAAGACGGAACACTGGGCCTGGCAGCCTCAGAGAAAGATCGGGAGAGAAGAATCCATCGACTTCTGGATACAGAGGAAATTGACTGAAAAGGAATTGAAGCCAGCTCCTCAAGCGACTCCCCGAGTGTTATTGAGGCGCCTTTTTTTCGACCTCATCGGGCTACCTCCCAGCCAAGCAGAAATGCACGATTTTCTCTCAAAGTGGAATGTGAACCAGGATCGAGCCTGGATTGAACAGGTAAGCACTCTTTTAAACAGCCCCCATTTCGGTGAGCACTGGGCGAGACATTGGCTCGATGTCGTTCGATACTCAGAGACAAAAGGGCACGTCACCGATCAAGAACGCCCCCACTCGTGGAAGTATCGTGACTACGTTATCGATAGCTTGAATCGAGACCTCCCTTACGACCAGTTTCTAAGAGAACACTTAGCGGGTGATCTCTTGAGCCCTGAAGAACAACGCGCTGGACCCCAAGGCCAGAGCCAATACTCTCTCATAGCCACTGGGGCCCTCTTTCAGCATGAGATGCACTTCATGGCCGTCGACCCGGTGAAACAGCGCTGGGACGAAGTCAACGCCCAAATCGATATCTACGGGAAGGCCATTTTAGGATTAACCTTGGAATGTGCTCGCTGCCATGATCACAAGTTCGATGCCATCAGCCAAAAAGATTACTACGCCTTAGCCGGCTTTTTTATGAGCACTGAACTCGGCAAGCGACGAACCGCTCCCCGGAAAAAATACCAACCAAAGAAACAAGCACGAATCAGCAAGTTAGAACAGGATTACAAAAAATTCCTTCAACAAAAAAGGGCGGGTCGCCTCCGCGCCCAATCTCCCAAGGTGAAGGGAAAGATCTATTTTCCAATTAGTGATGAACTCGGCATTCAAAGTCCGGGAGATACTGCTAGGTTATTCAAGCTGATGCGGCAGGTCGAAAACGAAGACCCTTCTTTTAAATTCTGGGCTCGATCCGCTGTCGATGCTGGATCGAAGGATGCCCCGTTTTTGATTCGAGGAGAACCATCGAAACCCTCAAAAGAAGTTCCTCGTAATTTTTTAACCGCACTCCCCGAGCTCAATCGAAAGAGCGAAGACCCGTCTTTTAAAACTCAAAGTGGAAGGCTGTGGCTGGCCAATCAAACGCTCCATCCTAAAAACCCTCTTCCAAGTCGGGTTTGGGTGAATCGGCTCTGGCATCATCTCTTCGGCAGCGGAATCGTCTCCACTCCAAATAACTTTGGAAAATTGGGCTCTGCTCCGAGTCACCCGGAATTGCTCGATTACCTCGCTCAACGCTTAAGGCAATCAAAAGGTTCAACGAAAACGATCATCAAAGAAATCGTCTCTTCTGAGACCTACCGACGATCGAGTCAACGGAACTCGACACAAAGCCAAAACGATCCAAAAAACAAATTTCTCTCAAGGCAAAATCGTCGCCGCTTGACGGCCGAGCAGATTCGTGATGCCCTATTGAAAGTTTCGGGAACATTAGACCGGACTCTCTACGGGCAGAGTATCGATTGTTACGTCCCTCCCTATGCGACGGCCAACAAACAGAGTAACGTTCCTCGCTCAGGCCCCTTAGATGGAGCTCACCGTAGAAGTATCTACCTGAAGGTTCGACGAAACTTCTACGATCCCTTCTTGGTCACTTTCAATTTCCCTGATCGAGGTCGATCAGTCGGAAAACGAAATGTGACGATAACCCCCAGCCAATCTCTCGCGATGCTCAATAGCCCACTCGTCCATGAGTTCGCTCAAGATTGGGCAAAGCAGCTAACTTCAAAGGGTACACCTTCGAGCTTAACAGCAACATGGATGTGGGAAGAAGCATTAGGAGCTCCTCCCAAGCCGGCTGAATTTCAATTATTGAGTGAAACTTTGGAGGAACTGACTCAAACGAGTTCAGCTTCTAATCCTCAACGCATCTACAAAGATTTGGCTCATATTCTCTTCAATCACGTCAACTTCATCTGGATCGACTGATGGCCCTGCTGAACTCCCCCAACTCACGACGTCAATTCATGGCTCAATCCCTCAGTGGATTTGGAGCATTAGCATTGAACGCCATCGCACAGGGTTCAACTTCAGTAAAGCCCAAGCCGCATTTTACTCCTAAAGCCAAGTCGGTGATCTACCTCTACATGGAGGGCGGTCCCAGCCAGGTCGACACTTTCGACCACAAACCGCTCCTGAAGGAAATGGCAGGAAAGCCGATCCCCTTCGAAAAGCCCTCAACCGTCTTCAATAGCTCGAACAAGATTATGCCCTCCCCTTTCGAGTTCGAAAGGAAAGGGGAATCGGGAAGCTGGGTGAGTGAACTCTTTCCCAACCTCTCTCGCTGTATCGATGATCTGACGTTCATTCATTCGATGCATCACACCATTTCGAATCATTCAGCGGCTTGTTACATCAGTCACACGGGAGATGCGACGAGCGGTCGCCCTTGTATGGGCTCTTGGATCAGTTATGGCTTAGGAACTGAAAATGAGAACTTACCGGCATTCGTCGTTTTAGATTGCGGTCAAGCTCCGAGCGGCGGCGTGAGCACTTGGTCGAGTGGTTTTCTTCCCGAATCACATTCCGGAGTTAAATTCCTAAAGGGAAAAGTTCCGGTCGAATATATCAATAGCCTCGACGTTGACCGCAAGGTTCAAGATCTCAAGCTTCAAAGAATCTTGGATTTCAATCGCCTACAGCAAGCTCAGTCCCAAGGCGATTCTACGATTCAATCCACCCTTTCAAGCTACGAA
Organism: Planctomycetota bacterium; assembly: GCA_028280485.1. Lineage (GTDB taxonomy): Bacteria > Planctomycetota > UBA8108 > UBA8108 > JACQVS01 > JANQLS01. Next base: position 21,101 of record JANQLS010000170.1, read on the forward strand.
AAAGCTGGACGGATGCAAGCGGCTGTTCCTGAACTTTTAGACCTTAGGGGTGAGACAGAAGCGACGAAAAAACTCTACGGGATGGATGATCCTAAAACTGAAATCTTCGGATCACGTTGCTTGATTGCCCGACGATTGGTCGAAAGAGGAGTGAGGTTTATCGAACTCTTTAGCCCGCGGGTAAAGGCCGACCGCTGGGACCAACACAGCGGACTGAAGGTGGGCCATATTCGAAACTGTGGTGCGGTAGATCGCCCGATCTACGGCTTGGTTAGCGACCTAAAAGCCCGTGGCCTCCTCGACGAAACGATCATTCTTTGGGGTGGAGAATTTGGACGCACTCCAACCAGCCAAGGGGGAACTGGCCGAGATCACAATCCCTTTGGTTACACGGTCTTTTTAGCGGGAGGAGGTTTTAAACCCGGAGCGCACCACGGTGAAACCGATGAATTTGGTTATTACGCAAGAACGAATAAAGTTCACCTCCACGACCTCCACGCCACAATCCTCCATCAACTGGGGATCGATCATAAAAAGTTAAATTACCGCTACAACAGCCGAGATTTTAGACTCACCGACGTGCACGGTCATGTCGTTCATGAGATTATAAAATAGCTGAATTTAGAGCCTTCAAGGCCGTTCACGCCAGGGAAGCCCGAAGCTTTAGCGAGGGATAAGGGAAGCGCTTACCATTTTAAATTTCCCTGTTAGTACTTAAACTGTCCTAGTATTTCCGCCACAACCATAGAAATATCCTTCGGCGGATCGGTATCTATCGTGGTATGAGCGCATCGCTCATATAGACTCAACCGAGAGGTTAAAACCTGAGAGACCTCATCCACAGCAGACCCACCCGTCAATCCCGGGCGATTAGCTTGAGTCTCAGGATCTAAATGAAGTCGCTTTTGAATCGTTTCGACGCTTGCCCTCAACCAGATGACCGTTCCGTTCTCTCTTAAGAGATCGATATTCTCTTCGCGAACGATGATTCCGCCACCGGTCGAAATCACTAATGGAGAGTCCTCACGAGAACAAACAGCTTGCAGAACTTGCGTCTCGACATCTCGAAAAGCCGCTTCTCCCTCAAGCTTGAAGAACTCGCTGATCGGCTTGTTGATTTCTTCCAGAATCAAAGCATCGGTATCTAAAAAAGTGGCTCCGAGTTTTTCAGCTAGGATCTGCCCCACCGTGGTTTTTCCCACGGCTCGATAACCGATCAAGAATAGCTTGGAAGGAAGTGTAGTCATAAGCTTAAAAACTCGAGAGAAGGCGATTTATATGATCATTAAAACTAAGAGTGGCAAGCATACGAATAAGTGACTCAGAACCCAATAAAAAATAATCCATTCCCTAAGTGTTGAACTTCAGTCCCAAACCTCAAGTAAGGCTTATGCTTGCTCACTGAAGATTAGCAAGAAGATAGGGGCAAGAGAGATTGTCGGACAAGATTTAACAGGTCATAGAAATGATGACTCAAGCTTTCTACCTACACTTCATTTTAATTCCCGGCCTTAAATTGTGTACATGTCTTCAAGAAGAGGTAAATAAAAAAATGCCCGGCGTCCAAAAGGATACCGGGCATTTTTATTTTATTGTCTGAAAGGAAAGATACTAGCTTTTCTTCTCAAGGGTGACTTTTAAGGTTTCTGTTTTGTCACCTCGCTTGACAACGATCGTGATGGTATCTCCGGCGTAAACTCCACCGAGGATAGTGATCATGTCATCGAAGTTCTTAACGTCTTTACCATTGATCTTAAGGATCTGGTCATCCTTTTGAAGCTTTCCTTTGGCTCCGGGGCCACCGGCTGTGACCTGAACGACAACGACGGCTTTTTCGGTTTCATTGGCTAAGATTCCAAGGTGACCTTTTTCTTTTTTCTTCGGAGGACCGACGACGACTTGATCGACTTTTTCGACCTTCTTCAGGGTTTGGCCTTTAGCGCCCAATGTAATCCCTTTGATCGTGATCGTATTAACTTCACGACGAACGACGATTTGAATCGCTTGCCCAGCATTCTTACCGGTCAAACCTTTCTTGAGGTCTTCGATCGTTTTGACTTTGATATCGTTGACACCCAAGACGATGTCACCAACTTTGATTCCATAAGCCCAGGCAGCTGCGCCTTCTCGAATCTCCGTAACAGTGACTGCGTCATCACTTTCTTCCACTGTCAAACCTAGGTAACCAGGCTTGGGTTCGGGCTTCACGACCTTTTTAGGCTCAGGCTTTTTAGGTTCATTAACCTCATACTTAACTACCTTTGCCTTTAAGCCACCTTCTTCACCACCCGCGAGAACCTGAGTGTTGACAGTTGCTTCACCACGCTTGAGAACCAAGGTCAGGCTATCACCGGCTTTCAATTTACCGAGAGCAGCTTTCATGTCATCCAAAGTTTTAACGTTTGCTCCATTGACGCTGAGAACGATATCTCCATTAGCCAATTTTGCGACTTCACCTGTTAATCCTTTTTCAACATTTTGAACTTCTAAACCACTGTCTTTTTCTTCGATGAGAACTCCCAAGACTGCTTTTGGTTTTTCAACCTTCTTAGGTGGGGTATCGACTTTCTTGGCGATAGATTTCTGAAAGGCTGCCTTGTCGACGAGGCTGATTTCGGCGCTGAGGGCCTTATCACCTCGAATGTAGTCGACCTTCACCTTGCTTCCAGGAGCGTGGGAACGGATGGTTGAACTGAGAGACTCAGCCGTCACTTTTTGCCCTGCAACGGAAACGATGATATCGCCATCAGCAATACCGGCTTTGTTGGCTGGAGCACCCGGCACAACTGCAACCACCTTCGCACCACGATCGGCCGCGGCTACCGCGATTCCAGCGTAAGCAGAAGTCAGTTTCTTAGGAGGGGTTTGAATCTTCTTTAAAGAGGCTTTCAGCTTGGCAACTTCGCCTTGGAGTTGCTTGATTTGAGCATCGCGCTTAGCGACTTCAGCGGTAAGTCCCTGAAGCTTTTTAATCTGAGCTTGAGCTGATTCAAGTTGCTTTTTGAGATTCGCGATCTCAGCCGCTTGTTTTTGAATGACGGCTTTTACATTTTTCTCGACCGCACCGACGATTCGCTCAACCAGGCCCTTGCTGGCATTCTCTAATTCTTTTTGAACATCCGATTGGATCTTCTTCTTTAAATCATCTTGTGCGACCGCAGAAACGGAAAAGGTTCCAAGTGCGAGTAATGTCAAGGTGAGCAACGCGGAAGTTCGCATTGATGGACTCCTATAAGTTTCACTTAAAGTAATGGATTACAATTGAACCGAAGGGAAAAATCGAAGATTCATCCATCGATCTCAGCCCTCGGCTGAGACTTAGCACGAATCCACAGGTATCGACTTCTTTTATCGGCTTGGAGGGTAATAGAAAGATCCTCTTATTCTTAATGATCTTACCGGAACATCACAAGCTCGTAACCCGTCTTTTCATTAGCTTTTTAAGCCAAATCTAATTGTTGGGCTCCTGAGAGATCGATCGGCCAGAAAGAAACATCAGCTTTAATAGAATCCTCCCCCTGCGACAGTTCTTCGCTCAGGGCCACGACCAAGCCCTTACCTAAAACACTGTAAAGACTTACACGATCAACGACAGAAAGATCCCCCGAGCTAATGAGCCTTCAATGACTTGATTCGGCCTGCTTCTTAATAGTTTATCGGAGAATCTGGCCCAACAAATTAGCATCTTTCCTACGAAGATATTGACAACAAAAATCCCCTCTGTAAACTCTGGAGCTTCAATGACGAACGGGTTTTGAATGAATTGTGAATTCTCCCTCAAATTCTTCGGAGAGTCTCAAACACTTCTCAAGCCGGTCACCCATTGAAGACGAGAAAAGAAAATACGAAAAGTAATCAAAATTTGTGCCCGGGTGGCGGAACTGGCAGACGCGCATGGTTGAGGGCCATGTGGAGGTTAAACTCCATGTGGGTTCGAATCCCACCCCGGGCACCATTAAAAAAAGAAGGCCAATCTCTCTGAGATTGGCCTTCTTTTTTTAATGGTTGGGTTGCTGATGGTCGGCGTATCGCGCCGACTGGCGTGAATGCGAGGAAACCTTCGGTTTCTTCGCTCACTTCCTGAAGGGGGGACGGTTTCACCATTAGAGGCAACCTCTTTCATTTAGAAATTCGTCTTTAAAATAGTCGTCACCCTCCGGGATCCGGCTCCTGACTAAAGTCACCCGCCAAGCTCAGCACGATAAGGTGCCCCACTCAATTCCAAGCTGATGGTCGGCGTACTGCGCCGACTGACGGGAATGCGAGGAAACCTGCGGTTTCTTCGCTCACTTCCTGAAAGAGGGCGGGAACTCTATTTTGTAACATCCTCTATAGAACATCGCTTCTATAGTAGTCGTCCTCACCGGGGGGCGGCTCCTGACTAAAGTATCCCGCCTTTAAAATATCCCACCAAGCCCAGCACGAGCCATCCACCCTTTTCAATTTCCTACATCCCCCCAGAAGACTCAACCACTACGATTCAGCACTTAGCCGCTAAAAACGCTTTAGATCAACTGAACGCAATCGTCTCTTTAGTAGTCTTCCACCTCCGAGGCTGTGAAATTTTTGAAATACATTAGTAAGCCCGGAGCGTAAGCGACGGGATATGTCATCGCAATGAATCCACTCCGGTACGTTCTTAGGAATAACTCAGGAAATTAATTCCCGCCCACGAATGACTTTTGCATTGTCCCGTCGCTTACGCACCGGGCTTATTAATATTGGTACTTAATTCACAACCTCTACTCACGGGTGCTCCTGATTATCGTCACCCGACTTAAAAATTCACCACGATAACGAGTCAGGATTCCGAGCGCAAAGCAAAGCGAGTAAAGTCATAATCGTAAAAATCAATTCACGTGCTTGCCTTCCAAACAAATCCCGAAATCCAATACATTTCAATCCTAACGTTGCGCCTCAAATGAATCGCACTATGAAGTTCGCATACACTTATCCCACGTTGAGACTTCAGGCTACCCATCTGATTTGTAGTTGAACTGTGATTTATAAAGAAACGATGAACAACTCCATTCACATTCAGACCTAAAATATCAGCTCAACTAGGTAAGGCTCAGGACACCGACCTAAGGTTTACCCTTAGTCGCATTTGCTCATTCTTGAGCATCTCCACTTAGCCTCTCTCTAATCACATTGAATTTCAAGGTTTACAAAACATAATCTACTCATCCTTTACCTCACAAATTTAATCGATCAAAGAACTTTGAACCCCATAATTACCTTTTAAAATAGTAATATTCGAGGGCCCTCCAAGAAGCGCAACAAGTGCGCAATCATTTCAATACAACTGTCTACCAATATATTTATATGTTGGTATTTCTTGGAGGTTAGCTACATGAAAAAAGTGGCAATTCTTACTCTATTCTTAGCGTTTGCTTCGAATTCGGCGGTAGTTAATGGAAATTCCACTGCACATTTCATTCGTGGTGATGTGAGTGGTGAGGGCATTATTGACATTACCGATGTCATCATTTTGCAGAACTATCTCTACTTAGGAAGTAGCGACATCAACTGCATGGAAACTGCAGACGTCGATGATAGCGCATCGTTAAATAACACCGACATCATCTACCTGTTGGAGTACATCTTCAACGGTGGAGTGGAACCACCAACTCCATTTCCAAACTGTGGGGAGGATCAAACAGAAGATAGCTTCGATTGTGAAGAGTACACGGCGTGTTACTAACCGCGAATGGTGTAAATAGCTAAACAATGAAGCCAAGTAATGGGAGAGAGAATGGATGGCTTGAGAGTTATCCATTCTCCTTTCATATCACCTTCAAACATAAAAGGCCTGGGAGGAAAATACTGGGAGGAAAATGTCGGCCCTTTTTTTAATGGATTCATCTCATATGGAATCCAAATCAAACTCAGGATCTAAGTCTGCCTGAAGCTCTGATATTTTATTCGGCAAAACAAAAAAGTATTCGAGGAGGAGCTCGATGAGATCGATCATTTTTGACGCCCGCACCTCGGCAGCTTCAAATGATAGTCCTTCAAAAAGGTTTTGAGATTGTTGATTGTCAAAAACTCGCTGTAAGACTTGAACCAAATTAAAAAGTTCACTGTCTTCGTGAACTTTTTCTAATAGGGATTCAAAAGTTGGCGACTCACGAGGAGGCTCTCGGAGAATTTTAAATACGATTTGAGGCACGAGATCAACGCAGGTTTCGAAGGCTGCGTGATGCCCCTGATTGTTGAATCGCCCAATCGCCTTTTTATACTTCTCATTCAGTTCCTCCGGAACTCCACCGGAAAATGATCGAGGAACTCGAGTTCCCTTCCCCGGTGGATAGAGGAAAATATTCTTCGGTACAACCTCAGTTCTTTCAAGGTCGTTTTCAACCCCGATACAGAAGATATACACCTCTTCACGACAAGCTGGGCAGGTTGATTGACCGCACCACATGTAGTGGTAGGCAGAAGGTTGGCTGTATTCGAACTCAAATTGGGAATGCGTTAGACAGTGAGGACAACTGACACTCACCATCTCTGGAAGATGCCCGCCATCTGAATGTAAAACCCAACGAGAGACTTGGCCCTTGGATACCCGTTGCATATAAACCCCACAAGGAAGTGCAAAAAGGACTTCCATGAATGGCACGATTCTAGAATGGATTAAGTGAAAACCTAATAAAGGTCAGGTTGTAACAACTTAAGAATTAACTAGAATTGTTATCATTGTAAGATTGAGCCTCTTATTCAAAGTCTTAATGCTGCATCTTCTGATCGTTCGTTTTCTGATCTGTGAACGACTCAGCAAAAATATTTGCAACTACGTAAAAGGCTTGCCCTGGCGGGACTGCCCCCGCCACTACGCTTGACATATTAAAGGTGAGCCCCGGAACTATCAAGGCTTCTTTAATTAGAATCTATAATTTAACATCGATCAATTCGCCAAGATCTTGAGAACTCTTTGGGTGAAATCTCAACCTTCCTCCGAGCATTAAGATTCCTTAATAAAACAAAATGAAATCCTTATAAAAGCTTTTCATTTCAAGCACTCTCCCCCTTCTCCAAGTTCTTATAACTTTAACTCAAGTCAACCACCTACCGCTAATCTTAACCGACTTGCTCGAACTCTCTTGCCATCGTACCCATCTTGGCACCTTTCTGCTCTTACCCCATCCATCATCGATCTCTTATTACAGAGCGAAGAACGAGGCCACGAAATGAGCCAAGAGAGTATTACCGTTCATCCCCTGGTAAAAAGCCTACCAAGCCTAGAAGAAGCGGAGAAGCTCTACAATGAGAACCGCTTCATCGACCTCTATAACCTGACTAAAAAGTTATGGGAATCTCCGGAAATCGTACCGGATCTAGGCATCGAACAGATCGTTTTTGCCTCTCGTTTAGCACTGCGTTTAGGTTCTCAAAAAATCGCCCGAGCCCTCGGCCGACTAGCGATTCAAAAGGCTCCAAATAACCCTTATGTACGTTATTTTTGCCGGACTTACGCGAGACACCGAACGAGCCTGTTCGAGACTCTTAAAGAATTTGAATCCACCCCTGAGCTCAAATCAGGAAACCTGGATCTCGATGCGAGTTGGTTAGCAAGCCACGCCTCTCTCTTGGCCCAAGTTCGAGATTTTCAAAGTGCTTTTGAAGTCATCAAAAGAGCGAAGCACTTAGGCGCTCGAGATGGCTGGGTCACCGCTTGCGAAGCGGCGATCTACCTGCAAAAGGGGAGTTGGGATGAAGCGATTGTACTAGCTGAACAGGCTTGGCAAGAAAGTCCCGGATTACCTTACGCGGCCTCCTTACTAGGAGCAACCCTCCACTCCAAAGGGCAAACTCAAAAAGCAGTAGAGATCCTTCTTAAGTATCACCGAAAAGAGGGGCAATCTTGGGAGAACCTAGACACGGCGATTAATTACGCTCAAGCTCTACTCGAAAATCCCTCAGACTCTCAGGATGATGTACTCTCACGACAAGAACTCGAGGCCCTCCCAAAGGAGTTGTTCACCTTAGCTCCCTTGTACGATCGAGCCCACGAAAGACACTTCTCAGTGGTTCAAGCTCAGATTAGCCTGATCACTCGGAACCGAGACAGTTTCGTTCAAGCAGCCCAAAAAGCCCGTACGGTCTATTTAGATACAACCCTGAAAAACTTAGAAAAGAATCCGGAAGGTCAAAGAGTCATCCTCCCTCACACGGAGATCCATCAACAACATAAAACTTGCCTTCCCGCCAGTCTCGTCACCTGCGCGAGTGTTTTCGGCCTGGAATTTGATCACGAAGAGATCGCGAAAAAGATCACCTACGACGGAACTCCCCTGTGGCGAGTGATCGATTGGGCCAAGGAAAACAACTGGACAGCTCGTCCCTTTATTGGGGATGCTCAGAGTGTAAAGAATCTCATCGACCAGGGACTCCCCTTCATCTACACCTTCGCTTCCCACAGCTTTGCTCATGCAGTAGCTGCAATCGGGATAGATCACGGCTTAGGCACACTTATTTATCACGACCCGACCTCCGGAAGGCTCTGTGAAGTCCTCCTCGATTTCTTCAACGAAGACGAAGCACCACTCGGACCACAGTGCATCGCGATTGCTCCTGAAGTGTATTCCGACAAGCTCCAAGCGGTCGAACTTCGATCCGAGGATTTCGCCTTAGCCACCATCGAGTCGAGAAAAACCTTTGAAATCGATTCTTCAAGTCAGGCTCGAGAGCGCATTCAAGGATTCGTTCAACAGAATCCCGATAGCATCGAGGGGCGTTACTTAAAAGCTTGGGCTGAACTGGAAACTGGGAATGCCAAGAAGGTTGCAGATTCACTTAAGGAAGACCTTAAGGAGCATCCGAACTGTCACCTCCTCCAACAACTGCTCCTCAATGCAGCTTGGAGTTCTGGGGATACTGCTTACTATCGAAGTCTTCTCGAATCGATAGTAAAACGCAAGCGCCAACCGAGTCACACTATCGGAATGGAATGGGTTTACCCTGATCCCTTATTCCAGGTTCGATTCGCCAGTATGCTTCTTTACTCAGAGGAGCATCGTCAAGAGGCCGAAGAGCTTCTGAACAAAGCTCTCTACCGCAATCCATTCCTCTCAGAGGGATATTTCCATCTAGGAAATGAATTGTGGCGTAAGGGACAAAAGGAAGAGGCCCTGCTCCCCTACCGCTTAGCTAGCACTTTAGAACCTGAGCAAGAAAGTTACGCTGAAAACTATGCCTGGGCTTTAAAGAAACTTGGCCGAATGGATGAGGCCGTCACCAGTTTGCGACTGCGAGTGAATCTTCTCAAATCGGAGTCCGGTGGAGGCGGAACTTGGCGCACTCTCATTTTGGCTTTGGAAGATTTCGGCTTTCCCGATGATGCGCTCAATTGCCTACATGAAGGATTAGAAAAGCGACCCGATGATGTTGAACTTAGCTCATTCGCAGTATCGTTCCTCGCTCGTTACGGAAGATTTGAAGACGCTGAGAAAATCCTTGAGCACTGTAAGAAGATTTGTTCGAAAGAAGTCTACCTCTCGACGGCCAGCCACTTTTATTTCTCTCGAGGCAAAATTCGTTACACCTTCGAACATGTCAAACAATGGTTGAAGGAGACTCCGCGAGACAGTCAGGCTCGAAACCTTTGGGTTCAACTTTTAACCATTGAAAAAGGCCCCGAAACAGCCGGCCAAACCATAAAGAAATGGTTAAATGATCATCCCGGAGATGAATACATCGAAGAGTTGTACTTGCTCCACCTCCGAGAAGTCCAAAAACCGGAAGAACGCTTGGGAATCCTTCAACACCGAGTTCAGCGCAATCCATTAGATGCATGGGCCTTCGCCGAACTCGCATGGGATGAGTGGGATCGCTTAAGGGCGCTATCTAAGCAAAAATTAGTCGAGGCTAAAGAAGATTTTAAAGCACACGTCAAAGCTTACTGCGATCTTCAACCGGACTCCGTTCAGTCCTTAGGTCTGGAGGGAGAATTAGCTTTACTCGAAGAAGATACTGAACACGCGATCGCCTGTTTCAATCAAGCTCTACTCAAAGAACCGGGCTATTCTTATGCGATTCAACGTCTCTTTGATGTCACGCACTCCCGAGCCCCAAAAGAAAAATTATCGATCGTACGCTCTTTAGATAGAGCCTTCGAGAACACGGTACACGATTTGTCTCAGGCAAAGAATGCGGCGATGCTCATCGCTCAAAACATCGATCGAGAGACAGCTTTGGAAGCCCTTCACCGTTGGAGTCAATCTTCTCCGGATGACCCGATGGTCATCGAAGCTCGCGCAGATATTCAAATCCAGTACGGCACGGGTCGAGATTCGATCGAGTCGATTCTCCCCCAACTGGAACTCGCAGTGGCTCGCTTCCCGTTGCATCACAACTTGGCCTTTTCATTAGCGGACGCCTACCAAAATCTGTGTCGATTTCCAGAGGCTGTTCAAACCTACCAAAAACTGCTCGAATTCCAACCCGGCTTAACTCATGCTCGAATCTGTTTAGCTTCAGCATTGGAACGATTGGGAAAAATCGATGAGTCTTTAAAGCAACTCGAGTTAGCTCGTGACCACAATCGGCGAAATCCTCAAACCTGGTCTTGTTTATCCGATTGGTACCAACGCCATGATCAAGTTCAGGTGGCGAATGAGGTCTTAGCTGAAGCCTGCGAGAAAATTCCCTGGGCCAAAGATCTTTGGACCCAGCGCATCGAGTTACTTCAATCTTGGGGAAAGCCTCAAGAAGCGCTAAAAGTTGCCCGTCAATTAGCAGAGACCGATCTCAAAAATGCTACCTCGAGACTCATTGTCGCTCGTACTTACTGGCGCCTGGGTTTCATGGTTCCCCGTAAAACGATTGAAGCGGAATTCGAAACGAGCCTCAAGCTGGACGCAAGATTCTGGGAAGCCGTGTGGGATTACGCGATGTATCTTTGCGATCAAGCTGATTTCGAAAAGGCGTACCAAGTCATCGAGAACTATCGTCACCTCGAGCCCGATGAGATCTGCCCCAAAGGCGCTATCGCTTGTATTCAATGGCGAGAAGGGCAAACCACCCAAGCGATCCGTCAAATGCGAGAGCTTCTCAAGGAATGTCCGGATTACTATTTCGGTTGGTACACTCTTTTAGATTGGATTGAAGAAGAAGGATCTCGTAACGCGGGAGCCTTAAATATCACTCCAGAAATTTTAGAGTCGATGCCAGAAAAAATACTGGAAGATGCGACACTTGCCCTAAGAAAACTTCTCTTACTCGAAGTTTCTACCAACGAGGTTCAGAAAGTAAAAAGTGAATGGGAAAAATTAGCCCACAGCCATCCTGGAACTTGTGAAGTTCACCTGAGGTATTTCGACTTTCTAGTTAGGAACGACTTCTTTGAGGAAGCCAAAGAAGTCTTACATCACTACGAAGAACGCGGCAGCCACACCCCACAATTAGTCGCGCGTAAGATTTGTTTAGCTGTATGGCACGAAGATTCAGAAACCGCCTTGACCTTAACGGAAGACCTCTTCACCCGAGATGGTTGGGTCGACCGTTCGGCGATCGATCTCGCGATGGACGGACTACGCCAAGGAAAATTGGCCACCAAGGCTCTCAAACGATTGTTAGCCATCTTCAAGAGTAATTTGACCTTGAGTGATACCGCATTCAGAGAAATTCTGCATCACTTCTCCGCTCAGGGCTTTAAAAATGGCTTCGCCGACCTTCTCACTTTGCTCAATCCCACGAAAACTCAAAATCGTTACATAGAAAAATTTGAACTCACCCTCCAATATTACGTTGAAGCTGGAGGCGCTCAACAGATCATCAAATGGGGAGAGTCCAATAAGTCCCTCTTCAGAGAACGACGAAAATTGTGGGAAATTATGGGGCGCGCTTATTCCATCTTAGAACAAGATGACGAAGTTTTAGAATGGCTCAAAGATTGGAAAGAACGAACTGAAGAGGATGGCGTCTCTCAGTGGCTGCTCAACCAGTACGCAGCGGCTTGCTTCTGTAAGGGCACGTACGACAAAGCGATGGAGGTTTGTCTCTATTCCCTCGCTAACTCCTTCTACGATTCGACTGCTCCCAACTTAGTAGAGATATTCCTTCGCTCCGCTCTTCAAACGGGTAAATACGAAGCCTACTTAAAATTCTATGACAAGTTTAAATCGGTGTCCTACCAAGCTTACGACCGAATTGAAACGGTAGAGTCGTTAAGATACATCGCTGAGTTGTTGAAGAGCAAAACTCCTGAGGAAGCTCTCGCTATTCACCAAGAGAGTCGCCCCTATCGTTTGGATGCTCACTGGCCAGCAGTGTATTGGAATGAGATAGTCCTTGAGCGATTACCCTTCTTGAAGAAGCTTTTCTTTAAGATTGGGTTTTATGGGCGGTGATTATTCTGAATCAAAACAGGATCTAAATAACGTGATGTTGAACGTCCCATTATGATCAAAATCACTGATGAGATTTTCCATCACAGGTAGATATTTTTTTTGATTCAAGCCACCACGATTTGCTCCAATCACTCCAGAGACTGCTGAGGAATAGTTTTTCGCCCTAATAAATTCAAGTACATTTTTAATCGACCGAATGATGACTTGATCATTCGTGTTACCAAAAAAATCAACTGCAGCGACATGAACAATACAATCTACAGGAAGGTCTCCCGGCTGGGTGATAACTATGTCACTTAGGTTTAGCCGACCCTTTGCGTACAACTCCCTAAACGAAACTTTTCCTGCCCCTTCTTTAATTCTTTCCGATACTCCAGTGACTCTACGAAATTGTGAAAAGATGTTTGTGTGCCAGGTATTAACGATCACATCCACCTTATAGCTCTTTATGTCTTTATATAAAGTTTCATATTTCATGACTGAATCTTATAGATTTAAAACCACCTTGCCCAGGCAAGGTGGTTTTAAATTTTAAAGACGCCTCATAAATTAAAATTTTATTCCGCCCTTACAGGGCTTGTTTTTTTCTATTCCCAACCCAGGGCGACGCTTCGCTCTGCCCTGGGCTATGATATTGCGGGCTTTCAGCCCTTGGTGGGAGTGTAATCCTGAGCTTTAACTCAAAGCAAAAGTAACTTCTAATTATCCCTCGCTAAAGCTTCGGGCTTCCCTGGTTGGTTATTTCAATCATAGTACAGTGGTGTCTAATGTCGTGAGTGCTGCCACAAATACTGTTTTAAAAACGATTCACCCCAATTATCCCTCGCTAAAGCTTCGGGCTTCCCTGGTTGGTTATCTCAATCATAGTACAGTGGTGTCTAATGTCGTGAGTGCTGCCACAAATACTGTTTTAAAAACGATTCACGCCCATTTATCCCTCGCTAAAAACTCGTCCCAAACCCCAATGAAAAATTAAAACCATCTTCTGAAAAACCAAAGTCAGCCCTTAACAACGCGGTTCGCTCAAAGCTTGCTCTAAATCCAAATCCATAACTCCACAAAATATCTTCATCCCAAACTTGTTCTAATCTCCGCCCTACTGAACCGGCCTCTACAAATAAAGCCATTCCAAATCTTTCAATACGAATATAGTCGGTAAAGGCATACCCGCGAGGAATGATCCAAAAACGATATTCAGTACCCGCATGCCAGGCAGTGTGTCCCGTCCAGCGATTTCGGATAAAGCCCCTTAGAGTTTCACTTCCACCTAATGATGGTAAGGACCAAAAAGGTAAATTACCGACGGTGTCTGTAACAAAGACTGAAGCCGCTAACACATCCGTAGGTGGATGCTCTTCGTCGGTATCCCCCCCCCTATGAAACATGGGAGGGAGCTTCAAGACGCCCGTGGCAAAGAAATGAACGAGGGCCCCGGCCTCGTAATGAGTTTGAACTGGCGCTGCGCGAACATTGACTCCCACCGCAAAACCATCGTAGGCATTGTGCTGGCTGTCTCGAGTGTCGTAGCGAAGCCCGCCCGAAACCCAAAGACTATCGTGACGATCCCCTTCTTCAAACAGGACGGGAAAAACAACATCCGTCGTCGGTTCTGATTCAACTCGACCCGGGCCTAAGCTGTGGTGTTGGTACGAGATTCCTAATCCCATCACAGGCGCATCTCCAGGATTGGGAAACGCGAGTTCAAATCCTCCCCCCACCTCGAAGACCTCATCGATGAAACTGGTCTCATCGCTTTCTTTAGTCTCGGCTCCCAATCCGAAGAATCGTCTGGTTAAAGTTCGGGTATATCCGATTCGTCCCTTCACGAAGGACCGCTCTTCGAAGGCAACACCTCCCGTAGGAAGATCATCTTTTAAATCTTCATGGTAGAGCCAACGACTCCACGTCATCGCCGCAGCTTGTTGTCCTTCTGTGGTGTAGTAAGCAAATGCGCCAGCAAACTCTCGCCTTCGCTTTCCTCTAAAATCAAAATCGGTGATCCCCACTCCACCTCCGGCACCCACATCACTTTCGAAGAAAAGTATGGGAGAAACAAAACTGGATACTAAAAATCGCTCGAAGAAGTTCCCTTCGATCACTCGGCCTTCAGGAATATAGCGCCAGCGTTCGGGATTGGAGATGTGATCTGGGAGTTTAATTTTAGGAATGCGACCACTGGGATCCATGCCCATCAGCGGGTCGTGATCGGAAAGAGCAGATTGTGGGTTGGGTTGGCCCCCTTTTGGCGGCTCTGAATTTGAATTGTCTCGAGGAACCTCATCAGCGATGGTGGTCGAGAAGAGAGGGAAAAGAACTCCCATCCCAAGGAGCATGAACCTAAGGACCATGAAGACGGGAAATCGAATCGAGCTACGGCCCGATCGAAGGGAGGAACAAGATGACTGTTCTGAACGATTCATCTGAGTGTAGAATCCGTAAAGGTGGATGAACTTCAATTTGAACTCTCGAACAGAGTTCACACAACAACGTATCTACATTATCGGCCAGATGTTCATCCATCCTTAAAAGATTACAAATTCACCATGAATTCACTCATTCTCCCCAGAAAATCCCGATTCGGCACTCTCCTTTTCTTCATCTTCCAGCTCTTCATCCTCCATCGCCACCGACTGGCTCAGGATCTCCTCCGCTCGTTCGAGATCATCTTCATTGACAATCCAAACCTGGGGAGTCGTCTGGTAGGTGATTGGGATTTCCCCCAATACCGAATTGAGATTTTCATTCTGAACGATCGCCGGAATCCCCTCAGCCTCCAGTCGATTCTTGACGATGTAGGCTTCCGGTAGAGTCCAACAAGAGTAAACCAGGATCATTAACTGTCCTTCTCAAGGAGTTCCAAGCGCTCCGTTTCGAGCTGCTTGTTCCACTGCTCGATCCTTGGAGTTTTCGCTTTTTCTTCTTCCATCAACTCCCGCACTTCATCGGGGGTCCGCGTGACTCGAGGCTTCAAGAAAACCATCAACTCGACTTCACGCTCGACATCTTCAGTTTTCTTGAAAAGGTAACCTAAGAGAGGGATGTCCCCCAGCAGAGGAACTTTACGCTCAACCTCACTCGTCTCTTTTTGAATGATTCCGCCAAGAATAAGCGTTTCTCCATCCTGGATGGTGAGGTCGGTACGATAGTTTCTTGTATCGATGATGGCACCACCAAAGAGTGTTTCGCCGGGACGTATTTGAGAAGATTCCACGCGCACTCTCAAGGCGACATCGCCATCGTCGTTGATATGAGGAGTCACCTCTAAGATGATTCCGACATCGATATAGCTAAAGCTATCACTTCGACCTCCTTCGGTCGTCGACAAACTACCCGAGATAAAGGGAACTCGACTTCCAATGAAGAGCTTTCCACGCTCGTTATCAGCGACATTGATACGAGGTTCCGCTTTGACTTGAGCCGCCGCGTTTCTCTTCATGAATTGAACTAAGATATCTAAGTTCGCACTTGTATCTAAAATTCCGGAACGCATGGCGTCTTGGAGAGCCGTACCGGCAAAGACCTCTGAAAACGAAGCCGTACCAGAACCTAAGAAAGACATATCCATGTCTTCTGAATCGAAAACCGCGTCTCCATTAGGCGACCAGCGTACGCCTAAACGATCTCTAAAATCGGAAGAGACCTCGATGATCGTCGCTTCGATCATCACCTGAGCGGTGGGAACATCGAGCTGATTGACGACATCCATGATTTCAGGAATGAGATGAGCATTGCAACTGATGAGAAGAGAGTTCGTTCTCGAATCGGGAACGACACGTACTTTTCCCACCAAGTCACTGACGGGTCGACTCACTTGACCGGATCTTCCTCCCCGCCGGTTGTTATTTTGAGCTGAACCCAACCAGGGGAAGTATTCCGCTTCCTGAACTTCTTCTTCGAGCTCAAAGGAAGTCGACCCAACCGGAAGGTTGTTGTTATTGTTCCGATTATTGTTGTTGTTTCGATTGGGTTGACGATTCGCTCCTTGTCGAGGAGGGGCTCCTGCACCCGCAAAGATGATATTGAGATTATTAGCCAAGGTGATCGCTTTGGCGTATTTCAATCGAATCATCCTTGTGGTATCGCCGGTTTCAGTGGGCTTATCCAATTGATTGATGATGTCTTGAACGGCCGCAAATGCTTCCTCTGAGTTTGCCGAGACAATCAAACTGTTCGTATAAAACTCACTGGTGACCCGAACCTTACCGTAGAGCTTACCGATATCACGATCTTCGTACTCGCGAGGTTCATCGTAGTAATAGTAACTTCGTTCACGACTTTTCTTTTGAAACAATTCGTCCAAGAGTTCTTCCACATCGAAGGCACTGACGTATTTCAATCTAAAGATTCGGGGAATGAGGGAACTAGATTCAACGGGATCGTCGAGGGCTTTGACCATCTTCTCCACTTCATCCAATGTCCCTTTGGGACCGATGATGATGACTGCGTTACGACGACGTTCGGCAACGAAGCGTACTTTATCTTTATTTTTATTATTATCGTAAGCGTAACGGTAATAGTAGTAGCTACTCGATTCTCTCTCTTCGAAGAGGTCGCTCATATGCTGAGTGATCTCTTCACAATCAGCGTGCTCTAAGACCACTGACCGCATTTCTTGGTTCTTACCGTGAGGTAAATCTAAAGATTTGATGACCTCTTGTATCGCTTTGTAGTTTTGTTCACTCGAAAGAATAATCAATTTGTTACTACGAGAGTGAGCCGAGATATCGATGTTATCCTTGACCGCTTTCCCGCGCATCTTCTGGAACATAGGAGAAAGTTCTCGCATCAGTTCCTCAGCATCGACATGTTCGAGTTCCAAGATCCGAACCATGACGTCTTTGGGTTTTTCTTTGTCTAAAGTTTCGAGTAACTTTTTAATCTCTTCGATCTTTGGCGGTGTCGCCGTCACGATGATGCGATTCGAGGTGGGATGAGCGATAAATTTGACTTTGCTGGCAGCAGCAACGGGAGGCTTGGGAGGTTGCTTGGGATTCCTCGGCTTAGGCGGAGTGATTCCTCCACCACCTCCAAAAACGGCAGTTAGAGTGGGGATGACCTCTTCGGCTTTGACGTGCTTCAATGTCAGGATTGCAGTGGTCGTATTTCCCGTATTTTGCAGATCTAATTGAGCGATCAGCTTATCCGCAAGCCCGACGTTGGTGGCAGTGTCGGTGATCATAATCGTTGAGTTGGCAGCGTCGACGTCGATCTTGGCCTTGGGAGAGAGTACCGTCTTGATTTTGGTTTGGATCGAGGCGGGAGACACAAATTTCAGTTGGATCAATTTCACCACGATACGGTTACCGACGAGCTCGTCTTCACCGTTGACGAGTTCTGGCTGCATCTCTCGAGCTTTCGCTTCAGGGAGAATCATCAATATATTCCCTGTTTCGATAACGGTAAAGCCCTCTAAAGATAAAGCCTGGTAAACGAGGCGTAAGGCTTCTTTCTTGGGAATCTTTCCGGGACTTAGGATCGTCAGCTGACAATTGACGTCCTTATGTTTAACCACACTTTTTCCAGTGACCTTGGCAAACCAATTCACTAAAAAGTTGATATCGACACCTTCAAAACTCAATTGAATGGTGTCGTCTTTCTTAGCAGCCTCCTCCGAGTTTCCATCGGTCTTTTCAGCGTTCTCAGTACTATTGTTATCCTGGGCCAAGCTATAAACGGAGAAAAACATCATCAACATCAACACCATAACCGTTTGGAAGGCGCGTTGTTGAAGTTTAGAAAAGTGAAATGTATTAAAGATCATATTTAAGCGCTCCACGCTTTTTAATTCATCGATTCAATAGAAAATCACTGCGATTCAATACCACTGAAGATCGTCAGATCGTGAGTTGCCCCTCCGAACTCGATCTTGGCCCTATTGATTCCAATTTCGATAACTTTGATTCCATTCTTCTCTTCTTTTTCAACCAACCAATGAGTTTCACCTTCGAGTCGAAGTAAAGCTCCAGGTTGACCATCTCGATCCAGCAATCCAATTAATTTGGGTGGCTTGATCTCTTTCTTTTCTGGCGGAGGTGGTGGCGGCTCAGCTCCAAAAATCTTGCTGGTCACCAGAACTTTTAATGCCGCAGAATCTTCTCTTTTGACCTCTTCTTTCGGTTCACCCTTAGGGAAAGAATCTTTTTTTTGATTCGGGTCGAAAGTCAGTTGAATCTCTTCTGAATCCGAGGAGGTCGCGTACATCTTGCTGATTTTGAACACTTGAAAGCCAACGAAGGCGAACAAACCCAGACAGAGAATTTTCAGTATGCGGGTCATGCTATCAGGCATCACTCGATCCCCCTTCCTGAAGAAGTTGGGACTCGAGAACTCCTAAATGGATAGTGAGCTCAGCGTGTCCTGGAGTCGCACTGTCTCTTTGAAACTCCAAGCGACGAAGAACGATGGGCTGGGGAGCAGCCTCCAATCGTTCGGCGAATCGAGACAAGGAAGACAAGCTTCCTTTTCCTGATATATTGAGCCTCAAAGCTTCGCCCGAACCCTGGCGACTAGAAAGCTCAGTGTGAGGACCTAAATGAATCCCCAACTCACCGGCAATCTTTTCGATTGAGGTGAGGGTCGCCGCCACCAAACTTTTCCCTTGAGGTGAGGAACTCGCCTTGGGAACGCTCAATTCGTTCTCTAATTTCACTAAGAGCTCACGATCGATCTTCGTTCGTTCACTCGACAACTTCAATCCGTCGAGTTCCTGTTCTAATCCCTCGACTTCTAATCGTTTTTCTTGGATCCATTTGTAACCCTGAAGTCCCCCGTAGATGACGAGGTAAGCTCCTAAGAAAATGGCCGCTAAACGAATCGTTCGCTTTTCTCTATCAGAAATATTCATGCTTAGCTTCCTCCCTCTTTGGTTTTGGACTCAGGATTCGGCTTATGGGAGAGCTCTTCATTGGCTTTTGCTTTTACGGGTTCAGTTTCTTTATCTGAGGCCTCTTCCTTGGTTTGTTCTTCTTTAGAGCCCTCTTTTACGACTTCACTTTTTGAGTTTTCTTTACTGTTTTCCGATTCCTTCGATTCCTTCGCGTCCTCGACTTGAATCTTCTGGAAATCGGTCAAGGTTTTTCCCGGGAGGGCTACGACTGTCATGCGGTACTGAAAGCTGTCTTTATGAACCGTAAGATTCATTAAGATCTTTTGTTCGAACAACCCACAATGACTGAGCTGAGCTCTAAATTGGTTGGCTTGGGCGCGAGAAGAAGCTGTGCCGTCTAATGAAACCTGACCGTCCTCATCTAAAGTGAGGTTGTTGATCAAAATGCCTTCAGGGCTGGCTTTTGAAACGGCTGCGATCAAGTCTAAAGCTTTTACTTTCTTACGCTCCGCTCTCAAACGCTTTAAAAAACTTAAACGGTTTTGATCCTCATTCGAAAGAGAGAAGGATGAGTTCTTCGCATCTTCGATTTGCTTTTCGAGGGCTCCCCGCTTAAACAAGGGCTCCGCCCAGTGCAAGCCTAAGGCGACCAGGGCAAGGGCCACACCAGTGAGAAGCCAGGGCATCGCTCGAGTAGGAGTCGATTGACCTTGTTGCTCCGTTAAGGATCCAGTGTCGAGTAAAGCTAAGTTCGAGAGATCCGAGTTTTGTTGAATCCGTTCGAGGGCACGGAGATTGGGAGTCGTTCCTTTTTTCAATGGGATTTCCAGGACTTCACTTTGGAACTCACGCGCAGGACTTAAATTTAATCCTTCTTTAAAACCCGGGATATGAGTAGCCTCACCATTGAGAAAAAGCTTCCAGTCTTGAAGAGGAGCTAATTCTTTAGAGGCCGCTTCCTGTTCGAATGCGCTGTGAATCAAACTCCCCAATTTTTGGACTTCCGACTTCAAGCCAGCTCTTAAGTGATCTTCGGTATTGGCTTCGAAAGATTCAGGAATCGTGACGGCCCCATTCCAACTTCTTCTTAATGAGACGGCTTCCGGCCAGGACATGCCCAAGGTATCGACCACTACGGAGTCGATTCGGTTTTCACCCCAGGATAACTCCTTTAAAACGACCGGCCGTCCCTCTTTGACGATAACCAATTCGCTAGTCTTCGAGCCGACATCGATATAGGCGAAGTTGTTTGCCTTAGATCTCAATGCCGATCCAACGATCACTCCCCCAATACAAAAGACGGGTGCGAATCCACAAGAGTTGAGAAGAGTTTGAATTTCTTCAACGTTCCGTTTTCTGAGTACGACAACCGAGACTTCCATCTGCCCCTCAGAACTCTGAGGACCGATGATGGATCCGAAGAGAAACTCATCGGCAGAGATGGGGAGATCGCGTTCGAGTTGAAGAGAGATCAATTGCTTCAACTCTTCAGCTCCACACTGGGGTAAACGGTAAGTTCGCAGACTAGCTCCACGAGAAGGGAGAACACACAGAAGAGGCTTTAAAGCTTTGGTCGACGACCGACTCCAAGGCTCTAAGGCCTCCAGAATCTCGCGGCGCGATTTTTCGGTGAGGCGGCCATCTTCATCTCGATTGAGAGCCACTTCGATCCCAGTGCCTCCATCTTTTATCGATAGAGTCTGAGTTCCAAACTCAAGCTTTAACTTCTGAGCTTTAAGTGAGTTTTTCATCTTCAAGGATCTTCTCGGTAGTAAATGGTGTCAAAGTCAAGGAGTCCCATCCGTACCACAACTTCCACGCGTCGCCGTACGCCAGTAGCGGGCAATTTTCCCTCACTCACGATGCGATAGGTCGCGGGTCGAACACATAAGTAGTTGACGACTTGTTTAAAAATCTCCGCATCGACTCCCGGGACATCGAGCAATTCTCCGATCTTCCGGAATCCCCCCCGGCTTTTTCGGTAAATGACGATACTCTCGGCGGTCTCATCATCGATTCCTGGCACACTCGCCAAGACCATCATATCTGCTTGGTTGATGTCAATCACACCCACCCTCGAGCGGCCGGTGCCTACGGTAATCCGATCCGAGATGCGGATGAACAAGTTCTCATCGATCAAAAGCTCCCCACTCCCTCCCGAGTTGTTGTTATTGGGATTGGGTTGGCTTCCTCGGAAATTGATAGGAGGTTGATTCGGTTGGAGTTCCCCTCCCTCATTCCCTCCGTTGTTAGAATTATTATTGTTGTTGGATCTCTCGTTCTCCTCAGAGACGGTCGTCGTATCTAAGAGATTACCGATCGTTTTGTATTCGTTCTTACTTCGATAAGCGACAATCGCTTGTGCGAGTTCAATCGAAATATTGGGGAGTTCTGCTAACTCCTCCGCAGAGGCTCCTTGAATATCCACACGCTCCTTGCCTCGAGCATCGACGTTTTCGACTTCCGAGTTGGTTGTCAACCATTGAGCAATTCCCCGATCCAACCGGCCATCTTGATTGTCGGGGGGATAAGATTGTTCTCCATCATCTTCACTGGGATCTAAAACATTATTGGCGTTGTGATCCTCACCAAAGAGGAATCTCTCGTTGATCCCTCGAACGGATAAGAGCTCCCTTAGGCTAGTGAAGGGTTTGTTGGCAATTTTATAGGGCGTGGGGATAGCGAGGTAAAAATCAGCTTCAGCCCCCCCGCGTTCGTGCACCTTCGAATCTTCATCTCGCCAATCGATGATCGCGGCAGCGATATCCATGGTCATTCCGGGTAACCGCATGAATTGATCGAAAGAAGCGGTATTGACATTGAGCTTGGCTTCTTCAGCCTGAATCCCGAATTTTCTATCCGTAGCTTTGAATCCCTCTTGATCGGGATAAAACAAACTGAATTCACCGCGACCAAAGCGCACCTCTTTAAACTTAGAATCATCTTCATCTAGAGTTGAATTGTAGTTCTCTCCCTGGGTCTCTCGATCCAGTTTCTCTTGGTAGATCTCGGCTTTCGCCTGCTCAATTCCGGCGAGCGCTAAATAGTAAGCTTGTTTAGAGTCAGCGTAGTTTTTAGCGATGCGAAGCTCATTCCGCCCCATATCGAGAAGAGAGTAGACGACGATTGAAAGGATCGCTACCGTCCATAAAACGACGATGAGCGCTGAGCCCTTTCGCTTTTCGAGGTAAAAACTAGATGGTCGAGAAAGAGTCATTTTCATTTCTCCCCCTCGTCATTTTCAGAATCCGCATTGTCGGGATCCAAGTTGGGAGTAGAAAACGATGATCCCCAACGCGTCCATTCGGCATTAACTAAATGAACGATCGTTTCAAAACTCATCGGTTTGAGGTCAGGGTCGGTCGTTCCCTTTCGAACATCGATCTCTCGATTCACATCCAAAATTAAGGTCACTCTCACCGCGTCCGGCATGCCGGTCAAATTCCCGGCCAAAAGACTACGCTCGGTTTCTTCAACCACCCTTTGTCTCTGTCTTCCCCAAAAGTCGTACCAGGAAAAGCCATCGTAGTACTCCAGGGAGAACCCTTTGACCCCATTGATCACTTGCTCCCGGAACCCACCTTCTAAGGGAAAATCATCAACCGTGGGATCCGTTCGTCGATAAAGCGCGTATCCTTTTCCATCACGAGCCTTATCAACAAAGTAACTCACTTCACAGAGATCTCTTTCACCCGGGGCTTGAGGATCGAAGTTGCGTGTCGCGAAATCTAAGTTGTCAGCCGGAATGTCCCCGAGTTCTCGATCCATACCGACGAATTCAAAATCCTCGGAAAGCGGTACGGCATCTCGAAGGTCTCTCTCGATTAAACGCATCGTAGTTCGAGCCGTCTGAAGGAGCTCCGCATGGGACTCGACGATTTCACGACTCTTTAATCCGCTGATCAAACTCGCCCCCGCAGCCCCTGCGATGATGGAAACGATCACCACTCCGACTAAGAGTTCGATCAGGGTTAAACCCTTGCTTTGATGTTGAAAGCATTGAATTAAAGAACGACTTTGCCACTGTTGCATGATTAATAGGACCCCCTTCTCGATCGAGGATCCCGATAGCCACCCCGACGACGGTCACTTCTGTCCCTCATTCGCGGATCACCACGATCTCTCGTTCGAGGATCGTTGGGATCCGTATCGTCATCTGTCGACGTCAGAGGGGTGAAGGGCATGTCGTACTTCATCGTCTTCAACTGGTAGATTTGTTCTCCCGTAGGTACCCAGTTGATCGTCACGGTCAGTTCATAGAGGCCCTCTTGAGAAGAAGACTCAGTAATACTTTCGGTAGCTTCGTATTTATCAAATGGAACTTCAAACTCAGTCGTCGTTTCTCCTTCGAAGACAAAGGAATCGGCTCGTATCAATTCCATTTGCCCGGCGGCTAACATCACGGCATGCGTGATGCGTTCAGAGTCTTTGGACCCTTTAAGGGACAGGTTGAGGGCCTTAACAATCCCGGCCATCGCAAAACCGAGAATCATGACGGCCATCAACACTTCGATGAGAGAGAAGCCCGTTTTTCTACCCCCATAACTCGTGAGAGGAAAGAAATCTATTTTTGAAGAAGACGCCATCATTTTCGCCTCCTTCTTTTTCGACGTTCATTTTCTTGGCGAAGCTCGTTTTCCGCTTCCAAACGGCCATCGAAAGGCAAAAGTTGAACTCGAGAAGTCAGTGAGTTGACTACGAGCTTCCAACCGAAATCCATTTCATCCTGAATCCACAGCTCAGAGGGATCCGTGGTTCCATCGGCATAAAAAAGAAGCTGATCGGGATGACCTCGCTCTCTTTGAAAATCCAATCGTTTCTTGTGACGGTAATTCCGATCACGTTGA
Source organism: Planctomycetota bacterium (assembly GCA_028280485.1). Classification (GTDB taxonomy): domain Bacteria; phylum Planctomycetota; class UBA8108; order UBA8108; family JACQVS01; genus JANQLS01. The sequence goes on from JANQLS010000170.1 coordinate 45,124, forward strand.
GGATGGATTTTAATCTCGATGCCTTCTGGGAACTCACGCATCGAACCAGGAAGTTTTTCTAAGGGTTGAAACTTTCCGAGTTCATCTCGAGCTTCAAGAAAAAACCGTTTCTTCTTTTGATCGATGAACAATCGCACTTCGGTTTGAGTCGACACGGCTTGGCTATTCGCCAAACGCAGCATCGAAGCGAGTTGCTCCGTTTCAGCTCGCAGTCGGGCTTCCGCGCGCGAACCTTTAAACTCTGGAAGTACCATGACGGCAAAGATCGACAGAATCACAATAACGACAAGCAACTCAATCAAGGTAAAACCCTGTTGAGTTTGAGCGTGAATTCGTGAAGAATTCGATCTAAGGCTGAGAGGGGCTGAAGTAGAGTTCAAAAGTTTAGGAATCTCTGGTTAAGAATCATTCAGTGGTCCAATTGGTGATGTCTTTATTGGGCCCTTCGCCTCCATCTTCGCCATCAGCACCACGAGACCAAAGATCGTAAGACTTATTGCCGTGTAAACCAGGACTACGGTACTGGTAAGGTTGCCCCCAAGGGTCGTCGATTAGTTTATTGATATACCCTCGCCATTTACCTTCCCCGTCTTGAGGCTGCTCCACAAGAGCTTTCAATCCCTCTTGGGTGGTGGGATAACGATCCATATGATAATAAAATCGCTCTAAGGCATTTTCGAGATCACCTATTGTGCTAGTAGCTTTCGCCACCTTAGCGTCATTAGTCAATCCCTTGAACTGAGGGATAATCGAAACAGCCAAAATACCGAGCACGATGACGACCACCATAATTTCGATCAATGTGAAACCGTGCTCACGTTTTAAAGTGCGACCGAAAGGGTGTCTGGAATCACGAACTTGAAACATTGTTTCCTCTCTGAAAAAACGATTAACCTACCAATTGACTCATTTTGAAAATCGGCAAGAGAAGTGCGATGACGATAAAACCCACCAAGGCTCCGACGACGAGAATCAAAACCGGAGCCAAGAGGGAGATCAAAGTGTTAGTTCTTCTACGTAAGTGTCTCTCTTGAATATCCGCCACTCTCAGTAACATAGAATCTAACTGCCCCGTCTCTTCCCCGACACTGATCATCTGAACCATGGTCGGGGGAAACAGTTCTAGACGTTTTAAGGGATTCGCGAGGGAATCCCCGCCACGAGTATCCTCTGTTACTGTTGCAATTCCTTCGGCGACCTTTGAATTTCCAACCGTTCCTCGAACGATTTCTAAAGCAGGGAGCAGTGAAACTCCACTTCGAGTGAGGGTTCCGAGGGTTCGAGTAAACCTTCCTAATGCCGAAGCCGAAAACACGGGACCGAGAAGAGGCAAGCGCAACTTCCAAGCATCCCAAAGAATGCTTCCAGTCGGGCTTTTGATGAAGGTTCGAAAGCCAAAAATGACGGCGAGAGTGACGACCGAGATCGAGATCCATTGAGTTTGAAGAAAGTTACTGAATTGCATAAGAAGTTTGGTTGGAAGAGGAAGCACATCTTCCATTCCCACAAACATCTCAAAGATTTGTGGGAGAACGACGGTCATCAAAACGATGGTCGTGATCACCCCCATTCCCAGTACAAATGCTGGGTAGGCGACCGCTCCCATCACTTCACTGCGAATTTCATCTTCACCTTCCATCAGGTCAGCGAGGTCACTCAAAACTTGAGCTAACTGCCCGGACTCTTCACCCACTCTCACCATCGAGGTATAGAGGGTGGGGAACTGACGTGGATGCCTCGATAAGGCTTCAGAATAAGTTTCCCCTCGGCGAACTCCCGAAAGGAGATCATGGATCAAGAAACTCAAGGCTTCATTTTCTTCTTGGTCACCCAAGCCTTCTAAGGCTTGCGGGATGGGGATAGAAGCCGAGAGAAGAGTCGCAAGTTCTCGGGTGAAGGCCGTGACTTCTTTACGCTTGATCCTTCCCTTGGATCGAACATCACTGGCCTGAGTTCCTTCAGAACTCTTCTTTTGGATTTTTTCCTTGGGTGCTTCTTTAGTAGCTGCTTCCTTGGGTTTTGGTGCTTCCTTTGCGATTTCTTTCGATGGTTCATCACAAGGATTCAACGACAGAGGAAAGTATCCCGATCGTTCCAGCTCCTTGAGGGCGAGACGACGATCCTGAGCTTCGACGACCCCTTGAACCGTCTTGCCGAGTGCATCCTTGGCGTCGTACTTAAAGGCAACCATCAGCTCATTTCCTCCCCGGAGCTACTCATCGCCACGCGAAGCACTTCAGGAATAGAAGTGGTTCCTTGAGTCGCTTTTCTCAAGCCATCTTCACGGATGGAAAGCATCTGAGAAATCGCAACTCTCTTGATCTCTGTGCTGGAAGCTCGTTGAAGGATGAGTTCTCTCAATTCGGGAGTCATCTCCAGTAATTCAAATAAACCCGTTCGGCCGTGGTAACCGGTATCTCTACAGTTGTCGCAGCCAGCCCCTTGATAGAAGGGGCCTTGTAGATCGGAAGCATTGAGAGCGTCTAACTCTCGGAGGATCTCTCCTTCGATGGGAACTTCTTGTTTACAAGATGAACAAATTCGACGTACCAAACGTTGGGCGAGCACGGCTTCGAGTGAAGAAGAAATCAAGAAGGCTTCCACTCCCATGTCGATCAATCGAGTGATCGCACCCGCAGAATCATTCGTATGCAAGGTAGAGAAGACCAAGTGACCCGTCAAAGCCGATCGAATCGCAATTTCAGCGGTCTCGGCATCTCGAATTTCCCCGACCATAATGACATCGGGATCTTGACGGAGAATGGCTCTAAGACCGGTGGCAAAGGTAAATCCACGACTCGGCTTCACCGGTATTTGACCTACACCGGGGAGTTCGTATTCAACGGGATCTTCGATCGTTAAAATTTTTCGTTCGGGAGAGTAGATACTTCGGATCGCCGAATAGAGAGTTGTCGTTTTTCCACTTCCGGTAGGCCCAGTAGAAAGGAAAATCCCGTGCGGCTTCCTCAGTAAGTTGGCGAGGGTATCCACACGGCGAGAATCGAGACCGAGCTCTTCTAAATTTTGAAGTTCAGCATCCTTTTCCAGAAGCCTCATCACGATGCTTTCCCCGAAAATGGTGGGCATCGAACCGACCCTCACATCCACTCGACGGTTATCGTGACGGATTTGGAAGTGGCCGTCTTGAGGAAGAAAGCGTTCAGCGATATTCATCTCCGCCATGATCTTAATTCTTGAGATCAAGGCCGCATGGAGATGGCGAGGTGGAGGGGGAACTTCTTGAAGGTGACCGTCGATGCGATAGCGAAGCTCAATCTTTCCTTCGAATGGAACTAAGTGAATATCACTTGCTCTCTCTTTCAGAGCCGCTGAGATGATGGCATTGACGAGATTGACCACGGTGGGCTCACTCGCCATGACCTCGATATCGTGAAGAGTATCACGTTGGGCTTCACCTTCGGCCCCACCTTCGATATCTTCGACCAAACGTTCGACCGTTAAGTCATAGCATTCCGCGATGCGTTCTTTCAGTTTTTTTTCTGAGGTGAGGACCTCTTCGACTTCGAGGCCACTCAACAATCGGATGTCTTCTAAGATCGAAGAATTCCCGGGATTGGAAGTCGCAACGAGCAATCTCCCCTCTTGGCTATTCAGGGGAAGGATTTGGTTTTCTCGCACAAACTCGGGAGGCAAGAGATCACGAACTCGGGGAGAGACTTCCGTTTGTTTGAGATCGACACGGTCGATGTTAAATTGCTCGCTCAAGGCCTTCAAGAGGGCCTCCTCAGTGATGTAACCAAGATTCAGCAAGCACGTACCTAAGCGCTCGCCGGTAGAAAGTTGCGTGCGCAAACCTTCTTCGAGCTGAACGGCATCGACGACACCCGAGGTCGAAAAAATTTCCCCGATTCGCTTTTTCATAAGTTGCCCCCAAGTGGCAATGTTGAAACGGATCGAGTGAGAGACTGAAACCGATGTATGGATCTAGATAAAAAATCTTCACGGCCCGGTTTAATGATTTTTGTGCTGCACACGAAAATCACTAGCGAATGTGACTCACACTCAAAATATAAATTGAATTAAGAGGAAATTGAGCTGCCTCTCGATTCAAAACGCTGAGTTCTTGCTTCAATCCTCAGTTGGCTCAACAAAAACTATCAGTCCCACGTCCTGCCGCCCACTTTCCGACCCATCGGGTAGGTTCACAACTGCAACGCAAAGGTGTTGCCAATACGTTGAGAAAGCCGAGTTCCTAAGCTCTTCTTCTGATGTATCACGAATCATCCCGATTCGTTCATGAAGATGAGAAGGCCGCCTCTATCCCGGTAAAAGACGGTTAAAACCCATAATTTCTCCAGTATTTCCTATTCTTTAAATGATAAAGCCAAATCTGTGAAAAATTGGCCTGATTCGTGTATCTATGGCTCCATAGACGTCAATTTTCCTGCTTAGTTTCAGATAAATTCGTCACAGTATTGTAACGTTTTGAAATTCCTCTCTTTGACATCCAGCTGACAGGCTTGAGAGGAAGGCTCTTCACATTTTTTTAACCGAATCGACTGAGCTGATGCTTCAGAGTCCAATACGGATCCAACCGGAGTCGTAAGCTCAATGAAGCCCGTACTATAGACGTCGCTCCGCGGTCGATGGGTTAAACTTTCTGCTCGCTCTTTTCTTCTTTTAGACGAATGGAAAGCACGTATTCTTAGTACTCTTTGCGGAATATAGAAAGAATTCAGGTCAGAACTGCTTATGTTTTATGAACATACACTTTGAGTGTCAGAATCCTGCAAGAGTTGTCCCCCCTGCAAGGCTGAGATTAGGTTGAGGAACTATCTTCAAATTGATAAGCGATTCTTTTATCCCTCGCTAAAGCTTCGGGCTTGAGGGGCGTAATTCGCATTCCGAGCTGAAATGAAGGTATGAGATTTCACCCTCTCCATTCATAAGTCATAATTGAAATCACCAACCCACCAAGCCCGAAGCTTTAGCGAGGGATCACCGGCAAAGAAAGAAGATCCCCTGGAAAGGACATTCCCAACCAACCGTCCTGAGAATCAAAAAATGAAAACCTCAAATCAATCTTTCATCCATAGTCTCGTCTTTAGCCTAGCCTTCCTCACCTGGAGCTGCCAATCCTCCCCACAAAAACCAAGGATCCATCAGGGTGATGATCTAAGCGTTATGGCCCTTCAAAAGAAATTGAAACCACTGGGCATCCGAATCCTCACGGAGCGAGAAGCCCGAATACCTAAGGAAGAACGAGGTAAGTACCTCCCCTTAAGAGCCATTCCCGGTCACAAACCGATGTCTTTAGAGCCCTGCCAGTCGGGCTACCTACTCACCTCAATTCAAGGAGTGGAGAAATCAGATATCGAAACCTTTATCCGGGTATTGACCGCTTGGCGTTCCGGGGAGCAACTCACTTTAAAGGTAAGACGAAATCCTCACCTTCAAATCGCGTCGGAATGGTGGGAAAGAGAATTGGTTTTGAAGTTGCCTTAAGACCTTAAGAAATAGTCTTCAAAGAAGCGATCGAAGAAAACATCAATTAACTAGCCCGAAGCGCTAGCGAGGGGAGCTCCCCTCGCTAGCGCTTCGGGCTAG
>JANQLS010000009.1 GCA_028280485.1 Planctomycetota bacterium
CCCTCAAGCCCGAAGCTTTAGCGAGGGATAGTGGAACTCTTAACAACTTGAAGTTGGGTTTTCTTGAAAAATTCACAGCCTCGGAGCGTGCGGACTACATTAGGGACGACTACAAACGTGATAATGTTTAAGGTGGTGTTCTACTTCTCAATCACCACCGTCGATTTCAATTGAATTGCCTGGAGATCCACTTCCTTCTTTGATCCATCGCTCCAAGTCACGGTTAGGCTATCAACCTTTTCGTTCTTCCCTAAGCCAAAAGTGACGGGGAATTCAACTTGAGACATGTAACTGCGAGTAGGGGAGATTCTGCGAGTTTGGGTCATCCCCTCAGAGGTGAGTTCGATCAAGGCTCCGATGGCGTGAGTGTTCTTGGACGACTCTTTTAAGCGGATTCGAATCCAAGCGTTCCCTAAATTTTGTTCATTTTTAAGTAAAACGGGTCGTTCACCGACTTGCGTGATTAAGATATCGAGATCGCCATCGGTGTCGATATCCGCGTAGGCAGCCGCTCGCCCTACGACGGCTTGAGCAAGGTCTCCCATCGTCTTGGGATCGACGGGTGAAAATCCATACTTTGCTTCCGGACCGGCATTCCAAAACAATTGAGCGGGTTGTTTGTAGTGCTGACTCGGTTGCACGATATTGATTTCTTCTTCTAAGTGACCATTGGTTTGGAAAAGATCTAAGCGACCATCCAAATCGTAATCTAAGAAAAAGAGACCGAAGCTCAACATCAAGCGACTCGCCGGGCCGATGCCTTCGGTGATGGCTTCATCGGTATAGAGAAGCAAAGATCGCTCACCTTGATTCACGTAAAGTGAGCTCATCTCATTTGCGAAGTTACCGACTCCAATCCCGAGAGAGGGATCGTTTCTGAATTGAGCTGAGTCGATCCCCATCGCTCCGGTAGCTTGCCCGTTACTGTCGAAAGCTAAACCTACTTCCGTTCCTCTCTCTTTAAACTTTCCATTTCCTTGGTTATGAAAGAAGAAATTTTGAACGGTATCGTTGGCGACCAAAATGTCGAGGCGATGATCTCCGTCGGCATCGAAGAAGACTACGCCGAGTGCCTTTCCAACTGGCTTTCCGGTAGAGCCTATAACTTCAATCCCACTTTGAGCTGAAACATCGGTGAATGTATCGTCACCGTTATTTTGGTAGAGGTAACAATGGGTGCCGCTAAAGTTGGAGGGAGGGCCGTACGCGCGACCGATTCCCGTCAGTTGGAAATTCACCGATAAATCGATTTCCCGAGACCAGCGAACGTAATTACAGACGAAGAGATCGAGGTCTCCATCTCCATCGTAATCAAAGAAGCCACTACTGGTACTCCAAGCTTCATCTGATCCTTGAATACCAGCTTGTTCGCTGACGTCGACAAAATTGCCGTTTTCATTTTTGTAGAGATAATTTTTCCCTAAAGCCGAGATGAAAACATCGAGTGATCCATCGCCATTGTAATCTCCGATGGCGATTCCCATTCCGTAGAAGGATTGAGTGAAACCCCGGCTTTTACTGACATCTTTAAAATTGCCCTTTCCATCATTTTCAAACAGAGCTACAGCGGGCTTAGAAGATTTGGATGCTTTTTGATCGGGCCAATGATCACCGCTCACCATGAGGATATCAGCGTCTCCATCGCCATCGTAATCAAAGAAAGCACAGCCTCCTCCCATCGTCTCTGGAAGAAATTTTTGCCCGGTGGCTCCATTCTCGTGAATGAAGTTGAGGCCTGAACTCTGGGTGACGTCAGTGAATTTTACCTTAGGAACTTCGACGACATGAGTTTGTTTTTCCGGGGCGAGAGTGGGTGTGGAATCGATGATCGGTTGATCGTCTTTTTTCTGATTAAAGAAAATGATTCCACCCACAACGATCCCGATGATGACGATCACCAGCAACGACCACAAAAACACGGTGGTGATGATCGAATCATCTTCTTGATCGTTTTGAGGATTTTGATGGAGTTGAGGGTCTTCAGGCGGGTTTTGGGAGGCGTTCATAGTCGAAGATTGAAATGATGGATTTATTCTGAAGGAGGGTTGAGATCGTAGATCACGATCGCTTCACTGGCGTGATTTGCAGCAGGATTGGCGGCACGGTGTTTAGTGATCGCAATATCGCGGGCGTTGTCATCGGGTTTGTACTCCAGGTGACGTTTCCGGTGATACTTTGCCTTCTCAACGTCTCCTAATTGGGCGTAGAGTAACGCCGAATTATAATGAGCAGTAACATTTTCTACGTCAATTTTTAGAGTTTTCTTAAATTGCTCAAGCGCTTTATTTAAATAGCGTTCCCGCTCTGCTTTTCGGTCGGGGCCTCGTTCCAGTTTGGCTCTTTCAAAATAGGTTTGGCCCAGTTCATTCAGGACTCGGTAATCTTTACTGAAATCAAACCCTCGTTCGTGGAGACCTTCAAACTGATTGTTGATAATCTTCTCAAAGTTAGTGATCGCTTCTTCCAATTGAGCGTTCTGCTTGTTCACTAAACCGATGAACCAGTTCACCGTCCACATGGGGGGCGGGGGATCAAAGCGAGTTGCTCTCCCTAAAGCTTCTACGGCATCGTTTAAGCGTCCCTCTTTAAAGTACACTCGTGCTAAATTGACTGGGCCATCGGGTCTGCCTAATTCTTCTACTTTTTTGAATACGACTTCTGCTTGGCGTAAATCACCTTTGCTTGAGCCTTGGCTACCTTGCCGAAATAAACCGATGCCGTAATCGTTCCACCGTTGCCATTCGGGGATCGAGCTTTTCTGTTCGGGGACTGCCTCAATCTCAGAGTTTGAATCGGTGATTTTAAACAAAACTCGATCCTCAGCTAAGGTCATGATGGGAAGATCGTTCACATAATCCTTGCCGTAGATGTGTTGCATGATGGTCGTGTCGAATTTACGGTACTTTAATCGAGCTTCAAAGCTTAAAGTTCCCCGCGCTCCTTCCGGAATTTTGAGCTTGTAGTGAACGACATCCGCGGCTCCCGGAGGGATCTGATGATTGTAAAGAGTGACAAAAATGTCTTCGGCGTTTCTTCGATCGATTCGATTTCCATTTCGGTCGAGAACATAGGCATTGACGAAGTAAGACCAAGGGTCGACGTGGCCTTGAGGATCGAGGTGCCCGCTTTGGGCGATGACTTTGTCTTCGAGTTTAACCGTGATTTCCATCCACACTTCATTGGAATCAGCCGTTCCCTGAGTAAAGAGATGCCCCATCTTCATCGTGCGGATGATCGTTTCTACCAAGTAATCTTGACCCGCCTGAAGCTGGGGTACTTCAGGTCTTAAGGGAGCCGTTAACTTTCCAGAAATCGTTCCTTCTTCTTTGATTCCAAAGATATCTAAGCGCATCACTCCTTCATTAAACTTACGATGAGCTTCGTTGACCGAAGGATCCATCTTCATCAGATGCGGGATCGCGGTGTTTGCCGAAGGGAATTGGTGATCGTGAACTTTGAGTTCACCACTGCCATCGAAGTTTCGAGCTCCGAAATCACCCGATTTAACTAAGGGCATATGACAACCATTGCAATCTGCTTCAGCCGTTTTCGGATAGTAGAAACTCGACACTCCGTGCCCGGAGACACCGCTTAACAGGTGAGAGTCGTAGTGATTTTGCCCTCTTAGGAATTTGTATTTATTGAGCTCGACTGGAAGATGAACCTTATGACACGTTCCACAAAACTCAGCCGTTTTATGTAAGGGTTTAAGGAAGGTTTTTTTGTGCAGTTCTGGGCGAGCCTTCACCAGTTGGTTGTTGATCCACTGAAGAGTGGAGTTCTCACTGTAGGCGAAAGGGTAATGGAGAGGTTCATCGATAGTGTAATCGGAGTTCCCTCTCGTGGTCGTGCCATCTTCAGTGTTGAGATGGGTGATTCCATGGCAGACCGAGCAGGTAATTCCCGCATGAGCCGTCAGATGGTTTTTGACATCGAACTTTGGATCATCGAAGGCTCCGCTGAAGAAGGGAACCGGGTCGTGGCAGCCCGCGCAAAACCTTGAAGCTTTAACGTCTCCGTCTCGCTTCAACAAAACATCGCGAGTGTTATTGACGGAGAAGAGATAAATCGGATTATTGAACGAACTGAATTTGTGAACACTTTGAGACCAACTCTTGTGGACGTCTTCATGGCATTTCAGGCAGTATTCATCCATCTGGAGTGATCGAGCCGGGATAAAATTCCCTGTGGCTGTTCTCGCCAGCGAGGGCATGAAATACTTTTCACCGGACTCAGGGCCGACTTGTCCCCAATTACGGGGATCTCCAGAGTGAAGTAAAACCATGATGATCGCAAAGGCGGCGGCGAAGCCCGCCCAACCCAGACCGGCTTTCCATTGAATTTTCGGACCGACCAAGCGGTGAAGAATAAAAAGCCATATGATGACGAGCGGCAAGATCACATGAGCCCAGTAGATGATTCCGCGCGTATCCGGATTTTTTATTTCGAACAAGCCTTCTAATCGCATCAACAGGAAACCGGTGATGATGAGAAGGAGGCTAGCAGCAAAGAGTGCGTATCCCACTCTTACTGCCCGTCGGTTAGGGAAATCGTAGGTGTTCTTGATGTGAAGAACTCCAAACACGATGACGATGGGAGTCATGATCAATCCCAACACCAGATGAAGGAGGAACATCCAAAGTGAGAAATAATTCTGTAAGACTTCCCCAGAAGACCACTCGGCGATCGTGACGCTCACCAGGTAGATCGAGTTGACTCCCATCACAGCGAAGAGGCCTAATACCACAAATAAAAGCTTCTTCAGACCGGGCCCAATAGCCTCGATGCGCTTAGGAAGAGGGGGTGATTTTGGAGAGTTCATAAACTTTTAGATCGGGGTTTTACGAGGCAAGCTCGGGTTAGAGTCTCGCCTAATGAATTTCTGTCTTGAGCTGGTTATCTGAGCCCAGGGATGCTCAACGTTAGAGCTTCTCTCGAGTCCTTCAATCCATGGATTTTCCTTCATCTCGCTTAAGGGTGGAGAGAATCTTAAAATTGAACAGAGTTTGGGCGCAAAATAAATTTGATCAAAGTTTATCCGTGCAATGATCATGCCACAATTTCTATATTGGGTATTCACCCTCTTAATTGATGTTCTTGTAGTTCCCTCGGAGGTCGTTCTCAAGCCATGGATACCCTAAAACAAACGATCAGTCGGCGTCAGTGGTTGGAAGGAGTCCTGCTTTCTTCGGCCTGTTGGATCACACCCACTAGCGTTTTCGCAACGAATTACGACGAGCAAACGGGTCCTCAGTCCCTAAAAGTTGAGCAACTCCCTCCGATTCTCGGGAGAAAAGATTCCGATTGGACTCAAGCTCGAACGGCGTTCATTCCCGGGAAGCCCTCGCGTTTAATCACGACGATGTCTTTGACCGGAAAAATTGGGTCTCACAAATATTTTGATATCTACCAAACGATCAGTAAAGACGAGGGGAAAACCTGGTCAAAGCCTGAAGTGATACCCAGTCTCAAGCGAACCAAAATGGAGGATGGCTACGAAGTTGCCGCCGGTGATCTTTGGCCGACTTGGCACGCTAAGAGCCAGAAAGTGATCGCCACGGGGAAAACTTTCAATTTTGAAAAGGGTCACCGTGAAGAGCGCCTTCGTGAAAAAGTTTCATACGCTTATATGGACCCCAAGACTGAAACTTGGTCCAAATTAAAAACGGTAAAGTTACCGTCCAAAGACCGTGCCGGTAAAAAGATCTTGGCCCCCAATTCCGGAACTTGCCAACGATGGGATTTGAAAAACGGTGAGATCTTGCTTCCCATTCGCTATCAATCTTCACGAACTTCTTTTCAGTACACGAGCATCATCACCCGTTGTCGTTTTGATGGTGAAACTTTGCATTACCTCGGCCACGGTACGGAGCACACTATCCCGCGAGATCGAGGACTCTACGAGCCATCCCTGATTCGATTCAAAGATCGCTTTTTCTTGACCCTTCGCGCAGATCACTCTTCCTTTGTGACTCGAAGCGATGATGGCACAAATTATATTCCTCAACGAGAGTGGAAATATGACGATGGGGGAGACGTTGGAAGTTACAACACCCAGCAACACTGGATGGTCGTTGGGGGACGTCTCTTTCTGATGTATACGAGGAAGGGAGCGAAGAACGATCATATCTTTCGTCATCGGGCGCCGTTATTTTTCTGTCAAGTCGATCCAGATCGTTTGGTTCTTCTTCGAAAAACAGAGCAAATCGCTCTCCCTCAAAATCATGCCTCTTTAGGAAATTGGGGAGTCTGTAGCATCGATGAAAATCGATCGTTTGTCACTTGCGGGGAAGGGTTTGTCAGTTACGGAAAGCGCAAAGGGCAAAGAAATAAGGTCTTACACGCCGAAATCCGTGCTTAGTCTAAAGTTCTCAGCGTAAAAAAGCCCCAGGAGAGCTAATTAAGCCGTTTAAAACCCTAAAAAAAGAGTTCGGAAGCTGGTATAGTAGCTTTTTAAATGTAGTTTAAAAACTTCTTCACTTCACCTCATTCAGTCGAGGTTGAAAGATGAGGTCGGTCGATCCATTTCTAGGTTAGGTCCATGAAGAAAAAGATTCAACAAAGCTCACGACGGTCGTTCCTTAAAACCACTGCCGCTTCGGCTTCTCTATTGGGAGTGCCCTTGGTCGTTCCTGCGCGTTTCTTGGGAGAAGATGCTCCCAGTAACAAATTCACGATGGGTTTCATCGGAACCGGTAACAACGGCTGTAATTGGATGGGACGCTTCATGAGGGATAAGCGCGTTCGCGTCACCGCTGTTTGTGATGTGAACAAGGAAGGTCCCGGTTACTGGGGCGGATCTACTCGCGGGCGAGAGCACGCACGCCGCATGGTGGATGGTTTCTACAAAGACAAGGGTTGCTTCGCCACTGAAGATTTCCGCGAAATCATCGGGAAGAAAGAGATCGATGGAATCTACATCGGAACCCCTGATCACTGGCACGCCATCATCGCCATCGCTGCTGCTAATGCTAAAAAAGATGTCTACGGTCAAAAACCTCTTTCATTAACGGTGGTGGAAGGCCGCGCGATGAGTAATGCCGTCAAGCGTAACAAGATCGTTTGGCAAACCGGTAGCCAACAACGTTCTGATCGCAACTTCCGCAAAGCTTGCGAAATCAACCTGAACGGTGGAATTGGAAAACTTCAACGCGTGCGTTGTGGATTGCCCGGTGGAGTTCCTGACTACGGAAGAACCGCAAACAAGACCAAGACCGAACCCGTACCCAAGGGATTCAATTTCGATTTCTGGCTTGGCCCCGCTCCTGAAGCTGAGTACTGCCCAGCTCGAGTCGGTGTGAATTTCCGTTGGATTATAGACTATTCTGGCGGTCAATTGACCGACTGGGGAGGCCACCATCCCGATATCGCTCAATGGGGAATGGGACGTCAATTCAGTGGACCCGTCGCGATCAAGAATGCTAAGGGTGAATGGGCCAAAGGACCTATTTACAATACTGCTACAAAATATGACTTCGAATGCCATTATGATGATGGAGTGATCCTCGAAATCACCAGTAGTGGTATCGAGGTCGATGGTCGCCGTCGTGGCGGAGTCGTCTTCGAAGGTACCGATGGCTGGGTTTGGGCCGACCGTGGTCGCTTCCAAGCCTCCAGTAAGAAAATTGCTGAAGCCGATTTCGGTGAAAAAGCTATTCGCCTCTACGAGAGTAACAATCACGTGAAGAACTTCATCGACAGTGTTTTCTCTCGCAAGGCCACCGTAGCCCCGATCGAAGCCGCTCACCGTTCGATCACTTTGGCGCACTTAGGAAATATCGCACTTAAGACCGGTAGAGATCTTAAGTGGGATCCGAAAAAAGAACAGATCATCGGTGATCCAACCGCGAACAAGATGTTGGGTCGTCCGTACCGCAAGCCATGGAAATTGGACATGGAAGGCTAATCTCACTGAGTTTTCGATCAGCCGAGATTTAACCTGAAATTTCAAGGATGTGGCTTTGCTACTCAAGCAGAGTCACATCCTTTTTTTATGCATATTTTGTCACTATTTAAAAAGATCGTTCGCATGGAATGGAGGCCGAAGTGCGAAACCAGTCATCCGGAAATCCATCGGAGTTCATCGGGAGTTAACAGTTAAATGTCTAATGCGAAATGGATTTTATTAGTTTCAGTCTTAATCGGGATCAACGTCTCCTGGGGGCTCTATATATTAATTAAAGATACGCCTGAACCGTTATCTTCAGAGTTTTCTCCGTCGGTGCCAACCGATGAGATCGCTCAACGGATTAAATCTTTAGAGGAAACCCTCTTCAAGCTTCAGCATGAGCTCGCCGCCACGAAGGCGACGAAGGAATCATTAGAAGATGCGCTTCAAAATTCTTCTTCAGAAAAAGCAACTGAAGGTGAGGCATCGACGGTTACGGATACCCAGGTCCAAGCGATTTCTCAACGTATCGCTCAAGTTGAAAAAAGCATGGGCGCCTTGAAGAAAGAAATGAATGAAAAGGTGTTCGTTCTATTAGGCGGAAATGACAAGATCGATTTTACCGCCGAGGATGGTTACGTTCATGCGACTCGATTAGCCGAAGCAGGAAAACACAACGCTGCGGCTGAGGGATACATGAAATTTTTAGAGAAATTTCCCGATCATGTCGATGCTCGGGATATCGCTAAAAAAGCTCGTGCGAACTTTATGAAAGCAGGTTTCAAGCAGCGAGCGATCGATATTCAAAAAGATATTATCGAAGCTTATCCCGATTACAATGAAGAAGATTATTCGACCTTAGCTCGAATGTATTTCGATATGAAGCACTACGACGAAGCCATCGAGAACGTCACCAAATCGATTGATCTCATGCAACCCGGTAATGACCAACTTTGGAAGATGATGTATCGGGCTTGGTATATCGAGCTGGGGCGGCCTCCCGAAGAAGGAATCGCAGCGTATGAAGAAGTCGACCGTCGTCGGGCCGAGTTAGGCATCGAAAACAAGCAGATGAAAGACAAAGTTCAAAAGTACATTCAACGTATTCGCAATCGGATGAAGGGGTAGCGTAGTCCGCACGCTCCGCGTGAGGCCCTCCTTAGTGACGATAGTTATTTTAGAAATTGAAAAATCTAAACGAGTACTTCACCTAAGGATGAATTCTTCTACAACGATCATATAAACTTTTTGGGGAATCCGAATGTAGTCCGCACACTCTGTGTGCGGCCTTCCTTAGAGACGGTAATTATTTTAGGAATTGAGAAGCTTGAATGAGTGATGCGTCTAAGGATTATTTCATTTACAACGGTCATATAAACTTTTAAGGAATCCGCACGCAGAGCGTGCGGACTACAGGATGACTATAGAATTCTCACCCTATTTCCGGCAAAATAAAGGCATACCTGAGCATTAAATCCATCACGCGCTCAGCGCTTTATCAGCCTCTGGGAATAGGGTTCATTCTTTGAAACGCTTTCAACTCATCTCACTGTTTATCGTTGCGTTCTTGATTTCATGTTTATATCCATCAGAGGTACAAGCTGAAAAATCTAAAATCGATTTCAAGCCCCTCCAATCAGAGTTTCACGCTCAAATAAAACCGATTCTCAATCAATTCTGTAACAAGTGTCATTCGACTGAAGATCCCGAGGGGGAGCTCGACTTAGAACGATTCAAAAACTTTGAAGTCGTTCGTAAGGATCCGAAGGTCTGGCAAAAAGTGAAGAGCATGTTGGTCGACAAGGAGATGCCTCCTAAGAAGAGTCGTCAACCCACCGATGAACAAAAGAAATATCTGCTCAAATGGACTCAACGCTATTTGGATGCCGAAGCCTTAGCGCGCGAGGGGGACCCCGGCCCGGTGGTATTGAGGCGTTTAAACAATTCTGAATACACTTACACCATTCGCGACCTCACGGGAGTGTCTTCTCTTAACCCAGCGCATCAATTTCCGACCGACAGTGCCTCCGGAGAAGGATTTCTCAACACGGGAAATTCATTGGTCATGTCTCCCGCGCTCATTCAAAAGTATTTCGATGCTGGGAAAAAAGTCGCTGAGCATTTAGTTTTGCTTCCGGATGGATTTCGCTTTTCTCCACATACGACGAGGAGGGACCTTGCGAATGAACTCGTTCAACAAATTCGTTATCTTTACAGCGAATACACCAGTGGAGCGAGTGACACGAGTTCCCTCGATCGCTGGGCCGGAGTGCCCGCCACTCGGTCGACGGCTCAAGATGGGCGAGTGAATTTAGCTCCTTATTTTTCTGCCCTCATGAAAAATCGTGAGGCGCTGATCGGTGGGAACATTGAAATTAAAAAGATTGCGTCCGAGAACAAGATCAACTCAAAGTACCTCCGAATTCTTTTTCAGTCTCTCATCCAACAAGAACCACAATCCATCCATTTAAAGGCTGTTCGAGAGCTATTGTTAATGGGGGATCCCTCTACAAGCTCTCAACTCCATCAGCTCGTACGTGCGGTTCAAGAGAAACTCTTTCGATTCAATGCCATCGGTCATCTCGGCTTGGTGATGCCCTGGCAAGCTTCCCAATCGAATTTTGCTCGGCAAGACCACTTGAGTTCAAATTTGCCGGCTCCGAATGCCGAAGGTTTTTCTACTCTATACCTACAAGCTACTTCATTAAGAGGGGAGGCTGAACTTACGTGGGAAAGACTTCGAATCGAGCGGGAAGGGCGGCCACCTATTGCGTTAAAGGACTTGGCGAAACTTTATATCGCATTGAAAGAAAAGCGGAATGAGGTCTTAACACGTACAGATCGATATCTCGAAGCTCTATTCAAATATAAATCGAAAAAGTCTCCGACTTTACTGAAAGAGCTTGAACGCGAGTACCAACTTGACTCGAAGGTTCTCGCCGCGTGGTTAAACTACTTAGCTCTTTCTCAGGGAGGGAAGGTTGAGATTAAGAGTTACCTCAACCATCCGATTAAGAACGTCGCGGGTTGGAACTTCGTCAATGGGTGGGGACTTCAGGGGGTGAGAGATTTTTCTTTAATTGGAAATTCATCGGACCGGGAGGTGCGTATTCCAGGGAGGATGAGTGCCCACCGGATAACTGTCCATCCTCGACCAGAACGCTGGATTGCTGCCGGATGGTTGAGTCCCATCCAGGGATCGGTCAATATCGATGCGAGGGTCGATCACGCTCACGATGCTTGTGGGAATGGGATTGCGTGGCGTCTCGAATCCCACCGAGGCAAAGTGATCCGAGTCATCGATCAGGGAGTGGTCCCCCGGGGATCAAAAGCCAAAATTAAGACGATCGAGAAGTATCCCATTCAAAAGGGAGAATTAATCTCATTAGTCATCGATTCCCATCAGAACAACCATTCCTGTGATCTGACTGAAATTGATCTTCATGTTCAGGAGCTCGGAAATAAAAAACGACTCTGGGATCTCGATAAGGATTGTGCCGATTCCATCACTGAGAGTAATCCTCATCGTGATCGGTTTGGGAATGAAGGGATTTGGCATTTCTATTCGGGATTGAATTCTAAAGCTGCGAGTAAAGTTTCAAAGATTTATCCAGCTGGTTCCTTGATCGATCGCTGGCTCTCTACCTCTGATCCCACTGAAGCCAAAAAGATTGCCAATAAGATTCACCCGACTTTAACTTCATCCGTAAAGGCCGAAATCACTCAAGCTGATGTTAAGTTTTTCCAAGACATTTCTTCATTAGAAGGGGCTCTATTAAGTTCTCTCGACTACCGCGAACTCATCGAAAGTGTTAGTGAGAAAAAAGCTCAAAATAGCGGTCTCGAGGTTCAATATAAAAATAAGGTAGAGTCTCAAGCAACAATCACTTTCCCGGTTCGAGTACCCCAAGAATTCAGCTCTGGGGCGAAGTTATTAGTTACAGGGCGCATCTTAACCGGGGATGATGCGGTCATTCAGTTTTCGATCTCTAACTCAGAGAATCAAGCGGCTAAAAAATTGCAGGGGAACTCGCCATTTGTAGTAAGCCCCGGAGGTCAAGGCGAAGCGTATCTAAAGAAATCTGAAGAAGCATTCAGGAATCTCTTTCCACTTGCGATGTGTCATGCGCGTATCGTGCCCGTCGATGAGGTGGTGACTTTACTCCTTTATCATCGAGAAGATCAACATCTTCAACGCTTGATGCTCGATGAAGAAGGTAAGAGGAAGCTGGATCGATTGTGGGAGGAGCTTTTCTACATCAGTCAAAACGCTTTTCGAGTGCAAGTTTCATTGGAACAAATTTTAGAATTCGCAACCCAAGATGCTGATCCCCGCCGGTTTGACCCTGTCCTTAAGCCCGTAGCCGATATGGCAGAGGCTTATAAAAAGCAGCTTCTTCGATCCGAACCTTTCCATCTTAAGGAGCTTCTTCGTTGGGCTCAACGGGCTTACCGTAGAGGCTTGAAGGATCAAGAGAAAGAAGGAATTCATTCTCTCTATCGTCAGTTGAAGGCGGAAGGATTATCCCACGAAGAGTCGATGCGTTTACTCGTGGCGCGGGTTTTAACTTCTCCTGCTTTTTTATATCGCTTAGAAAAACCCTTTAAGGGAAAAGATTCAGGCCCGGTCAACAGTTTTGAATTAGCGACTCGTCTCAGTTATTTCTTAACTTCATCTCTTCCCGATAAAGAACTCACTCAACTAGCTCAATTGAACGAACTTCTTAAGCCGGTTGTATTAAAAGAACAAGCCCGGAGGTTATTGAAAGCTCCCTCTGCAAGAAGACTCGCCATCGAGTTTGCCTGTCAGTGGTTGCATCTGAGAGACTTTGAAAAAACGGTTGAGAAGAATGAACGTCTCTTTCCTGAATACTCCAAGCTTCGAAAGGACATGGCTGAAGAGACGATCCTCTTCTTTCAAGCGTTATTTCAAAATGATGGGTCCGTCTTAGAAATATTCGACAGCGATTACTCCTACTTGAATCAGTCACTCGCCGAGCATTACGGCATTCAAGGGGTAAAAGGAGAGCAGTTCAGGCGGGTCGAGGGACTAAAAAAATACTCCCGTGGGGGAATCTTGTCCCATGCTACGGTGCTTGCCAGTCAATCGAGCGCTTCACGAACAAGCCCCATCTTGCGGGGAACATGGCTCAGCGAAACTTTGCTGGGTGAACGCCTTCCCAGGCCTCCAAAAAACGTTCCTCAGCTTCCCGAGCGACCGCCCGAAAGCCTTACAGAAAGACAGCTTACGGAAATGCACAGTTCGGTTCCTGAGTGTGCGAAGTGCCACGCGCGCATCGATCCCTACGGCTTTTCGCTTGAGAATTTTGACACTATCGGTCGATTTCGAACGCGGGATGGAAAGAATCAACCCCTCGATACCTCGAGCCGACTCCCCGATGGCACTGAACTCAAAGGCTTCCAAGGTCTAAAACAGTACCTACTTACGACAAGACGGGACTCCCTTTTGCGGCAATTTTGCCGTAAACTGTTGGGATACGCTTTAGGTCGATCGGTGGAGCTTTCTGACGAGCCTCTGCTCACCAAAATGCAGAAGGATCTTGCGGCAAATGGGTACCGTATTTCTGCAGCAATTGAGGCCATCGTCGAAAGCCGTCAGTTTAGAAACATCAGGGGCGAAGAGAGGTGATATGTCTTCCAGATTGTTATCACGTCGAAATGTTCTCCGTGGCATCGGAGTGTCGATGGCGCTTCCTTGGCTGGAGTCCATTCCTGCTTGGGGATTGAGTAAGAATCCTCAAGACAAATCGGCTCAAGCTCCCTTGCGCTTCGGAGTCGTCTTCTGTGGAAACGGCTTTCATAAGGATCACTTCTGGGCCAAAGGTCGTGGCAAAGATCTCGAATTGGGCCAGGTCCTAGATGCCTTAAAGCCCCATCGTGAAAAAGTCACGTTCATTCGAGGCCTCTACAATCAAGAAGCCTTGAAGGGAAATATCCACAGCTCTCAAACGGGTAACTTACTTTCAGGGGCGCCACTCTCATCGGGTGGAGAGATCAAATCCGGAACGAGTGTCGATCAAGTTCTCGCTCAGAAGTACGGCCGAGGAACAAAGGTTCCTAGTTTAGTCTTGGGCTGTGAAAAAGCGAATCCCTCGGTTCATAAGAACTACTCGATGCTTTACAGCTCTCACATCTCTTGGAGTTCTCCTACGACTCCGACTCCCCTTGAAGTTTATCCCGCCTTAGCCTTCGATCGCCTCTTTAAAGACAAAGTGAGTAAAGGGGACCGAAGCGTTTTAGATGCAGTATTAGGAGATGCCAAGGGATTGAAAAAGGATGTGAGTCAGTCCGACCAACGCAAGCTCGATGAATATTTAGAGAGTGTGCGGGAAGTCGAAAGGCGCATCGAGCTTTCAGGTAAAAAAGGTCAGCTCCAAGGTTGGAAGCCTACTTTATCTAAGCCCAATCAAAAAAGACCTACAGATGGTCTCCCTCAAGATATCGGTGAACATATGGAATTGATGGCCGATATTTTAGTCCTCGCCTTTCAAACTGACACGACTCGTATCTGCACTTTAAAACTCAACAACGATCATTCTTCCCTTCGATTCTCGAATCTCGGGGTGGACTACATGATCCATCACCTCTTGTCTCACCAAGAGTCACCCGACTGGCTGAAAGTGAACCAATTCTTTGTTCAGCAGCTGGGGCGCATCGCTAAGAAACTCGATGCCATTCAGGAGGGAGAGCGAACCGCGTTGGATAACAGTGTCTTGATGCTTTGCTCCAGCATGTTGACTGGAAGTCATAATGCTACGCAATTACCAGTTGTTCTCGTTGGAGGAGCCGGGGGCAAAATGAAGACGGGGCGAGTGCTCGATTATCGAGGTAAGCCCAATCGAAAGATGTG
The DNA here is from genome assembly GCA_028280485.1 of Planctomycetota bacterium. Classification (GTDB taxonomy): domain Bacteria; phylum Planctomycetota; class UBA8108; order UBA8108; family JACQVS01; genus JANQLS01. The sequence goes on from JANQLS010000009.1 coordinate 14,760, forward strand.
TAGTCTGTATCTGTCTTTGATGGATAAGTTTGGTATCCAATTGACCTCCTTCGGTGATTCAGCTGAGAGATTAACAGGGGTTTAAATATTAAAATGTGAGATTGAACCGTCTTTTCTAATAGGTCGTAGCAGAACTCGTAAGAGTTTGGTCGGATACGCTTGTTGGCCAAACTCTTACGAGTTCGGCTACAGAGCTTGGATCAAATCTCATGACTATCGCGCGCAATGTTGAGTATAAATCGTTTCCTTAAAGAGTTTAGAATGAACTCCCTGTCTCTTAAGAGCATTCCCACCGTTTTTCTCGGGTTCCTTATCTTATCCCAAAGTACCATCACTCGGGCTTCAGAAGAGAAACTCCGATCCATTACCTTCGAGAAAGATATCCGTCCCATCTTTCGCGCTCATTGCTACGACTGTCATGGAGCCATTGAAAAGAAAGAAGGCAACTTGGATCTTCGTCTCGTTCACTTTATGGTGAAAGGAGGTAAGAAGGGGCCGGCGATCGTTCCGGGTAAGCCCGAGGAGAGCTTGTTTATCCAGCGCATTCAAAAAGGCGAGATGCCTCCGGGCGAAGCACACGTTACCAAAGAAGAATTAAAAATCTTAATCGACTGGGTGAAGCAAGGAGCCAAGACCGCTCGTCCCGAGCCTAAAACCATCGGCCCTGGTTTAGGGCTGACCCTCGAAGAGCGTGCCTTTTGGTCTTTCCAAGAAATTAAAAATCATCCCGTCCCCGAAGCCACCTCGATCAACACACCCATCGATGCGTTCATCGTGAAAGCGATGCCAAAGGATCTCTCACTCTCAAAGGAAGCGGAGAGAGGCACTCTCATTCGAAGAGCTTACCTCACTTTAATTGGATTGCCGCCAACTCCCGAAGAGGTTCAGACTTGGTTGAAGCATCGGAGTGGTGATTGGTACGAACAGTTAGTCGAAAGCCTTCTCAGCTCAAAACATTATGGTGAAAAATGGGGACGACACTGGCTGGATATCGCGGGTTACGCCGACTCCGAAGGCTTCACGGTTCGGGATGACGACCGGCCTTGGGCGTGGAAGTACCGCGATTGGGTCATCAAAGCTTTCAATCAAGACAAACCTATCGATCAATTTATTCAAGAACAGCTGGCTGGAGATGAACTCGCCGGGCCTCAACAGGGGGATTGGACACCGGAACAAATCGAACTCTTTACGGCGACGGGTTTTTTACGGATGGCCGCGGATGGAACGGGAAGTGGGGCCAACAGCCCTCAAGCTCGAAACCAAGTGATCTCGGATACGCTAAAAATTGTAGGCACATCTCTATTAGGTCTCAGTCTTCAGTGTGCTCAGTGCCACGATCATCGGTACGATCCCATTCCTCAAAGCGATTACTATTCCCTGAGAGCAATCTTCGAGCCGGCACTCGATTGGAAGGCCTGGAAGACGCCTCGCCAACGTTATATTTCTCTCTACAAAAAAGCCGATCGAGAATTTGCTCATAAGCTGGAGCTCGAAGTTCAACAGGTTCAAAAGGAAAAAAATAAGAAGCAGGGAGAGTTCATTCAACAAGCTCTTGAAAAGGTCCTCAAAAAATTTGAAGAGCCACTCCGATCCCAATTGAGGCAAGCCTATAACACTCCGGGGGCTAAGCGGTCGCCCGAGCAAAAGAAACTCTTAACGACCTACCCAAAAGTGAACATTAGCCCCGGCGCGCTTTACCAGTACCTTCCCTCAGCGGCTAACACACTAAAGGGTTTAGACAACAAAATGGCCCAAATTCGGGGGAGGAAACGGGAAGAGCAATTCGTGAGAGTGCTTCGAGAAATCCCGAACCACCTTCCAAAAACTCATCTCTTCTTCCGCGGAGATTTCCAGCAGCCGCAGCAAGTCATCGGGCCGGCTTCTCTCTCGGTGATCGTGCCCGAAGGGGAGCGAGTTCAATTCAGTGAAAACGACAAGAAGGTTGCGACTTCGGGCCGTCGCCTCGCGTGGAGTCGTTGGTTAACGGGTAATCGTCATCCCTTGGTGGCTCGAGTGATCGTCAACCGTATCTGGTACCATCACTTCGGTCGCGGTTTGGTCGACACTCCTTCAGATTTTGGAGCCCTTGGCCAACGACCTACTCATCCCCAACTTCTCGATTGGCTAGCTTATCGTTTTAGAGAAGATGGATGGAGTCTCAAGAAACTCCATCGCTTGATCCTTTCATCCCGAGTTTGGAAACAATCTAGCGAAAATTTAGCTTTGGATCCAGAAAGCCAGCAGCTGACCTCGAATCGAAAATCACGCCACGAGATCGATCCCAGCAATCGCTATTATTGGAGGAAGCCTTTAGTACGTTTGGAAGCCGAGATTATTCGGGATCGCATTCTCGCTGCCACCGGAGAACTCCTGCGAACTCAATTCGGTAAACCGGTTCAGGTTAAAAATGATGACACCGGGCAGATCGTTGTTCCCAAGGGGAATCAACGGCGAAGCATTTACGTTCAAGTCAAGCGAAGTAAGCCGATGGCTTTCTTACAGGCTTTCGATGCACCCGTGATGGAAACCAACTGTGAGAAGCGAACACATTCGACTCAAGCCACTCAGTCGCTGATGCTGCTGAACGGAGATTTTCTCTTAGAGCAAGCGAGAATCTTAGCGAATCGAATCAAAGCCAAGCCGAGTAAATTAAGCGCTGAAGAGTTAGCCAAACTTCCCGTTCTCAATCAGGAGAAGAAAATCTACTGGCGATACGGTTACGGTGGCTACGATCGAACGAAGAAACGAATCCAGACCTTCTACCCGTTTAGTTCTTTCGATGGGAGAAGTTGGCGAAGTCCCGGTGGGCTTCCCTCTCCGATCACTGGGTGGGCGCAACTCCATGCAACCGGAGGGCATCCGGATGTGGATCGAAGGTCGGTGATTCGGCGATTTCAAATCCCGACAAAGGGAACTTTAAAGATCACCGGTGAATTTGAGCACTTCTCTCCTCACGGAAATGGAGTGTTGGGAATGATCATTTCAAGTCGTCAGGGCCCTCAAGGAGAGTGGGCGGTCAAGAAATCAAAAGAATCGACCACCGTTAAATCTTTTTCGGTTGAAAGAGGAGAACTGATCGATTTCTACGTGAACAATAATGGGGGGCACCCCTACGATCAATTCAATTGGACCGTTGAATTGGAATTGAAAGACACCGAAGGAAAGATCAGTAAGTTTTCTTCAGTGAAGGAATTTCAGGGGAAGCAATTCTCTTTAAAAACCGTTCCTGGTCAAATTCATAAGGCGTTCCTCTTGAGTTTATGCCGGCCGCCAAGCACGGAAGAGCTCATCGACTCGATGCAATTTATCGCCGATCAAGTCGAGGTTTTTCAAAAGGATCCAACTAAAGTTCCCAAGGGGCAGTCCGCGATGGGGCAAGCGATCATCAATCTCTGCCAAGTTCTTTTGACCACCAACGAGTTTTTGTATTTGGATTGATCTCTCATGAAATCTAATCGTGAATTGATTCAGCTCACCGATTCTATGAAGCGAAGAACTTTCATTCAGCAAAGTTCCTTCGGTTTAGGCTCGTTGGCACTCTCGTGGTTGATGCAACAAGACCAATTGCGAGCTACTCCCAAAAATCCTCCCAAGGTCAAACCTGTGGTAGATATGAGTCTGAAAAAGCCTCATTTCCAGCCCCAAGCTAAAGCCATCATTTCTCTCTTCCAACACGGTGGGCCCTCTCATATGGATTTGATGGATCCCAAGCCGGAATTGACTCGTCTTCACGGAAAAACCTACGGCGGCAATGTTCAGTACAGTTTTAAAAATGCAGCCAGTAAAAAACTCTTAGGTACGAAGTGGAAATTTAAGCACCATGGTGAATCGGGGATGGAGTTCTCGGAGCTGCTTCCTTACACTTCTCAGATTGCCGATGACATCTGCTTGCTTCGGGGTATGCACACTGGGGCGAATGGTCATGAAGTTTCGATTCGGTACTTTCACGGTGGAATTCCAGGGGTTTTAGGTCGACCTCACGTGGCCTCCTGGTTGCTTTACGGTTTAGGTTCCGAAACTCAAGATCTTCCCGCCTACATGGTGCTTCCCGATCCCGGCGGTCCTCCCGTCGACAATGTTCACAATTGGTCTCACGGATTTTTACCATCGCTTTTTCAAGCTACCGTCCTTCGTCCCAAAGAGCCTCGAATTCATAATCTCGTTGCTCCCTCTCATTTGGAAGGACGCCCCCAACGACTGAACATCGACTTATTGAACGCGTTTAATAAGAAGCACGCCGCTCGGTTTAATGGAGAGAGTGATCTTCAGGCCAGAATCGCAAGCTATGAATTAGCTGCGAGGATGCAAGTCGCTGCAAAAGAAGCCTTAGATATCAGTGGTGAGTCAAAAGAGACGCTTGAACTCTACGGTATCAACGAAGCGGCGACCAAGGAATACGGGACGCGTTGTTTGATCGCACGTCGATTGGTGGAGCGGGGAGTCCGATTCGTTCAGCTCTTCCTTCAAAATCAACCTTGGGATAACCACAGTAATTTAGCTGCAGGCCTCTCAAGTGTTTGCAAGAAAACCGACAAGCCCTCGGCTGCACTCGTCAAGGATCTCAAACGAAGAGGGATGCTCGACGAAACCATCGTTCATTGGGGGGGAGAGATCGGTCGTTTACCCGTAACCCAAGATCAAGGGAGTCCTGAGAAACACGGTCGCGATCACAACGGTCAAGGATTCAGTATGTGGGTAGCCGGAGGAGGATTTAAAAGAGGATTTATCTACGGTGCCACCGACGATGTTGGGCACCGAGCCGTGGAAAATATAATGACTCCGAACGACTATCAAGCCACCTTGCTGCATCAGTTCGGATTGGATTACCAGAAACTCGTCTACCTTCATAACGGTCAAGAACAGATCGTTACAGCAGGTCGAAAAGCTCGCGTCGTCGACGATATTCTTCAATGAAGTACGGTCTCCGAGTTTTAATCAGTTTTGTTGTCGTTTGGATTTCTCTTCCGTCTTCTCTTGCGGATGAAAAGAAGCGGGCCGAATTTTTTGAAAGCCAAATCCGACCCTTGCTGATCGATCGGTGTCAGAAGTGTCATAGCGCTAAAAAATCAGAGTCAGGGCTAAGGTTAGATTCCATCAAAGGAATCCTCGCTGGAGGAAATTCGGGCCCCGCGATTAAAACGGGGCATTCGAAAGATAGCTTACTCATGAAGGCTATCCGACACGAAGGCGAGTTAAAGATGCCTCCGCGAGGTCGATTAAGTTCTCAAGAAATCCAAGCCTTGGCCAAGTGGATCGATGATGGTGCCTACTGGCCCATCGAAAGTAAGAGCCCTTCCGTTGGACCCCAAATTCGCTTTGGAGGAAAAATTTCGGAAGAGGAGAAGAACTTTTGGTCGTTCCAAGCCGTCACGGATCCCAAAATTCCAATCGTTAAAAATACTTCTTGGATCTTACAACCCTTAGATCACTTCGTTTTAGCTCCATTAGAAGCTGAAGGGCTTCCGCCCTCCGCTCTGGCTTCGCCTGAAGTCATCCTTAGAAGAGTATATTTCGACCTCATCGGCCTTCCTCCCACTCCTCAACAAACTCAAGCCTTCTTGAAAGAAGCTGAAAAAGATTTTCAAGAAGCTTACTCGAAACTCATCGATACGCTTTTAGATTCGCCCGCTTACGGCGAGCGTTGGGCGCGTCACTGGCTCGATGTGGTTCGATATGCGGATACCGCCGGGGAAACGGCTGATTATCCTGCGCCTTTAGCGTGGAAGTATCGAAATTGGGTCATCGATGCTTTTAATCAAGACAAGCCTTACGATCAGTTTCTGCGCGAACAAATCGCAGGTGATATTCTCGGCCAACAATTGATTGAGCGCGAAGGGAAGGGCTTGCTGGTTTCGGCTTCCCCGCTGAAAGCATCATCAAAGAAAAAAGAGCTGCTTGAAAAGTACAGAAGCCTCATTGAAGCCACGGGCTTCATCGCGATCTCACGTCGGTTTGGTTTTGACGTTGAGAACTATCATTATTTAACGATTCAAGATACGATCGACACGATCGGGCAAGCGGTGATGGGACTGACTTTAGGTTGTGCTCGATGTCATGACCACAAATACGATCCCGTCAACAAAGAAGACTACTACGCTTGGTACGGTATCTTTGAAAGCACCCGCTACTCCTTCCCCGGTTCTGAAGAAAAGAAAAGACCTTACGATCTTTTTCCCGATGTTCCTCCGGGAATGGCAAGTCAATTGAAGTCCCAATACGACAAACAGCTCGCTGATTTAAAGGCGAAGGTCGAAGCCAAGCAAAAAGAGAAGGACGATCTTCAAGCTCAACTCGCGGGATTTGTCTCCGGACAGCAAGGGTTTGAATTTAGTGGTTTGGGTGGAGTGCCAGATAAGCCCTGGATGTCTCACCCGACGGCGAAGGTTACCACTGAAGCGCAAAGTCCCTACGAAAATGTTTTTCAGAACGGGAACCGAGGACTCGAATTTCCTACGGGAAATGACAACACCCACTTCGGGATAAAAATTCTTCCTGCAAAAACACCGAAGCTCACCCCTTACCTCTATTTCAATATCGACTTCAGAAATATTGAGAAGACAAAGAAAGTTCCTGGTGCTTATCGTTTCTATTTGGGGCGAGGACCGGGATATTCTGCGGGTGTAGAAATGGGGGCAACTCTCAATACTTTTTATATCAAAGACGATGCGACGTATAAGCCCGTTCGAAAATTGCTAGTAGGGGAGTGGTACAACTTGCAATTGAATGTCGATCTACGCTCAAAAACCTATACGGGGACTTTGAGCTCTTTATCTAAAAAGGGGGTCTCGGACTCCAGTCACTTTAAAGCAAAGTTTACCCGAGGCTGGGATGGAACGATCGATCAATTCTTCGTCGATCGATATGGGCCTGCCGGCGGGGAGACTCCCGCTCGTCAGTTTGATAATTACAGAATCGATGAATTGCCTATCCCCTCAATTGACCGTAAGCGAAGTCCGATTCAAACTGGGCTGGTGACTTGGAAAGCTTACTTACAAAAATGGAAACTTCCCAATTCTTCTACGAATACTGACAATCACAAGGGCTACAGTGCATGGAGGAAGCAGCCTCTTCCTATCGTGGGAGTCAACTTGGGTAAGGAAGATCTCAAGATTCCGGGCACCGTTAAGCCCGGTGCACTCGTCGTTCACCCCAATCCTCGTACGGGTGTGGGGATGGTGTGGCGCGCTCCCCAGGCTGGAACATTCAAAGTTTCGGGGCGAGTCGAAGATGCTCACCACTGCGGAGACAGCGTGTTGTGGCATCTGGATCATCTGTCCTTTGAAAAATGGTCCTCGTTAGCTGAGGGAGATGTGAAGGTGGAGGGAAGCTCCACGATTCGCAAGGGTGACGGAAAAGAGCTGATCGTAGAACTTCAAGCGGGTGATTACCTTCAGTTGTCAATTCTTCCCAAAGCTCATTACGGTTGCGATCTCACTCAAGTCGATTTAGAAATCGAAGAACTGGACTCAGAGAAAAAACGAAAGTGGAGCCTGAGGTCTTTGGCGAATGCTGAATTTACTTCGGGTAATCCTCTTAAAGATTCCTACGGTCATGAGGATAGCTGGACCTTCATCGAAGTGCCGATGGATCGAGGGCAAAGCGTTGCCAGATTGAAAAAACAATCTCTTACTACCGATCGTACAAAGCTATTTAATCAGAGCCAAAAATTAGGGCGAGAAGTTCAAGAGCTTAAAGATCAACAAACGACTTTGATGAACAGGCGACCCTATCAGGATGTTTATGGTGCTATCGAAAAAGCTAAACCCGCCGATTCGAAAGTTCATTTGAGGGGAGATTACAAAAATCTTGGAGCTACCGTTCCTCGAAGAAATTTAACGATCTTTGGGGGAAATTCGATCGGTGATCCAGATAAGGATAGCGGACGCTTAGATTTGGCAAATTGGTTAACTCGCCCCGACCATCCTCTCGTTTCTCGCGTGATGGTGAATCGCATCTGGCAACACCATTTGGGGCGAGCCTTGGTAGAAACTCCGAATGATTTTGGCTTGAGAGGTCAGAGGCCTTCGCATCCTCAGCTTCTCGATTTTCTTGCGACTCGATTTATTCAGGACGGTTGGTCGATCAAAGCCCTTCATCGACGGATCCTGAAATCCAAAACTTATCAGCAATCCAGTCAACAAGGGCTGGGCGAGTTATCTGAAGCTCAAGAAGTGCGTCGAACCTATCTCTACGGTCGCTACCCTCGACGTCGACTCGACGCTGAAGTCGTGCGTGATTCCATGCTCACTCTCAGCCGAAATTTGGATCGGGAGCGAGGCCAAGGTCATCCCTTCCCCGCTTCCAATACCTGGGGATTCACTCAACACAGCCCGTTTTACGCGGTGTATCCCAGTAACAAGCGAAGTGTTTACTTGATGAATCAACGATTAAAGCGCCATCCTTATTTAGCCTTATTCGATGGCCCAGATCCGAACGCCTCCACCGCAGTCAGAACAGAGACGACGACTCCTACGCAAGCTCTCTACTTGATGAACAGTGAGTTTGTTCATCAACAGGCTAAGGCTTTCGCGCTGCATTTAATTGTTTCGGAAGGCGATCAGCGACGAAGAATCGAAAGAGCTTACTTAGAGTCCTTTAGCCGGAAGCCGAGTTCCGAAGAGATGGATGAGAGTCTCTCTTTCTTGAGTGAGTTTAAAGAAGCTTTTTTAGAGTTGAAAAAGGAACCGGCTTTAAAGGTAGAGCAGGAAGCTTGGGCTTCCTTTTGCCGTACATTGTTAACCCGTAATGAGTTTTTGTTTGTCGATTGAGTTTTCTATGTCAAGTCATGAAGTAAGTTCAGGTAGAGATCGAAAGCCAAACAGGGATTTGTCCCCGACGGCAATTTCTCGAAGGCACGCCTTAATGCGAGGTTTAGGTGGCTTCGGAGCCTTAGCTTTGAGTGCGATGTTGACGGAAGAAGGGCTCTCCCAAAGCGATCAAGCTGTTCAGCGACACCAGCTCACCGAACGAAAGACTCATTTCAAGGCTAAAGCCAAGCGTGTGATTTTTATTTTCCTCAATGGGGGGCTTTCCCATGTCGAGTCCTTTGACTACAAACCTAAGCTTTTTAAGAATGCTGGGAAGAAAGTAAAGTTCTATCAATGGCAAGGGCGGGATGGAGATTACACGTTTTATCTCAAACGTCCGCAGTGGGAATTTAAGCGAGGCGGGCAATCGGGACTGATGGTGGGGGATCTCTTTCCCCACTTAAGGAAATCGGCGGATGATCTTTGTTTGATTAATTCGATGGTCACGGATCATACGAACCACTACGAAGCCGCTTTGGGTATGCATACCGGTTCTTTCACTTTTAGCCGTCCGAGTTTCGGTTCCTGGGTGAGTTACGGTTTAGGGAGTGAAAATAAAAACCTCCCTTCCTTCGTAGTCGTCAGTCCAACGTTGCCCTATGCCGGAGCACAAACCTTTGGTTCAGATTTTTTACCTGGAATCCACCAAGGTGTTCATATCCTACCGGGGATGCGACCGATTGAAAACCTAAGCCGAAGGTCACCGAGCCGCCGGCTTCAAGAGTTAGAGTTAGAGCTACTTTCTAAGGCGAATAAAAAACATTTAGGGGGCACTCCCGAGGACAAGCTTTTAGAAGCTCGAATCCGATCGTTCGAAACGGCCTTCGGCATGCAGACTCAAGCTCCCGAGATTTTCGATCTTTCCCAAGAGAATCAAAAGCTCTTGGACCTCTATGGTTTGAACAAGAATTCTAATTCCGGTTTCGGTTGGCAGTGCTTGATCGCCCGTCGGTTAGCCGAACAAGGGGTGCGGTTTATTGAACTCGTGTCGAGTAACTGGGATCAGCACGGCGATATGAATGGGCATATTCCATTAGCAAAACAAATCGACCAACCGATCGCCGGCTTGATTCAAGATTTAAAACAACGGGGCATGCTTGAGGATACATTGGTCGTCCTCACCACCGAATTCGGCCGAACTCCCCATCATCTAGATAAGATGGCTAAGGGGCGTGAGCACCACCATCAGGTCTTCAGTACCGCATTAGCGGGAGGAGGAGTGCGAGGGGGACATATTCACGGAAGTTCCGATGATTTTGGAATCGAACCGGCGACCGATCGGGTTCATCTTCATGATTTCCACGCTACCTTGCTTCACTTGATGGGTTTAGATCACGAGCGCCTCACCTATACGCACGCCGGACGGGACTACCGGCTGACCGACGTCTACGGGGAAGTGGTGAAAGAGATCATCGCCTAGTAGCCGAACTTGTAAAAGTTTGGCGGCTCGAAACATAAAGTCTAAGGTTCAGAAAGATTTCATGCTCTCACCCCAACTCTCCAAATTCTTACGAATTCGGTTACGATAAACGGCTGAATTCGGCTACGACTTGACCTTTTTTCTCAAATTCGGTTAACTCAATGAATTCCCTTCGGTTCCCAGGGATGAGAATCGATCCTCACTCTTAACCATTAGCACGATAAGTCCCTACATGATTCAATCTGGCGCTCCAACGACTCAACCGAATGCCCTGGAAGCCGTTCGTGAACTGTGTTCCCAGTTCGAAGATCTGCCTCCTGAAGCGATCTTTAAAGAAGACATGCTCCGAAGAGGGATCGCCTTCCAGGAGGCCGCATTACGAGTTGCGGCTAGCTTCAAGTTGAAGTCGTACTTCATCTTCAGTTTCGATATGCGCCCTCTCAAAGATCTCGATCAAGAAGAGAATCTGAGAGCTCCAGAAGAAATCGCCTTGATCGATGGTCCTTCTCAATTTCGCAGGACCATCGTCAGTGTGAGAATCAATCCCGATTCACCCTACGAGGTGGTCGTCGATCCTAAGAACGAAGAAAAGTTGATCCTGACCTGTTGTTCTGAACACGTCAGTAATGTCGAGTTACAGAAGGCTCCTCCTCATTACGGGCACTCCTTAGAAAATGGAAAGCCCTTAACCGAGATGGTTCCCACCATCGAATGGGGCTATCTTGTCTATCTCACGGTTTACCGAAAGTGTCAGTACTTCGGTTTCAAAGAAGAGTGTCGATTTTGTGATATCAACGAAAACTTTCGACAACAAAAAGCTGCGGGGCGCCCTTATAACACGGTCAAGGAAGTCGATGAAATCATCGAAGCCCTTGAGATTCTTAACGACCTCGACAAAGAGAAAGTAACGGGGGCCTACACGATCACGGGGGGAAGTGTCACCAAGAAGCTTCGAGGTAAAAACGAAGCCGAGTTCTACCTTCAGTACGCTGAAGCGATCGAGAAAAAATTCCCTCAACGCTGGTTGTCCAAGGTGGTCATGCAGGCCCTACCCAGCGATGACTTAAAACGATTTAAAGATGCGGGTGTTCAGATTTACCATCCCAACTACGAAGTTTGGGATAAGCGACTGTTCTCATTGATCTGTCCCGGTAAAGAGGACTATATCGGTCGTGACGAATGGATGCGACGCATCGTTGAGGCCGGGAAGATCTTCGGTCCTTCACGCGTAATTCCAAATTTTGTGGGAGGGATTGAAACTGCTCCCCCTTACGGTTTTGACACGGTTGACGAGGCCTTGAAGTCGACCGGGGAAGGACTCGATTATTTTATGTCTCAGGGGATCACCCCACGCTTCACCACCTGGTGCCCTGAGCCATTGAGTGTACTCGGTAAGGATAATGGCCCCGCACCATTAGAGTACCATGCTGGTTTACTCCGCCTCTGGAGAGATACTTTAGTTCGTTATCAGCTCCCCGCTCCTCCGGGTTACGGCAATCCCGGAGTTGGTAACGCTGTATTCAGCGTGAGTGCGTTTATGGATGTGATCGATCCGAAGACGCCGTTAGGGTAGTAGTAGGCACACGAGTAGTCGTCTGGCTCCGCGAGGCACGTAATAATGGTCGCGACTAACGGTCGCTCCATCGTGCAAGTTCGCTACGCTCACGCACTCCCTCTGTAACAATGGTCGCGACTAACGGTCGCTCTATCGTGCAAGTTCGCTACGCTCACGCACTCCCTCTGTAACAATGGTCGCGACTAACGGTCGCTCCATCGTGCAAGTTCGCTACGCTCACGCACTCCCTCTGTAAAATAGAAATCGTCATAGTAGTCGTCTCGCTCCGCGAGGCGACTTAGAGCGACGATGATATATTTAACATTTCAGATTTTAGGCTTCCTCGAGTGTTCAATAATTATATTCAGAACTCAGACTCGTGACTCTTGTGTAAAAAATATCTGTTTTAAGCGAACTCATAATCCATCAATAAATGAACATGCTATAAATCGCCTCGCGGAGCGAGACGACTACTATGCGAACGACTTCGCTTTGTCGTTACCGCCCAATCCTCTCGCGGATCTTGGACCTCTAATTGTTTGACTACAGAAAAACGAGTGAAGAGCCGTTCGTATTCTTCGATCTTCTTTTGTTTCATCTTTTCATCTGGATCGGTGGGAGACCAGGGATGAACATAATAGATGGAATGAATTTTGGCCTGCAGGAGGGACTTCGCGCAACCGAAACAGGGTTGCATGGTGGTGTAGAGTTCACTCCCTTCGACAGAAATTCCAAAACGAGCGGCGGTCAGGAGAGCATTCTGTTCAGCGTGCACACAGATGCACAAATCATAACCGGTTCCTGAGGGATAAATACCATTTGGATTGGAGCAACGTAAACAACCTCCGTCGAGGCAGTTCTTCATTCCTTCAGGGACTCCGTTGTAGCCCGTCGCCATAACCCGATTGTCTTTGACGATGACCGCGCCGACCCGATTCCCTTTGCAGTTGGCTTTTTGACGAACTGCGAAAGCGATGCCCATGTAGTATTCTTGTTGGCTGGGAAGTTTTTCGTGATTCACCATTGTGGATTCAGATTATGTGGATTCAATTCATAGGGGTGAGTGAGGAGTCGATTCTTTGGGGGACAGTATAGCAAACACTCTAGTCTTCAGGGCTGAAAACTCAGGGAAAGTTAAAGGCTCAAACACAGCTCTTATAAACGGCATCATAAAAATCTCTTCTCACTTGAGAAATCTTCCGGTTCGCCCTTGTGGGATGCACCCGATTGGTTAGCAAGATTCCAAAAATTTCTTTGTCATAATCGATCCAAATGCTCGTACCCGTAAATCCGGTATGGCCGATGGAATGAGTTCTGGAAAACAGATTTCCCGCGGAACTTCGTCCGCTGGGAGTGTCCCAACCTAAGGCACGACTCGATCGAGGAATGATTCCAGCCCTTTTACTGAAGAGTTCCATCGTTGACTTGCGAATCAACGGACTCTGGCCCCGAAAACTTTTTAAGATCTCTTGGGCAAATAAACTCAAATCTAATGCTGTTGAAAACAATCCAGCATGGCCCGCTACTCCTCCTAAAGCGTGAGCGTTCTCGTCGTGCACTTCACCCTGAATCAATTTGTTTCTGTAGGGTTTGTCAAACTCAGTGGGGGCAACGCGAAAGAACTCCCTGGGAGGCGGCCGAAAGTAGGTTTCTCGCATGTCTAAGGGCGCAAAGACTTTTTCCCAGGCGAGGGTGGCGAGAGGAGTTTGACCGATCTGAGTTAAGCACTCCCCCAAAAGTATAGCTCCTAAATCACTGTAGCGGGTGCGAGTGGCGGGGGGATTCTCTAATGGAGTGTGAATGACGACTTGAATCAATTCCTCACGGCTTTTTTTCGATCCCCAAAGCTTTTTCCATGCGGGTAAGCCTGAGGCATGAGCGAGCAGATGTCGAAGCTCGATCGACTGCTTATCTTCAGATTGAAATTCTTTGATCCAGGTGTCTACGGGTTGTTGAGTCTCGAATCGGCCTTCTGAGTGAAGTACCATCGCTAAGCCCGTCGTTGCGATGACTTTGGTGAGTGAGGCTAAATCATAAATTGTATTTTGGGTAACTTCAGATTTCTTTTCTTGTTCAAGGAAACCTTGAGCCTCGAGGGTGAAATTAGAATTCAACGATCCATAACTGGCGACGCAACCCGGAAAGGCTCCGTCTTCGATGGCTTTTCTGAGGATGGGCGGGACGAGGTTTTTCTTCACTTCGGAACGGAGTTATAGAGGACAAACATTTACGAGCCGATACGACTGATATTTTAAACGAACTTAATCGAAGCATCCAATCCTCCAAGCCCGAAGCTTTAGCGAGGGATGGGCTACGATTGATAAAACCTTCCACAATTGCTTTTGGCTAAGAGGAGCTAAATTGGTAGGCAAGGAGCAAAGAAAGCCTCAACTATCTACTTTGAGGAATCGGGCTGTTATCCCTCGCTAAAGCTTCGGGCTTGGTGGGATGAAGATGATGCTGATAGTATTTAGGGGGTTTAAAACAAAATTATGCTTCTGATCCGGCTCACGGAGTAAGTCGACTACTAAGCGCAAACAAAAAGAAGCCCCCGTAGCCTGACAATTACGGGGGCTTCAACACAGAGCAGGGAGCTTGAGGGGATTCTCAGGTTGGGGTCTTACCTCACGATAAGAGACTTGTAGATAGTATCTCTTTCTCGAATAGCTAAATTTAACTCTTCACTGGCCGCGGAATGATCGATCCCGAATTGGGCACATTGATCGATCCAGTCTTCTACTTGACCTATATTCACTCTTGCCTCCTCGATCGCATCCGGTAAGAGATTGGGAACCGTCTTTAAGCTCTCAAGGGTCAGCTCGATCTGAGAATTAAACTCATTGAATGCTCTCTCTGCGGCTTCAAACTGTTCTTCATGTCGTACGTATTCTCGGGAGGGGATCAATCCTCTTGTGTAAAGTAACCTTGCTCGTTGGAATTCTCTAGCTTTGATTTCGAGATCTATTTCTAACCTTTCCCGAAGGGGTAAATAGATAATATCGATTGCATTAGCCAGATGGAGATTCAGTTTTTGAAACCTTTCTAATCGATTCCCCACTTCATCGATGGGATTGAGTGGATCCGTGTTGATGCTGACTTCGTTGCCATCGGATTGACCGTCTCCGTCAGAATCTGCGATTAAGTGGTGAGTCCCGTGAGCTGCTTCCTCAGAATCGTTTAGACCATCTTGATCCCAATCACTGAAGATAGGGGAGGAAAACAGAAATTGAGTTTTTCCGTCGAAAGTAAACTCCCAGCCTTCGCGAATTTCTTCAACGTCGGTTCGGCCGTCGCCATCGGTGTCTTTTTCGAAGTCGTCAGTACCGAAGAGGTTTTCTTCTCGGTCGAAGAGACCATCTTGATCGCGATCTTGGTTGTAGACTAAGCGAAGGGTGTCACCGTGGTGGATGCGAATGTCTTCGAAGCTGATTTCTCTAGAAGCTTGATCTTCGCGAGTGGTGAAGACCGTCCAAGCACCGATGGGTAGGGGGCCCGTGGTTCGAGGAATCGTATCGGTTTCCCGAATGCTTTTAAGTACGTGAACTCCATTGATGTCGCTTCTCTCCATAGTTTCAAAGGGTACTTCCAAAATTTCACTCAAGGCATGTCCGAGTGAAACTCCTTCAAAGCTTCCGCCTTCGCCTCGATTAACATTGGTAGCAATTCGGTAACGTTCAACTTCACCATTGCCATGATCGATCACTAAAAGAGCCGTTCGAGTGAAGGTTTGTTCGGTGAGGAACTTGAAGTTGATTTTTTCTCCGCTTAGAAGTTCGAAGCCGGTGGTGTCGTAGTGGAGAGTGGAAGGATTTTGAAGAAAGCTTTTCACTAAAGAAGCATCCACGTCTTTGGCATTCAACTGCAAGATTTCTGTACGGTCACCGGGAGCCAAAGTTTTTCCGATATTTCCCGTCGTCAAGTCGGCTACCATGGTACCGACCGTCTTGAACGATCCTTGATTTTCTGCGCCTTGGGAAGCGGGAACCCATTGAAGTATAGCTAAAGAGAGATTTTTAAGTTCGTAGGTAAAGACGCCGGGATTGTAAATTCGAACTCCAGTTGAAATTGAACCACTGGCGGCAATTTCACTACTGGTATTCGAGCGAGAGACGTAACGTGAATGTTCTTGTTGAGCGGTTTGGGACGATTCTCGAGTGAAGGAAGTCGAGTGCTCTTGACCGTATTCAGCGTAAGCGGTGGCTTCAGCGGAAACGGTGGCTCCACCCGTAATTCCAAATTCGTATTCAGCGCCGACGGTCACGCTGGCTCCCGCCGTCCAGCGATCGCTGGAAGTTTCGGTTTGGCTTTGGGAATTTGTTTGGCTTTGAGCGAAAGAACTTCCGTAGTCGACTCCATTACTATCGCTATCTTCGTAGACCACGTTGAGTCGGACGTCGACGTCCCCTTCGAAAGTGATCAACACTTCAGGCAGCTCAGCGATTAATGGACTTCGAACAGGATCGTCGTGCTCTTCGAAGTCGGATTTACCGTCGCCGTCGGTGTCCTTTAAGGAAGGGGAAGTTCCGATGAGACGAAGCTCATTTCCGTCGAAGAAACGAGCGGAGGGAAAGAGAGAGTTGGGACCTCGTGAATCGCCATCGGAATCGACACTCGAAGGATTCGTTTGCCAAATTTCGATCTCGTCTAAATCGTCTAAGCCATCGCCATCGGTGTCTTTGCGATTGGGATCAGTAAGAAGAAGTGATTCTTCGTAATCACTTAAGCCATCTTCATCCGTATCAAACTTATTAGGATCGCTGGTCACTTGACGCGGGTCGAGTTGTCCCAGGCCTTGTTCGTCGACGAAAATTCTCCAACCACGATTTTCTTCTTCAGTGGTGAGTTCATCTCCATCGGGATCACTCGGATCCGTGGGTGAGGAGTTGCAGGTTAGATAAGACTGACAATCTAAATCATCTTGATCGGGATCAGGTCCACAGGCTTCTGCTCCTGGGGAAGGGATCGTGACTCCGCCTAAAAAGAGGTAGTCTAAGGTGTAGAGAGAGTCGGTGATGTCGAGAGCCCCTGAGTTATCCGCGTCCGCGGCATCCATACAAGTGGGGCTGCCTTTTCCCATAAATAGGTAGTCTAAGGTTGCGATAGGATCAGAAATGTCGACCACACCAGAAGAGTTGAAATCCGCCCTTAAAAAATCACGATTTTCTTGAGCGAAGACCGTCAGGCTTAAAAGAGTGGGTAAAGCGAGTGTGGTAAGAAAGGCAATATGTTGACGTAAGTTGAGCTGAAATACGGACATTGTGTGTCCCCCGACCTGTTTTGTACTTGTTTTTGGGCTGTTTTACTGAAGCCCTAAATTTTGTCGAGAGGACTGTTTTTGGGTGTCTTCACCTTTCTCTCGACCCCTGATACCTAAACAACGAGGTCGGTCAGGAAAACGGACGGGGAATTTTTTAAGTAGTCGGCATACTTCGTATGCGGTCATCTTGGGTTTCGACGATCAGTTTGGGGGAATGGGTTACCTGATCGAGTCATTTGTCTTAGGAGGTCCTAAGAAATGAATCCTCAAGTGGGGTTACTCGAGGATGAAATTTGAATTTCTTAAGGTGGGTTATCGAAGCTTTGGAGGGCCGCACGCGGAACGTGCGGACTACATTTGCCGACTACTTTCAATCTTCTCAACAATGTCTCGGTACGAGTCTTCCGCTGGCCGGGAGGCCGAGACTTTCATACGGATATCTTCAGGAAGGGACTTCGCCTTCAACTCAGCTAATTTTTTGGCGAGAGCACCGACGCTACACTTGGATCGTAAACCATCACCCAATCCCAACTGCCGCACCCGATGGGCGTTATCCATCTGGTCGAATGCGAAGGGAAGGATAAGCTGAGGGATTCCGGCATGAATCGCTCTTCCTACCGTCCCGATGCCTCCGTGATGAACTAAGGTTTGGCATCGAGGCAATAAAGATTGAAAGGGGGCGTAGTCGACATGGAGGATATTCGAAGGAAGGTTCGCGGGGATTTGATCTTTGTACTTCGTGATGAGTAAGGCACGTTCGTTTAATTTTTCACAAGCTTCCACGGCTTTATGAAATATCGCTTTGGCTTGCATCATCCCGGTACCGAAGGTGAACACGATGGGAGGAGGACCTGAATCGAGGAAGGATTCTAATTCTGAACTTAATTGAAGGTCGGTATTACCATCGAAGACTGGAAAGTTTGTGGTTTGAATTTGTGAGGGCCAATCGTCTTGAGGAATACCGTACCAATCCGGGAAGAAACCGAGGGCGAGATCGGGTGAAAGCCAATACTGAAAAACTCTTTTGATGGGGGGCAGGTCGATCGTTTTTCTGAATCGATTGAGATAGCGACCCACTAAAAAATCTCCCGCAGCATCCACGCCTCTCCAGTAGAGATTTCCCAACCAATTAGGAGTGTTTTTAGGCAAGCTCCAGCCTCCCGGCATCTTGGGGGGGGCCGAGTTACTGGGGATCATCCAGGGTTGAAGGATGATTGAGATGAGGGGGATAGAAAACTGTTCCTGTAAAAATCGTGCAGGGAGGATCGCGGTAGAAGTCACCATGAGGTCGACCGGGTCGTTATCCATCGCCATGGCTTTGATGGTGGCGTATTGCTCGGGTAACAAATCTCTCCCCAGTCGAGCTCCGACTATGGCACACTTTAGGGGATGCCATAAATCAGGATCTGAGAGAAAAGCATCGGTGGCTTCTCGGGACATCAAACAACCGAACTCCATGCCTTCTGCTTCGGCGATAGAGCGAAAGTTTTCGTTGCTTGCGATGGCAACTTGGTGTCCGTTTTGAATGAGAGCACGACCTAATCCCAGAAAAGGGAAGACGTCACCTCCAGTACCAATCGAAGCCAAGAGTATTTTCATGTAGGATTAACCTTTCGGTGCTTTCCACGAAAACTTTCGTGGTAAGTCTGGAAACGGTTCCTCATAAAACCTTTCCTTAGGAATGTCCTTTTTGTTCCTGAGAACGATATCCGAAAAATCTAAAAGCGATCTCCAGTCTTCGGCGTTTTGATTATGTTTCCCTTCTCGAAGCACCATCCCCACTTTGCGAGAAGCACCAAAGAAGTTATAAATTTCTCTCGCGGCTCGAATCGTTTCTTGAGTTCCACTTGGGCTCGCCCAAAGATCTTTTTTTGCTTCAGTTGCTAATAAAGCTCTCGGTGCGATCAGTGCTGCTAAAAAGTGTTGATCGAAAGGGAGCTTTGATTCTTGGTCGGCGAAGGAACGAAACCGCGGTCCAAACCAATAACCGAATCTTTTAGGTTGAGTGATGAGTTCAAGAGTTTCTGATCGAGGTCCCTGCGCTCGATAACTACCCGAACCTCCTGCGCCTGAACCATTGGTATTGACCAAGGCGACTCGTCGATCTAGGGCTCCGTGGAGCAAGGCCGTTTTTCCGCCTCTGGAATGACCCGTCACGATGATCTTTTGTTGGTCGATCTTCTTTTGAGTCATCAAAAAATCTACCGTTCGTATTCCTCCCCAAGCCCAAACGGCGAGAGTTCCCCAGTCATGATCAGGAAATTGGGCTTGCGCAGGGCCAAGAGTATCTTTTTTATCGGGATCAAGGTCTGCGTTCACGTATTCACAGAGGGCATAACCGCGTTGAATGATCTCTTTTAAAATGGGGGGATGCGGTCCGAGACGAGATTCATTTTTGATGATCACGGGGAAGGGGCCTTCACCCTTCGGTAAAGTTAAGCCTACTTGCAATTTTAAATTGGGATAGGGATTTAAGTGCAATCGATAGTTTGAGAGAGTCGCTTGCCCATCTAAGATCTCGCGTTCAGAAAGGAGTTCGATCTTTAAATCGATCGGTGCTTGAGGAATCGTACCGTACTGGTAGTAGAGAAGGAGTTCTCGAAAATAGTTCCTTTGCTGATTCCATTCTGATTTTTTAGTGAGGCGGGTACCATCGGGCTTGATGAAAGGATCGGGAAGATCCTTTTGGACCGAGAAGGATTTCAACTCCATATTGAACTTGTAGAGGGATTGAATCCTTTGAGGATGCGTTTTTCGCAACAAGACTTTCAACTCATCGATGGTCGATTTGTTTTCATTCTCGTAGGCACGGTTATGGGTTTCTAGAGGATCATGCTCATGATCGTAGAGTTCCTGAGCGATGACCTCTGCGGTAGGATGCTGTCGCCATTCGGTATAGCGATAGCGTCCGGTTCGCATCGAATATCCCATCGCCTCAGGACCCGTTATATTGTTGGGATATGCCGGACGCGGGTGCCATGTGAAGGCAGTAGGCTTAACCTCTTTTGAAGGAGAGTTTAAAACGGGAACGAGACTTTTCCCTTCGAGTCCATTGGGCCTTGGGAGTTGACAAAGTTCAACGAGGGTGGGGTACAGATCCAAGAGCTCGGCGAGTGAATTCGTTCGCTGGTTGGCTGAGTGCTGAGGGCTTGCGATGATCAAGGGCACTCGAGCATCGAGTTCGAAGTTTGATGTTTTAGCCCACAAACCATTTTCACCTAAATGAAATCCGTGATCCGACCAAAAGACGATCACGGTGTTCTTAGCTAAATCTAAACGATCTAATTCTTCGATCACTTTCCCCACTTGGCGATCGACGTAACTGATCGCTGCGTAGTACCCGTGCCTAAGAGCGACCGCATCCTTGGGGGTGGGGACTTTAGCCGGGCGGTTTTTGAATGCGTTGTTAATCTCTCTTCCATTGTGGAGGGCGATGGGAGGAACGTTTTTTGGATGATCGGGATTTTTAGGTAACTGGATATCGCTTCGCTTATAGAGGTCCCAATATTTTTTCGGAGCGTTGAAATGAGCGTGAGGCTTCCAGAAACCAACGGCTAAGAAGAAGGGTTGCTTGTTGTCTTTAAGCTCCTTTAAGGCATCGACTGCTAAGTTGGCAATTCGTCCATCGAAGTAAGCTTCATCGGGAACGTCACGGATTTCGCACCTAGGAGTTTTGGCGTGATTGGGTGGAAGCTTGCCTTGGACTTGAGCTTTGTCTCTACCGTGACTGTTGTAGTGCATTACCTGGGGAACCGACCACGAGGGGCGATCCCCCTTGAAGTCATCTTGCCTCCAGTTGTGGAAAATTTTTCCGATCCCTTGAGCAAAGTATCCGTTATTTTTAAACAGTTGGGGGAGAGTGATGATGTTTTTTCGCACTTGGCGGAAATGAGTTTGAAGATTCCAAATACCCAAAGTGCTGGGACGTAAGCCAGTGAGTAACGATGCTCTCGAAGGATTGCAAACGGCTTG
Source organism: Planctomycetota bacterium (assembly GCA_028280485.1). GTDB lineage: Bacteria > Planctomycetota > UBA8108 > UBA8108 > JACQVS01 > JANQLS01. The sequence goes on from JANQLS010000009.1 coordinate 35,771, forward strand.
CTGGCAATAAGCTCGAGTGAAGAGCGTTCCACGTTTAGCTAAGGCATCAATATGGGGGGAGATAGCTTGCGTGTTCCCGTAGCAGCCCAGTTCTACTCGCATGTCATCGACGGCGATGAAGAGAACGTTGAGGCGTTCGTTCGAGAAGCATTCAGCCTTAGGTAGAAAACTGAGACAGAGAAGAAGGAGTGCGGTGAGTTTAAGATGATCGGGTTTCATGGTAGCGATGAAGGATTGGATGTTAGGGTGAGGACCAGGATTCATTTTTTCCTAAAAATGACTAACACCCAAAATACAACAATTTGCTTAAAAGAACAGAGCGCCCACCAAGCCCGAAGCTTTAGCGAGGGATAACAAGCCGCTACCTCGAAGCAGGTAGTTGAAGCTGCTATTCCCCTTTATGGTTTGTTCAACGGCTCTTAGCCTGAAGCGATTACGAAGACTTCTATTGATCGTAGCCCATCCCTCGCTAAAGCTTCGGACTTCCCTGGTGTAAATCGCATTTAAGGTTCTGCGAGGTTTTTAATTCGATTGGGAACGATCGAACTCTGAAGTGAATCTACAACAAAGCTGTCCTTCTGCAATAAAGAGCCTCTTCACTCGGAAAAAAGGAAAAGATTTTGAAACGGGCCCTAAGGAAGGGTTTGCTCGATCCCAATTCCCGTGGTTGTGAATTTACTCTCATGTCTAAAAGAGTTGCCTTCTAACCTAATAGAAATAAGACCTTAACTAGCCCAAAGCGCTAGCTAGGGGAGAAATTCTCGCTAGCGCTTCGGGCTAGTTAAATTGGGAGTTCTAAAAATTCACAGCCACAGTAGATCCCAACATTTGAATTTTCTGAAAGTTTCCAACTTGACTCTATTAGTATCCATTGTATTCTTATACCGACTGGTAGGTATTAAAGCTGGATTCAACCTTAACCTGCCTGGGTATCTTCTTAAGTCATTAAATTTAAATAGTTTAAAGGCTTTACCCTCGTGCTCCGATCAAATGGACTGAACATTGAGAACCAAAAATCCTGATCCCCCAACTCGAAATAAGCTCTTGGAAGCGGCAGAGGAAATCATGCTCACCAAGGGATATATCGCTACGAGTGTCGAGGAAATCTGCACGGCAGCCGGAGTGACCAAGGGATCCTTCTTTCATTACTTCAAGAGTAAGGAAGATCTGGGAAAGGTTCTTCTAGAGAAGTTTTCTCAAAAGCAGGAAGGGGCATTTAAAGAAGCCTGTGGGGCGATCGAAGATCCTTTAGAAAGAGTCTATTGCCTGATCCATTGCATGATAGAAGGAGCGAAAGATCCTGATATGAAAGGTTGTTTGGTGGGGACCTTCGCTCAAGAAATCTATGAAACCCACCCCGAACTTCGCCAAGTCTGTCAGTGTAGTTTCGAACGATTCATTCATGGCATTTCGAAAGATCTGATTGAGGCCAAAGCTCTTCATGCCCCAGAGAAAGAATTTGATGCTGAAGGATTGGGATCGTTCTTCATTTCCTTAGCTCAAGGATCGATGCTCTTAGTTAAGGCCACGCAGGACCGGGGGGCGATGGTCACGAGCCTTGAGCATTTAAGAGCTTATATTCAAAGTCTTTATGGGCGTTGACCCGAGTGTTTGAGGTCAACGCTTTTAATTTTGTCATTAAACATACCAACTGGTTGGTTTTTACTGAAAACGTAAAACAAACAAGAACTACGGGCGCAGGAATCTTAGAGACAAAAGGAGGTTTGTGACCCAGAAAAAATAAAGTCCGCCGCAACAAGGCTTTCGAATGGTGCTCGTCACCTTGCTGCCGGCGAACCCAATCTTGTTTTCATACTCTCGAAATTTTCACTTAGAAGGAATGTCCCTTCTCTCTTAATACCAAAAAGGATTCTATCCATGTCTTCAAGCTTAATCACAAAAGTAGCTCTCACTTTAGTAGCAGTTCCTCTTTTCTTCGGCTCGGTTTCCATTGCTGAAAATCTAAACTCAGACGGTAAATGTGAAGTGGGTCAAAAGCTCTCTCAATTGGTCAAAAGCTGGAAAGGAGTAGCCAAAGAAGCACAAGCCCTCGACTCCAGACAAAAGAAAAATATTCTCGCAAAAGTTAACGAAGTTAAAAAGGACTGCCCCGTCGGTAAGCGACTTGGAACCACCCTCCAAGTTGTGAATGAGACATTGGGGATGGTCATCGCTTTAGACAAAGAAAATGCCAAGCATTGCCCACTCGAAAGTAAAAACTTTAAGCCTCAATCAGAAGATTGTCTCAAAGCGTGTAACGAAGCTAAAGAGATGAAGAAAGCTCGAGCAGGCTTGCTTTCTAATTTACAACAACTCACGACCTACACCTCTGGCTTTGCCAGTGGGAAATGTTGTTCAGAAAAAACGCCTTCTTCACAAGTTCAAATCAATGCCGATGGAAAGACGTGCTCCACCGAGAAGTCGGCTTGCCCCATCAAAATGGCTTCCAGGATAGGCGAAATCAAAGCATCTTGGAAAGTTGCCCAAAAAGAAGCAAAAGCGATCTCTTCGGAAAAGAAACAAGAGTTGTTAGCGAGTTTCCAAACATTAGCGAAATCGAACAAAGCCGTCGCCTTGATGCCTTCGAGCCTTCAATCCGTAGGTCAAGGCTTTGCGGCTCTCGAAAAGATTCAGCAAAAAATGATGGTCTTCAGTCAAAAGAATCCTGAAATCATGAAGAATGTTCCAAAAGAAGCTTTTTTCAATTTCATGATTCAATCAGCCTTGTTGAATGAAGTTAAAGAGGTTCTCGGAAGTGTTGAAGCAACGATGGGAATTATGAAGGAAGGAAGTGTTAAGGCTTTGAGTAAGTCTTGATAGATTCGTCGAACTGAGATTGAAAGTGGGGCTGCTACTTTGAGTGGCAGCCCTACTTTTATTTAAAGTAGTCGGCTCACCCCGTGAGCCGGTTATGGATTGAAGTATTTTTTTGCAAAGATAATTAAGCAATAATATTTAAGAGGGACATACTTAAACTAAAAGTGCATCTACCTGTAGTCTCGGGTCACTTCGTGAGCCAACTACTTGATTGAGATCACCAAATAGTTCTTAGAAGTTTCACTAAATATTGATCTGAAGTCGAAGCACTGACTTCAACTGCCAAAGAATTTTTATCATAGATTAAATTTGCAGACCCTGAATAAGTGCGATCTTTAGTTAAGGCTGCTTTAGTAGACATACCGTAGCTAGAACCTTGAGTACTTGCAAATTTGAGCGTTACGAAAGGTTGAGAAGGTTTTTCTGGGTTTTCAACTAATTGAACTTGGACGAGATGTCGGTCTGATCTTCCAAATCCTTCCTCGAGGATTAGATTATAAACAAATAATGACTCGCCCACCTTCAGCTCTTTAGTCAGCGAGTCTTGAATAGAATTAAAATCAATAAACTGAAGATTTAAATAAATGTCTTCCTCAACGGGTAGCTTTATCTCTTCCTCCAGGCCTAAATATTTTTGCGTCCTCTCGAAGTCATATTTTGATGAGTTGTCCGACATCTTGCGAAGGATGAATGCCTTTTTAAATTCACGAAGCGCGTTTGGGGGATCTCCAATTTCTTCGAAGAGCCTCGCTTTTAAAAGATAGTGATCAACTGATTGTAATTGAGTTTTGTCGAGGAGAGTCAAAGCCTCCATCGGATACTTTTTAGATATGAGTGGAGCTACGACTTTAATTTGCTCTCGGGATAAATCAGAGTTGAAGAGTGACTTGTATTTAGCCTGAGTTTCTTTTTGATTCATCGCCTTGGTTTGAAACCCGACGAATCGAGTCTCTTTCTCTACAATTTCAGTAACGTTGGTGAGACCATTTGAATCAAATTCAAAATTAAATGTCGTAAATCCCCGGTGGTCGAGTTTTCTTAAGAAGAAATATTCATCGCCCTTCTTCAAGTACAAATCACCATAACTCAGAGAACCTCCGGCATTGACCCACCCGACGTTTTTAAATTCATCTTGAAGCTGGTTTCTAACTGCCCAGTAATCTCCTGACCCTTTGAACTCCCAAGCTGTGACATTGTGAAGAAAGGGATAGTTTCCAGATCGGATCTTTTTAACCTCTTGCATCTTTTTAAGAGGCTCTGGAATTGAAAGCTCTTCAAAAACGCAATCAAACTCTGGGGGGAATTCGGTGAGGGCCTCGTGTTCTTCAGCTGTCTTTTTAAGATCTCCGGCAATTTTAAGTGAACCTGAAATATTACTGGCGACACCTGAGTATTTATTGGCAGCATTTTCAAATCCAACCAATAAACCCATGGTTCTCACGGATTTCGTACAGCCGTATTGTTTTCCAAGTAAGCCATAAAAACTGATATCTCTGGTGACAATTCTTTCGGGCGTATAGTCAGAATCAATATGAAAGGTTGCCTTAAAGAAAGTTGCCCCTGGTAGGCGGATGGTGAGGCTGTTTTCGATGTCGAGCCCCAAAATTAAATCTGGGTAAACTTTAGTTTTATCTGAAGAGTGGCCGTAAGGAGTGAATTCGATGGATTGCACGAATTCCAGTTTCTTCAGTTCTTTTTGAAGTTGATGGCCGAGAGCATGTACGGCTGGATGGGGGCTTCGAGCAATTAAGGCTATGTTTCGGCAATTTAGTGGGGCAAGTTCGCCCTGTCCTAACGTGCTGGTACTTGTCAGTTCTCTTTTTGATATATACGCGCGAAGTCCCAACGAAATCCAGGGAGAGAAACGACCTTCGGTTAAAACCATCTTGTCGTCAACTCGACTATAAGTTTTGATCGAGGAACCATCTTTGAAAGGAACCCAACTGTAAGCGAGAAGGATGGTGATGATTCCAATGACTTTATATTTTAACTTCTTGGTGTAAGGTGAATTTAATTGAGATTCACGATTGTAGAAAAAATAATAAACCATCACCCAAGGATCGGCGATGAGAAGCGTGCAGAACCAAAAAAAACGAGTTTTCTTAACAGAAGAAAATACGCTTCTTAGGTCTTTTCTTCTGAAGCAATGGATGAGGGTATAAAGCCAGATGGCTAAAAAAATATAAATCATGATTCCCAACTGCGCTCTGAAAATGGTTCGTTATAAAACGGAGGGGCGATTAATCCGAGAAGCTTAAATGCTGATCTATGGGGGATAGTTTAAATTGTTAAGAACTCGATTTAAATTGAATAATGAAAATTGCTAACAGAACTAAGCCGAGTTGGGATCAACTCGGCCATGAATAAAGACCCTAGGTCTTTATTCCATTATTACTGCGTAGGGGCGAAGACCCTATGTTCAGCGGAG